>CAZMSO010000005.1:71340-105234 GCA_964568975.1 uncultured Caulobacterales bacterium | reverse complement strand
GGCGCGGCGGACGGCTGGTCGGGCGGCTGGGCCGTCGCCAGTGGGCGCGCCGTGACAGCGGCTACACCCTCGTTGAGGTGATGATGGCGGTGACCATCACCGCCATTATGGCGACGGTGGTGGTGGTGAATTTGCCGACGCGGGTTCCTGATCTGCGTGACGAGGCGTTGGCGTTTACAGCCCGGGCGCGCTTAGCCGCCCAGGACAGCATCGTGTCCGGCGCCGTGATCGGTCTCAAAGCCGACGAGGAGGGGTATGCGTTCTTTCGCTTCGTGGCGGGCGAATGGCGCGAGGCGTCGGAGCCGCCCGCGCTGACGCCGCGGCAATGGGACACAGACGCCCAGGTCGCGGTGTCGATCGACAACGCGCCCCCGCTTGAGGATCTCAGCCCGGAGGAGATCGCCGCCCTGCCGCCCTTGATCCGCTTCGACCCGACAGGTTTGGCGACGCCGTTCCGGCTGACGCTGCGTGACGGACGCGAGTTGTATGAAGTGCGGGTCGGGCAAGCCGGCGACATCCATGTCAGCGAGGCGACGGGCGCGCCGGCGGACGCGGGAGGTCGGCGATGATGCGCGCGCGTTTGGCCAGGGACGCCGGGCGGCGCCGCCCGGCGGATGCGGGCTTCACGCTGGTGGAGGCGGTGGTGGCGCTCGGCGTCTTCTCCATTGCGGTGCTGGCCTTATTGCGCGCGACGGGCGAGCAGGCCCGTTCCTTCCGCCACATTGAGGAGGCCTCCATGGCTCGCTTTGTCGCCGACAATGTGATGGCCGAAGCGATGATTGATCCCACCGCCCGGCAGCGCGGCGTCGCCAGCGGCGAGGTCGTGCTCGCCGACCTGGACTGGGCCTGGACGCGGACCATCACGCCGACGGACGATCCCGCAATGCTGCGCCTGGATGTGGCGGTGCGCGCGGAGGGCGAGCAGCGGGTCTTAGCGGAAGCGACGGCGTTTGTGGGCGCGGCGACGCGCCCTGAGCTCTCCACCGCGCCATGAGCGGCGCCGCGCGGTCACGGGAGGCGCGCGCGCCGTTTCGCAGTGAGGCGGGCTTCACCTTGCTGGAGGTGCTGGCGGCGCTTTTCATCATCTCCATGATTTCCGCGGCGGGCATGGCGGTGATGAACAACGCCCTCAACGCCCAGGATGTGATGAACGCGCGCGAAGTCCGCTTGCGGGAGCTGCAAGTAAGCCGGTCGCTTCTGCGCGACGACATTGCGCAAATGACGCGCCGGGTGGTGCGCCAACCGTTCGGAGAACCGAACCCCTTTGTGTTCCAGGGCGGCCTTGCCGACAGCGACACGCCATTTTTAGCGTTCACGCGCTCGGGCTGGTCCAATCCCGGGGGATTTGAGCGGCGTGGCCCCCTGCAACATGTGTCCTATTATTGGAAAGGCGAGGATTTGGTGCGACGCACACGTCTGCGCCCTGATGTGACGCCGGACACCCCGATTGTGGAGCAGATTGTGCTGACGGGCGTCCAAGAGTTGCGCGTCAGCTTCGCTGGGTCGGAGTGGGACAGCGGGCCCGTGTGGCTGGATGTGTGGGAGGTTACTGTGGAGACGCAAGCGTTCGCGCCGCCGCCGCGCTTGATCGCCCTCGACCTCACCCTCGATGGGGTGGGTGCGGTGCGTCACGTGTTCGCCGCGCCGGAAGTGACGCTGGAAGCCTTGGCGGTGACGGAGTGAGCATGGTGGTGTCGCGGCTTCTTCGCCGGCCTGCGCGCTCGACGGACGCGGCCGCGCGCCGACGTCCGCGGCGCGACCGCGGCGCGGCGTTGTTGTCTGTTCTGCTGCTGGTGACGGTGATGACCACTATTGCGGTGGAGATCACTGATGACATCCGCTTCGCCTGGCGGCGGTTAATCGCCACCCAAGCCCGCGAGCAAGCCCAATGGTATGCGCTGGGGGCGGAGAGCTTTGTGCGCGAAGTGATCCGCCGCAGCTGGGAGGTTGATCCCGAGCGCTCGACCCTTGAAGCGCCCTGGGCTCAGGGCCCGACGGTGTTTCCCATAGATGGCGGCACGCTGGAGGGCGTCGTGCGTGACGCCAACAACTGCTTTAACCTCAACAGCGTCGTGCGGCCCGGACCACGCGGCGGCTATGAAACCGACCCCGACCGGCTGGCCTTGTACCGGGCGCTGTTGACGGTGTTGGAGCTGGAGCAAGCCGATCCCGACACGCTTGCGGGCGGATTGGCCGATTGGATCGACGCCGATGGCGAGGTCACCGGCCGCGGCGCGGAGGATGTGGAGTACAGCCTCATGACCCCGCCCTCGCGCCCTGCAAACGCGTTGTTGGAGGATGTGCTCGAGCTGCGCGGGA
Source organism: uncultured Caulobacterales bacterium (assembly GCA_964568975.1). Classification (GTDB taxonomy): domain Bacteria; phylum Pseudomonadota; class Alphaproteobacteria; order Caulobacterales; family Maricaulaceae; genus CAZADA01. The sequence continues at coordinate 102,915 of CAZMSO010000005.1, read as the reverse complement.
TCGCCGGCTACACGGAAGTTGTCGTGCAGCGATTGCGTCCGTTTGTGTGCGCTTACCCGGACATCGAACCGAGCAGGCTGAACTTCAACACACTCTTGGTCGCGCACGCGCCGCTTATGTCTGTGTTTCTCAACGGTGCGTTGAGCCCCTCGCAAGCCGCGACGTTGCTAGAAGGGCGTCCGGTGGGGGGGTATGACACTGACGCGGGCTTTTGGGCGGATGTCGACAGTTTCAACCAGCTTGAGAGCGACACGCGTCAGGAAGTGGAGGCCCGGTTCGGTCCCCAGACACTCTATTACGATGCAACGGCGCGCGTTCTGTATAACGATTTCTATCTCGAATTAAACAGCATGCTGAAGCTCGATCCCCAAAGCGGCGCCGTGACGGTCCTCAACCGGCGGTTTGGAGAGCGCAACGGATGAATGATGTGCTGATCCTCTTGCCGCGGCAGGACGCCGACGCGCTGATTTGGGTCACGCGCCATGGCGACGCCGGCGTGTTGTGGGGTGCGGTGAGTGAGGAGACGCCGCCGCCGAAGGGCCGACGGGTGATCGCTGTCGCGCCGGGATCGGAGATCACAGTGCACGCCGCGACCTTGCCGGCGGGCTCTGAAGCCCAAGCGCGCGCGGCCGCGCCGTTTGCGGTGGAGGACGAAATCGCCTTGGATGTGGAGGCGGTGCATGTCGCGCTGGGCCCGCGTCCTGCGCCGGATTCTCAGCGCCAAGTGGCCGTGGTGGCCCGCGAGCGCATGGAGGCGTGGCTTGCGCTTTTAGACGAGGCGGGTCTGTCGCCGAGCCAGATGGTTCCCGATTTTTTGGCCCTCGCACCGGGCGAGCACGCTGCGCTGGTCGACGCCGGCGATCGAATTTTGGTGCGGCTGCCTGGCGACCACACATTGGGCGGCTTTGCTGTCGAGCGGGATTTGGCGGCGCTCGTCATTCCTCAGACTTTGGCGGAACAGGGGGTGGAGGCGCTCGAGGCGTGGGTGGACGATCTCGCGAGCCTTGGCCTGAGCGGGCCGAATGAGGCGGTGCGGCGTTCACCGCGGCTCACGGATGAAGCGCTGCTGACGCGCCTGGTCGAGGGGGTGTCGGCGGGCGTCGATTTGAATTTGCTCCAGGGACCTTATCGCGCGCGCCGCCGCGGATCCGGCGATGGGGTGTCGTTTGAGCGCTGGCGGGTGTTGGCGGGGTTGGGCGCGGCGGCGGTGGTGACCGCGTTCATCGGCCTTGCGGTCGAGGCCTGGGCCTATGGCGAAAACGCCCGCGAGCTGCGCGCGCGCGCGCAGCTCGCTTACGCCCGGGCGTTTCCGGAGGAGGGGCGCGTCGCCAATCCCGCGCGGCGCGCGCGTGCGCGGCTGTCGGAAGGCGGCGTGGGCGGCGTGTTTTTGGATTTGTCCGCCGTCGTGTTTGAGAGCACGGCGCCGCTTGAGCAGGTGCAAATCGAAACGCTTCGCTTTGACGCTGCTGAAAATTCATTGGCCTTCACCATCATCTATGATGCGTATGCGGATGTGGAGGCGCTGAAAAAGGCGGTCGCCTCCCATGGCGTCGAGATTGAGGAGGGCGCATCGCGGCGCCGCGGCGCCCGCACAAGCGGAGACTTCACGGTGACGGCGCCATGATCGCAGCAGCGTGGAACGCCCGCACATCGCGGGAAAAACTGCTGATCGGCGCGGCCGGCGGGCTGGTGCTTGTCATCGTCGTCACCCAGGTGTTGATCGCGCCGGTGTTGGGCGCGCATGCGTCGGCGAAGTCCACTTATGAGCGCGCGCTTGCGGATTGGGCGGCGGTCCAGGACGCGTTGACGCGTCTTGGCGGCGGCGGCGCGCCGGCGGATGAGGCCCAGGCCTCGGCGTCCTTGCGGGCGGTGATCAGCAACTCCGCGGCGCAGAACGAGCTCACATTAGCGCGGGTGCAGCCGAGCGGCGACGGTGCGTTATCAGTTTCTTTGGAAGACGCTGAGGCCACGACATTGTTTCGGTGGCTGCGGGTGCTGCGCGACCGCCATGGCGTGCATGTGCAGCGCGCGTCGGTGCGTCGGTCGGATCGCAACGCGGTGGTGCGCGCCACATTAGTGCTGTCGTCGGAGGCGCCGCGGTGAGGGTGTTGGTGTTGAGCGTGGTGTTTGTGGTGACGTTCGCCGTGACGGTGCTGGCGAACTTGCCTCTCGCGCCGTTTGTCACCATGGCGAATTTGGCGGCTTATGGCGTGGATCATGGGGCGGTGCGCGGCACGATTTGGCACGGCGCGATTGAAGAAATCAGCGCCAGCGGCCGCGACATCGGTCGCGTGGAGGCTCAAATCCATGCCGCCTCCCTGCTGACGGGGCGGTTGGAGGCGGATGTGCGGGTGGACGGGCCGGGCTTGCGCGGCGCGGGGCGGTTGTCGCTGGCGGTGTCGGGGCGCGCGGCGATGCGCAACGCGTCATTGACCTTGGATGTGCAAGCGGTGGAATCGCTGCACGAGCTGGTGCGCGCCCGCGGTGGGGAAGTGTTTGTGCGGGTCGACAGCCTGGTGTTTGACCGCCGCGGCTGCCGCGCGGCGGCGGGCTTGATCAGCACGGACGTGCTTGCGCGGCCGGATGGCCGCACATCCTGGCGCGGTCCTGATCTGGAGGGCGGCGCTCAATGCCGCGACGGGGTGCTGGTGCTGATGCTCAACGGCGAGAACGCTGATGCGGCGGTCCAGATCGAAGCGCGGCTGACTCCCGAGGGCGAAGGCGGCTTGCGGGCGAATGTGCAGACCCAAGACCCCAACTTCGACTTGGCGGCAGGTTTGTTTGGCTTTGATCGATCAAACGGCGCTTACACTTATGAGCGGACCGTAACGTTTTTGGAGCTTGATCAATCGTGATGCTGAGACGGCCCCAACGCGCGCCCGGCGGTTCCGTGGCGGCACGCGCAGCCGCGGTCGCGGCGGCGTGCCTCGTGGTCGCCGGCTGTTTTGGCGGCGGCGGCGGTGGGCGACGCGCGGTGAGCCCGTTGGACGCGGTTACGGACGCGGAGTCCGCTGTTCAGATCGGGAGGCTGTCGGCCCAGCGCGTCGTGCCGGGGGAGTGCGGCGTGTTTTTGTGGTCGCTGTCGGCGTCCCAGCTGATCTTGTTCACCAGCACGCGCACACGCGCGGCGGTCATGTCCTTGGACGGAGAAGAGACCAGCTTGCCGCGCTTAGCCGCGTCGGGTCCGCCGATCATTGCCGGCCACGTCGCCAATCAGACGTTTCGGTCCTCCGACGGGCAAATCACCGCTTATGTGCAGATGCGTCGCGGCGAATTGGTCGAAGGCGGCCGGCGTATCAGCGAGAGCGTGCTGCGCGTGATTCACGCGTCCGGCTGGGAGCTGGTGTTGCCGGTGGCGGGGATCGCGTATTGCCGCCAACGCAATGAGGGGCAACCGTCAGTCCGACGGTGAGGGGCGCGGCGTCGGGCCCCGCACCGAGTGTCGGCTTCGCCGTCGTCCGTCACGAACGCTCGCGCAACTCAAACACCACCGTGACGCGTTCGGTGACCTCAATCTCCTCCGGTGTGAGGCGGATGGAGGCCCTCGGGCTCGTGCGCAGCCCCGTGGCGACGATGTCTTCCGGTTGCGCAAGACGCGCTCGGGGCGATGGGGGGTATCCGACGTCGCCGTAATCGATGGAGATCACCGGACCCAAGGCCGCGCCGGAGTTGGCGGCCAATTCTTCCGCCGTTTGCAGCGCCTCCAACACCGCTTGGCGGCGGGCTTGAGCGCGCATGCCGTCGGGGTCAGCGACGTCGAAGGACACTAGGCGCACCGCCTCCGCGCCTCGCTCCGCCAACAAAGACGCCGCATCACCGGCGGCTTGGCGAGGCCCGCCGCGCACGCGAAAGGGGATGACGGCGCTATACGCAATGGGCGCGCAGTCGACGGGTCGCTGCTCGCCGCGGAATTGCGCCGCGCAGCCGAAGGGACGCACCGTCTCCACCTCCATGTCATCGGCGGTGAAAGCCAGCGTCTCCAGTCCGCGGAGACTGCCAATTGCATCGCGCAGGCCGCGCAAGGTCTCCGCCACTTGCGCGAGCGTCGCGTCGCGATCCACCGCGCGCGCGCGGATCACGCCTTCAATCTCAAACACTTCAGCTGGACGGCGCAGCGTCGTTTCACCACGGACCGTCACCGCGGGCTCAGACTGATTGTCCACTTGCAGCGAGCACCCCATGGCCAGGCCGGCGAACGCGGCGACAAGGGCGCGCGCAAAGGCGTTGAACGGCGTCACCTGCATCATCATCTCCCTGTGTCCCAGCGACCCGACGGAACGCTCATGGCCACGACCGCCATCTCCAACCGATACGCTGAGTTGGTCAACGAACTCCAAGCGGTCATCGCGGGGGAGCCCTCCCACACGGCGCGCTACGCGACGGCCGCGAGCCTGTTGGCGACGGCCTTTGCGCCGCGCTTCTTTTGGACCGGCTTCTACCTCCTCGATCCCGACCGGAAGGATGAGCTCGTGGTGGGGCCCTATCAGGGCACGCTGGGCTGTTTGCGCATCCGTCTAGGCCGCGGCGTGTGCGGGACGGCGGCGGCGCGACGTGAAACGATTCTCGTTCCGGATGTGGCGCGGTTTGACGGCCATATCGCGTGCGACAGCCGCACCCGCTCGGAGATTGTCGCGCCGGTGTTTGACCGCGCGGGCGCTTTGGCGGGGGTGCTTGATGTGGATTCCACCGAGCCTGACGCCTTCGACGCCGAGGACGCCGCGGGCCTTGAAGCGGTGTGTGCGGTGTTGCTGACCACGCCGTAAGGCGGAACCGCCGTCAACGGGCCTTTGGTCAATTCGTCACACCGATGAACTCTCCGCCATACACAATGTCCACCGAGGAGGCCTCCAGCGCCCGCCCCACCGGTTCGGCGCGCCCGCCAAGGCACTGCGCGAGGAACCCCTCCGCCAACGCGTTGAAGGCGATGCGGTTTTCCGGCCGTTTGAGGCCATGGCCTTCATCGGGAAACATCACATAGACAATCGCGGCCCCGCGTTTGGACAACGCCTCGACAAGCCGGTCGGTTTCTCGGGCGGTGACACGGGGATCATCGCCGCCTTGGCCGATCAGGAGCGGGCTGCGCAGCGCGTCCAGCCGCGCGATCGGCGAGCGTGACAACATCTCCGCACGTTCTTGCACATTGGACGGATCGCCGACGAATCGCCGCCAGCTGGCGTCTAAGAACGGCGCCCAGAACGGCGGAAAACTCTCCACCAGCGACACCAGGCTGGGCGGCCCGGCGATATCGACGCCGCAAGCGAAGCGCTCGGGCGTGAAGGTGAGGCCGACCAGCGCGGCGTAGCCGCCATAAGAGGCGCCGGCGATCGCGACGCGGTTTGGATCGGCGACGCCGCGCGCAATCGCCCAATCCACAGCGTCAATCAAATCCGTGTGCATTGCGCCGGCGAACTCGCCGACGCCGGCGTTCATGAAGGTTTTGCCGAAGCCGCGTGAGCCGCGGTAATTCACTGACAGCACAGCGTATCCGCGATTAGCGAGCCATTGGTGGACGGGATCAAAGCCATAGGAGTCGCGCGCCCACGGTCCTCCGTGGACGGATAAGACGAGCGGCCGTGGCGCGTCCGGGCGCGCGTCGCCGTCGCGATCAACGTCCGGCGGCACGGTCAGATATCCAGGCAGGGAAAGGCCGTCGCGCGCGAGGATGGTCACCGCCGTCATGGGCGCAAGGCGCGCGCCAGAGAGCTTCGGGCGCGTGGCGAAGAGCGGCGTGACCGTCGCCGCCTCGCGGTCATAAAGGGCGTAAGCGCCTGGCTGCTGGGGCCCATCCGCATGGATGACCCACTGATTGGCGTCCTCCGTCATGGACACAATGCTCACTTCGCCGTCGATTTCGGCGCTGATGAGGGCGATGTCGTCGGCGTACTCGGGATCAAGGGCGGTCCAGTTCGTGCGCGCGTGCTCGACCGCGAAGGCGATGGGTTCGCCGGTTTGTGGGTGGGTGAGGACTGTGCTGACGTCGGCGCGCTCGTCGTGCGCCAGGACCGTGGTCTCTGACGTTTCGGGGTCCCATGCGACGAGGGCGGCGGTGTCGCGATCGCGGCTGTCGATCAGGAAGGCGCGCGCGCCATCGGCGTCGAAGCCGATTGCGGCGTGGGTGAAGGCGTCCTCGGGATCAAGCGTGAGCACGTCCGTCCATGGCCCGTCGTCGCCGTCGCGACGCGCCAGTGTCGCGCCGCCGCCGGCCGTTCGGCGCACAGCCAGGCGCGGGGCGAGGTCATGATCAGCGATCCAGGCGGAAAAGCCGGGATTTTCCGCCACTAAGCGTCGTTCGCCCGTGGCGATGGTGATTTCGTACACATCAAACAGGCGCGCATCGCGCGTGTTCATGCCCACCAGCGCCACGTCCGGGCGCCGGGCGGACAGGCCCAACAGAACCGCGCGCGCGCCCGCCGGCACGGGGGTAAGGTCGCGGCTGGCGCCGCCGCGGATGGAGACGAGGTGGAGATGATGATCCTCATCCTCTCCCGGGGCTTTGGGAAAGAGAATGCTTTGGGAGTCCCACGCCCAGTGGTGGCGCGTCACATCGCGCTCACGCTCGCGCGTCAGCGGCCGCGCCGCAGTCAGCTCCTCCACCGGGGCGAGCCACACATTCAACACGCCGTTCCACGGCGCGACCCAGCTGATCCAGCGCCCGTCGGGACTGATCCGCGCCTGGGCGCGCTCGGGATCGCCGAATAAGGCCGCGCGCGGGATCACGCCGCGTGCGCCAGCGAACCCCACCCCGCTTATGAGGCTCGAACAGCCCGCCAGCGTCGCCAGTGCGACCACGGCGACGATACTCCCACACACACGCCGGCTCATGCTTCGCCCACAATCCTTGCCGCGCCGCAGCGCCCCTCTGATCGCCCTGTTAGGGCGCGAGGCGACGACGGAAAAAATCGAGATAAGTCGCCGCCATATGCGCGCGCGCGCCATAGAGCCCGTGACGTTCGCCCGGGTAGACCGCGGTTTCAAACACCACGCCTGCATCCTGCAGCGTCTTAAACAGCCGTGTTGAATGGTCGAGCACGACATTGTCGTCAGCCATGCCGTGCATGACGAGGAGCGGGCGGGCGATCGCTGCAGCCCCCGCTAGCGCGGAGGAGGCCGCATAGCCGTCGGGATTGTCCTGGGGCGCGCCGAGATAGCGCTCTGTGTAGGCGGTGTCATAAAGAGCCCAGTCCGTGACCGGGGCGCCGGCGACGCCGGCGGCGAACGCCTCAGGCGCAGCCGCCATGAGCTTCAGCGTCATGTACCCGCCGTAAGACCAACCGAACACGCCGACCCGATCGGCGTCGACAAAGGGCAGAGACTTCAGATGCGTCAGGCCGCGCAGCTGATCGGCCACCTCCACATCGCCGAGGCGGCCCTTTATCGGCGCTTCAAAGCCGACGCCGCGATTGGCCGAGCCGCGATTGTCGAGGCGAAACACCACAAAACCGTGATGGACGAGCATTTGATCGCTTAAGCGGGTCCAGCCGCGGGTCACTGTCTGGGCGTGGGGGCCGCCATACACGGACAAGACCGCCGGGCACGGGGCCTCGGCGCTGCAGCGGGCCGGCGTCAACACTTGATAATGAAGCACAGCGCCGCCGTCGGCCTCCAGCACGCCGAATTCCGGCGTCGCGTGGCGCGCGAGGTAGGGCGCATAAGGATGGTCGTCGTCGAGGCGGTTTTCCTCCAGCCACCGAATAAGCGCGCCGTCCGCGTCATAAAGGCCCGTCTGCGGCGGTTGGTTGGGGCTTGACGACACGCCGATAAACCGCGTCGCGTCGCTGTTCATGGTCACTGACCAGGTCGCCCCCGGCGCTGTGATCCGCGTCACGCCCGCACCGTCACGGCTGTACGACACACGATAGAGGTGTGTCTCTAACGGCGTGTCCGCGAAGCCTTCGAAATAGGCGGTTCCGTTTTCCTCATCGACGCCGACAAGGCGCTTAACCGCCCAGTCGCCGCGGGTCACCGGACGGATCAAATCCCCATCAGCGTCGTAAAGATACAGATGGCGATAGCCGCTGCGCTCGGAACTCCACAAAAACGCGTCGCTTGTGTCCAAAGGACGCAAGTCGTCATGGAGGTTGATCCACACATCATTGGCTTCGGTGAACAGCCGCGTCGTCGCGCCCGTCTCAGGATTGACGTCCATCACGTCCAGCCGCGTCTGATCGCGGTTGAGGCGCTGCACCACCAGCGTCTCACCAACGCCGTGGGTCATCCAGGCCGCACGCGCGAGATAAACGTCAGTGTCCGCGCCAAGGTCGGCCTCGACGGTCTCGCCAGTTCGCATGTCGCGCACCAGCAGGCTCACCACCGCGTTGGCCGCGCCCGCGCGCGGGTAGCGCTGGGCTTGCAAAGTGACGCCCTCCGGCCCGATTTCCGGACGCTGGATCACCGCCACGGGGCTTTCATCCACGCGCGCAAACGCGATGAACCGTTCGCTCGGCGACCACCAATAGCCGGTGTAGCGGCTCAGTTCCTCTTGAGCCACGAACTCTGCGACGCCATAGGCGATCGCATCCTCGGCGCGCGGCGACAGGCGGATCTCTTTCTCCTCGACGGTGTCATAGGCGTAGAGCGTGTTGTCGCGCACAAACGTCACAAAGCGTCCCTTCGGCGACAAGCGCGCGTCGATCTCGTCAGCGGGCGTGTTCGTGATGCGCTGCGGGGCGGGCGCGTCCGGGCGCGCTTCGGCGACATAGAGATCCCCATCCAAGGGGACGAGGAGGCGCTCGCCTTGTTCGTCCCACGCGTACTCCACCACGCCGCCTTCGCGCACGCGCCGGCGCTCGCGGCGGGCTTTCTCGGCCTCCGACAGCGTCTTGGACGCGTCCATCAGGGCGTCGGCGTCGACCACCAGGATCGGCGCGCCGCCGTCGACGGAGGCGGTCCACACATGCAAGCGGTTGGGATCTGTGTCTTTGCCCTGCAGATACGAGATCGAGCGCCCATCCGGAGCGAATCGCAGCCCCTGGGGCGAGGGGCCGTTGAGATTGGGCGCGGCGTCGATGCGCTCAGGCGTCAGCATCCGATCATCCGGCGCGGCGTGCGCGGCAGGCGTTGCGACCATGCCAGCTCCTTCAAGGACCAAAACGGCGAGGGCGGCGCGGAGACCGGTTGCGCCGCCCCGTGATCGGCGTGTCTGCGTTGTGCGCCCGCGTAATGTCATCACCAATCCCCCATCCCCTGTCAGCCTGTTCGGAGAGTGGCTCCTTCGCCGCGCCAACGCAAACACCGCTCGTACCCGACCCGCCGCTACTGCGCGGACGCCAGCGGGCGCGACGTCGCCACGGCGCGCGTGGCGGCCAAGGCGTCGGGATTGGTGAGCACCTGCAGCGACGACGCAGCGATCGCCTCATCCGACGGCGCGGCCCGCCCGTCCAGGCATCCGGCGAAGAAGGCTTCCGTCGCCGCCGCCAGTCCGCGGCGGTTCTCTTCCTTCATAATGAGCGCGGATTCATCAGGGAAGGACGCGTATGTGACTGGCGCGTCCGCGTCCGCCGCGCGCAGGGCCGCGGCTTGGCTCAGCGGCGCTTGGCCTGAGGGATCAGCGTCGCCGTGGACCACAAAAACCGGCCGGCGCACATCGTTTAAGAACGCCGCCAGGGAGCGCGTGGCTTGGGTCGCGCGCGCGGCGGGGTCGCGCGGATCGCCGACCATGTGCGTGAGCATGCTCACATAAGCGCGATGGTGCGGCGGCAGCTCCTCAACAAAGGTGGACACATCCGCCACCGGCGACACGGCCGTCGCGCAGGCGAAGGTGTCCGGCGCGCCCGCCGTCGCTGCGAGCGCGGCCAGGCCGCCGAGGCGGACGCCGAACACGCCGATGCGATCGGCCGACGCGACCGCTTTGGCCACCGCCCAGCGCGCTGCGGCCGTCAAGTCGTCTTGCACCGCGCCGGCCCAGTCGCCGTCGACCGCGTTCAGGTGCGTTTTGCCGAAACCGCTCGCGCCGCGCGCGTTGACCGCGAGCACCGCGTAGCCGCGGTCAGCGAAGAACGCGTCGAGATGGTCGAAGCCGCTGCGAAACCGTTTCCAGGGACCGTCCGGCGCGACAATGATGAGCGGGGCGGGCGTGTCCGGGCGGCCATCGCCATTGGCGTCGACGCCCGCGGGCAATGTCAAATGCGCCACCAGATCGAAGCCGGCCTCAGTTTTGATCACAACGGGTTTGCGCGTCGATCGCACAGCCGCGGTCAGCAACGGTGAAATCTGGAACAGCGGCGTCAATGTCTGCTCTCGCCGATTAAGCAGATGGTACGTCCCGGGGTCGTCCTCAGCGCGTGTGAACACCGTCCAGACTTGATCATCCAGGGACCGGCTCGTAATCGACACGTCGCTGGTGAAGGTACGCCGCAACAGCGCAAAAGCGTCCGCGGCGTCGGCGGTGAGCGGGATCCAGTCTTTCTGGAGACGGTCGACGGCGAAGGCGTCCGCAGCCCGCGTGGCGGGGTGGATCGTCACGGAGTCGACATCCGCGCGATCATCGGCCCCAAGCACCGTCCGGTCGCGGCTGGTGATGTCGTAGCGGACCAGCGCGGCGGTCTCGCGCCCGACGCTGTCGACGCCATAGACCACGCGGCCGCTGGCGTCGAAGCCGATCATGCGTGACAGCGTCGCGTCTTCTGGCGACCATCGCGCCAATTCCCGCCAGGCGTCCGAGCCGTCGCGCACATACGCCGCGCGCCCGCCATCCTCACGCGTGGCCTCCACCAGACGCACCTCAAGTTGCGCGTCGGCGATGAAGTTATCGAGCTTTTTCTTGTTGCGCAGGATCCGCCAGCTTTCACCGGACACGACATTCACCCGGTGCACGTCTTGGACAGCGGGATCATAATCATTCGCGCTGATTAAGAGCTCGTCGGGGTAATCGAAGCTCAGCCCCACAACCCGTGCGCTGACGGGCACGCCCCCGCGGTCGGCGGCGGCGCGCGCGTCCGGCGTGAGGTCGACCACCACGCCGCGTGTGACATCGACGCTGAAGACCCGGTTTTCATCAGTCGCGGGCGCGTAAAGGCCGTAAATCACATGGGTGTTGTTCGCCGCCCATTGATAATACGACACCGCCGCGTCTGGCGTCGCCGCGACCGTGCGCGCCGCCTCCAAGTCAGCCACCGGCGCCGTCCACAACGCGATCGTTTCTCCTTGGCGCGCAAGCCACGCTAAGGTCTGGCCGTCTGGAGACACACGCGCCAAAGTTCGCTCTGGGTCATCAAAGAAATGGCCGCGGGGCGTCAAGGCGACGGGTCCCGACGCCGTCACCGTCTCATCGGGCGGATGCGGCGCGTCACGCCGTTCACAGGCCGTCGCGCTGAGCGCAAGAGCCATGACTGCGGCGCCGAGGCCGCTGCGCGCGCTAACAAATCCAACACTCATGCCCTGCTGTGATAGGGCGCGGCCGCGGCGAACTCAAGTGACGTTCAAGCAATGCCGGCGTGGAGACGACGGGCGCGTCGCGGCGCGCCGGCGCGCGCGGCCGGCTTGGATTGAGCGGCGACGCCGGCTACAACCGCAGACTCAGCTTGCGTGGGCCGGTTGCCGGAGGTCGTCGTCATGGCGCGCCAATTCATTTATCATATGCGGGATCTCACCAAATCCTACCGCGGTGGGAAAAAGGTGCTTGAAGGCGTGCACTTGTCCTTCTACCCGGACGCTAAGATCGGCGTCGTCGGCGTCAACGGCGCGGGTAAGTCGACGCTGCTGCGCATCATGGCCGGCGTCGACACTGAGTTCACAGGCGAGGCCTGGCTCGCGGAGGGAGCGCAAGCCGGCTATCTGCCCCAGGAGCCTGAACTCGATCCCGCTAAGACGGTGTGGGAAAACGTGATTGAGGGCTCGCCGGAGAAGCAGCTCTTGGATCAGTATAACGCTGTGTCCACGCAATTGGCGGACGATTACACGGACGAGCTGATGGAGCGCATGACTGCGCTTCAAGAGGAGATCGACGCCAAAGACGCGTGGGACGTGGATTCGCGCATCGACATGGCGATGGATGCGTTGCGGTGCCCGCCCGGCGATGCGGAGGTGACGGCGCTTTCGGGCGGGGAGAAGCGGCGTGTGGCGCTTTGTCGGCTGTTGTTGAGCAAGCCCGACCTGCTGCTGTTGGACGAGCCGACCAACCATCTCGACGCGGAGTCCGTCGCCTGGCTTGAGCACCATTTGATTGAGTATCCAGGCGCTGTGATCCTCGTCACCCATGATCGCTATTTCTTGGACAACATCACGGGCTGGACGCTTGAACTCGATCGTGGCCGCGGCGTGCCTTATGAGGGCAATTACTCCGCATGGCTTGAGCAGAAATCGAAGCGCATGGCCCAAGAAGGGCGGGAATCGGAGAACCGCACAAAGGCTCTCGCGCGTGAGCTCGAATGGATCCGCTCCAGCCCGAAAGCGCGTCAGGCGAAATCAAAAGCGCGCATCAAAGCTTATGAGCAACTGCGCGACCAAGCCGAGCAGGAAGCCGTCACCACCGCTCAGATTTACATTCCGCCCGGCCCGCGTTTAGGCGGCGTTGTGGTGGAGGCCGATGGCCTCACAAAAGGCTTTGAAGACCGCATTCTCGTTAAGGATCTGTCCTTCCGCTTGCCGCCGGGCGGCATTGTCGGCGTCATCGGTCCCAATGGCGCGGGCAAAACCACGCTGTTTAAGATGATCACGGGCCAAGAGGAGCCGGACGCGGGCGCGATCCGCTTAGGCGAGACGGTGAAGCTTGGCTATGTGGACCAGACGCGCGACGCCCTCGATCCCCAGCACACGGTGTGGCAAGCGATTTCCGATGGGCTGGATGTCATCACGTTAGGCGATAAAGAAATCAACTCGCGCGCTTATGTGTCGAATTTCAACTTCAAAGGACCTGATCAGCAAAAGCCTGTGTCGAAATGCTCGGGTGGTGAGCGCAACCGCATCTTGTTGGCGAAAAAGCTGAAAGAGGGCTCAAACTTGCTCTTGCTTGACGAGCCGACCAATGACTTGGATGTGGAGACATTGTCGGCTCTGGAAGAGGCGCTTGAGCATTACGCCGGGTGCGCCGTGGTGATCAGCCATGATCGCTTCTTCCTCGACCGCATCGCCACTCACATTCTCGCCTTTGAGGGCGACAGTCATGTGGAATGGTTTGAGGGTAATTTTGCCGATTACTTGGACGACAAGAAAAACCGCCTCGGCCAAGACGCCGACATTCCGCGGCGGATCAAGTTCCAGAAATTCGCCCGCGCGTGAGTGTGTGGGGCGCGGGCTTGGGCCGTAACGCGGGCCCGGTGACGCCGGCGATGAGCCCATTGGCTTCGTGGTTCCGGCCGCGAACGCTGCGCTGATGGATGAGCTCAATGGGGGCTCAATGGGGGCGCGTCGCAATGGCGACGGGCGCTGAGTCCCACGCCGTTGAACGGCCGCGACGCGCGTCTGGGCGAGGCGCACCCGCCCAGAACGCAGCGCGCGCTATTCGCCGCGTGCTTTCGGCCGCAACTCGTTCGTCTTCGCGACATACACCGCTGCGAGGGCCGCAATGTCGCCGCGAGTTTTCGCCAGCTCCTCGGCCATCACTGTTTCTTGCTCCGTCAGCAGCGAAAGGCCGCGCGCCTCAACGTCGAAAATGCGCAAACCGCCGTTGCGGCCAATCACATCCCACGACACGTCGACCTCTTCATTGTCTTCACCGCCGCGCACGCGCGTGTTCACAATAGAGAAGCTGTCGTAACGCCGCTGGCGCGACGCATCCAAATCCTCTGAACCCAAGACTTGGAAGTCAGCGACGCGGTAGACTGATAAGTACGACTCATAAGTCAACAGCAGGTATTCTTCGTAGATTGGGACGAACGCCTGGAAGTCGGCGTCAAGCGCCGCTTGGTCTTCATAATAGGGATTGCGCCGCGCGTTCAAATACCGCTTCATCGCCGCGCGTGCGATCAGTTCCGTGTCAATGGTGGAGCTGATGAGCGCGCGCAACTGGTCTTGGCGCGCGGCGTCCGATCCATCGCCATTAATGATCGCCAGCACACGCTGGGCGCGATCATCAATGAACGCCTCCGCGGCTGGGTCGGCGTGCGCGCGGGCGCTCACTGCGAAAAGCGCCATCAGCGCAAGCGCGGCGCGCGCGAGCCGGGTGCGCAGGCGCGGGGAAAAGACACGAAAAGCCGTCATGGGACTGTCCTACGCTGTTCGGGCGGGTCGCCCTTGGGGACGGGGCGCTCGCGCCTAAGTCAGACGCGCCGCGCCGCGGGCTTCCACTAAAAGTCTAAATTCGGCGCTTCTTCGTCCTGTTGGCGGCGACCATTGGCGATCGCCAGCTCCCGCGTTTGATAATAGAGCGTGCGGGCGCGGAGATAGGGGTCGTCGCTGCGTTTGGTCACTTCAAAAGCGGGATCCAACCGGTGGCGGATGTCAATGATGTCGGCGCCGGTGCGCGAGGCGTTTAAGATGTCATCGCCGCGGAAGGTGTAGAGCCCGTCGCCAGGGAACGTGGCGTAGGTGAGAGGGTCAAGCGCGGTGTCGACCACGCGCCCGAACGCATCGCGCACTGTCGCGGGGCCTAGAAACGGAAGCATCAAATACGGCCCTGCGCCGACGCCATACGAGCCGAGGGTCTGGCCGAAATCCTCGTCATGCTTGGGCAAGTTGGCGACATTGTCGGCGAAATCATACACGCCGCCGACCCCAAGGGTCGTGTTGAGCGTAAAGCGGCTCAGCGTCACGCCGGCGCGCCGCCACTCGCGTTGCAGCACATCATTGGTGAGCCACACGGGCGTTTTCAGATTGTCGACGATCGAACGCACGCTGTCGCGCGCGAATTGGGGCAGCACCCAGCCATACACTTCTGAAATCGGCTCCAGGACGAATCGGTCGACTCCGGCGTTGAAGCTGTAAATACGGCGATTCACGCCCTCGAACGGATCGCGGACAGCCGGCGCGTCATCGAACGCGTCGAGGTCGAATTGCGACGCTGCGTCCGCGCTGGCGGCGCGCGCGTCGCTTGGCGCTGCGCCCGCGGACCGCGCGCTAACGGCCTCAGCCTCTTGGCGCCCGTTCGCGCACCCGCCCAACGCGCCGGACGCGCACGCGCCCGCCGTGACTGCGGCGATCAATAAGCGTCTCGCCCGCATACATATATCCCCTCTTCGGCGCGCGTGTGCGGACCCGTCCGCAGGCCGCAGCAGCCGGCCACGCCTCTGAAAGCGTATATAAGACGCCGCGAACCTATTCGTGAAGGTTTTGATCTCGGTAACCGGCTCGCGCACAGAGTGCGTGAAACGTGGTGGCCGCGGCGTCGCCGATCGTATAAACATATCTTTATGTCTGAGTTCGTTCCTCCAGGGTTTGAACGCACCGTCGCGGTGCTGCGCGCGGTTGGCGAGCCGACGCGGCTGCGGATCGTGGCGCTGCTGACCCAAGGCGAACTGACCGTGAGCGAATTCGTCAGCATTCTGGGACAAAGCCAGCCGCGGGTGAGCCGCCACCTCAAAATGCTCGCAGAGGCGGGGGTGGTGGAGCGGCTGCCCGAGGGAGCGTGGGCGTTTTATCGCCTCGCAGAGCCGGGCGACCCTGTGCGGGCCATTGTCGAAGCGGCCCTGGCGTCGTTGCCTTTGGAGGATCGTGCGCTCAAGCGGGACCGCGATCAGCTGGCCTTAGTGGCCGCCGATCGCAATGAGGCCGCAGCCGCCTATTTTGCGGCGGTCGCGCCGGATTGGGACCGCATCCGGGCGTTGCACCTTGATGAAGACATGGTGGAGGCGGCGGTGCGCGCGGCCGCGGGGCTCGGGCCCTTTGACGTCATGATTGACGTCGGCGCCGGCTCTGGGCGGATGCTGCACGTGCTCGCGGATCGCGTGCGGCGTGGCGTGGGGATCGATCTTTCTCACGAAATGTTGACCATCGCGCGCGCAAATCTGCGCGGCGCGGGCCTCGCTCACTGCTCCGTACGTCATGGCGACCTTTACGCGTTGCCCTTCAACGACCAGACCGCCGACCTCGTGACCATTCATCAGGTGCTGCACTATCTTGACGCTCCGGCGCGCGCGATCAGTGAGGCCGCGCGCGTGTTGGCGCCCGGGGGGCGCTTGATCGTGGTGGATTTCGCGCCGCATGCGCTGGAGTTCCTGCGGACAGACCACGCTCATCGTCGGCTGGGTTTCGCCGACGCCGACATCAGTGAATGGAGCGCGGCCGCCGGCCTGCAGGTGGAGCCGCCGGACACCCTCGCGGCTAACGCTGTCGGCGACGGCCAAGCGTTAACCGTGAAGGTGTGGCGCGCCGCCGCGCCGGTTGTGACGTCCGGTGGACGCGAAGCCGCGCCGCAAACCGCCTCACACACCGCCCCCGTGACGATCAACGGAGACGCAGCATGACCGCCCTGCGCCGCACTTTGACAGTGTCGTTTGAGTTCTTTCCTCCCAAGACCGCGGAGATGGAGGAGCGTTTGTGGGACACAATCACGAAGCTTGCGCCGCTCAGTCCGCGCTTTGTGTCTGTGACATACGGCGCCGGCGGGTCGACGCGCGAGCGCACCCACCGCACTGTCACGCGCATCGCGCAGGAAACGCGTTTGAACCCCGCGGGCCATTTAACCTGTGTGTGCGCGACGCGTGCGGAAGTCGACGACGTCATCCGCAGCTACAAAGCCGCGGGCGTGAGTCACATTGTGGCGCTGCGCGGCGATCCGCCGGACGGCATTGGCGAGCGTTACACGCCCCACCCGGGCGGGTACAGGAACGCGGCTGACCTCACCGCGGGCATTCGCGCGATTGGTGACTTTGAAGTGTCGGTGGGGTGTTATCCAGAAAAACACCCAGAAAGCCCAAGCTTTGATGCAGATCTTGATTTGCTAAAGCAAAAAATTGATGCCGGAGC
The DNA here is from genome assembly GCA_964568975.1 of uncultured Caulobacterales bacterium. Classification (GTDB taxonomy): domain Bacteria; phylum Pseudomonadota; class Alphaproteobacteria; order Caulobacterales; family Maricaulaceae; genus CAZADA01. The sequence continues at coordinate 86,076 of CAZMSO010000005.1, read as the reverse complement.
GACGCGGGCGATCACTCAGTTCTTCTTTGAACCTGCGCTGTTTTTCCGCTTTCGCGATCGCGCCGCCCGGGCGGGGATTACGATCCCGATTGTGCCGGGCGTGATGCTTCAGCCGAATTTCAAAGGTCTGTCGCGGATGGCGGGTTTGTGCGGCGCAACGCTCCCGCCCTGGCTGCGGGAGCGCTTTGACGGACTTGAGGGCGATGCCGAGACGCGTGAGCTCATCGCCGCTCAAACCGCTGCGGAGCTCTGCATGGGGCTCGCTGACGGCGGGGTGGAGCACTTTCATTTCTACACGCTTAATCGCCCAGGCTTGGCCTTCGCCACCTGTCGGCTTTTGGGCGTGCATTCTGATGATCAAGCCGCCGCTTAAGGCGTCGCGCGCATGAGGAGACCGCGGTGACTCGTAAAGACCGATGGACGCGCTTCGTCGCGATGGCGACGCAACGCGTGCTGATCCTGGACGGCGGCTGGGGAACAGAGATCCAGAAGCTCGCTTTGTCGGAGGAGGAGTTCCGCGGCGCGCGCTTGGCCACCCACACCGCGCCGCTGAAGGGCAACAATGATGTTCTCAACATCACGCGGCCGGAGGCGATCGCCGACATCCACGCGCGCTATTTCGCCGCAGGGGCGGACTTCAGCCAGACGAACACGTTTTCCTCCACCGCCATCGCCCAGGCCGATTACGGCCTTCACGCGCTTGCGCCGGAGATTGCGCGCGCCGGCGCTCAGATCGCCCGCGACGCGGCGGACGCCGCCTCGACGCCGGAGCGTCCGCGCGGCGTTCTTGGCGCCATCGGACCGACCAACGTCACGCTCTCGCTTAGCCCCGATGTCAATGACCCGGGCTATCGGGCCGTCACCTTCGATCAGGTCTATGACGCGTATCGTGAGCAAGCGGCGGCGATGGCGGAGTATGTCGACCTGTTTGTGATCGAAACGGTCTTCGACACCCTCAACGCCAAAGCCGCCATCAAGGCGGTGCTGGATTTGGGTGATGAGACGGGCGTGGACATCCCGCTGTGGATTTCCGGCACGATCACGGACGCCTCGGGCCGCACGCTGTCGGGCCAAACCACGGAGGCGTTTTACAATTCCGTCCGCCACGCCCAGCCGTGGGTTGTGGGGCTAAACTGCGCGCTCGGCGCGGATCAGCTGCGGCCTTATGTGGCGGAGATGGCGCGCGTCGCCGACGTGTTGGTCGCGGTCTATCCGAACGCTGGCCTGCCCAATGCGTTTGGCGAGTACGACGAGACGCCGGACGTCACCGCCGGCCATCTCGGCGCCTGGGCCAAGGACGGGCTCGTCAACATTGTCGGAGGCTGCTGCGGCACGACGCCGGAACACATCAAGGCGATCGCAGACGCGGTGGCGGGGCTCAAGCCGCGCCCGATCCCCGAGCGCCCGGCGGCGATGCGCCTGTCAGGCCTCGAGCCGTTCGAGCTGGCGGGGTGAGGACGACCCATGGGTACGCACTATGAGCGCCTCGACGCGCGCCTGATCGCCTTCATCAAGGCGCAGAAGATGTTCTTCGTCGCCACGGCCCCGCTCTCGGGCGAGGGGCATGTGAATGTGTCGCCCAAGGGCTATGACAGCTTCGCGATCCTTAACGACCGCACCGTTGCTTACGCTGATCTCGGCGGCTCGGGCGTCGAGACCCACGCCCATGTGACGGAGAACGGCCGCATCACGCTGATGTTTTGCGCCTTCGAGGGACCGGCGATGATTCTGCGCCTCTATGGGCGCGGGACGGCCTATGATTTTAACCATCCCGAGTTCGAGGCGCTGAGCGCGCTCTTCCCAGCGATTGCGCGCATGCGCGGCGTGATCACGGTCGACGTGACGCGCATTCAAGACAGCTGCGGGTGGGGCGTGCCGTTTTACGCCTTCCAGGGCGAGCGCGATCAGCTCAAGCGCTATCACGAGCACAAGGCCTATGAGGACTGGGTCTATGTCCAGAACGCGCAGAGCCTGGACGGCCTGCCGGGGCTGAAGCGGCCAGGGGCGGCGACATGAGCGCCGCGCCCCATTACAGCGATTTCGGCTTCGCCGACCCCGAGCACGTGAGGAACTACGCGCAGGGCGCGCCGTCGATGTTCTTACCGGGTTTTGCGATGATGCATCGGCTGGTGATCCAGCTCATCTCCGAAACCGCCGGCGAGGAGGCGCACATCCTCGCCCTTGGCGCCGGCGGCGGGCTGGAGCTGGCGGCGATGGCGGCGGTCCGGCCCGGCTGGCGTTTCACCGCGGTCGATCCTGCGCCCCTGATGATCGCAGAGGCGAAGCAGAAGCTCGGCGCGGTCGCCGATCGCGTCGACTGGGTCGAGGGCTATATCGAGGACGCGCCAGAGCTGGCCGCGGACGCCGCGACGTGCCTGCTCACCTTGCACTTCCTTCCCGACGACGGCGGCAAACTCGCCACGCTGCGCCAGATCCACGCACGCCTGAAACCCGGCGGCGCGTTCGCCGTTGTCGACTATTGCGTCCACAAGGGCGCGCCCAACTATCGCCGCCAGATGAACCGCCACGCCACGTTCGCCCGCGAATCCGGCGTGCCGGCGGAGGACGTCGCCAACATGCGCGAACGCCTTGAACGCCTGATGGTCGACGTCACCCCTGAGCGCGAGGAAGAGCTCCTCGCGGAGGCGGGCTTTGTCGATATTGATTTGTTTTTCGCCGGCCTGTCATGGCGCGGCTGGACCGCTCGCGCTGGAGTCGCCCCATGACCACTCTTGAGCAGTCCATCGCCAACTTCGTCAACATTGGCGAGCGCACCAACGTCACCGGCTCGGCGCGTTTTAAGAAGCTGATCCTGGAGGGCGATTACCCAACCGCTGTGGAGGTCGCGCGCCAACAAGTCGAAAACGGCGCCCAGATCATCGACGTCAACATGGACGAGGGCATGCTCGACGGCGCCCAGGCCATGACGACCTTCCTTAATCTCATCGCCGCAGAGCCCGACATTGCGCGTGTGCCGGTGATGATCGACAGCTCGAAATGGGAGGTGATCGAAGCCGGCTTGAAATGCGTGCAGGGCAAGGCGGTCGTCAATTCGATCTCCCTCAAGGAGGGCGAGGCCGAGTTTCTGAAGCACGCGCGTCTGTGCCAGCGCTACGGCGCGGCCATGGTCGTGATGGCCTTTGATGAAGTCGGCCAAGCCGACACAGTCGAACGCAAGGTGGAGATCTGCACCCGCGCGTACCACACGCTGATCGACAAAGTCGGGGTCAACCCGTCCGACATTATTTTTGATCCGAACATTTTCGCCGTCGCAACGGGGATCGAAGAGCACAACGATTATGGCGTCGCCTTCATTGAGGCGACGCGGCGCATCCGGGAATCCTTGCCCCACGCCCATGTGTCGGGCGGGGTCTCGAACGTCTCCTTCAGCTTTCGCGGCAATGAGCCTGTGCGCCGGGCGATGCACTCGGTCTTTCTCTACCACGCCATTCGCGCCGGCATGGATATGGGCATCGTCAACGCCGGCCAGCTCGACATTTATGACGACATCGAGCCGGAGCTGCGCGACCGGGTGGAGGATGTGATCCTCAACCGGCGTCCGCAAGACTCAGACCACACCGCGACGGAGCGCTTGTTGGAGATTGCAGAGCGCTATCGCGGCCAAAAGGGCGCGGGCCCGAAGGAAAAGGATCTGAGCTGGCGCGAGCGGCCGGTGGGCGAGCGGCTCGCCCACGCGCTCGTGCATGGGATCACAGACTGGATCCTCGACGATACGGAGGAGGCGCGCCAGGCCGCAGAACGCCCGCTTCATGTGATTGAAGGCCCGTTGATGGACGGGATGAACATTGTCGGCGACTTGTTCGGCGCGGGCAAAATGTTCCTGCCGCAAGTGGTGAAATCCGCGCGGGTCATGAAGCAAGCGGTTGCGCATCTTATCCCCTTTATGGAGGAGGAGAAAGAGCGCCAAGGCATGACCGGCCGGTCCAACGGGAAAATCCTGCTGGCGACCGTCAAGGGCGATGTTCACGACATTGGTAAAAATATTGTGGGCGTCGTGTTGCAGTGTAATGGCTATGACGTGATTGACTTGGGCGTCATGGTCCCGTGTGAAACCATTCTGGAGACCGCGCGGCGCGAGCAAGTCGACATTATCGGGCTGTCTGGCCTGATCACCCCGTCCTTGGACGAGATGGTCTATGTGGCGTCGGAAATGCAGCGCGAGGGCTTCGCCATCCCCTTGCTGATCGGCGGCGCGACCACGTCGAAAGCGCACACCGCCGTGAAGATCGAGCCAGCCTATGCCCGCGACGCGACGGTCCATGTGGTTGATGCAAGCCGCGCGGTGGGCGTGGTGTCCTCTTTGCTGAACGCCGCAGACAAGCCCGCTTATGTCGAGGCGATCCGCGCGGAGTACGCCCGCACCCGCGAAGCGCGCGCGGCCGGCCGCAACGCGAAGCCGCGCTTGACGCTGGAGGAGGCCCGCGCGCGCGCCCCACGTCCGGACTGGTCGTCATATGAGGCCGCGGTCCCGCAAGCGCCCGGCGTGACCACGCTGGAGTTCGATCTGGCGGTTTTGCGCGATTACATCGACTGGACGCCCTTCTTCATGTCCTGGGACATGAAGGGCCGCTATCCCCAAATCCTCGACGACGCCGTGGCCGGGGAGGCCGCGCGCAGCCTGTTGAAGGACGGTGAGGCCATGCTCGACCGCGTGATCGCGGAGCGTTGGCTGACGGCGCGGGGCGTGGCGGGTCTTTGGCCGGCCAACGCGGTCGGCGATGACATTGTGGTGTGGGCCGATGAGACGCGCGCGAGGCCGCGCGCGACCTTCCACACCGTGCGCCAGCAAATGGATAAAGACGGCGGCCAGCCCAATGTGGCGCTTGCGGACTTTGTCGCGCCGCATGAGAGCGGCGTTGCCGATTATGTGGGCGGGTTCTGCGTCACCGCCGGCCATGGCGAAGTGGAGAAAGCCGCCGAATTCGAGGCCAAGAATGACGACTATGACGCGATCATGCTCAAGGCGCTGGCGGATCGGCTCGCAGAGGCGGCTGCGGAGTTTCTCCATGAACGCGTGCGCAAGGAGCTTTGGGGGTATGCGCCGGACGAAGCGTTCGCTAACGTCGATCTCATCGCGGAGGCCTATGACGGCGTGCGCCCTGCGCCGGGCTATCCTTCCCAGCCTGACCACACCGAGAAGGGGACGCTCTTTCGCCTGCTAGAGGCGGAGGCGCGCGCGGGCGTCGCGCTGACGGAAAGCTACGCCATGACCCCGCCGGCGAGTGTGTCGGGCCTCTACATTGGTCACCCCGACAGCCATTACTTCGCGGTGGGACGCATCGCGCGCGATCAAGTGGAGGATTACGCGGCCCGCAAGGGATGGAGCGTCGCGGAGGCGGAACGCTGGCTTGCGCCGATCCTCGCATATGATCCCCAGGAGGCGCGCGTGGCTGCAGCCGTGGCTTAGGATAGGGGCCGCGTCGGATCAGTCGGCGCTAACGCCCTGTTTACCTCACTGATTCGTAAACTGACGAACGCGTCGGCTCGCGGCGACGCTCTCGATGAGTTCGGAGCGCGTCGCGTCGTTACATATGAGGCTTTACGACGGCGAAGAAGACGCGTAGAGGCTGATGACGCATGCGGTCATCGCGTCAATGGAGGCGCAGGCCATGGGCCTGTTTGCGTCACAGACGGAAGGCGCCGCAGGACCAGGAACCCTGGTTTTGGGGTGGGAGGAATGGGCGGCTCTGCCGGACCTCCAGGTGCCGTCAATCAAAGTCAAAGTTGACACAGGCGCGGACACATCCGCCCTCCATGCGTTTGATGTGGAGACCTTCGGCTCCCTGACGCATCCTCAAGTTCGTTTTGAAATTCATCCCATTCCGGGCAATGACGACATCCGGATTGCGTGCGCGGCGCCCGTGACGGCGCGTCGGCGGGTGGTCAGCTCGAACGGAGACAGTGAAAGCCGGTACGTAATTTGCACAGCCATTGAGATTGGCGGGCGCTCCTGGCCCATCGAGGTCACCCTGACCAATCGTGATTCAATGGCCTATCGCATGCTTTTGGGCCGCCAAGCCATCACTGAGGATGTCATGGTCAAGCCCAGCGTTTCGTGTGTGCAAGGCCAATCGGATTACGCGGCGTACCAAATCAGGCCAATCAATCTCGCGCCGCCGCCCGAACCGCCCTTGCGCATCGCCATCCTCACCCGCGAGCCGGACAATTACTCCACGACGCAGCTGATCAAAGCCGCGGAAGCCCGCGGCCACACCGCTGAATGCGTCAACACCACGCGGTGTTACATGGCCATCAACGCCGCGCGGCCGGAAATCCATTGCGACGGGAAGCCCTTGGCGAGCTATGACGCCGTCATTCCGCGCATCGGGGCGTCCGTCACCGCCTATGGCCTTGCGGTGGTGCGCCAATTTGAGGCGATGAACGTTTATGTCATGAATGAATCCGCGCCGATCGCGGCGGCGCGCGACAAGCTTTACGCCCACCAAGTCTTGGCGCGCCAAGGCATCGACATGCCGCGCACGGCCTTCGCCCGCAGCCCCCGAGACACGAAGGATCTCCTCGACATCGCCGGGGATGTGCCGCTGGTGTTGAAGCTGTTGCAAAGCACCCAAGGCAAGGGGGTGGTGTTGGCGGAGACGCGCAAGGCCGCCAGTTCCTTGGTGGAGGCGTTTCGCGGTCTCGGCGCAGACTTTTTGGTGCAAGAATTCATCAAGGAGGCGGCCGGTCAGGACATCCGCTGCCTTGTGGTGGGCGGCAAAGTCGTCGCCGCCGTCCGGCGGGTGGCGCGCGAGGCGGGCGAGTTTCGCTCCAATCTGCATCAGGGGGGGCGTGCTGAAAAAGCGCGCTTGACCAAGGACGAACGACGCATGGCGGTTAAGGCCGCGCGCGCCATTGGCTTGTCCGTCGCGGGCGTGGATGTGTTGCGCGCGGACTCAGGGCCCAAAGTGCTTGAGGTGAACTCGTCGCCGGGGCTTGAGGGCGTTGAAAAAGCGACGGGTAAAGACGTCGCCGGCGCCATTATGGATCATGTGGAGGCGAAGGCCCGCGCTGTTGCGCGCGCGCGGCGCGCCCGCGCCGCTCTCGCCTAGACCGGCCGGACGGCGTCCGACCGCGCGGCGCCAGGGGATGTCGTCGCACGTCGCGGGAACGCTCTCAGCGACAGGTTTGACGGAGATCCGTCACATCGGCCGAGGACGCCGCTGGGCGTGGCGCACAGGCCACGGCTCCGGCGCTCCAGGCTGAAGTGCGGCGCATGCCAGGGCGCAGGTCCCGCGCACCGCGCCAACGGGGGTCGTGTCGCTGGCGACGGCGGCGGGTCTGCACGCTGAGCGCTTACTCGGTCGGGGGCAAGATCACCGCGTCGACCACGTGGATCACGCCGTTGGAGGCGGCCACATCGGCCGTCACGACATTCGCGCCGCCCACGACCACGCCGTCGGTGGCGTCGATCGGCAGCTTGATGTTGGCGACGGTGTCAGCCTCAAGCTGTTTGCCGGCGATGTCGCCCGCCATCACTTTGCCAGCCAGCACGTGATAGGTCAGAATCTGCGTCAGCTGGTCTTTGTTTTCCGGCAGAAGCAGGGAGTCGAGCGTGCCGTCCGGCAGCGCCGCGAACGCCTCATCCGTCGGCGCAAACACGGTGAACGGGCCGTCGCCTCTCAACGTGTCGACAAGGTCCGCGGCTTGGACCGCCGCCACCAGCGTGGTGAAGGAGCCGTTGGCCACGGCGACGTCGACAATGTCGCCCGTTTCTGCAGCGTAAGCTTCGTCGTCTTTATGATGATCCGCGAAGGCTGGCGTCGCCAGAGCGCCAAGGGCGACGGCGGCCAAAAGAGTGCGCATAGGCATCGAAGAAACTCCTGTTGGTCTATGAAACAGGATGGCGACGGTGCATGTCCCCATCGACAGGCGTGTGCGTCACACCCACGAGGGTCTACGCCTGAGGGGCGGCGCCGGTTTCAGGTTAACAAGAAATTAACATAGCCGCGTGGCGCTGTGGTCACCCCGCGCCGAGCCCGAGGGCCGCAACGAGGCGCGGATTGGGGTCAGCGGCGGCGTCCATAATGCGCTCCGTCGACCACAAGTCTTGTGCAAGCGCGGCGTAAAACCGCTCCCGCGCGTCTATGTCGGCGATCGATTGGGGCGCGCCGAAGGGCGGCTCGAGCCCGCGCGAAACCGCCTCGAGCTTTGCGCGGGCCCGCGGCGTGAGGTCAGCCGCGAGGGCCGCCAGAGCGTTGCCGGCTTTCTCCAACGCCGCGGAGCGCTCCTGGGCCGTGCGCGCGTCAGCGAGCGCGCGCGCGGTCTCGCGCGGCGTGAGCACGTGGGCGCCGAGGCGATCCATCGCCGTCGCCAGCTGATGCGATCCCGCCGCGTCAATCAGGGGCGTCAAGGTCGGCGCGCCGGCCGCACCCTGGGCGAAGATGCTGTAATCGCCCGCGGGGCGCGGCGTGAATGTTTCAAAGAACGCCGTCAGGCGCGCGAGGATTGCATGCGCGGCGGTGGTGGCGAGCCCGTCGCCGCCGACATGCACCGGCTCTTGAGATCCAAACGGCTCTGGCGCGTGGCCTTGCAGCAGCGCCGCGAGCCGTAAAGCGAGGCTTTCAGGGTCCGTGTCGCGCAAGTGAGGCGCAAGGCCCGCCAGCAAATCGCGCGCTTGCGCCGGCGTCGCGGCTCCCGCTGGCCGCCATGTCAGGCGCGCGGCCGCGATGTCGAGAAACGCCACGGCCGCGGCGGCTTTGCGGGCGTTCTCCTCGGCGTCTGCGTAAAGCGGCGTCAAGGGCGCCATCACGATCGGCGCCCAATGCTCGAGCGGCAGACCCACGGCGTCAATGAAGTGCAGCGCCTCCGCGCCGGGGATGACCGCCTCCACCGCTGCGGCGAGGCGCACATCGAGCTTCATGAAAAACGGCAGCTCGCGCGCGACTTGTTCCGCCGGCGGGCGGTCGTCGCCGTCGGAGGTCAGCCAGTGAAACGGGTTTTCGCGAATGGCTTTGACGTCGCGCGAGGCGGCGAAGGCCGTTGTTTGGGTCGCAGGCGCTGCGCGCGCGATCAGCGCGCTTTGCAGCGCTTGCAGCGTCGGATCGCCGCCGCCGCCAGCCTCGGCTTCGGCACGCGCGGCGTCCCAGGCCGCCGCGAGATCCGCACGCTCGTCAGGCTCAAGATCGCTGAGCAGCACGCTCTTCAGCGCTTCGATAGTCGACAGCGGCTTGCCGCGGGAATTCAGGCTGTTGAACAGCCGATAGGCGAGATCGGTGTCGGAGACCGTCACGATGTTAAGCTTGCAATGGCGCAAGACGCCTTCAATGAGGGCGGGGTAATCGTCCTCCCGCGTGGAGGTTTCAATCCAGTCCTTAATGCGCAAAAACGCCGCTGCGATGCGTTGTTGGTCCTCGTCGCGGTCTTCAAAGGCGTGGGAGCCCTTGCCACGGGCCAGCGCCGCGAAGGCGAGCTGGTAACGCCCGACGGCGACGGGCAGGGCGAGGGTTTTGTTCTCCCCTCGCAAAGCGAGCTCAATGTCGCCGCGGCGCGCTTTGTCCGCCAGGGGTTGCAGCGCCAGAAGCAAGAGGCCGAGCGTCACCACCCGCTGCTGGCCGTCGACGAGGTAATTCACGCCGCCGCGGCGCTCGACAATGACGGTGCCGAGAAACCAAGGCGGGGCCGCGCCGAGATCGGCGATCCAATCGACGGCGTGGTCCTCAAGATCGGTCAGGAATTTGCGGATCTCGCGGTCCGTCCAGACATAGCCGCGCTGGTACACGTCGAGCGCGTATTTCTGGTTCCCCAGAAAATTCAGCACATGGCCGACCCGCGTTTTGATGTCCATCGCGCTCTTCCGCGAGCGACGCGATCCGTGGCGTCCCTGTCGCTATGTAAGGGTGTCCGCCGCGGAAGGGAAATCGTCGTCAATGCCGGCCAGCGCGGGGCCTTGCGGGCGCTGACGCGTCGGTGCGCGGCTCTTATGCCGGCGGCGGTGCGTCGGGACGCAGATACGCGAAGGCGTGGCGGACATAATCGGCTTTTCCCAGCGGTACGCCGGCGCTGCGCAAAACGCCGTAAGCGGTGATCAGGTGAAAGTAAAACTGAGGAAGCGCCCAGTCGCGGGCATACTGCGCGCCGTTCATGTCGAACGTCATCCCGTTGGGGAGCTCAAGCGCAATCGGGCGGTCCTCGCCCGCGTCAAGGGCGTTGGGGCTCACCTCTGATAAGAAGGCGAGCGCCTCCGCGAGGCGGGCTTTGGCGTTGGCGAGATCGCCGGCGCGGTCGCCCGCGTCGCGCCCCTCTTGCGCCAGAACGTTCCAGATGTCGGGCAAGGCCTCGCCGCGAAGGCGCGCGACCGCTTCATAGGCCTGCATGCAGCAAAACCGCACTTGGGCGGCGAGCGGGAACATGTCCGGCGCGAGGCGCTGTTTGAGGAGCGCTTCGGGTTCTGAGGCGTGCTCCTGGGCTGTGTCGAGCCAGTGCGACAGGGCGCTCAGCATATTGGTGTAGGTCGGGATGAGAAGTTCCGTGAGGTTCATGGCGGGATCCTGGAGCGGGACGCATGGCGGGGGCGTCGCGTGGCGGACGCGCGATCCTGGCGTCACGATCTGTCGCGCGCAACACTCGAGCGCGTCGCGTGTGACGCCGGTGCGCCCCCGCCGGAACGCCGCCGACGCTCACCATAAGAGGTCACTGCGCATGGTGGACCCAGCGACCGCTCAATGGTTCAATGAGTCTTGCACTATCGAACCGCTGTCCGTACAGCTGGTGATCGGGAGTATTTCATTGAGCAGGGAGGTGCAGGCGTCCGGCTGCCCTCGGCAGCAATCCTGAACCAAGAAGCGCAACAGCGCGCGCGTGGCCTCAAGGTCGACGGCGTGAATGATAAGCCGGCCGTTGCGCCGCGTGGTCGTCAGCCCCGCCTGGGCAAGCAGACGCAGGTGCGACGACATCAGGTTGCGGCGCACGCCGAGGCGATCCGCGATCTCGGTGGACGGAAGGCCGTCGACGCCGTGTTCGATCAACAGACGAAAGACCCGAAGACGCGTGTCTTGAGCGAGGGCGCCGAGGGCGAGGACAGTTTTTGATTGGTCCATAGTTCTTGAATAATCGATCTTCGGGGAGTGGACAACGCGGTATGCGTGCGGTGGGGACGGTGATGTTTTGGGGGACGCGACTGGCTGCGGCGGCGGTTCTGTTCAGCCTTTACCCCGCGATCTCTGTGGCTGAGTCCGTGAGCGTGCAAACAGCGTTGCGCGCGCCCGACCCCGTGCGCTTTTCAGGCGAGATTCGCGGCCGCTATGAAAGCCTCGATGGTCAGTTCAGAGCTGGGTTTGATGGAAGCGATCAGGCGTTTTTGCTGAGGTCGCTGTTGCATGCTGAGGCGGATGTCGGCCCAGTGACGTTAGGCGCTGAAATCCAAGACGCGCGCGCGTATCTGGCCGACGACGGCACGCCGCTGACGAGCAGCTTTGTCGATGCGCTGGACGTCCTGCAGCTTTACGTGAAGGTTCCCGCTCCCGGGGTCCTCGGCGCCGGTTCAACGAGCGCGCTCCTCCTCGGCCGCCAGACCATCGACATTGGTTCCGAGCGTCAGCTTGAGCGGGTCGACTTCGCTAATGTGATCCGCGCCTTCACAGGTCTTCACGCCATTTCGACGACTCCGAACGGGGATGAACTGCATGTCGTGTTCACAGCCCTCATCGATCGCCGCCCGAGCGATCGCGAGAGCGTGGGCGACAATCAGATCGCGGCGAATGTCGAACAATGGAACCAGCGTGTGTGGGCGGTTCATTATCGGCGCGCCGACGCGGCGCCGGCTTTCGCGTCGGATTTGTGGGCGGAAGTGTTCGCCTACGGCCTCAATGAGGAGGACGCCAACGACGCGCCCACCGCCAACCGCCGCTATGTGACGCCGGGCGTTCGCCTCTTTCGCGCCCCGGCGGTCGGGCGTTGGGATCTCGACGTGGAAGGCTCGTTGCGTTTCGGGTCGCGCCGCGCCACCACCAGCCCCGAGGACACCGATGATTTGACGACGCGCGCGTCACAGCTGCTGGCGCGCCTCGGCTACACGTTCGATTCGCCGTGGCGGCCGCGGGTTGCGTTTCAGTATTATTGGGCGTCGGGCGACAAAGACCCCGCCGATGATCGCTTCGACCAGTATGAGCGGTTGTTCGGCGGTCGCCGCGGCGACCTCAACAACACGTCGCTGCACGGGCCGTTGACTCCGGCGAACGTGTCTGCGCCGAGCGTGCGATTTGACGTCGCGCCGGGGCCGCGGTCCGACGCCCGGCTCCATTACTCTGCGGCGTTTTTGGCGTCAGACACCGACAGCTTTGTGATCGCGCGCCTGCGTGATCCGTCCGGACGGTCGGGCGATTTCATTGGTCATGCGATCGACGCGCGAGCCCGCTATTGGCTCGTTCCGGATGCGCTGCGCCTGGAGGTTGGCGCGTCGGCGCTGGTGTTTGGGGAGTTCACGCGCTCGGTTCCCGGCGGGCCGCAGGGCGATCGGACACTGTTCGGCTACACCCAACTGAGCCTTCACTTTTAGACGGTTTGCGCACTCGGTGCGCAAGGGGAGGCCGACGGCCGTTGACGTGGGGCGTTGACGGATCGGGGAGCGGCGGACCGTCACATCGCGTGTGGCGGCGTCGGCCCCTCCCGCTGGCGCGCGCCGCCGCCTATCTCCAGCCTATGAGCTATGCAGTGAAGGAGATCTACTACACCCTTCAGGGCGAGGGGCTGCGCGCGGGCCGCGCGGCGGTGTTTTTGCGCTTCGCCGGCTGCAATTTATGGAGCGGGCGCGAGGCGGACCGCGCCTCCGCGATCTGCCAGTTTTGCGACACGGATTTTGTGGGGACGGACGGGCCCGGCGGCGGTCGCTTCGCGACGCCGGAGGCTCTTGCGCAGGCGGTGCAGGCGGCCTGGCCGGCGGGCGCAGACGGCGCGCCCTATGTGGTGTGCACGGGCGGCGAGCCTCTGCTGCAGCTCGACGCTCCGCTGATTGCGGCGCTGCATAAGGCGGGCTTTGAGGTGGGGGTGGAGACGAACGGCACGCTCGCCGCCCCGCCCGGCCTTGATTGGGTGTGTGTGAGCCCGAAAGCGGGCGCTGCGCTTGCACTAACGGCGGGCGATGAATTGAAGCTCGTCTACCCCCAAGAGGGCGCGCCCCCGCACGCGTTTGAGGGCTTGGCCTTCGCCGCGTTTCTGCTGCAGCCCATGGACGGGCCGGCGCTTGCGGACAACACCGCCGGCGCGGCGCAGTACTGCTTGGAGCACCCGCGCTGGCGGTTGTGTCTGCAAACGCACAAGCTGGCGGGCTTGCCGTGAGCGCGCCGGCGTTTCGCCAGGGCGCGCGCCGTGCGATAGCCGCTCCATGACCGCCGACACGACGACATCTGACGCTCCCGCGCCCGACAATCCCGCGCCCGACGCCGCCTCGCGCCCGCCGCATTTGCGGCGCGAGCCGGCTGCGCCGCCGGCGGGGGTGGCGCATCGCGTCCTCAGTTTCTTTCCCGAGCCGGCCGTGACGGACGCCGAGGTCGCGGCGCGCCTGGCCACGCCGTTAAAGCGGCTCACGGCGCATCTTGGCCTATTGTTCGGCGACCATCACATCCTGCGCGTCGCGTTCCAAAACGCCCACGCCATCGACGGCGAGATGTGGCGCTCCAACCAGCCGAGCCCGGCGCAGCTCGACCGCTGGGCGGCGCGGGGGATCAAGACCGTGATTAATCTGCGTGGGCTGTCGCGGAAATCGTTTCATGTGCTGGAGCGCGATGCGTGCGATCGCTTGGGCCTCGAGCTTGTCACGCTGCGCGTCAATTCCCGTCACGCGCCCTGGCCGGTGGTGCCGCGCATGATCCGCGATCTGTTCGCGACCATTCGCTATCCGGCGCTGATGCACTGCAAGTCCGGCGCGGATCGGGCGGGACTGATGGGCGTGTTCTACCGCCATTTCCAGTTGGGCGAGCCGGTGTCCGCGGCGCTTCAGCAGCTGTCGCCGAAGTATCTGCACCTGCGCGGCGGCAAGACCGGCGTTCTCGACGCGTATTTCGAGGCCTATGTGCGCGAGGGCGAGGCGCGGGGCCTGTCGCTGATCGAGTGGTCGGAGGGCGGCTTCGATCCCAAAGCGTTCAAGGCCGCTTACCGCCCGAGCGCTCTGGGGAGCCTGCTGACGGACATACTGTTGCGCCGGGAGTGAGCGGGGCGTTATTCGATCGCGCACTGTCCGAAGTAGACTATGCCGCGACCCATGTTTTCTATGTACGAACCATCTTGATAGAGTTGTACATCGAGCTGGCCGGCGAAATAGTAGTGTTTGATCGGGAAGCCATTGCATGCCGGTATTGAATCATCGATTTCGCAGATAAATTTAGCAGGCGACTGCGTGTAAGATGTGTGATCAACCGCGTAACTGTCACAGGTCGTATGCCCCTGGCTTTGAGTAAATGAGCATCGTTGGAGAAGGTAATTTTCACCAACACGACCGATTCGAATGTGCAGATCGCGTGCGCGCAAGCTTTCCTTCGTTTCTATGTTTTCGAAAGATACTGATTTATCAGGGCGGCAAATTAGAGTCTGGGCTAAAGTTTTCTCTCCAAAAAATAAGAGTAGAGTCACGTGAAATAATAACATCGATTTCAGCATAGCGACCTCAGCGGAAATTCTTAAAGGATAAAGTTGTTAAAGGATGTGACGACGTGCGGGCTTAAGGCGTTCCGACGACGCCTTCGCGGCGGGGGTCGGCGGCGCCGACCAGCACGCCATCGGGCT
>CAZMSO010000005.1:62705-71240 GCA_964568975.1 uncultured Caulobacterales bacterium | reverse complement strand
CCGACGACGCCTTCGCGGCGGGGGTCGGCGGCGCCGACCAGCACGCCATCGGGCTGACGCACAATGGTGTGGATGCCGGAGTTTTCCCGCGACGGCTCGGCCACCGCAAAGCCGCGGGCGGTGAGCGCGGCGGCCAATTCCTCGCTGCGGGGGTGGCCCGCCTCCACGCGCACTTGCGCGCCGCGCGCCACGACATTCGGCAGCTCCGCCGCCTCTTGGGGCGTCAAACCCCAGTCCAGCACGCCGACGAGAGACTTTGCGGTGTAGGCGATGATGGAGTTGCCGCCGGGCGAGCCTGTAGCCATCACAAACGCGCCGGTCTCATCCACCACAATGGTCGGCGACATGGATGAGCGCGGCCGCTTGCCCGCCTCCACGCGGTTGGCGGCTTGGCGGCCTTGGGCGTCCACGGGCGCGCGCGCGAAATCCGTCAGCTCATTGTTGAGCATCATGCCGCCGGCCATCCGCCCGGACCCGAAGGGCGCCTCGACGGTGGCGGTCATGGAGACGACGTCTCCCGCGGCGTCGACGATCACGAAATGGGTCGTGCCCGGCGCCTCCGCCGTGGTGTCGAGGCCCACGCTCTCCGGGGCCGGTCCGGCGGGATCAAACGCCCAGGGGTCGCCGGCCGTCACCGTCTCGCGGGCCGCGCCATGGGCGTCGATGAGCGCGGCGCGCTGGGCGAGATAGCGCGGGTCTAACAGCCCCGCCTTCGGCACCGCCACATAGCGTTCATCGGCCACATACCGGTCGCGGTCGGCGTAAGCGAGCCGCTGGGCTTCCGTAAAGAGCACCCAATTGTCGACGTCCTCGGCGCCGCCGGCGTCGAAGTCATGGCGCTCCAACACGCCCAAGATCTGGCCGACGGCGAGCCCTCCCGACGCCGGCGGCGGCGCGCCGCACACCCGCCACGCGCGATAGGGCGTGCAGATGGGCTGCGTCCGGCGGGCGTTGTAGGAGGCGAAATCCGCCGCGGTCAGCCGGCTGGGGCGCGGTTGGGCCTGTGCGGCGGTGAGGATCGCTTGGGCGATGGGCCCGGTGTGGAGCGCGCGAGGATCCTGCGCCAACGCGCGCAATGTCTGCGCATAGGCCGGGTTTTTCAGAATGTGGCCGACGGGCGCGGGCTCGCCGTCAGGGAAGAAGTAGGCGCGCGTCTGCGGTTGGACCTCAAGGTGAAAGCGCAACAGGCTAATCAGCTGATTGAGGCGCGGTGAGACGGGGAACCCATCCTCTGCAAGCGTGATCGCCGGCGCGAGCACGTCCGCCCAGGGCAGAGCCCCGTGATCGCTATGGGCGAGGGCGAGCATGTCCACCACGCCGGGCACGCCGACGCTGAGCCCGCTCGCCCAGGCGTCGCGAAAACCCAAGGGCGCGCCGGCGTCGTCGAGGAACATGTCCGGCGTCGCCGCGGCCGGCGCCGCTTCGCGACCGTCATACACTGTGATGGCGCTGGTCTCGCCGTCATAGTGGACGAGGAACGCCCCGCCGGCGAAGCCGGAGCTCTGCGGCTCCACTAAGCTCAGCGTCGCTTCGACGGCCACGGCCGCATCGACCGCTGAGCCGCCGGCGCGCAGCATCTCCAGACCGGCCGCCACGGCCAGCGGGTGGGCGGCGGCCACCATCGCCTCCGCGTCCGCGCCCGGCGCCGTCACGGCGGGACGCCCAGGGTCGGCGTCCTGGGCTTCCGGCGATGGGGACGGCGCGCGCGAGCAGGCGGTCGCCATCACGCCGATCACAAGAGCGAGCGCCGCACCCATGGCGGTGCGCGCCCGAGCGCCGGAGGGCGCGCCCCAGCGCGTGTGGGGCCGTGCGGAGGCGAAGTGGGTCATGGCCGTGTCTCTCAAAGCGATGGCGGTGTGAACGCGTGGGGGTGCGGCGACGCCGCAGGTCCGTTGTCCGGCGTGGATCTGCTGTGGTCAATCATCGATACTCCGGCGGGAACGAACTGGACGTGAATGGGGTCGAGGAGCGGCGTTGATGACGATCACGGGCGAGGCGTCCCTGTCCACGCGGCCGGGCGCGCGCAATCTGATCACAGATGTGGGCGATCTTCTGGTCGGCAACGCCCAGGACGAGCGGGCCGCCACTGGCGTCACTGTGGTGCGGCGGCGGGCGGGACGCCTGGTGTGTGCGGTGGATGTGCGCGGCGGGGGACCCGGGGCGCGCGAGACGGACGCGCTTGCGCCGCACACCCTTGTTGATGCGATCGATGCTCTGGTGTTGAGCGGGGGGTCGGTTTACGGGCTGGCGGCCGCCGACGCGGTGACGGCGGCGCTCGGCGCTCGCGGCGAGGGGTTTGAGCTTTTCCGCCAAGAGGGGGTTCCGCCCTCGCCCGTGGTGCCCGCCGCGATCCTCTATGATTTGGCCAATGGCGGCGACAAAGCCTGGGGCGGCGCGCCGCCCTACCGCGATTTGGGCGCAGCGGCGCTCAACGCTGTCGATGAGCGTTTCGCCCTGGGGCGGGCGGGCGCGGGCTTGGGCGCGCGCGCCGGCGCGGGTCCTGGCGGTTTGGGCTCGGCGAGCGCGGTGACGCGCGACGGCCTGGCTGTGGGCGCCCTTGTGGCTGTCAACTGCTTCGGCGCGCCGCGCATGCCGGGGACCGACGCGTTTTGGGCCTGGCCGTTTGAGCAGACATGGGAGGGCGCGCCGGAGTTTGGCGGCGCGCGGCCATGGGCGGGCGGCGATGCGGCCGGGCGTGGGCCGATGGATCTCGAGGACTGGGGCCGCGCCAAGGTTGATCCGCGCGTGCTGGCCGGCACGCGCCAGAACACCACGATCGCCATCGTGGCCGTCGACTCCGCCTTGACGCCCGCGCAGGCGCAGCGCGTGGCCATAATGGCCCAGGACGGGCTCGCGCGCGCCATCCGGCCGGTGCACGCGCCCTTTGACGGCGACATCGTCTTCGCCGTGGCGTTGGGCGAGGACGCGCCGGCGGCGGATCCGTTTCTTCTGGCGCGGCTGGGGAGTCTGGCGGCCGACTGCCTGGCGCGGGCGGTGGCGCGCGGCGTGTGGCTCGCGGAGCAGGCCGAGGCGGCTGGTTGATTCGTCAGCTCGCCGGCGTGCGCCCGCCCGCTTCGCCGCCCGGCGACAATGTCGTCAGGATCCGCTTAATGGCTTCATCGGTGCCGAGCGCCGCGCGCCGCGCGCTGGCGTGCATCTCCCGCACGACGGTTTCGTAATCAAGGCCTTCAGCGTTGCGGCTTTCCGAGAGTTCCTCGCCTGTGAGCGCTTCAAGCTCGCGGCCTTCGGAATCCGCCACCACAATCATCGGCCCTGACGGCGCGGCGTCCACGGAAACCGCATAGCCGTCGGCTTCAAACCCAAATGCGTTTTGGCCCGGGCCCTCCACCCAGGGGATGCGGCCTTCGCGCGTCAGCGTCGCCAGGCGGTCGATCAATTCTCGAGTGAGGTCGTGCATGGGCCATCTCCAATCGTCATCCGCTGAGGTAACGCGTCTTGGCTGACATTTGAACCGGCCGCGGCGGTCGCTGCGCCGGGGGCGCCGAGAAAGGCGGCAAGCGCCGCCGACAGTTCCTCGCGCCGGCTGTGTTTCAGCGCACACTCCCACACCGTCGCCACGCGCCAGCCCTGGGCGGCGAGGGCGTCGCACGCGGCGGCGTCGCGGGCTCGGTTGCGCGCGATCTTCGCGAGCCAATAGGCCCGGTTCGCGTGCGGCGCCCGGGCGCCGCGACGGCAATGGTGGCCGTGCCAAAAGCAACCATGGACGAAGATCACCGCCCGGCGGGCGGGCAGCACGATGTCCGGCGCGCCGGGCAAGTCCTTGCGATGCAGCCGGAAGCGGTAGCCGAGCGCGTGGAGGAGCCGGCGCACAGTGCGCTCAGGCTTGGTGTCGCGGGCTTTGACCGCGCGCATCACCGCCGCGCGGCGCTCCGGCGTGAAAACGTCCGTCACAGGGCGGCGGCGCGCGTGGGCGGCGGCGCCTCGGCTGTCGCGGGGTAGAGCAGCGGCGTCAGCAGATGCTCCGCCAGCCAGGCCACAACCGGGACCGCCACGCCGTCGCCCAAGAGCTTCAACGCCGCGGTGTCGGAGGTGGGCAACGGATAGGCATCGCTCACACCCATAAGACGCGCCGCTTCGCGCGGAGTGATCGCGCGGGCGCGCAGCGCGGCGTGGCCTTGGCACTCAAGGATAAACTGACGCGATGAGCCGCCGCCCGGCGTGCGCAAACACCCCGCCAGCCCATCAAAGCGCGCCTCAGCCCGCTGCACCCGGCGGCCGGCCTCCACGCGCACGCGGCGGTAAACAGCGGCGATGCGGCGCGCTCGCGAGGCGCGCGCCGCGTCGAGCTTGGCGAGGCTGCGCGCGCCCATGAGACCAAGCAGCCGCTGGGTTTTCGCGTCCGGCCACCAGGACGCGTCCTCCTCCAGCACGTCGATCAAGTCGGCGTTGCGCGCCGGCGGCGTCGGCAGCCGCCACCAGGCCCATTGCGCCTTGAGCCGCGCCGGCAGCCGAGCGTGAGCGAGGATAACCGCCGACGCGCAGCCCCACCGGTTCGGATCAGGACCCGCCGCCATGGCGGCCACGGCTCCCAGGCGCTGTAAGACCGCGTGATCCACGGCCACAATGAACACGCGCGGCCGCGATTGGGGCAGAAACGCTGCGGCGTCCAGCTGCAACGCGCCGGCGACATAACCGGCCTCCACCAGCGCCGCGATGATGCGCTCAAAATCAGCGCCGCCATGGGAGGTGAGCAGGCCCGTCACATTCTCCAGCGCAATCGCGCGTGGCGCGCAGCCGGCGGTCCGCAGCGCCGTGACAAGCCGCCAAAAGCCGTGAAATGCGTTTGAGCGCGCCCCCGCAAGCCCTGCGCGCGGGCCCGCCAGCGACAAGTCCTGGCAGGGAAAGCTCGCCCAGGCGAGGTCGGCCGCCCGCCCCGCCGTCGCCGCCAGCAGCGCATCGCCGCTGAGATCCCAC
This sequence comes from uncultured Caulobacterales bacterium, assembly GCA_964568975.1. GTDB lineage: Bacteria > Pseudomonadota > Alphaproteobacteria > Caulobacterales > Maricaulaceae > CAZADA01. The sequence goes on along the minus strand of CAZMSO010000005.1, from coordinate 66,305 downwards.
ACATCCGCTTGCGTGATCACATTGTCACGAAAGTGTGCACGATACGCAGCGGCTTTCATGGGATCATAATCGTTCGCGAAGGCGCATCGCCATGATCCCTCCCGTTCGAGCCCGGCTCGCGCGAGACCGCCGCCGGCGAAGAACTCCAGGACCGTGAGCGCCGTCATGACGATCATTCCAGCGTGATTGACGTCGCCGCGCCAGAGCGAATTCGACGCAGGGCGTCAGCGGACGGCGCTTATGCGCTCTGCCTCAGGCGTCGGCGACGCCCCAACCGAGCTGTGAGGGAGCCGTGAGAGAGTTATGAGCACAGACAAGCCCATCGCGTTGGAAGAGCGCGCCGCTGCGCAGGATGCGCGGCTGTTTTCACCCTCCGCCGGGCGCAATCAGGCCGCCCTTGCGGAGGCGTTGGCGGGCCTGCTCGCGCCAAACGCCCATGTGCTGGAGATCGGCGCGGGCACGGGCGAGCACGCCGTGGCGGTTGTCAGCGCGCGCCCGGATCTGCACTGGCGGCCGACGGACCCTGATCCCGCCTCGCGCGCGAGCATCGCGGCCTGGGCCGCGCATGCGGGGCTCGCCCAGATCGCCGCGCCGATCGCCCTCGACGCGCGCGACGCCGTTTGGCCGGTCGAGAGATCGGTGGAGGGACGGGAAGGGGACGCGCCGTTCGACGCGGTCGTCTCCATCAACATGATCCACATTGCGCCCTGGGCGGCGGCGGAGGGTCTGCTCGCCGGCGCGGGCCGGGTGTTGCGCGCGGGCGGGGTATTGGCGCTTTACGGGCCGTTCTCTGAGGGCGGTGTTCACACCGCGCCCTCAAACGCCGACTTCGACGCCTCCCTCAAACAGCGCGACCCGGACTGGGGCGTGCGCGATCTCGATCAGGTGGCCGCGACCGCCGCGCCCCACGGCCTCGCCCTCGATCGCACGATCGCGATGCCCGCGAACAACAGGGTCGTGGTCTTGCGGCGCGGATAGAGCCGGGGCGGCTGCATCCCCTTCGGCGTTCCCAAGGCCTCAGGCCTGGGCGTCCAGGTCGCCGTCCTCATAAATCGCGCTGAGGGGCAGCTCTGCGCCGACGGCCGACAGATCGAGCGCGTTGTCCAGCCCGATCAGGTCCTGGACCGTCCACGGCGCGTCGGCGTCTGTGCGCGACCAATGGGCGGCGCGGGCGCGGTCGGGGTCGATGTAGACGATGTGGCGCAGGCTCGCGATCGAACGGTACTCATCAAGCTTGAGCGAATAGTCGATGCTCGTCGTGGAGGGCGATTGCACGTCAAACACCGCCGCCGGCGTGATCGCGGCTAAGGCGCGCCCGTCGCGGCGTCCGCAATCGATCAGCACGTCCGGCCGGCGGACATTGCCTTTGGGAATCCGCACCGCCTGGTCCGCCGACCGTGGCCGGCACGGCCCTCCGCGCAACAGCGCGCGCAACGCGCTGATGATGTTGACCACGATGTCGTCGTGGCGCGCCGTCGCCCCGGCCATGGCGCGCCAGGGCGTGCCGCCGATGAGCTCCCACCGGCCCTCGCGGCCTTCCGCCCAGGCGAGGAAGTCGTCCGCGGACATGGGCGGGTCGGTCGAGACAACATCGGTCATCGGCTGAGGCTACCACGCCGCGGGGTTGGGCGCCTAAACCGCCTCAAACAGGCCCGCCGCGCCTTGGCCGCCGCCGACGCACATGGTGACGACGCCGTATTTCGCGCCCCGGCGCTTCATCTCCATCAGAATATGGCCCGTGCAGCGCGCGCCGGTCATGCCATAGGGATGGCCGATGGAGATCGAGCCGCCGTTCACATTGTACTTCTCGTTGTCGATCTTCAGTTCGTCGCGGCAATAGAGGCACTGGCTGGCGAAAGCCTCGTTCAGCTCCCAGAGATCGATGTCATCGACCGTGAGGCCATGGCGCTCGAGGAGGCGCGGCACGGCTTTCACCGGGCCGATGCCCATTTCATCCGGCTCCACCCCCGCGGTGGCGAAGCCTTTGAACCGGCCGAGCGGCTCAAGCCCGTGCTTTTCCGCCTCACCAGCCTCCATCACCACAAGCGCAGCCGCGCCGTCGGCGAGTTGGGAGGCGTTGCCGGCGGTGATGGAGATGCCTTCCTTAATCTTCTGGCCGTTCGCAAAGACGGGCTTCAATCCCTGCAAATCCGCAAGCGTCGTTTGGGGACGGTTGCACTCGTCGCGATCGACGGTGTGCGCGACCATGGAGGTTTCGCCCGTGGCTTTGTCGAACTTCGCCCATTGCACCGTGAGGGGGACAATTTCCTGATCATAAACGCCGGCGTCCTGGGCGGCGGCGGTGCGCTGTTGGGATTGGAGCGCGTAGGCGTCCTGGGCCTCGCGCGTGACGCCATAGCGAGCCGCGACGACTTCAGCGGTCTCAATCATCGTCATCCAGAGCGCGGCGTGACTCGCAAACAGCTCCGGCTCCACGAAATGGTGCATGTTGAGAGCGGGCTGACCGTCTTCTTTGACGCCGCGCTCGACCAGAGAGATCGACTCCACGCCCCCCGCGACGACGATCGGCGCGCCGTTAAGCACCTGATAGGCCGCGTTTGCGACGGCGTTGAGGCCGCTGGCGCAATAGCGGGTGAGGGTCGCGCCGGCGGTGGTCACCGGCAGGCCCGCCTTAATCGCGGCGTTGCGCGCGAGATTGTGGCCCGTCGCGCCCTCCGGATAGCCGCAGCCCAAGATCACATCCTCAACGGCCTCCGGCTCGACGCCCGCGCGCGCGACGGCGTGGCGGATGGCGTGGCCGGCCATCGTCGCGCCGTGGGTGATGTTGAAGCTGCCGCGGATGGACTTCGCTAAGCCCGTGCGGGCGTAAGACACAATGACGGCGTCGCGCATGGCGGATCCTCTTCTGTGAAGCGGCGGCTGCTCTGCGAAGCGGCGGCTGCGGGGACGGCTGCTGTGGCGGCGGGCGGATCGACGCGCCGTGCATCGGCGCAGTGTGACTCATAACCGGCTTTGTGCGCCGCGCCCACCGGCCATTTGGATGTGTCGCGCGCGGGTGTCTCGCCTTTGCCTGAGAGATTTGACGCGGCCTTAACAGCGTTTGGCGCAGGGCCAGTGGATGGACTGCCTCGCCCTCTTCCATTGCGCGCACCGGGCGTCAGCCGGCCTCGCCCTCGCGGCGCTGGTCGCGATCGCGGTCCCCGCGCGCGCGCAGTTGCGCGACGTGACTGTCGGCGCTGACGGTGCGCGCGCACAACTGGCGATCCATTTCGCCGCGCCGCCCCAAAGCGCCCAAGCTGCGCCGGATCCGAGCGGCGTGCGCATCCAGGTCCAAGGCGCGCAAGCGTCGGCGGCGGTGTGGCGGCTTGTCCCCGGCGGACCCGCAAGCGACCTCACGGTGACGCCCGCGCCGGACGGCGCGGCGGTGACGGTGGCGACGCGCGCGCCGGTTTTGGCGGCGCAAGCGTTTATCCGCGGCGACGCTGTGATTGTCGACATCACCCTGGCGGAGGCTGTGGCGGGGACCGTGCGCGGTGCGTCGCGCCTTTACGCCGGCTCCTCCGCTATCGGCGCGCCGCAAGCGGGGCAGCGCGCGCGACCGGCTCCGGCGGCGTCGGAGCCGCCTGTGTCGGCCTCGCC
>CAZMSO010000005.1:61414-62605 GCA_964568975.1 uncultured Caulobacterales bacterium | reverse complement strand
CGCCTGTGTCGGCCTCGCCCCTGTCGGCCTCGCCCGTGTCGGAGCGCGCCTCGGCGCGCGCGGCGCCGGCTTCAGCGGCGCAGCCCCCATCGCGTCCAACGGGCGGCGCGGCGCCGGACACTGCCGCGTTAGCGGGCCGCTTAGTTGATGGGCTCACCACGACCGCCTGCCAGGACGCGCGCGCCGCCGTCGCCGCCGATCCCTGGGACCTGGAGCGGTTGGCCGTTCATGGCGCCTGTTTAGTCCGCGCTGACCGGCCGGCCGACGCCGAGGAGGTGTTTGCGCGGCTGCTCACCTTCCAGCCGGACAATCTTGACGCTCAGCTCGGCCTCGGTCTCGCGCTGCTTGCGCGGGGGCGGCGCGAGGACGCCCGCGACGTGTTCCAGGACGCGCTTGACGCCAGCGTCACGGATGCGGCGGCGGCGCGCGCGCGGGCCTTCTTAGACGCCCTCGGTCCGCCGCCCACGCTTAGCCCGCCGTTCGAGCTGGGGGCAGGCGACTGACGGGCCGCCTGGCCGGCTCAGCTCGGCCCGTCCACCTTGGCCCCGCGCGCGCCGTCAGGCGATCAGTTCGTCAGAGCCAAGGACGAGCCGCCGAAAAGCACCGAAAACTCCTCGCAATGCACTAAGACGCTTTGGAATTGCGTGAGATCCGCGTCCGTGGGGATCGTCAGCTCCGCTGCGCCGCGATTGGAGTCCAATTGCCCCAAAAACAGCGAGCCCGTGGTGGCGTTTTGGCCGTTCGCGTCCGCAAATGTCTTGGGCGACAGGAAGATTTTGATGTCCGGTCCGCGGCCGGTGCGGAAGTCGTCTTGAAGCCGCAAGACCGTCGCATCGCCGCGCCGCACGATTTCCCAACCGCCGGAGGTGCGTTTGCGTTTGCGGTCGAACGCGCCGGAGGCGACGACAGTGTCCGCGACAGCGGCTTCAGCCGCAGCGCTGGGGGCGGCCGCCTCGTCCTGGGCGGAGGCTGCGCCCGCGGCGGCGATGGCGAACACGCCAGCGGCCAGAACGGCGCGCGTGAGGCGGGCGATGGCGCTGAGGGGCGCAAGGGCGAGCGTCATGCAAAACTCTCCATAGTTCAAAGCGTAACGCGCCCAGCGCGCGTTCTGATCGAGACATGGCGCTCACTCAAGCCGCGCGCCAATCACAGCCGCTCAACACCGCTCACAGGGCCGCTCTCAGGGCCGCT
>CAZMSO010000005.1:59241-61314 GCA_964568975.1 uncultured Caulobacterales bacterium | reverse complement strand
CAGGGCCGCTCTCAGGGCCGCTTGCGGATCCCACGCCCCACACACACCGGGAACTGTGAGCGTGTCAGAGGCGCGCGGCTGACGAAAACGATCGCCGCGCCGTACCCTAAGCCGATGCCGGACCCAAGCAACCGTGATGACGCGTGGGTGTTCGCCGCCGTCGCTGCGTCAGTGGACGACAGCGGCGCGCACGCGGCGTGGTCGGATGCGGCGGGCGTTCATGGGCCCGCGCGCCTTGAGGAGGCTGTGAGGGCGTGGGCTGGCCGGACCGTGGTGCTGCGCGACCCCTTGTTTGAATCGGCCTGGATCGAGGAAGCGGTCGCCGCCATCGGCGCGCCGTCGCCGCCCACGCTGGATTGGTTGTTGGCGCTTGCGCCGTTCGGCCAGGCCCGCGGCTTAAGCGCGCTCGTCGCGCGGGCGGAGGCGATGGTCGATGCCCCCGAGGGGCTGGAGCGCGCGGCCGCCGTGCTCCACGCGACTTACCGGCTGGCCGAGGGGCGCAGCCAGACGCATGTCGACGCCGGCGGACCCGCCGCGAGCGGTAAGCCCGCGTGACAGCGCGGCCGGCCCGGACGCCGTTTGGCCGTTGGCTGCGTTCTTGGCCTGCTTTCCTAGACCGCGTTATCCTGCAGCGGCGAGGGCGGTGCGCGCGCGCAACGCCGCGATGACGGATTTGGGCGGGCGCGCCGCGGCGCGGGCCTTCACATCAAAGAACACGCCCATGACCGACAGCGCCGCCCAGGGCGCGCCGCTCGCCGGCTCAAAGAACCATTGGCGCGACTGAACAGTTTTTTCCGCGACCTCAATGACGCCGCCGCGAATGAGGAACCGGTCGCCGGAAGCGGGCCGGCGCAGAATGTCGAGCCGCATCTCCAACACGACAATGTCGAGATCAGGCGCGGCCGCGAGCGCGGGCTGAAACAAAAACCCGCTGGCGTCGGACGCCCGCCCGATAAAGGCGTGCGGGCGCAGCCGGCCGTCAACTGCGACCTCCTCGCCGTGGAACACGCCTTGGCCGATCACCGCCAGCCCGGCGGCGTTCGCGGCCGCGACCGTCACTGGCGGGCCGTCTGGGCCGGGGGCTAAGCCCTTGGGCGCGATATGGGGCGGCGGCGTCACGGCGAAGGCGCTCGCCCGCTCCGCGAACCGCGTGGGCCACGGGAAGGCGCGTCCCGTGATGGGGTCGGCGTGTTCAGCCGCGATGCACACCCCCGCGCAGGGTGTGGCGTCGACGGCGTCGCGCAGTTCCAGCGCCGCCTCCAACCCGGCTTCGTCCCAATGCGCGACGCCGCCGGCGATGGTCAGACGCCGCCCGGGGCGAACTTCGCGCAAAAACCGAATATGCACCCGGGTCGGGCGCGCGGCGGAGATGGGGTCGACCCGCTCGCCGTTGGGAACGCCAAGCTCCTCCACCAGGACGGCGAACGCCTCCAACGCTTTGGCGGCGTAAAAGCGCACGTTCAAATGACCAAGCTCATCGCATTCCCACGCATTCGCCGCGCCGCGCCACAGCACGGGCCAGGCGTCGGCGGTCGTCGGCTGGCTCATGACGGGTGTCCTTAAGCTTTGGCGGATCCGCGTCGGTGGGACGATGCGCCGGCCGCGCAGGCGCGGCATTGGCCATAGTGCTCTAAGACTGAATGGCGCACGACGAAACCCTGAGGCGCGGTCGCCGCCAGGCTTGGGCGGTGTTGCTCCATGGTGGCGCCGCAGTCGTCGCAGACAAAAAGCTCCGTGACATGAACGCCGCCGCCATGGGCGCAGGCCACATAGGCGTTGAGCCCGGCCACGCGGTGCACAAGGCCGAGATCTTGGAGGAATTGCAGCGCGCGATAGGCCGTCGCCGGCTTGGCCGGCTGCTCCGGCGTGCCCAGAATCGGCAAGAGATCATACGCTTTCACCGGAGCAGGCGCGTCCGCCACCGCCTCCAGCGCGCGCCGGCGCAGCGCAGTAAGCCGTGCGCCGCGCACAGCGCACAGGGCTTGGGCGTGCTCAAGCACGCGCGCGCGATTCGTCGACGTCATGGACGGGGGCTATACACCAAATGCGCGCGGGACGCGCGCCCGAGGGCCG
>CAZMSO010000005.1:36279-59141 GCA_964568975.1 uncultured Caulobacterales bacterium | reverse complement strand
GGCGCGGCGCGGTTGGGCGACTGAACGGGGCGCATTGGCGCCTGGTGGACAGTCGGCTATTGCTGCGGCCTTTCCCGGGCGGCGGAGGCGACGAATGGCGAACCCAGGCGAACAGGCGCAGATCACCGGAACGGTGTTGTTCTTCAAGCAGCCCGAACCCTTGAGCCATGAGCGGCATGGGCGTCTTGGCGTGAAGCGCAGCACAGCGCCGCTCGCCTTCGCCCGCGAGGCCCATGTGGTGCCGGTCACCGTGGGCGAGTTCGCGGCGGCGGCGCTCAGTTATCCGATCATTTTCGCGGGTGAGAAAAAGTCGCCGCTGGTGGTGATGGGCCTGCGCGCGGGCGCGAATTTGTTCATCAACGAGGACGGCGTCTTAGATCCCGATATGTATTTGCCGGCGTTCATTCGCCGCTACCCCTTCGTGTTCGCGCAACAAAATCCCGAAATGGGCGAACAAAGCGGTTATGTCGTGTGCGTCGACGCCGGCTCGGATCTGGTGACGGACACGCCGGATATGCCGTTCTTCGAAGACGGCAAGCCGACGGACTTCACGAAAGAAGCGATTGAATTTCTGACCAATTACGAAAAGCAGCGGGTGACCACCGAACGCCTGGTGAGTGTTTTGGAAGAACATCAGTTGTTTGATGAAAAAACCGTCAATTTCCAACCGCGCACGCCAGACGGTTCTCTGGGGCAGCCGATGAAAGTTGCAGATTATTATGCGGTCTCGATGGAGAAACTGAATAAGCTTTCGCCCGAGGCGTTGGTGTCCTTGCGGGATTCCGCGGCGCTCAATGCAATTTACATCCACAATGTGTCGCTGTTGAATTGGAAGCGCGTGATTGACCGGGCCATGCGCCAACAACAGCCACAACCCGCGGCGGTGTAACGCGCGTCGCGGGGTCCCGGGCGCACAGTGCGTGGGGCCGGATCGCGCACGGGTCACAAGGCCGCGAGTCCTCCGCGAAGCGCCTGCTTTTGCGCGCGTTTCGATTTATATGCGGGTCTATCGCCGAGTGCCCGGAGACTGACCCATGCGCCTTTTCCTTGTGCTGATTATGCTGTTCGCCGCCGCGCCCGCATGGGCTGCGGAGAGCGCGACGGCGCGCAGCGATAATGTGACGGTGCGCCTGATCAGCGACGCGGCCTCGATTGCCCCGGGCGACACCTTCCATGTGGCGATTTATAAAGAGATCGCGCCCGACTGGCACACATATTGGCGCAACGCCGGCACGGCTGGGGAAAGCACGGAAGTCCGCTGGGATTTGCCGGACGGGCTAAGCGCGGGCGAAATCATTTGGCCAGCACCTGAAGTCTACAACCTCGCCGGTGTGGTCACGAACTACATTTATGAGGACGAACTCGTCCTTGCGGTTCCGTTTACGGCGTCAGATGCTCTTACGCCGGGCGGCGATGTCCTCGTCACTGCTAATCTCTATTGGCAGGAATGCGCCGACATCTGCATTCCCGTTGATGACGTCTCTCTAACTCTGCGTCTGCCCGTGGCGGAGACCGGCGCCTCTGCGCGCGATCCGCGCTGGGCCGCGCGCATGGACCAAGCGTTGGCCGATGCGCCGGCGGATCTCGGCTTTGACGCGGGGCTGACGCGCGACGGCGATGTGGTCCGGCTCAACCTCGCCGATGAGACGCTGGGCGCAGCGATTGCGGAGGGTGCGGTTCGCGACCCGTACTTCTTCCCGTATGACGCAAAGATCATCGACTACAACGCGCCGCAGCCGGCGGTGTATCACGCGCGCGGTTTCAGTCTCGCGCTGACGCCGGGCGCCGCCTTGCGCGACGGGTTGCAGCCCATTTCCGGCGTCGTGGCGTTTGAGGAACGGCGTGGCGGGGATTGGGCGCGGCGCGCGGTCGTGGTGACAGCCGCGCCAGGCGCGGTCGGCGGTGGGCTCGGCGCGGTTGCGGCCGGCGGCGTTGGTCAGGATGGCGACGGCCGCGCACTGGGATGGGCCGGGCTCATCGGCCTTGTTGCGGCGAGTTTTCTGGGTGGGCTGATCCTCAATCTCATGCCCTGCGTGTTCCCGGTGCTTTCCATCAAGGCGTTGGCGTTTGTGAACAAAGCCCACGAGCATCCCGGCGAGGTGCGCCGGCAAGGCGTGGCGTTTTTAGCCGGCGTGTTGACGACCTTCACCGTCTTCGCGGGCGCGATTTTAGCGCTCAAGGCCGCAGGCCAGGCTGTGGGCTGGGGCTTTCAGCTGCAATCGCCCGCGTTTGTGACGGCCCTTGCGGTGTTGATGTTTGCGATCGGGCTCAATCTCCTTGGGTTTTTTGAGGTCGGAACCTCGTTGCAGGGCGTTGGCGGCGGTTTGGCTGCGCGTGGCGGCGGCGTTGGGGCGTTCTTCACGGGGGTGTTGGCGGTGGCGGTGGCGGCCCCCTGCGTTGGACCGTTTCTCGGCGCGCCTTTAGGCTTTGCGCTCACTCAGCCGGCTTATGTGGCGGTGGCGCTGTTTTGGGCGATCGGGCTCGGACTGGCTGCGCCTTTCGTGGCGGTGAGCGTCGCGCCCCAGCTCTTGCGCGCGTTGCCCAAGCCTGGCCCGTGGATGGAGACGTTCAAGCAAGCGCTGTCGTTTCCCATGTTCCTCACCGCGATTTGGCTGGTGTGGACGCTCGCCCAACAAACCGGCGCAAATGGCGTGGGCTTGGCGCTTGTGGCCATGACGGCGGTTGCGTTTGCGGTTTGGGCGTTTGGCGCCACCGGCGGCCGCGCCGGGTTCGGCGCACGGGCGGCCCAAGCCGGCGCGGTCGCGAGCCTCGTCGTGGCTGCGCTCGCGATTGTCGCCGCCGGCGCCGTCAGCGCGACAGCGCCGGCCTCTGCGTCAGCGTCCGCCGCGGACGCCGCCGGCGACGGCGCTGGGGCCCATGACGCGTGGTCGCCGCAGAAAGTGGCGGCGTTGCGCGCGGAGGGCCGGCCGGTGTTTGTGGATTTCACCGCCGCCTGGTGCATCACGTGCCAAGCCAATAAGCGCCTGACCCTCAACCAGCCCGCGGTGCGCGCCGCCTTTGAGCAGTATGACGTGGCGTTCTTGACCGCCGATTGGACCAATCGCGATCCCGACATCGCTGAGGCCCTGGCGGCCCATGGCCGCGCGGGGGTGCCGCTTTATCTCCTCTTGGTGGATGACCGCGATGCGATTACCTTGCCGCAGGTTTTGACGCCGCAGATCGTGATCGCCGCGCTGAAAGACGCGTTGGACGCGTAAGCATTACGCAAAGACAGGGGATGGACCCATGATGCATGACCGCCAAGTGCGATTGGCCGCCGGCGCTGGAGCTGCGGCGTTTCTGACTGTTGCGGCCTTGGCCTCCGGCGCCGCCGCGAAGGCTGACGATTTGGCCGTGGGCGCGCGCGCGCCGGATTTCACCGCGGTGGACTCCGACGGCGTGGAGCACACGCTGTCGGATTACGCTGACGGCACGGTGGTGCTGGAGTGGACCAATCACGGCTGCCCCTATGTCAAAGCCCATTATGATTCCAACAACATGCAAGAGCTGCAGGCCGAAGCCACCGCCGATGGCGTGACGTGGCTGACGGTGGTGTCCTCCGCGCCGGGCAAGCAAGGCTATGTCGACGGCGCGAAAGCCAACGCCTTGACCGACGACCGCGGCGCGTCGCCGACGGCGGTTCTGCTGGATCCTGAGGGCGAGGTGGGCCGGCTCTATGCAGCGGCGACCACGCCGCACATGTTCGTGATTCACGAGGGCGCGCTCGTTTATCAGGGCGCCATCGACAACCGCCAGGAAAGCCCTGAAGCGCGGAAGCAAACACCGCAAGAGCGCACCAATTACGTGCGCGCGGCGCTCGCGGCGGTGGAAGCCGGGGAACCCCCCGCGGTCGCGAGCACCGTCGCTTATGGCTGCACGGTGAAGTACGCGAGCTGACGCGGACAGCGGCGCTCAGGTCCGCCTGCGCCGCGAGTCCACACAGCTGATGGGCCCATCCATCGCCGTCATCCTCGCGTGAGCATAGCAAGAGCCGCGGATCCCACGGACATCGGCCTTGGACGCTCAAGTCACGCTCGGACATGACGGCTAACGCGAACGGGGCTTCTCGGGGCGAGCCCGCGGCGACCCTCGAGGAGGGGGGGATGCACGCGCACCCTCTCCCTCATCGAGAGAGCGCAGCGCGGGGATGGGCGTGGACGCCGCCCCGCGCCCCAGAACGCCGTGATCCCGGCGGCCTCAGCGGTTCGCGCCTTGATCGCTGCGCCGAGCGCGGCTATCGCCCAGCGAGATGAAGGCCGCCGCGCGCTCGCGCCGGCTGACCAGAGCGGGGGCGCATCATGGCATTAGAGACCACGCCGGAATGGGCGGCCGTCGCGGCGGCGGCTGCACGGGTGAAAGACGCGGACCTGCTCGCCCTGGTGCGCGAAGAGCCCGAGCGCCTGGCGCGCCTGCGCCGCCAAGGCCTCGGCCTCACCATCGACGCCGCAAAGCACCGCGTGGACGCCGCTGGCCTTGAGGCGCTGCGGGCGCTCGCACGCGCCCGGGGCGTGGACGACCGCCGCCGGCGCCTCCTCTCGGGCGGCGAGGTGAATCCCACAGAGCGCCGCCCGGCGCTCCACCCCGCCGCCCGCGGCGGCGGCCTGAGCGCTGAGGCGATCGCGCGCGCGAATGAACAGCGCGTGGTCGTGCGCGCCTTCACCACCGCCCTGCGCGAGGGTCGCCGCACGGGCGCGTCAGGACGCCCGATCCGCTCAGTGGTGAGTGTGGGGATTGGCGGCTCGGACCTTGGGCCGCGCCTGATTTGGGAGGCGCTCAAGCGCCGCCGCGAGCCGGGCATGGACGTGCGCTTCGCCGCCAATGTCGACGGCGCGGAGATCAATGACGCTCTGGAAGGCCTCGATCCTGAGACGACTCTGGTCGTGACCGTCTCGAAATCCTTCACCACCCAGGAGACTTTCCGCAACGCCGAGACCGCGCGCGCCTGGCTGGTCCAGGCGCTTGGCGCTGAGGCCGCCGCCCAGCACATGGCCGTCGTCACTGCGCGGCCCGACCGGGCGGCGGATTTCGGCGTGGCTGCGGACGCCATCTTTCCGTTCGATGAGGGCGTGGGCGGGCGCTATTCGCTCTGGTCGGCGGTGAGCCTCGCTGTCGATGCGGGGCTTGAGGCCGGTGTCTTCGACGCCTTGCGCGCGGGCGCAGCCGCCCAGGACACGGCCTTCGCGGAGGAGCCGCTGGAGGCGAACGCCGCCTGCCTCCTCGGCGCGCTCGATGTGTGGAACCGCAACGCGCTCGGCCTGCCGACCCGCGCTGTGATCCCTTATGCGCGGCGGCTTAGGCTTTTGCCTGCTTACCTCCAGCAGCTTGAGATGGAATCCAACGGCAAGGGCGTCACGCTCGACGGCGCGCCCGCCGGCCCGACCGCGCCGATTACGTGGGGTGCGGAGGGAACCAACGCCCAGCACGCCTTCTTCCAGCAGCTCCATCAGGGTCGCGACGCCGTGCCGGTGGAGTTCGTGGGCGTGTTGGACGATGGCGAAGCCCAGCCTGAGCACCAGCGGATTCTCCTGTCGCACATGATCGCGCAGGGCGAAGCGTTCTTGCATGGCCGCGACCTCGACGCAGCGACGGCGGAAGGCTTGGCGGCGGGGCTGAGCGATGCGGAGGCGCGCGCGCTTGCGCCCCATCGGGTGTGTCCGGGCGGACGTGGCTCCACAACCATCCTGCTGGGCGACCTCGCGCCGGAGACACTGGGCGCGCTGATTGCGCTTTATGAGCACCGCGTGTTCGTTGCGGGCGCGCTGTGGGGGATCAATCCTTTTGATCAATGGGGCGTGGAGCTTGGCAAAAAGCTCGCAAGCTCCGTGCTCGCCGAGCTCGAGGGAGGCGGCGCCGCGACAAACCGCGATCCCTCCACCGCCGCCCTCATCGACGCCGCCATCGCCGCAGGGCGCGAGAGCGCGGCGGCGCGATGATCCCACGGCCTCGCGGCGGCGTTACGCCGCCGCGACCGCTAAGGCGTAATCGGAATGAAGCCCGGGCTCGCCCTCGCATACGGCGCGGCCTTCTTTCACCAGCTGCAGCATGTGCGCGAGGATGGAATGGGCCGCCGCCGGGTGGAGCTTTTTGTCGATGTCAGCGTACATCACCGGGATCATGTCGATGATCCGGGAGCGGCCGGCCTCTAATTGCGTGATAATTTGACGTTCGCGCTCGCGGCGGTGGGCGATGTAAGCCTCCAGCATGGCCCGCGGGTCGGCCACGGCGGGGCCGTGGGCCGGCCACAGCACATCAAAATTGCGATCGAGAATTTTCTGCAATGAACTTAAGTAATCGCCCATGTCTCCATCGGGAGGCGACACCACGCTTGTGGACCAGGCCATGACATGATCACCGCAGAAGAGCGTGTTTTCTTCCCTGAGCGCGTAGCACATGTGGTTGGACGTGTGTCCCGGTGTGTGGAGCGCCTCAATCGTCCAGTCAGGCCCTTGGAACACAGCGCCGTCGCGGATCTCCACATCCGGGGCGAAGCCAATGTCGTCGCCCGCCTCCATGCGCACTTCGCCGCCCACGGGCAAGCGTGTCTGCGCGCCATAGCCATAAACGGGACAGCCATGGTCGCGCGCGAGCGGGCGCGCCAGGGGCGAATGGTCGAGGTGGTGATGGGTGACGAACACATGGGTGACCCGCTCGCCATCTAAAGCGCGATCGAGGGCGTCGCGATGGCTGACTAAGTCCGGGCCCGGATCAATCACGGCGACTTCGCCCGAGCCGATGATATAAACGCCCGTGCCCGTGAAGGTGAACGGTCCGGGGTTTTCAGCAATGACCCGACGGATCCGCGGCGACAACTGGTCGACGGCGCCGTACTCGAAATTCATCTCGCGGTTAAAAGGGATCTGTGTCGCCATGGTCTTGGATCGCTGCTCGTGTGTTTTGTTCGTGGAAAGCAAAGCCGTCGCTTAGGTGTGTGAGACCGCCGGCGCGCGCGGCGTCGGCGCATCCGGCGCGAAGGCGGTGCGGAAGGCGCGCGCGAGCCGCAACGCGGCGCGCACTTGGTCGACCAAATTCAAAGCCGTGGGCGGCCCCATGTCCGTTTTGTTGACATCGACAATGTATAGCCGACCATCACGACGATCGCGCAACACGTCCACGCCGCCCCATTCCAGGCCCATGGCGGCGGCGAAGTGTGCGATGCGTTGGCGCTCCTGGGCGCTCAGCACATCAGCCGGATCCACCAGGCGCACTTGCGAATTGGCGTTGGCGAAGCGCGTCTCGGCTGGACGGCGCTTAATGAAGGCCACAGGAATCTCGCCCAAGACCGTCGGGCAACGAATGTCCTCCACCATCCCATCGTGGGCGATGGTGTCGACTAAGCGCTGATACGTCTTGCCCGGGCGGCGCGGGGCGGGGCATTGGACCACGCGCCCGTCATGGACGCCGTTGGCCTCGCCTTTCTCCACACACGGGCCCTCAAAGCGCTCCGGATCCACAGCAAGGGGGTAGCCGAACACCTCCTCAAACACAGCCGCGACGCGGCTCTTGCTGACATCCGTGCAGCCGAAATTCACCCGCCGCGCATGGGCGGGCAGAACCGGGCGCGGCGGCGCGCCCACCGTGACGTCCTCAAAATAAAACGCGACGTCGCACTCCTCCAGCGGCGCAAAGCGCGCCCCCGCGGCGCGGCAGGTCGCCCACAACAGATACCAAGGCGGCGGCGCGCTCGGCGTGAAACCGACGCGGATCGGACGCGCGAACAGCGTGCGCACAAGCCGCACCGGCTGGATGGCGAGGTAAAACGTCATCCACGCGAGCGTCTCTTTAACAATCGGCGCGCTGATCGGAACGACCGCTCCGGTGTCGCGAACCCGCACGTGATCCAGCCGCCATTCAAACTCTGCATGCCAAAACGCACGCGCCATGTCGGCCTCCCAGCCCGATTCGAGCCCCCCAGCGGCCCGCTTCCGCCCCGCACGCGGCTTGAGCCCAGCTCATCCCACCGCGTTTGAACGATACCGATCCCCCAAATGGAGCCAAATAACGGCTGATCACGGCTCAGACAGAGCCGCCAGCCGCGCCCCCAACGGCGTCAGGTCGATCCCCGCAGCGGCGGCCGCCGCCATCACGGCCTCGGGCGTCGCGCGCTTGGCCTTCACCTCCGCCAGCGCCCACATCAAAAGCGAGCGCGTGCCGGCTTTGCAAAACGCCAGCGCCCGCTCGCCATCAAGGGCGGCGGCCATCGCGTCGATCTGGGCCGGCGGCAGCGTGAACTCCGCCCCGACAATCTCGGCCATGCTGACGGGAATGTGAACGAAACGCACGCCCGCGTCAGCGGCTGCAGCGGCCAAGCTCTCGGCGCTGTCGAGGCCGAAACTTTCCTCGCGCGGCAAATTCGAGATCACCACGGTGAAGCCGTCGTGAGCCGCGCGCGCGAGGTCTGCGCCCGCCAAAGGACCCGAGATCGCGAACTGCTCTGTGATGTCAAAGAATGGCGTCATGGCCGCTCTCCCCACGCGCATTGCGGCGCCTGTGGCCCTTGATTGACACGGACAAACGCTGCGTGGAACCGTTGATGCGGCGCGGCATATTGTGCGCCCGGTCTCGACGCGTTGGCGCAGGACACGGACTGTTTCGCCTATGATCAGCTACAGTCTTCGGCGCGTTCTGGCGGCCATCCCCACCGTCATGGTCATCATCACGGTGGCCTTCTTTATGATGCGCGCCGCGCCAGGCAACCCGTTCGACACAGAACGTCCCATGCCGCCTGAAATCCGGCAGCGGGTTTTGGCCGCCTATGATTTGGACAAGCCAGTCGCGCAGCAATACCTCGGCTATATCGCCGATTTGGCGCGTGGCGATCTCGGTCCGTCGCTGAAGTATAAAGACAAAAGCGTGGCGGAGATCATCGCCGAGGGGGCGCCGGTCAGTTTTGCGGTCGGCGCGTCGTCTTTGGTGCTGGCGTTGCTGATTGGCGGTGTGTTGGGCGCGACGGCGGCGCTGCGGCAAAATCAAGCGAGCGACTTTGCGGTCATGGCGGTGGCGTTAGTGGGGATCAGCGTGCCGCCCTTTGTGGTCGGTCCGTTGTTGCAATTGCTCTTGGGCGTCCATTGGGAGCTTTTGCCGACCGGCGGCTTGGAACGGGGGCGGATCACCGTGGAGCGGCTGGTGATGCCGGTGGTGACGCTCGCGCTGCCGCAAATCGCGATCATTTCGCGATTGATGCGGGCAAGCATGATCGAAGTGTTGCGCTCCAACTACATTCGCACAGCCCGCGCCAAGGGTTTGTCGCCGGCGCGGGTGGTGGCGCGCCATGGCCTCCGCGCCGCCCTGCCGCCTTTAGTGAGCTATCTCGGGCCGGCGTCGGCGGCGCTGGTGACGGGATCGTTAGTGATTGAGCAAGTTTTTGCGTTGCCGGGTATTGGGCGGCAATTCGTGATCGGGGCGTTGCAGCGCGACTACACCGTCGTGATGGGGGTTGTGATCCTCTACGCTTCCTTGATCATTGTGATGAATTTGCTGGCGGATTTGGCGCTCGCGGCGCTCGATCCCAAGGTGCGTTTGACATGATCGACGCCCCGATCACACAAGGCGCGCGCGCGGCCGTCGCAGAAGCCGCCGCGGTCAAGGGACGCTCCTTGTGGGAGGACGCGCGCCGGCGCCTGTTTGCGAACCGCGCGGCGGTGGCGAGCATGGCGATGCTCGCGTTGTTGCTTGCAGCGGCGCTTGCGGTGATGGCGGCGTGGCCCCACGGCTTTGAGACAATTTACACCGATCGCGTGGGCGTCGCGCCGACCTGGGAGCGCTTGCATCCCTTTGGCACGGACGCCCAGGGCCGCGATCTCGTGGCGCGCACGGCCGTCGGCTTTTTGGTGTCGCTGACGGTGGGGGTGGTGGCGACGCTGGTGAGTTTCGTCATTGGCGTGACATGGGGCGCGACCGCGGGGTTCGTCGGCGGGCGTGTGGATCAGGTGATGATGCGCATCGTCGATGTGATGTATTCGCTGCCGTATGTGTTCCTTGTGATCTTGCTGCTCGCTGTGACGCAGGACTTCACGACCGGCCGGCCCTTTTTGAAGCTTGTGATTATGTTCGCCGCCATTGGCGCAGTGGAGTGGTTGACGATGTCGCGCATTGTGCGCGGCCAGACGCTCAGCTTGCGCAGCCGGGAGTTTGTCGAGGCTGCGCGCGCAGCGGGCGTGACGCCGTCGCGGATCATTGCGCGCCACGTCGTGCCTAATGTTTTGGGGCCGGTGGTGATTTACATGACCCTGACGATCCCCGTGGTGATCCTGGCGGAGAGCTTTTTGAGCTTTATCGGCTTGGGCGTGCAGGAGCCGTTGACGTCCCTTGGCGGGCTCATCAGCGCCGGCGCCCAAGATGTCGAAACCAAGCCATGGACGCTGATCGTTCCGGCGGCGACAATGATGACGACGCTGTTGTGTTTCAACTTTATCGGCGACGGGCTGCGCGACGCGATCGACCCGAAGGACCGGTGAGCGCGCCGCCGGGCGGCCGCAGGCGCCGTTCGGCGCATGCAGGCGGTCGACGCCGTGATGTCGTCTGTTACCATCGTTATGGTGAATGGCCGCCTGGACGCCTGACCGGACCTGCACGCACGGGTCGCGGCGGTGTTCAGCCTCTGAACGCAAGCAATGAGGGGACGTGGGGTGAGACGGGAGCAAGCAAGCCGCGTGAGCGGCGATCGCGAGGCCGTGGCGGCCTCGGTTGGCGCGGGGCCGAGATCGGGCGCGCGCTCGGCGTGGCTTGGTGTCGCCATGGCCGGTGCGGTGATCCTGGCCGCGGGGTGCGATTGGGTGAACCCATCGACCTCGGAGCGCGAGGGCGTGGACGCGTCGTCGGCGGCGCAGCGCGGCGCGCCAGGGACGTCGCCCCAGGGAACGTCATCCCAGGGAACGTCGCCCCAGGGAACGCCCATCCCTGACACGCCGGCGGCGGATCGTCTGGTGCTGCGGCGCGGGAATCTTGCTGAGCCGAACTCGCTCGATCCCATCAAAGCCGCGGTCTATCCCGAGCACATTATTGTCGGCGATTTGTTCGTCGGCTTGTTCACCGAAAACGCCTTCGGCGACCCCACGCCCGCCGTGGTGGCCGGCTGGCGGGTGAGCGAGGATGGGCTGATTTGGACATTTCGGCTGCGCGACACGCAATGGTCGGACGGGACGCCCGTGACGGCGGAGGACTTCGTCTACGGCGTGCGCCGCGTGTTAGCGCCCGAAAGCGAGTCGCCGTTCGCGCCGTCGCTGTTCATTATTGAGGGCGCTGAAGCGCTGCACAAAGGCGGCGACCCCGAGGCCCTAGGGGTGCGCGCGCTGGCCGCGGATCAGCTTGAGATCCGCTTGAATTACGGCGCGCCGTATTTACCGGGGCTGTTGGCGGATTACTCCATGTTGCCAGCGCCGCGTCACGTGATCGACCGGTTTGGCGACGCGTGGACGGATCCCGCCAACATCGTCGTCAACGGCGCCTACACGTTGGCGGACTGGCGCGTGGACGAGCATGTGGTCTTGCGGAAAAATCCGCGCTTTTACGATGCGGCGAATGTTTGTTTCGATGACGTGATCTTTTACCCCATCTCGGATTTTGAGATCGTGGAGGAGCGGGTGCGCGCGGGGGAGCTGGACGCAAACCCCGACGTGCCGGGCGACCGGATCAACGCTGTGCGCCAGACGCTGCCGGATTATGTGCAGGTCAGCCCGAGCCTGGCGACGACCTTCATCACCTTCAACACTCGCGAAGCGCCGTTTTCGGATGTGCGCGTGCGCCAAGCGCTGACCATGGCGATCGAGCCGTCGGCGGTGGTGGGCGCTGTGGCGCGGTCCGGCCAAGTGGCGGCGCGGGCGTTCGTAGCGCCGAGCACGGCCAATTATCAGCCCAGCGCGTCCGCGCCGTGGCGCGGCATGGCCGAGGACGCTCGCCGGGCGCAGGCTGTGCGGCTGTTGCAGGAGGCGGGTTTCGGTCCCGACGCGCCGCTGGCGGTCGTCTACAATCACCGCGACACGCGCGACAATCCGCTGCTGGCTGAGTATGTGAAGTCGGTGTGGACGGGCTTAGCGGACTGGGTGTCGGTGGAGACTGTGGAAGCCCCGACCCAGGCGCATTACGCGAAGGTGTTGGCCGGCGACTTCCAAGTGGCGGACGCAACGTGGTTGCCGGATTACAACGACCCCCACGGCTTTTTGTCGCCGTTTCTCACCGATAGCGGGTCCGTGAACCTTTCGGGATGGAGCAACCCTGATTTCGACGCGCTGATGGCGCAGTCCAATACGATCCTGGACTTCAACCGCCGGGCCCAAGTGCTGGCGAGCGCGGAAGCCATTTTGCTGGAGCAAAGCCCGGTGACGCCGGTCTGGCATCTGGTGAACGCGTCTCTGGTGTCGCCCATGATCACCGGATGGCGGGAAAACAGCACGAAGAACAATCGCTCCCGCTATTTGTGCCGGGTCGAACCGGATCCCGAGGCTGACGGCGACGGGGGTGCGAGCGGTGGAAACGAGGCGGGCGCTCAGGCCGTGGCGTCGGAACGCAGTTAACGGAGTTAAGGACGGTTGCGGGCCCGCTGGACGGGGGCTGGCGGGCGGCGGCGTCGCCCAAAGCCGCGACACGCAGATGAGCCGCGTACGCAGATGAGCCGCGGCACGCAGAAAGGACACGCTGATGACACGTGGTGCAGGGGGCTGGGCGCGCAGCGCGCGGATGACGGTGGTCGCGGCGCTGGCGGCGGCCGTGGCGGCGTGCGGCGGCGGCGGCGGCGGCGAGGATGACGGTCGCTTGGTCTTGCATCGCGGCAACAACGCCGAGCCTTTAACCCTCGACCCCCACAAGGCCCAAGGCGTGTGGGAGAACGCGATTATCGGCGACATGCTGATCGGCCTGTTCACCGACGACCCGGAAGGCCGCCCCATCCCCGGCATGGCCGAGGACTGGACGGTCAGCGACGATGGCCTGGTGTGGACGTTTACACTGCGGGAGGCGACGTGGTCTGACGGCGTGGCGGTGACGGCTGGCGATTTCGTGTTCGCTGTGCGCCGTTTGCTCACGCCAGAGACGCTGTCGCAATACGCCTCGCTTTTGTATCTTGTGGAAGGGGCGCAAGCCATTCATGAGGGCCGCGCCGCGCCGGAGACGCTGGGCGTGCGCGCCGTCGATGAGCGCACGCTGGAATGGCGGTTGCGTTTTCCCGCCCCCTATTTGCCCGGCTTGCTGACCCACTACACGACATTCCCGCTGCCGCGCCATGTCGTGGAGGCGGTGGGCGATGACTGGGTGCGCCCGGAACATATTCAAGTGAACGGGCCGTTCAAGCTGACGCAATGGCGCACCAATGACTTCGTGGCCGTGGAGAAGAACCCGCTGTTCTTTGACGCGGACGCGGTGTGCTTAGACGAGGTGGTGTATTATCCCACGAATGACAACGCCGCCGCGGAGCGGCGCGTGCGCAGCGGCGAGCTTGACCTCAACGCTGAGTTCCCGGGCCAGAAAATCGATTTTCTGCGCGAGGCGCTGCCGGGCTATGTGCACGTCAGCCCTGGCCTGGTGACGACTTATCTGGCGTTCAACACTCGGCGTGAGCCGTTTTCTGACCCGCGTGTGCGTCGCGCCCTCGCCATGGCGGTGGACCGCGACTTCATTGTTTCAGAGATATTGCGCGCGGGTCAGGTGACGGCGAACTCATTCGTGCCGCCGTCGGTGGCCAATTATCCCGACGGGCCGCGCGCGCCGTGGGCTGACCTGGACCTCCGGACGCGGCGCGCTCAGGCGTTGGCGTTGCTGGAGGAGGCGGGCTTTGGACCGGACCGGCCGCTGCGTTTCGTCTACAGCCACCGCAACACGCGCGACAACCCGCGCGTCGCGCCGATCTTGCAGGACAATTGGCGCAGCCTCGCGGATTGGGTCGATGTGGAGCTGATGGCGACGGAGACCCAGATCCACTACGAGAATTTGCGCACGCGCACTTACGACGTCGCTGATGCAGGCTGGGTGGCGGATTACAACGACGCCCAGAATTTCCTTTACCTCGCGACCACGGAAGCGGGGCCGCTTAATTACCCGGACTGGTCCGACCCGGAGTATGATCGCCTGATGGACGCCGCCAATCGCGAGCTCGACGGCGCGGCGCGCGCGGCTCTGATGCGCGAGGCTGAAGCGCTGATGCTCGCGGACGCGCCGATGGCGCCGGTGTGGCATGAAGTCAACAAGTCGCTGGTGAATCCGCGCGTGACCGGCTGGCGTGAAAACGCGTTGCAAATCAACCGCTCACGGTATTTGTGCTTCACAGACGCTGACGCTGACGGCGTCGGTGGCTGAGCCGAAGGGCGCGACGCGGTCGCCTGCGACGGCGGTTTTGGCGCCATGACGGGGGAGCGCGGTGGACGAAAGCGCGGTCGAAACGGCGGGACAAGGCGCGGTTGAGGGCGCGGCGGCGGCCGCTGTGGCCGCGGAGGCGCGCGGCGACGCGGTGGGCGGTCGGCTGCCGGATCCGCGCAAGGGCGTCTTAGCGGGGGCGTGCGCGAATTGCGGGGCGGCGCTTGTCGGCGTCTACTGCACAGTGTGCGGCCAGAGCGCGCGGGGGTTTCACCGGCCGATTTGGGTGCTGATCATTGAGGCGCTGGAGACGCTGTTCGCCCTTGATGGCCGGTTTTGGCGCACCGCGCCGCGTCTCGTCACCGCGCCGGGCGATGTGACGGCGATTTATCTCGCGGGGGCGCGCGCGCGGTTTGTGCAGCCTTTTCGTCTGTTCTTGTTCACAAGCATTGTCTTTTTCGTGCTGGCGAACGCCGTCGCGGGGGATCCGCGCGCGCTGGCGCCGCCGGAAGCGAGCCGCAGCGCGCCGGAGCCGACGGTCGATGCATCCGCGACCGCATCTGACGCCGAGGACGCCCCCGCGCGGCAGACCGCGGAGCCTGACATTGTCATCGTCAATCCGATGAGCACGACCGATCGCTTAGCGGCGAAGTGCGCGGTGCGCCGTTCGCTTACGCCGGAGCTGGCGGCCTCAGCGGCGTGTGCGGCCCTGCCGGAGGATACGCGCGCCGGCTTCGCCACGGACATAGATTTGTCCGTGATTGGTTCGTTCGCCCTTCGCGAACGGCTGGCTGACAGCGTTGTGTTGGCGATTGATCGCCCCGACGCCTATGTCGCGGCGTTGCAGCGCTGGGCGCCGCGCATCGTGGTGGGCTTGTTTCCATTGTATGCGTTGTTGATTGCGCTGGTTTATGTGTGGCGGCGGGATCTTTATTTCTATGACCACTTAGTGTTTTCTCTGCATTTTCATACATTTGTGTTGTTGCTGCTGATGCTCGCCTACCTTGGCCACCACATTGTCGGGGTGTGGTTGGCGGTGTTTGGGTTTATCGGCGTGAGCAATTGGGGGCTTTATCGCATGCAGCGCGTCGCTTACCGGGCCAGCGCGTTCGGCGCGGTGGCGCGCGTGCTTCTTCTGGATTGGGTGTATTTCGCGCTGTTGCTGATCGCGTTGAGCGCCGTGCTGATGCTGGGGCTGGTGTTCTTGTAGCGGTTTGTCGCGCGCCGTCGCTGCCCGCCTTGCGCTGCGTCGCGCCCGGTAAGGCTGGCGCGCAATGGTCGGAGTAGCTGGATTCGAACCAACGACCCCCGCCTCCCGAAGACGGTGCTCTACCAGACTGAGCTATACTCCGATGGACCGCGTGTATATCGAGCGCAGCCGGCGCGCGCAATGCGGGTGTGGCGGCTGCGTGGGGCGGGCGCCGCGGGCGGTCGTGTTGTGATTGCTTTCACAGCCTGACTTCTATATCTGATCGCGCACACAGCGATTGGGGCGTGGCCAAGCGGTAAGGCAGCGGGTTTTGATCCCGCGATCCCAGGTTCGATCCCTGGCGCCCCAGCCATCGCGCGGCCTGCAGCCTTTCGGCGTTTGGTACGACCATGGCGGCGTCGTGGAGCGGCGGGGCGGCCGTCGGCAGTCCAGCGCCCGCGTCAGCGGCGTGTCTTTGGCGCCGACCTGATTCCATTAACTGAGGCTCGACGCTCTTGACCCCCGTCAACGAGTTGATCCGTCGGCGCGTTCGATGCTAGCGTTTGAACGCGAGCGAGGGGGTTTGCACGCACGACTGGACCGCGCGCGATCGTGATCGGGTGGCGGTTGCTCGAAAGGCGTCCTCTGGACGAAATGAAACACTGTCACCGGGCGGATGGTTTGCGCCGCCGAACCGGCGACTTGCGGACCACGGCCGGCAAACAGGTAGGGCGAAGCGTCAATGATCACTCTGACAAGCAGGATTTTCGCGTGCGGCGCGATGGCCGTCATGGTCGCCGGAGCCCCGGCGTCGGCCCGTCAAGCGCAGCTCGACCGCGCCGTCGCGCAATCGGAGCAGGCGACGACGAATGGGCAGCAGTCGCAAACGCGCATCGACGCGTTGGAGGAGCGGCGCGGCGATCTCTTCCGCGAGTACCGCGCGACGCTGCAGCGGATTGAAAGTCAAGAGCTGTTTCTGGATCAGCAGCGCGTGTTCCTGCAAAGCCAAGCGAACGAGATTGACGACCTCCAGCGGCAAATCGAGGAGGTGGACGACATCACGATCAGCTTGCTGCCCATGCAGTTTGAGATGATCGACCAGCTTGAAACCTTCATTATGCTGGACATCCCGTTCAAGCGCGACGAGCGCATGAAACGGGTCGCGGATTTGCGCGCGCTGATGGATCGGCCGGACGTGCCGGTGTCGGAAAAGTACCGCAAAATCATCGAAGCTTATGAAATCGAAGCGGAATCCGGTCGCAAGCTGACCTATTGGGAAGCGCCCTTCGGCGATGGTCCGGACGCGCCGCTGGTGGATTACTTGCTCATCGGCCGCGTCGCCTGGGTGTACATGTTTAAAGACGAAAGCCGTTTGGGTTTGTGGAACAGCGAAGAGGGCGCGTGGGACAATCTCCCCGGGTCGTATCGCGGGGATTTGCGGCAAGCGATCCGCATCGCGCGGGAAACGGCGACGCCGAATGTGTTTCTGGCTCCTGTGAGCGGGGCGACGTCCGTCGCTGACGCGGGTTAAGTGTGAGGGTGCAGACGATGAAAACGATTTCTGCGATCGCGGCGGCGGCTGTCGCCGCCAGCACGCTTTTCGCCGCGCCAGTCCTTGCGCAACCAGAGCCGGCTCAGTCCTTGTCGGAATTGCTCACGCGGCTGCAGCGCGAGACGCGTCAGCAATCGGCGGAGGCGCGTCAGCGTGAACAAGAGTTCCAAAACCGCGCTGACGAGCAAGCGCGCCTCCTGGCCGAGGCGGAAGCCGAGCTCGAAGCCTTGCTGGCGGAAGGCCAGCGCTTGGAGGAGCAATTCCAAGAAAATGACGCCCGCATTATTGAGCTCGACGCGGAGCTTTTAGAGAAGCAAGGCGATTTCGGCGAGCTCTTTGGGGTGGCCAAGCAATCCGCGTCGGAATTGCGCGCGCTGGTGAACGCCTCGGTGATTTCGGCGCAGTATCCCGGGCGCGGCGACGAGGTGGGCTTAGTGGCGGACACGCGCCGCTTGCCGACGCGCACGCAACTCGACAGCATTTGGAAGACCTATCTCACGGAGATGATCCACCAGCGCGATGTGGTGACGTACACCGCCGAGGTGATCGACACCCGCGGAGAAGCGCGTGAGACTGAGGTCACGCGCTTAGGCGCCTTTAATCAGTGGACGAATCTCGGCGGCTTAAAGTTCGTGAATTACGATGCGGGCGCGCCGATGAAAGTCATTGCGCGCGCCCCGGCTGGGGCGTTAGTCGACGCGGCACGCTCAGTGTCTCGCGCCAATCCGGACCGCGTGGTGCGCGGGCCGATTGATCCCTCCCGCGGCGAGCTTCTGAATCTCGTGACGGAGACGCCGACTTTGGGCGAGCGGATCCAGCAGGGCGGCGTGCCGGGTTACATCATCATTTTGCTTCTGTTGCTCAGCGGCGCCTTCGGCATTTTGCGCCTCGTCCAGCTGACGCTGGTGAATATGGCGGTGCGCGGCCAAATGGGCTCCACCACGCCGAAAAAGGGCAATCCGCTCGGCCGGTTGATGCTCGCGGCGGCGGACGCCCGGCGCGACGGCAAAGGCGGTCAAGAGGCGTTTGAGCTGAAGCTGGATGAAGCGATTATGCGCGAGACGTCCGGCCTCGATTTCGGTCTCAACTTCTTGAAGCTGGCGGCGGCGATCGCGCCCTTGCTCGGCTTGTTGGGCACTGTCGTCGGGATGATCGTGACCTTCCAGCAAATCACGTTGTTTGGCGCGGGCGACCCGCAAATCATGGCCGGCGGCATCAGCCAAGCCTTGGTGACGACGGTGTTGGGCCTGGTGGCGGCGTTGCCGCTCTTGCTGATCCACTCCTTCGCGGCGTCAGCGAGCCGGGCCGTGCAGCAAGTGATTGAGGAGCAGGGCGCGGCCTTGGCGGCGGAGTATGCGGAGAGCGGCGCGACGTCGGCGTAAGCCGGCGGCGCGTTCCTCTCACGCAATCCACGCGCGGAAGCGGGAGCGACACCCCATGTTCGACGCCTTTGATGGTTTGCGGGCGTTCTTGGAGACTGGCGGCAGCGTCCTCGTCTTCATTATGTTTGCGACCTTTGTGATGTGGGCGTTCATCCTCGAACGCTTAGCGTATTGGCAGTTCGCCTTCGGGCCGGCCGCCGCGCGCGCCGAGACAGCTTGGGCGCAATGGAAATCGGATCACCCCGCCTTCGCGACGGCGGTCGCGAAAGGCCGGCGGCGCGGCGATGAGAAAGAGCGGCGGTTGTTCTGGGCCGGCGAGGCGGAGCGGGCGCGCTTAGTGTCGGTTGTGCGCCAGCAGGCGGAGCAAAATGTCGAGCTGGTGAAGACGCTGGTGGGCATTGCGCCGTTGTTGGGTTTGCTGGGCACGGTTACCGGCATGGTGGAGGTGTTCGACGTCATGGCCGCGACCGGCTCGTCCAATGCGCGGGCTATGTCGGCGGGGGTGTCGAAAGCGACAATTCCGACCATGGCGGGGATGGTGGCGTCCTTGTCGGGTCTGTTTTTCAGCCATCAATTGGAGCGGAACTCCCGCGTGAAGGTGCGGGAAATGGAAGATCGCATGACGTTGGAGGCGTAAGCCCTTGGCGAGGCGGGCCATGCCGCGCGGCGTGAGCGCCGCTGGGGCGACGCCTCAGACGAGAGCCCATGGGCGACACCGCCGCGGATAAAGGCGCGAACACAAACTGGGTCGCCTTCCCGGACCCGTAAGGCGGGCGGGGCGCAGACCTGAACGGAGACCGGCTATGCGGCGTCGAAGCCATCGCGGACAGGACAGCGCGGAAGTCAACATGACGCCGATGCTGGATATTGTGTTCATCCTCCTGATCTTTTTCATCGTGACCGCCACCTTCCTGCAGGAGCAGGGCGT
Source organism: uncultured Caulobacterales bacterium (assembly GCA_964568975.1). Classification (GTDB taxonomy): domain Bacteria; phylum Pseudomonadota; class Alphaproteobacteria; order Caulobacterales; family Maricaulaceae; genus CAZADA01. The sequence goes on along the minus strand of CAZMSO010000005.1, from coordinate 39,810 downwards.
GCAAATGATCGCGCCGCCGTCCGATGAGGATCAGCAGCCGACGGACACGCCATCGATTTTGGTTCAGATCGATGAACGCAACACGGTGTTTGTGAATGGCGAAATCACGGACTTGACGCGTGTCGCGGCGCGGATCCAACGCAAAATGGTGGACACCGGCGGCCAAGCCGCCGTGATCATCCAGCCGGATCCCAACGCGTTGCACCGCGTGGTGACGGTTGTGCACAATCAAGCGGGTGAAGCGGGCGCGGCCGGGGTGGTCGTACGCAAGCCGGAGTAAGCGCGGCGCGCGGCGCGTCGCTCCCGTGCGGCGGCGCTGAGACGCGCAGCGACAGAAGCAGTCACGGCGCCGCGCGGCGTCGACACGGTGAGCCGCCCCCAGGGCGGGTGTGAGGAGGCGAGCATGGCGCGAGGCCGTTCTTCCAATCCCCAGGATGAGGAAGCCGCGGAACTGAACATGACCCCGATGTTGGACGTCGTGTTCATCCTCCTGATCTTTTTCATCGTCACGGCGGTGTTCGTGAAAGAGCCCGGCATCGAGGTCGTGCGGCCCGAGGTCGTGAACTTCGAAGATAAGCTTAAGCCCACTGTGCTCGTGGCGGTGTCGGATGGCGACACGGTGTGGATCAACAAACGCGAGGTGCCGATCAATGATGTGCGCCTTGAGCTTGAGGCGTTGCGCGCGGAAAACCCCAAGGGCGAGCTGATTGTTCAAGGGGATGGCTCGGCGAAGTTCTCAACGGTCTACGCCGTCATGGAGGCCGCCCAGCAAGTCGGCTTCGAAACTCAGTTTGTGTCCGTGGATGAAGATGCGGGGCCCTAAGCGTCGGCCGTCGGATGTGGCCCGCCGGAGCCGGCGCGGGGCGGCCGGCGGGCGTGCGGCTTCGGTGATCTGCTTCCAGGGCGGCCTGAATGAGTACAGGCTTGGGGGCCGTGGGCCGGCCGGAACGCGATCGACCACACTGCGCGTGATGGGGACGCGACTGACGCCGGCGCGGCCGGCTCCCCAAAAGGCGGTTTTGATGTAAACTGCGTGGCGCGCGTCAACGAGGGCGCGGCGACGCCGACGAGCGGCGAGAGCGGCGGCGGAGGACAGTATATGTTCGGGATGAGTTTCGCACGGTTCACGGTCGGCGCGCCGGTGGCGGTCGTGGTCACGGTGGCGCTGTTTTTGGGCATGCGCGCGATGATCTTTGCCGAAGATCTCGAGGTGACTGAGCGCCGCGCCCCGCCGCAATTGGATATTGTCAGCTCGAAGCGCGACACTGATGTCGTCACCCGCGGCCGCAAGCCGGAGGCGCCGGACGAAACAATCACGCCGCCGCCGCCGCCGAAAATTGAAGCCGCCAAATCCGAAGCGCCGGAGGAGGCGTTGGCGTCCGCGCTCGGCCGGCTGCCGGAAATCAATCCCGATGATGTGGGCGGCGATGACTTCCAGCTCGTCGTCGCCGACCGCGATGAGCAACCCCTGGTGCGCATCAACCCGGAATACCCGCCGAACATGGCCTCCCGCGGGGTTGAGGGCAAATGCCTCATGACCTTTGACATCAACCCCGATGGCACCACGGCGAATGTGCGCGCCGACTGTACGACGCTGGAGGGACGCCCGGCGAGCGGCTTCCGGCGCGCGGCGGAACGCGCGGTTGCGCGGTGGAAATACGCGCCGCGGGTGCGCGACGGTGTGGCGGTTGTGCGGCGCAATCAACGCACGGAATTGGTGTTCCAACTCGCCCAGTGAGCGCGGCGCGGCGCGGCGGCGGGCGCAAAGGCAAGGCGCGAGAGCAGGAGAGGTGTGATGGCGATGCGGTGGGTATGGCGGACGACCGCCGAGGCCACGCGGGCTGTGGTGATGGCGCTGGCCTTGATGGGCGCGGGGCTGAGCGTGGCGGTGCTCGCGCCTGCGGAGGCGTGGGCGCAAAATCGCGATGAAGAGGAAGAAGACGACGGCGACCGCGTCTTCAGCCCCGACATTGGCGAAATCGTCCAAAAAGCTCTCGACGCATTTAATGAAGAACGTTTGGACGAGGCGAAGACGTTTCTCGATCGCGCGCTCGCGAAGCGGGGCATTAATCCGTATGAGCTGGGCGTGGTGTACCAAATTCGTGGTAACGTCTTGTATCAACAAGAAGACGTTCCCGGCGCTATTCGCGACTGGGAAACCGCCATGCGCGATGGCAATCTCAACACCAAAGAACGGCTCGATCTGATGTTTAACATTGGTCAGCTGTATTTGGTGCAGGGCAATTACCCTGTGGCTATTGACCGGCTGGAGGGTTGGATCGCGGCTGGTGGTGATGCGACGGACAAGGTTCACTTGAACTTAGTCGCGGCGTATGCCGAGCAGGGCGATTATCTCGACAGTCTGCGTCACGCGCTGTTGGCGTATGACAAAGCCAACCCGCGCGAGCGCAAGCATTATGACATGCTGAACTTCTTGTACACTGAGCTGGATCGCCCCCGCGATCGCGCGCGGATCTTGCGCGAAATGGTGGTGTTGTTCCCGACGGATGAAAGTATTTGGCTGTCGATCGCTGCGCTGTACGCCCAGAATGGTGAGACGCGTAAAGCGTTTGAAATCAACAAAATCATGTATCTCAACGGCATGCTTGACGAAGAAAAAGAGATCATGCGCATTGTTGATTATTACAGCTTTTATGAGGTGCCGTATAACGGCGCGCGTATTCTCGAGCGTGAAATGAATCGCGGGCGCGTGGCGCGTAACTTCGACAATTACGAAAAACTCGCGCGACTGTATCGTCAAGCGCGGGAATTCGGCCGGGCGGTGGATCCGCTGCGGGAGGCGGCGCGGCGCTCCGCTGACGGCATTTTGTTCCGCCAGCTGGGCGAAGCGTTTTACTCCGAAGGTCAACTCGAGGAGGCGGAGGAGGCGTTGCGCCAGGCGTTGGATCAAGGCGGCCTGGAAAAACCGGGCGATGTGTGGAATTTGATCGGCGCCACGCTTTATGAACGCGACGATGTCCTGGGGCGGTATGAAGCGCGCGAACAGGCGCTCGAGGCCTATAGTGAAGCGGCGGAGTACGCCGACGCCCGGGCCACGGCGGAAGGTTGGATCACCTTTATCAACAAAGAAGTCGAAACCTTCCGCGCGCGTGAAGAGTTCGCTGCGCAAGTCCAGCGCGATGAGATCCGTGTCGCGTGCGAGCGGTTTACGCGCGATACCTTGATCGCTGGCGGCTTTGATGACGCCTCGGACACGGAAGGCGACACCGCTGACCGGCCGCTGGTGCCGGAGCGTGTGGCGGACGACCCGCGCTTTGACGGCATTGATTGCTGGGAGCTGGTGAAGAACCCCGAACGGTACTTCGCCGCCCGCGAGGCCGAGCGTGTGGCGGCGGAAGACGCGGCGCTCGCGGACTCCGGCGCCGACGGCGAGCAAGGCGGCGACGCGCCGTCCGACGACGCGGCTGCAGGCGACGGCGATGAGGACAATGGCGCCTCCGATGCCGAGGACGGCGAGGGCACCCAAGCCGGCTGACCGTCACGAGGCGGGGGCGCGTCGGAGCGGCGCGC
>CAZMSO010000005.1:0-36179 GCA_964568975.1 uncultured Caulobacterales bacterium | reverse complement strand
CCTCAACGTGCTCGGGAGACATCGCGCGCAACGCCAGACCCCGGCGCGGCGCGGACGGGGAAGCCGGCGCCTCCCGCGCTCCGCGACGTCGAGGCGTCAACGGGCGATGGCGGGTGAAGACCGCGGCGCTGGGGCGCGTCAGCCCATAGCGGCTGATGAGGGACGCGGCGGGGTCGCAGCGCGATCGATCACCTTCAGAACGAATGCGAACTCAAAGGCGGTTTCCTTCAAGGAGTCGAACCGCCCCGAGGCGCCGCCATGGCCGGCGTCCATATTCGTTTTCAAGAGCACCGGGCCGGGGCCCGTGGAACACGCGCGGAGCTTCGCCGCCCACTTGGCCGGCTCCCAATACGTCACCCGCGGATCCGACACCCCGGCCGTGACCAGCACCGGCGGATAGGCGACGGCGCGTACATTGTCATAAGGGCTGTAGCTCGCCAGACGGTCATAGGCCTCCGCACTCTGGAGGGGATTGCCCCACTCCGGCCATTCCGGCGGCGTGAGCGGCAACTCCGCATCCGCCATCGTGTTGAGCACGTCCACAAACGGCACCAGCGCCGCCACTCCGGCGAACAGATCCGGCGCGAGATTAAGCGCCGCGCCCACCAGCAACCCGCCCGCGGAGCCGCCCATCGCCACAATGCGCCCGCGCGCGGTGTAGCCTTCCGCGATCAACGCTTCGCCGGCGGCGATGAAGTCTGTGAAGGTGTTGGGCTTCTTCTCAAGCTTGCCGTCGAGATACCAGCGGTAGCCCTTGGCCATGCCGCCGCGGACATGGGCGATGGCGAACACCACCCCGCGGTCGCACAAGGACAAGCGCGTGGTCCCGAAGCCGGCGGGAATCGTGTGGCCGTAACTGCCATAGCCATAGAGCAACACTGGGGCTGAGCCGTCGATGGGGGTGTCGCGGTGATGGAGAATGGTGACGGGCACGGTCTCGCCATCGGCGGCCGGCGCCAGGACGCGGCGCGTCACATAATCGCTCGGCTCATGGCCGGACGGCACGTCGCGCGTCTTTAACAGCCGCCGCTCGCGGGTGTTCATGTCGTAAGCGAACACTTGGTCCGGCGTGGTGGGCGAGGAGTAGGAGAAGCGCATCACTGAAGTGTCGAAGGCGTAAAGCCCCGATAAGCCCAGGGAATAGGCCTCTTCGTCCAAACTCAAGCTGTGTTCGGCGTCGTCCTCGAACCGGCGAATGACAATCCGCGGCAAGGCGTTTTCACGCTCCAGCCGCACATGATGGCCCGCAAACAGCCGCTGGCCCAACACCAGCACGCCGTCGCGATGGGCGACCCAGTCCGTCCAGTGGGCGCGCTCCGGCGTGGCGAGCGGGGCGGTCATCACTTTGAAATCGATCGCGCCATCGACATTCGTGAGGATGTAAAGGCGCTCGCCGCGATCCGAGACGTCATACTCCACGCCGCGTTCCCGCGCGGCGATCAAGCGCGGCGCGGTTGCGGGCGCGTCGGCGTCGATCAAGCGCACTTCCGACGTGGTGTGGTCGTGGGCGTCGATGACGATGAAGCGCTCAGACTCCGTCTTGCCGAGGGAGACGAAGAAGCCCAAATCCGCCTCTTCATAAATGAGGTCGTCGCGACCTGAGCCCAACTCCCGGCGGTAGACTTTGCACGGCCGGCCATTGTCGTCGCGCCAGACCCAAAAAACGGTGCGGCTGTCATTGGCCCACACCACGCCGCCGGTGGTGTTTTCAATCACGTCGTCAAGGTGAGCGCCATCGGCGATGCGGCGGAACCGCAAGGTGTAGTATTCCGAGCCCGTCAGATCGACGCCATACGCGATCAGCGTGTGATCGGGGCTGTGGTCGAGGCCCCCAAGGGCGAAATAGTCGCGCCCCTGCGCTTCACGGTCGCCGTCGAACAGCACCTCTTCGGGACCGATCGGCTCCTGCGTGGATGGGTCAATGGGTTTGCGGACGAAGACGGCGTATTGGCCTTCATGGGCCTCGGGGCGATAGCGGCGGGTGCGGCTGTAATACGCAAAAGGCCCATCGGGTGTGGGCAGGCCCTCATCCTCTTCTTTGATGCGCCCGCGCATCTCGTTGAACAGAGCGTCTTGCAGCGCGACGGTGTCGGCCATCCAGGCCTTGGCGTAAGCGTTTTCCGCCTCGAGATGCGCGCGAATGTCGGCGCGCAGCGTGCTGGGATCGCGCATGGCGTCGCGCCAGTTCTCATCGCGCAACCACGCGTACGCGTCCGTGCGCGTGCGCCCGTGGAGCTCATGGGTGACGGGCCGACGCTCCGCGACCGGCGGCTCCAGGGCGGCGGCGATGTCGGAGGGGGCGGCGGGCGACGTCATGGCGGCTCCAGGGATCGGATTAGCGTGGCGATGGGGCTGGGCGATTCGTCTTGGGCGTCGCCGCGCGGGCACGCTACGCGGCGCCGACATCCTCCGCAACGGCCGGCTTGGGGCTCCCTTGCGCGCTGTCTGGGGCGTCGTCGGCGGCGTTATGGCCCGCTGGTGCGCGTGATCCGCGCAGGCGGCCGATGGGCGTGAAGAGCGCCAGCCACGCACAGGTCGTCAACACGCCCGCCATGGCCGTGAAAGCGCCGGCTTGCGCGCCGAAATGCTCGACAATGAAGCCCATGCCCACTGAGCCAATGGGGGCGCCGCCGACAAAGCCGAGCTGATAAACCGACAGCACCCGCGCCAGCGCCCGCGGCGGCGCTTCCTCTTGCACGATCGCGCGGCTCATTGCGATGCCAAGGCCGCCGGACACCCCCCAGAAAAACACAAGCCCCACCACCACTGCGAAAGGCGGCTGAAACGCAAAAACGCCCAAGGACGCCGCCCCAAGCGCCAGCGCGCCAACGAGAAGACGGCCCGGACGGCGCACATGAAAGCGCGTCAGCGCCACCGTCGCGGCCGCAGCGCCGAGCCAAAACACAATCAGCGCAAACCCAAGAGCGCCAAGGCCGCCGCCAAAGGCGTCGAGCACGAGACTCGGCAACAGCACCAGAAAACTCGCCCCGATCACAAACACGCCCACCGCCACCATGAGAAGCGCCATGGGTCGGATGACGGGCGAGCGCCACACCACCGCCAAGCCCTCCGCGACTTGACGCGCGACGCCGCCTTCGCCCCGCGGCGCCGGCGGCGTCAGGCGCGGCAGCAAGAACGCCGCGATCCATCCCGCCGCAAGGGCGACTGCCTGACAGCCGAAAAGCGCGCCCGCTTGCCATGCGCGCAACGTGTCGGTCATGGGCGTGGTCAGGAGCGCTTCCGCCGCTGTGGCGACGATGGCCGTGCTCATGCCCGCGACTTGGCCGGCGAATTGAACTAAGCTCGCTAACACAACCGCGCGCTGGACGCTGAGCCGGCCGATGGAGGCTTGAGCGGCGGCGTTCAACGCAGCGTCGCGCGTGGGCATCATGATCGCGCCGGCGGCGCCGATGGCGAGGCCGAAGGCCATCAGCCAGTGGATCGACCACACGCCGAGCGCGGCCGCGACGGCCAGCGCTGCTGGCGGCGCCACAGCCACCATGTGCAAGAGCATTAAGAGCTCGCGCCGGTCCCGGCGTTCTGCAGCGACGCCGCCCAGAAGGATCAGAAGCGCCACGGGCGCCAGCGGCGAGGCTTGAACCAGGCCGAGTTGCGCGTCAGAGGCGTCGAAAATGCGCACGGCGGTGTAAGGGAGCAACACGCTCTGCAAGCCGAAGCCGAAAAACCAGCTCACCTGGGCGCCTAAATACGCCGCGAACGGGCGGCCGGCGACCTTGGGCGGCCGGGGCGTAAGCCAAGCCATCACGTCTCCTTCGTCCGGCGTCGCGCGGTTCGGCGGTGGTCCGCGCCGGATCCTCCCCATTCTATGCGGCGCGTCCGCGAAAGCACGCGCGGCGAACTGCAGCGCGTGCGGGCGTCCAGCTTTGGCGGCCGTTGACGCCCAACATGGGCCGACGCCGCGGCGGACGGTGGCGTTCATCGGCTGCGAGCGGCATAAAGATGGACGGCGGGGCTGAGGACGCCGGCGAACACAGGTGAGAACGCAGCCGCGAAGACGCGAGCGAAGAGAGGGGCGCGCAATGGCAATCGTGAAATGGCTTTTAGCGATCGTGACCGGGGGATTCTTGGCGGCGTTCGGCGTGATGAAGTTCACCACCGCCCACATTTTTCAATTCATCGAGGCGAAAGCCACGCTGGAGGGGCTGCCTCTGGCGGACTTTTTTCATCCTGAAATCAACGCAGTCGTGGGCGGAGCGGAGATCGCCGCCGGCGCGCTGATCCTGTTGGGGACGCTGTTGTCGCTCGACAATCTGCGGCGCTTGGGCGCGTTTTTGGCGGTCGTGCTGGTCGGCGGGGCGGTTGCATTTCATCTCAGCCCTTATCTTGGGACCAACACGCCCACGGGTTTGTCTGCGAATGCGGCGGCGCCGTGGGAGATCCCCAGCGATTTCGTTCCCGCGGTTCCGGCGGAGTACTCGCCGGTGTTGTTTTACATCGCCGCCGTCATGGCCGGCGTGGCCGTGGTGAACTTGCTGGTGACCCTCGCGACGCCGAAACGGTGACCCGTGTTGCGGCGGGCCGACGCGCGCTGTGTGTTTCATAATCATACGCCAGGCGCCTGGTCAGACGCGGTTTGGGTGGAGTAAGACTCCGCAGCGGTGTGCAGGCGCGCGTGCGGTGTCGGGGATTGAGCCATGGGCGGGGCCATAGTGGCGGTTGTGTTGGGCCTCGTGTTGGCGGTGGAGTGGATCCTCCTCTCCGGGCGCACGACCGACACCCTCACCCTCACGCTTGGCGGGGCGTCCATCATCGTCGTGCTCATTTTGGTGAAGCGTTTGGGCATTTTAGACCCTGAGACCGCGCCTCAATCGCGGCTGCCGGCCTATTTGCGTTATTGGAATTGGCTGGGCGGGGAGATTGTGAAGGCCAATGTGGCCGTCACGCGCATCGTCATGCGCTCAGACCTTGATGTCACGCCGCGGGTCGTGCGCGTTCGCGGACGCGCGCGCACGCCCATGGGCCGGGCGGTGTTCGCCAACTCTGTCACGCTGACGCCCGGTACGGTCACAGTGGCTGTGGAAGGCGACGACATGGTCGTGCATGCGCTGACGGCGGACTTCGTGGATGAACAGGGTTTTGAAGAGATGCGCGTGCGCGCGGTCGGTGCGGCGGAGGGGGAACGATGATCATCACAGCCGCGACGATCGTGGTGTTGGTGGCGATGAGCATGATGCTTGCGCGGCTGTTCATCGGGCCGAGCTTGTATGATCGTGTGTTGGCGGTGAATTCCTTCGGTACAAAGACCGTGATATTGCTGATTTTGTTTGCGTTTTACATTGAAAGACCTGATGCGGTGGATATCGCCATCCTCTACGCTCTGATTAATTTTGTGGCGACCATCGCGATCTTGAAGTTCTTCCGCTATCGCGATTTGACGATTTCGCTGGCGCAGGCGGCCCAGACCCGCCCGTCGTCGGAGCCGCGCTCATGAGCGCGGCGGAGGCGCTGGAGCTGGCGCGCCATGGGGCGGCGACGGGACTGGTCTCGGCGGGGCTGTTCTTCGTGTTGGTCGGCACGATCGGCGTTCTACGCCTGCCGGACTTTTACACCCGCCTGCACGCAGCCGGCGTCACTGACACCTTGGGCGCGGAGTTGGTGGTGATCGGGCTGATGTTTGAGGCTGGGTGGTCGCTGACGACGGCGAAGCTCGCGGTGATTGCGTTTTTCTTGTTGATGACGAGTCCGACGGCGACGCACGCCGTCGCTAACGCGGCCTATAAAGCGGGCTTGCAGCCGCTGTTGAATCGGTTTCATCCGCCAGCGCCGGGCGCTGAGCGCCCGGCTGCACCGATCGCTGAACCGGCCGCTGCGCGCGCGCCCGTGGAGACGGGACAATGACGGCGGCGGCGCTCAGCGCGCGTGCAGCGGAGGCGGCTGCGCCTGTCTCGGCGGCGGCTGCGAACGGGTATGCGGGCGTGCTGATACTAGACATCACGTTGCTGTCAATGCTGCTGGTGGTCGGGGTGGCCATCATTGTGCAGCGCCGCTTGTTCGTGGTGGTGATGTTGTCGGGCGTCTACAGCTTGCTGTCGGCGGTGTTTTTTGTGTCCCTTGATGCGGTGGATGTGGCCTTTACTGAAGCGGCGGTGGGCGCGGGCGTGTCGACGACGCTGATGCTGGCGGCGATGCTTTTGACCGCGCGGGAGGCGCGCAAGCCCCATCCCGGCCGGCGCTGGACGGCGTTGGTCGTGGCTGCGGGCGTGGGCGCGGCGCTGCTTTACGCCACGATCGACATGCCATCCTTCGGCGATCCGGAGTCGCCGGCGAACGCGTATGTGGGCCGGGCCTATTTGGTGCGCACGCCGGAGGAGGTGGGTCCGCCGAATGTGGTGACGGCGGTCCTGGCCAGCTATCGCGGCTATGACACCTTGGGCGAAGCGTTTGTGATCTTCACAGCGGGCTTGGGCGTGATGCTGCTGCTTGGCTTGCGCGGCGCCAGCGTGGGCACGGGCGGCGGCGCCGCGCGCGCGCCGGTGAATGGCGCGCCGGGGTCGGCGCGATCATCGGCGGGAGGCGCGGATGGCTGAACCGACGCCTCCCGACGGCGAAGGGTCCGAGCACGCCGGCGGGGCTGACCCTGCGGCGTCGACGGACGTGCACACCGTGCTTCGCGTGGTGTCGAAGGGGCTGGTGCCGATCATCGCCTTGTTCGGCCTTTACGTGCAGTTCCATGGCGATTTCGGCCCAGGCGGCGGCTTCCAAGCGGGCGTGATCGTGGCGGTCGCGGTCATGCTTTATGCGCTGATTTACGGGGTGGACGCGGCGCGGCGCGCCTTGCCGCCAGCGTTTGTGCAGGCCGGCGCGGCGACGGGCGTGTCGCTTTACGCCGGCGTGGGAGTGATGTCGCTGTTCCAGGGGGCGGCGTTCTTGGATTATGACGTGCTCGGCCATGGTCTGCACGGCCAGCATTTGGGGATTTTGCTGGTGGAGTTGGGGGTGTTGTTCACTGTGGCGTCGGTGGTGGTGGCGATTTTCTACGCCTTCGCTGGGCGCGTCTCCAACATTCCCGAGGATGAGTGGTGACAAAGTGACCGCGTTTCTTGCGTCCCACTACAATTACTGGGTCATTGTCGTGTTGATGATGCTCGGGCTCTACGCGGTGTTCGCGTCGGGCAACTTAGTGAAGCGTCTCGTTGGCCTTGGCGTCTTTCAAACGTCGGTGTTTCTTTTGTACATCACCGCGGGGAAAGTCCGCGGCGGCGTGCCGCCCATCTTGCCGGAAACCCACCATGGCGCAGATCATGGCGGCGACGCCCACGGCGCTGACGCGCATGGAGGTGGGGCCCACGGCGCTGGCGCCCATGGAGGTGAGGCTCCTGCTGTCGGCGCGGACGGGTCTGGCGTCTCCGCCGCCCATGGCGCGCTGGACGAGAGCCATTGGACTGTCCATGACGCCGCCGGTCAGGCCCTCCGTGGGGCGGAGGATCATGGGCTCGCGGACCCGGGGCCGGGTGCGGCCGCCGCGCCGGCGCCCGAGCCGGCTCCGTCGGCGGGATTGGTTGTGGAGCCGGTGCAAGCGACTTATGGCGCTGACGCGCTGGAGGTCGCGTATTCAAACCCCTTGCCCCATGTGTTGATCCTCACCGCCATTGTGGTCGGCGTCGCGACGCTGGCTGTGGGCTTGGCGTTGGTGGTGCGCATTCGCGACGCTTACGGCTCAATCGAAGATGACGAGCTGGAACAGCGCGCGCATGAGCAAGAGCTTGCGGATGCGGCGTCGGCCCCTGGGGGCGTGTCATGAGCGGCGCGACGTTGGGAATCACGGCCGCGCTTGCGGCTGCATCAAGCGGCGGCGGTTGGGTCGGCGCGCTTGCCCCGGCATGGGCGCACACCCACGCGGTGCTCTTGATCCCGGTCATCCCATTGCTGGCGGCGGCGGTCGCGGCGTTTGGCCTTGGCGGTCGGGCGGCCTGGGCGCTCGCGTTAGGCGCGACGGCGGCGTCCTTCGCGGCGAGCCTGCTGGTGGTCGACCAAGTCGAAACCTATGGGGTGGTGAGTTATGCGCTCGGCGGATGGGCGCCGCCGCTGGGGATTGAGTATCGTGCGGACGCGTTGAACGCGCCGATTCTTCTGCTCATCAGTGCGATCGGCGTGGCGGCGGCGGCGTTCGCGCCGGCGACAGTCGCGCGGGAGGTGGCGGCGGAGCGGCGGGGTCTCTTCTTCGCGGCTTTTCTGGTGTGCTTCGCGGGACTGTTGGGCGTGGTCGTGACGGGCGATGCGTTCAACCTGTTTGTCTTCCTCGAGATTTCATCCCTGTCGACCTATGTGCTGGTGGCCATGGGCGCGCGCCAGGACCGCCGGGCGTTGACGGCGGCCTACAATTACTTAGTGCTTGGGACGATCGGCGCGACGTTCTTTGTGATTGGCGTCGGCTTTCTTTACATCGCGACAGGCACGCTCAACCTCGCGGATATGGCGCGGCTGTTGCCGCCATTGACAGACACGACCACCGTGCGCGCGGGTTATGCGTTTATTTTTATTGGACTGGGCCTGAAAGCGGCGATGTTTCCGCTGCATACATGGCTGCCGAACGCCTACGCGTTCGCGCCCTCTTTCATCACTGTGTTCTTAGCGGCGACGGCCACGAAAGCCGCCATTTACGCGCTGATCCGATTTTTGTTCACGGTGTTTGACAGCCGTTACGCCTTTGAAGAAGTGACGTTGGCGTGGCTTCTCGCGCCTTTGGCGGCGGCGGGCATGATTTTGGCGTCGCTGCAGGCGTGCGTGCAAACTGACGCCAAGCGCATTCTCGCTTACTCCTCCGTCGCGCAAGTGGGCTACATGCTCCTCGGCGTGGCGACGGCGACCACGGCGGGCGTGGCGGCGGGGCTGTTGCACCTGTTCAACCATGCGCTGATGAAAGGGGCGCTTTTCATGGCGCTCGGCGCGGTGGCGTTGCGGCTTAACGCTCGCACTGTCAGCGATTTAGCGGGGCTCGGGCGGCGCATGCCAGTGACCTTCGCGGCCTTGACCATTGGGGGGTTGAGCCTGATGGGCGTGCCGTTGACGGCGGGCTTTATCTCCAAGCTCTATTTGTTCGCCGCCGTGATCGACCGAGGCTGGTGGTGGGCGGTGGCGGTGATCGCGGTGTCGTCAGTGTTAGCGTTTTTCTATGTCGGGCGGATCTTGGAGGCGGCGTATCTGCGCGCGCCGTCGGCCGCCGCCGAGGCCGCGGGCGCGGCGCGCACGCCGGTGACGTTGCTGATCCCGCTTCTGGTTTTGGCCGGCGCCAACATTTGGTTCGGCGTCGACGCCGGCTGGCTTGAAAGCCTGGCCCGCGGCGCGGCGGAGGCGGTGCTCGCCGAGCCGTTGCTTGTTGAGCCGTTAGCGGCCGAAGGGGGCGGGTCATGACGGACGCCCAGCTCATCCTCGCCGCGCTGAGTGTCCCGCTGGTCGGGTGCGGCGCGATTGTCGCGTTTGGGCGCGCGCCCAATCTGCGAGAGGCCGCCACGCTGATCACGGCGTTTGTGTTGTTGGCCGTTACGCTGACCCTGGCCCATCGCACAGGCGTGGCCGGCGCGGCGGGCGCCGCCGGACCGGCGTTGCAGCTCATCGCCGTGACGCCGGAGCTGGCTTTGGCGTTTCGCTTGGAGCCGTTGGGGGCGGTGTTCGCCGTGCTCGCCAGCGGCTTGTGGATCGTCAATTCGCTTTACTCGATTGGGTATATGCGCGGCGGCGGCGAAAAGGATCAGACGCGCTTTTACGCTTTGTTCGCGGTGGCGATCGCCTCAGCCATGGGCGTGGCGATGGCGGCGGATCTGTTTACGCTGTTTGTGTTTTACGAGGCGCTGACCTTCTCCACTTACGGCCTGGTCGCCCACAAAGGCGACGCCAAAGCCCGCCGCGGCGCGCGGGTCTATATGACGGTGTTGTTGCTCGCCTCCCTCGGGCTGCTCTTGCCGGCGATCGTGGCGACGTACGCCTATGCGGGGACGCTTGTGTTCACGCCGGGCGGGGTGTTTGCGGACGCGGCCGCGGCGACCGCCGATGGCGGGCCGGCGCCGGCGGCGCTCACCGCCTATGGCGTCATTTTGGTGTTGTTCGCCTTCGGCATTGGGAAGGCGGCGCTGATGCCCATGCATCCCTGGCTGCCCAACGCCATGGTGGCGCCGACGCCCGTGAGCGCGCTGTTGCACGCCGTGGCTGTGGTGAAAGCCGGCGTCTTCACCATGCTGAAGGTCTCGACGTATGTGTTTGGGCCGGAGCTGATGCAGGTTCTGCCGGCGGCTGACGGCCTCACCATTGTGGCCGCGCTTTCGATTGTGCTCGCCTCCGTCATCGCCATGACCAAGACCAACTTTAAAGCGCGGCTGGCGTACTCCACGGTGAGCCAGCTCGCTTACGTGACGCTTGGCGCGATGTTGGCGACGCCGGCGGCGTTGATGGGCGGGGCTCTGCAACTCGTTTTCCACGCCTTCGGCAAGATCACGCTCTTTATGTGCGCGGGCGCGATTTATGTCGGGGCCAAGCGGACGGAGATCCCTGATCTGGTGGGGCTGGCGCGGGCGATGCCGTGGACCTTCGGGGCGTTTGCGGTCGGGGCGGCCTCGATCATTGGCCTGCCGCCTTTAGCGGGCGCGTGGCCAAAGCTCTTTTTGATGAGCGGCGCTGTGGAGGCGGGAACGCTGTGGGTTCTTGGATCGCTTGTGATCTCCTCGATTTTGAATGTGGCCTATCTCGCGCCCATCCCGGCGCGCGCGGCGCTCTTAGTGCGCGAGGCGGCGACGCCGGCGGGCGCGTTTAAGGGGGCGCCGGCCTTAGCGGTTCTGCCTCCCGTGCTGACGGCGTTCGCTTGTGTGATCCTGTTTTTCTGTGTCGGGCCGCTAATCACCTATCTCGAACCGGCCTTCAGCGGCCGCCCATGGGTTTCTGGAGTGGGGCCATGAGTGTTAGCGATCAGCGAGCGAGCGGCCTCGACAGCGACGCCGAGCCGGTGGCGGTGCACCCGCTGTCAAAGCGGTTGGCGTGGCTCGATGACAAGCGCGCACGCGACGGCGTCGGCGTGGGGCTTGGCGTGTTCGCGCTGGTCTTAGCGGCGCTTGATGTGGCGATCCACCGTCATGCGTATATCGGTGTTGATGGCGCGCTGGGCTTTCACGCTTGGCTGGGCTTCGTCGCGTTCGCCGGCGTCGTGTTGACGGGCTGGCCGCTGCGTCGGCTGTTGGCGCGCGCGCCGGATTATTACGCCGACGAGGATAAGGGCTGAGGCTGATGCAGGACTTGGTCGCCGCGGCGGATGTGGGAGTGTGGGGGCAAGTGACCCCTGCGGCGTCATTGCTGGCGGCGGGGGCCCTGGCGGCGGTGCTGCCCTGGCGCGCGGGGCGCAAGCTGCTGCTGTTGGCGGGCCCGATTGGCGCGATGGCGTTGTGGCTTAACGCGCAGATCGGCGTTTACGGCGTCGTCGATGTGGCCGGCTTTACGTTTGAGACGCTGCGGTTTGATCCGCTGTCGCGGATTTTCGGCCTGGTGTTCATCATCGCGTCTTTCCTCAACGGGATTTACGCCCTGCATGACCGCAATCGCGCCCAAGACGCGATGAGCCTGATTTATGCGGGCGCGGGCGTCGGCGCGGTGTTCGCTGGCGATTTGCTGACGCTGTTTGCGTTTTGGGAGCTGACGGCGCTCTCGTCGGTGGGGCTGGTGATGGGCGCGGGGGGGGCGGCGCGGATTAATGCGGGCCTGCGCTATCTCGCGATCCATGTGGGATCGGGCGTGTTGCTGCTGGCGGGGGCGGCGGCGCATGCGGCCGCGACGGGCTCCTTGGCGTTCGGCGGGCCGCTTGAGCCCGGCGGTGAGGCGACACCTTATTTCGATCCGGCGACGCTTGGCGGCGCGCTCATTCTGCTGGCGATCGGAATTAAGTGCGCGTTTCCGCTGTTACACAACTGGCTCCAGGACAGTTATCCGCGGGCTACGCCGGTGGGGGCGGTGGTTTTGTCCGCCTTTACGACCAAGCTCGCCGTTTACGCCTTAGCGCGCGGATTCGCGGGGTATGAGCCGCTGATTTATGTCGGCGCTGTGATGACGGTGTTTCCCGTGTTCTTCGCCGTGATTGAGAATGATCTGCGCCGCGTCCTCGCCTACAGCTTGAACAACCAGCTGGGCTTCATGGTGTGCGGCGTCGGCATCGGGACAAGCTTGGCGCTCAATGGCGCGGCCGCCCACGCGTTTTGCCACATCATTTACAAGGCGTTGCTGTTTATGAGCATGGGCGCGGTGTTGCACCGCACCGGCACATGTAAGGCGAGCGAGCTTGGCGGCCTTTATAAGACGATGCCGTTCACGGCGATATTCTGCATTGTCGGGGCGGCGTCGATCTCGGCCTTTCCGCTGTTCTCGGGCTTTGTCTCAAAGTCGATGATTTTGGCCGCCGCTGCGAAAGAGCATTACACGCTCGTGTGGCTGATGCTGTTGTTTGCGTCAGCGGGCGTGCTGGAGCACTCTGGCATCAAGATCCCGTATTTCTCCTTCTTTGGGCATGACAGCGGGCGCCGGCCCCGCGAAGCGCCGTGGAACATGCTGCTGGCCATGGGTTTGGCGGCGTTTTTGTGTGTGTATTTGGCGCTGCCCTTGCCGGCGGGATGGGGCGGCATGGGCGCGCTTTATGCGTTGTTGCCGCTGCCGGGCGGGTATGCGGCCTACACCGCTGATCATGTCTTGACGCAGATGCAATTGCTGGTCGCGGCGGCGTTCGCTTTTGCGTTCCTCATGCGGTTGAAGCTGTATCCGCCGGAACGGCCCGCGACCATTTTGGACTTTGACTGGGTGTATCGCCGGCTTGGCTTGGATGTGGGGCGGTGGGCCGGGGCTTTCGGCGCGCGGATGGTCGCCCACGCCACGCTCGCCTTAGGCCGCGGGGCCCGGTATCTTGGCGATCAGGCCCATGCGGCGTTTTCCCCCGCCGGCGTCGTGCGTCGCGCGGTGCCGGACAACGCCTTCGCCATCGCGACGCTGTTGGTGTTGGGCTTGGCGTTGATCGCCGCTCTGGCCGCATAGCTGTTCGGTTCGCGGCGCGCCGACGGGGGGGCGCGGCGGGCCGCTGGTCGGCGTCTGCGGTCCTTGCGCATCTTGATTGTTGAACTCCAAGATCTTTATCGATAAATGTCGCGGTTGATCGTATCGACCTTAGTCACTTAAAGACCACAGCATGATGACGGGGTTTTGGGCGCGTGTTGCCGAATCGTCGTGCTTTGCTTACACCCATCGGTGCAATTTTCGGAACAGGACAGACATGACTGATCGCCTCGAACTCATTGAAATGACGACTGAACTCGTCGCCTCTTATGTTGGTTCTAATGCCGTGTCGGTCGCCGACGTGCCACGGATCATTGAGAACGTCCATTCGACCATGAATGAATTGGCCGTCGCTGGTGCGGCGGCGCATGAGGAACCGCCCACGCCTGCGGTGCCGATTAAAAAATCAGTGACGCCGGATCATTTGGTCTGTCTTGAAGATGGACGGAAGTTCAAATCACTGAAGCGGCATTTGCGGACCCAGTATGATATGTCGCCGGAAGACTATCGTCGCAAATGGGGCTTGCCCGCGGACTATCCGATGGTGGCGCCCAATTATGCAAAGGCGCGCTCTGATCTTGCTAAGCGCATGGGGCTGGGTCAGAACGCTAAAGGGCGCACTCAAAAGAAATCATAAGGAAGAGTTAACAACCCCGCGGTGCGTTAAGCACTTATCCTCCTGTTATAGGAATCTTATCCTCGCTCTTGGTTGTGGATGTAAACCTGCGCACCCGCAGGTGGAATCCATGGGAGAGGGAGGCGAGTATGGGGAATGCCACACGCTGGGTGGATGATGATGAAGCGCGTGCGCGCTTGGCGCAGCACGCTGTGGCTTTCGTGTTTCGTCAGCCGCATGAAGAAATCGCGGCGCGCACGCGGCGGTCCAAGGCCGCTGCGCTGGCTCGTCAAACGGCGATGTATCTCACCCACATTGCGTTCGGCATGAGCTTGGCGCGCGTGGCGGCGGCGTTTGGGCGCGACCGCACCACCGTCTCCCACGCGTGTCATGTGGTGGAGGATCGCCGCGAAGATCCGGGGTTTGACGCTTATCTCGACGATTTGGAGGCGTTCTTGCGCGCTGCGCCGTCGCCACGGCCCGCCCGATCGCCGGGCCGGTTTGCGTGCGTCGAGGCGGACGCGTGAGCCGCCCAAGTCGCGAGGATCGCGCGTTGCGCCGTCTGGCGCACCGCAACGCGGCGCTGATCGCTCTTGATGCAGAGGCTGGTCATTTCGGCGTGTTCAGTGAGGGCGATCGTCGCCGGCGGCCGCTTGCGCGCGTGGATGGCGCGACAGTGGCGCGCTGGCGTGCGGAGGGGGTGGTGCAAGCCCAAAGCGGGCGCCCGGCGGCCTATGTGTTAAGCGCCGACGGCCAAGCGCGGCTTCGGCGTATGGGCGGTGACGACGCGGCGTTCGCCGATCAACACCGGGTGCTGGAGCGTCGCACAGTCGCTGTGTCGGGGGGTGTGGCGGAGACCGCGACAGTCAATCTCGCAGAGTCCCCGCTTGTGTGGTTGACCCGCCGCGGCCCAGGCGGGCGGCCGTTTCTAGCGCCGCGGGCCTTCGCCGCGGGCGAGCGCTTGCGCCACGATTATGAGGTCGCGCACCGCGCGCCGCGCGTGACGATGGCCTGGGACGCGCCTCCGACCGCCGGCGGCCGGCGCGGGCCGGCGGCGGCGCCGATCAACGACCATGGTCCCGCCCGCGCCGCCCAAAGACGGGTCGAGGCGGCGCTTGCGGCGGTGGGGCCGGGCCTTGATCGCGTCTTGCGCGCGGTCTGTTGCGACGGTCAGGGGTTAGCGGCGGTGGAGAAGGCGTTTGGCTGGCCCCAGCGTTCGGGGAAAGTCATGGTCCGGCTCGCCCTTGACCGCTTGGCGGACCATTACGGCCTCGCGGATCCTGAGGCGAATCGCCCGGCGACCTGACGCGGGCCCGCCGGCGGCGGCGGTCAGCCCGCCGCGAGGGCCGCGGCGTCCCGGCGGATTCGCGCAATCATGGACTTCAGCCCATTCGCGCGCTGGGAAGACAAATGTTCGACCAAGCCGATGCGGGCGAACACCGCCTCGGGATCGACGGCCGCCACTTGGGCGGGCTCTTGGCCGGCGTACAGACGCGCAAGAATCGCGGCGAGGCCCTTAACAATGTGGGCGTCGCTGTCGCCGCGCACGCGGATGCGCGTGGGCGCGTCCGGGTCCGGCTCCACCACCAGCCAGACTTGGCTCGCGCAGCCGGCGACCCGGGTGGCGTCGTTGTGCTCTTGCGGTGTTAAGGCGGGCAGCGCCTGTCCCAGTTCGATCACGTGACGGTAACGGTCTTCCCAGTCATCGAAGAACGCAAAGTCTTCGATCAGATCATCGGCCGCGCTGGCGGCGGGGGAGGCCGTCTTGTCACTCATACCCGCGAGCTAGCGCGCGACGCCCCGCCCTGCAAGGGGCGCCGCCAGGTCCGGCGGCGCGCCACGCACGTCAGTACGGGTCTAGGGGCTTGGGTCGACGCAGGCGGCGATTTCGTCAATCCCGTGTTCTGCGATGCAAAAGACATCTTCATAGGGGAACGCCGCGGCTGCGATGCATTGCTCGATGTTGAGGCGCGCCATGCTGGAGCATTGCTTGACTTGGCGAGCGCTGTAGAGCGCCGCGTCCGCCCCGCGCGCGTCATTGAGCAAGGTGAGCGCGGCCAAGGTCAACGCGCCGTCGACGGCGCTGTCATACGTGCGATGGGGCGTCGCCTCGTCGCGCGCGCCGGATCCAGCGAAGGCGGAGGCGATGAGGAAGGGGCGAAACCGATCTTCGCTTTGACGCTCTACGGTGTCGGCGGCGCGTTGCGCTAACCAGGCGGAGAGCTGGGGGTCGGCGGGGCGGATGTCGGCGGCGGCGGCCGTCAACACCGCTAAACGCGTGTGGGCGGGACCATGACGGGTCAAGGCCCAGGGTTGGTCTTGAATGGCGTAGGACTGGCCGTCCACGCGCGCGGCCGCGGTGCGCAGGGCGTCCGCGTCGGCGGCCAAGCGGGCGACGATGGCGCGCGTGGCGTCGTCGCCGCCGGCGAGGCTGCGGGCGTAGCGGGGATCCCGCCGCAGCCCCTTCGCCACGCGCTTGGCGCCGTAAAGCTCGACCGCGTCGCGCACGCCGTCCATGTAAGCGGGCGTGATGCTGGCGGAGAGGGCCGCATAGGCGGTCCACGCCACCGCCAAATCGTCGGGCGAGACCCGCCCGACCGCGTGTAAGCTGTCGGTGACCTCAGACGCGCTCGCGAAGCTGACCGTCTCAAACCGCTCTAACGCGCGGTAGAGACTGGCGTAAGGCGAGGCCAGCCGCGCCAAATCGCTTTGGCGGACCGGAATGTCTTGGGAGCGCGGATCGTCGGCAACGGCGGCGGTCACGCTCAACAGCGCGCTCGCGACGATGGATCCAATGCGGATAAGGTTCATGACAAGGTTCTCCTGTCGCGATGAGCGCCACAACGCCGCGGGCGAGGCCGCGTGAGGCCTGACGCGTCCGTCTCCCAGACGCTAGGGGCCCGCGGTTTCGCCGACACAAAAGCTGGGGACGACGCGCTTTTAAGATAAATGCGCGCATTGAGGCGGCTTAAACTTTTGTCCGGCAGATGGAGGGTGGCGGCGGGGGTGAGCGTGTCTGATCGTAGGGTCAGGCGCGATGGGACATGATGAACGCACGATGATGACGGGAATGTCGGATCATTTGCACGCTGTGCGCGTCGCCCATGGCGTGTGGCTGGCGGCGCTGGTCTTTGGAGTCGCGGCGCACGGCCTGTCGGGCGCGCCGCTCTATGGGCCGGGGACGGCGGCGTTCATTGTCGCCGGCGCGCCGGCGTTGGCGGTGCTGGTCATGGGCGCGCTGGTGTTAGACGCGCGGTGGGCGGCGGGCCTGGTCGTGCTGTGGACCGCTGCTGTCACAATAGCAGCGGTTTTGGTGGGCTCGGCGTGGCCGGCGCTGGCGGGGTGGTTCGTGGCGCCGGCGGCGGCGGCGTCTTTGCTGCGTCCGCGCGCGCCGTTATGGGAAGGCGGCCTGTTCGCCACGGTGGGTCTTGTTCTGGCGGCGCTGCTCGCGCCGGCGCGCGAGGTCGCGCTTTCCGGCTTTGCGACGGCGATTGCGCCGGTGGCGTTTGTGAGCGTCATGGTCTGGGGCGTGCGGGCGCGGCAGGCGCGCGACGCTGAGCGGGAGCAGCGCGCTCGCGCGGCGACGCAGCGCTTGCTCGACGGCGCGGGCGGCGTGTTGATGCGCGTGGTCGGCGGCGACCAAGTCGCGGAAGTCGGCGGGGCCTGCACAGCGCTCTTGGGATTGCCGGCGGAGCAGGCGAGCGGCCATCGCGCGATTGACTTAGTGGACCCGTCCTCAGGCCCGGCGCTGACGGCGGCGCTGGCGCGGGCGCGGCGGCGCGACGCGCCGGAGGGCGTGCGCGTGTCGGTGATGGGGCGCGCCTTGCGGGGGCGGGTGACGCCGCTGGGGCGCGGCGATGTCGCTGTGGAATTGGTGCGACCTGGTCCGGTGGACGCCCGCGTGGCTGTGTTGGAGCGCCGCCACGCTGAAGCGGCGGCGGACGCGGAGCGCAAGACGCAATTCTACGCCCGCTTGAGCCATGAGTTGCGCACGCCGTTAAACGCAGTGCTTGGCTTTGCGGATGTGATGCGGGCGAAGGTGTTCGGCCCAATGCCGGTGAAGTACGCCGAATACGCCGACCTCATTCACGAGAGCGCTCAGCATTTGCTTGGTTTGGTCGATTCCGTGGTGGATTTGTCGAAGATCGAATCCGGGGCCTATGCCCTGGAGATGGAGGTGATCGACGCGCGCGACGTCTTAGACGCTGCGCTGCGCATGACCCACATCTTAGCTGAGGCCGCCAATGTCACGCTTGATCGCGTGGCCCCGGACACGCCTGTCGTGGTGGAGGCGGATGCGCGCGCCTTGCGGCAA
The DNA here is from genome assembly GCA_964568975.1 of uncultured Caulobacterales bacterium. Taxonomy (GTDB): domain Bacteria; phylum Pseudomonadota; class Alphaproteobacteria; order Caulobacterales; family Maricaulaceae; genus CAZADA01. Next base: position 18,213 of record CAZMSO010000005.1, on the reverse strand, counting down.
ATCCTGATTAATCTGCTGTCGAACGCGATCAAATTCACGCCCGCGGGCGGACGGGTCACGGCGCGGGTGGCGGAACGCGACCGCTGCTTAGTGTTGGAGGTCGCCGACACTGGTCCGGGTCTGACGCCGGAGGAGGTCGCCCAACTCGGCCAGCCTTATGTGCAAACGCGGGTCGGGCGCCAAAGCAACGCCACGGGCGCAGGTCTCGGCCTGGCGATTGTGCGCGCGCTCGCACAAATGCATGACGGCGTTTTTGAAGCGGAAAGCGTGATCGGCGACGGTGCGACGATGCGCGTGCGCGCGCCGGTTTTGTGCGGCGATGCGGCCGCACCTTCCGCGTCGGCCTCCATCGCTTAAGGCGCGCGGCGCGCCGCGGCGGGAGCTCGCAGCGCGAAGTCCCGCGCGGCGTTGAAATCGCCGACCTCAAAGGCGATCGCCACCCGCTCGCCGCCGCGCGCGTCCGCGCGGGCGACCTCCGCCTCGACGATGACGACTTCACTAGGATCAAGTTGCGCGACAGCGGCGAGCGCGTCTGCGGCGAATGTGAAGAGCGCGGCGGGGCGGCTTGCTGCACTCTCTCCTGCGAGCCGCGTTGCGCTTCTCCCCGCCAGGCGTTCAGACGCCCAAAACGCGCGGCTTAACGCCTCCGGCGCGGCGGCGGCGGCCAGCCCGCCCGGTCGCGCCGGCGCGAAGCGGCGCAATCGGTCCACCGTCGCACGGCTCGCTCGGCGCGCGTCGCGCAGGCTCAGGCGCGCGGTGTGGGCGTGCGCGCCCTCATCAACGAGAAGCGCAGCCAGTTGGATCTCCTCGTCTATGGCGATTAAGCCGAAAGATCCCGCCAGCACGGCTGAGCCTGAGGGATCAGAGGCAGCGTCGTTAGCAACAGCAGAGACGGGTCCCGCGACAGCGTCTTGGCGCACAAGCCATCGCAAGCGCGTGGGCGCTCGATCCGCCGCCGGTGCTAACGCCGCACCGGGGGCGTCAGTGGTGTCGTTGGCCCACACCCGCTCAGCCTCCCAGGCGCGGTGCAGGCCCAAAAACCGGGCGCGCGGCGTCAGCGACCAGCCGTCATAGGCGCGCTCGACCTGGGTGGTGAGCGCGCGGGCGTCGGCGCTGTCGCAGGCGGTGTCTGCAGCGCTGGCGATGGCGCGGGCGTGCGCGGCGCGCACCGCTTCAGGCGTGGCGCCGTGGCGGATCAAGACGGCGTGGGCGTGGTCTTCCGCGGCGGAGAGCGCGTGGCTGACATCAGTGCTGAGCAGGCCGCAGCGTTCATGCAGGGCGCGCGCGGCGCTGCGCGCGTGATACGCGCTCCACGGTGTCTGGCGCGGGGCTGTGGGCTCAGCGGCGGCCGTTTCCACGGGTCCCGCGAGGAGCGCAAGCGGCGCGGCGGCGGCGGCCAGGCTCCCGCGCGCGCCGGGGCTCCATAGGGGGCGCAGCGCCCGGCGCGGGCGAAGAGGTGGCGCGTGCGTCATGGGGGATCGAGCCTTGCCGTTTGACCTCAAACCCTAATCGCTGGAGGTTGCCCTCACGCCAAGGGAGGCGCTTGTGAGTGCGTTGCGCGCGCGCGTTTATGTCGATGCGTTGCTGCGTCGCGCCCAAGCCGGGGGCGCGTTTGCGGCGGTGGTGGCTCGCGGCGATGACGACGCGGGGGTGGTGCTCGTGAAAGTGACGCTTTTGGATGGCCGTGCGCGGGTCTATGCGCCCGCGACGGGACCGGGCGGGGACCGTGTGTGGATGGAGCCCTTGGGGGCGGCTCCCGTGGTTGAACCGGATGCGGATGCGTATTTGGCGCGCCAGCGGGCGATCGACGCCGACGCTTGGGTGGTGGAGATTGAGGACCGGGCGGGACGCGCGTTCTTGGTTTAAGCGCTTGATTTGGTCTTTGGCCGTGCCGCGTCGCGCCGTGGCGCGGATTTCACCTCGCGGCGCCACGCTGAGCTTTCGATGGTCGTCCTGGCGACAGGCGTCTTACGGGCGTGCGGCGGCGATGCAGTTCTTGTTCAACCACGTCATTTTGGACCTGGGGGATCCGGCCCAGACCTTGGACGCCTCGCCTGCGCCGCTCACCGCGCAGGAGGCGCGCGAGATCAGCGTGGACGGGATGCGCTCGCTGTTTCAGCATGCCGTATTCGCGTATCCCCGCTTGCCGTCTACCCATCCCGAGCGGGCCGTGGCGCTGGGCGCGTTGGCGGCGTTGTGCGTGGGCGCGAATGGCGCGGCGGCTCTGTTGCGCAAAGACGCACGCGACGCCAGTCATGTTTACCTTCGGTTCACCACAGTGCCCGACACCGTGATGGCGCATTTAACGCGTTTGCAGAAAGACGGGTGCTTGTCGTTCGCAGCGGCGGAACTGGCGGTCTGGTCGAAGCCCGCTTAAGTCAACGTTGTGGCGCAGAGCGCCCCCGGCGTCCGATGACGCTGTGAGTGATGGCGGACAGAATGGCCGACGCCCAGGACGCCCTGCGCGAGGAGGCGGGTCGCAGACGGACGTTTGCGATTATCTCCCACCCCGACGCGGGCAAGACGACATTGACGGAGAACCTGCTCTTAGCGGCGGGCGCAATTCGCTTGGCCGGAGCCGTGCGCGCGCGCGGCGAACGGCGGCGGACTCAATCAGACTGGATGAAGATTGAGCGCGATCGGGGGATCTCGGTGTCGGCGTCGGTGATGACGTTTGAGTATCGGGATTTGATCTTCAATTTGCTCGACACGCCGGGCCATGAAGACTTTTCTGAGGACACCTACCGCACGCTGACGGCGGCGGACAGCGCCATCATGGTGCTCGACGCCGCCAAAGGCATTGAGCCTCAGACGCTCAAGCTGTTTGAGGTCTGCCGCCTGCGTGACATCCCGATCACGACGTTCATCAACAAAATGGACCGCGAGGCGCAAGATCCGTTCGCGTTGCTTGATGAGATCCAAGACAAGCTCGCGCTGGATGCTGCGCCGCGCCAATGGCCCGCCGGCTCAGGGTCGCGTTTCAAAGGCGTTTTGGAGGCCGACAGCGAGGAGTTCATCGCTTATCGCCGGGTCATGGCGGACGAGGCGGTGGATGTCGCCGCGCCGGCTGAGCGCGCGCGCCTTGATGGCAACGCCATTGTGGAGATGCTCGACGACGAGGAGTTAGACACCCTGCGCGACGAGGCGGCTTTGGCGCGCGACGGGTACGCGGCGTTTGACCTGCAAAGCTATCGCGAAGGGCATTTGACGCCGGTGTATTTCGGCTCGGCGCTGCGGTTTTTCGGCGTGCGCGAATTGCTCGACGGCTTGGCGGCTGTGGCGCCGGGGCCGTCTAAGACTGGCGACGCGGAACCTCAAGATCAGGAGGTGTCGGGCTTCATCTTTAAAGTTCAAGCGAACATGGACCCTAATCATCGCGATCGCGTGGCGTTTCTTCGCTTGGCGTCGGGACGCTTTCGCCGCGGCATGAAGCTGAAAGCGGCAGGCTCTGCGAAGTCGATCACGGTGAGTTCGCCAATCCTGTTCTTCGCCCAAGACCGCGAAATCGCGGATGAAGCGTTTGCGGGCGACGTCATTGGCGTGCCCAATCACGGCGTGCTGCGCGTGGGCGACTCCTTAAGTGAAACGGGCCGGCGGCGGTTTTCCGGCATTCCGAACTTCGCGCCGGAGCTGCTGCGGCGGGCGCGGGTGGCGGATCCGCTTAAGGCCAAGCATTTGCGCAAAGCGCTGGAAAGCTTAGCTGAGGAGGGCGTGACGCAAGTCTTCCGCCCTGAGATTGGCGCCGACATGATTGTCGGTGCGGTGGGCGTGCTGCAGTTTGAGGTGATGGCCGAGCGGCTCAAGGCTGAGTATGGCCTTGAGACCGTGTTTGAAACGCCGCCTTACGCGTTGGCCCGCTGGCTGGCGGCGGATGACCCGGCCGCCCTGGAGGCGTTCGCGGGCAAGCATCGCGGTCAAATGGCGCGCGATGTCGACGACGCGCTTGTGTTTTTGGCGAAGAGCCCGTGGGAGGTGTCCTACGCCGCGGAGAAGCACCCTGACGTGCGCCTGCTGGCGACGAAGGAGCGCGAGACATGACGCGGCTCAGTTCGATGGTGGATGGCTGGGGCGCGTTTCTGGCGTCTTTTCGTGATGTCTGGGAGTTTTCCGCCTGGGGCGTGACGCTTGGCCAAGTGGCGATCGCGGCGCTGGTGATTGCAGCCGGCGTGGCGTTTCGGCGCGGCCTGGCGATGTGGGCGCTTGCGCGTCTGCGCGCCTTGGCGGTCAATCGCAAGGCTGAAGTGGTCGACCAAGTGCTCGACGCTGTGGGCGTGCCGCTCACTTATGTGCCGGTGCTGCTGGCGGCGTTCATCGCCGTCCATGAGCTTGGTTTGGGCGGCGCGGCGGCGGCAGACGGCGTCGCCATCGCTGGCGTGGCCGACAACGCTTTGACGACGGCGACGGCGGTCTTGGTGTTTTGGATGCTGATCCGCGTGGTCGACCCGCTGGTGGACGGCGCGGCGGGCCTGCGCCGACTGCTGTCGCGCACGCTTTTGGATTGGTTGCGCCGCGCGGTGAAGACCTTCCTGCTGTTTGTCGGCGCGGCCGCGATCTTAGAGGATTGGGGCATTCCCGTGGGCCCGATCCTCGCGAGCTTGGGTATTTTCGGCGTCGCGGTCGCGCTGGGCGCCCAAGACCTCTTCAAGAATTTGATCGCCGGTTTGCTGATTTTATCAGAGCGTCGCTTCGAAGCCGGCGATTGGATTAAAGTCGATGGGGTGGTGGAGGGAACGGTGGAGCGGATCGGTTTTCGCTCCACTCATGTGCGCCGTTTCGACAAGGGCCCTGTGTATGTGCCGAACGCCCATTTATCCGATAACCCATTGACGAATTTCTCGCGGATGAGTCACCGGCGTATCTACTGGATCATTGGTGTGGAGTACGGAACCTCAGTCGAACAATTGCGGGCTATTCGTGACCAGCTTATGGACTATATTGAAACGTCCGGTGACTTTGCGAGCCCGGCTGATGTCTCCACCTTTGTCCGTGTTGACAAATTTAATGACTCATCGATTGACTATATGCTCTATTGCTTCACAAAAACTATCAATTGGGGCGAGTGGCTTGAAATCAAAGAGCGGCTTGCTCTTAAAATCAAAGACATTGTCGAGGGTGCGGGCTCGAGTTTCGCCTTCCCTTCGCGCACACTGTACTTGGCCAGCGATGGTCAGGCTGCGGCCCAAGCGACGTCTCAGGGCGATGGACCGGAGGTGTTCACCCCGCCGCGGGCGCGCGAGGACGCCGCCAGCGCCTTGACGGCGGCGTCAGCCGGCGCCGGTTCTGGCGCGATTTCTGGCGCGATTTCTGGCGCGCCGACCTCGGGGCGTCCGGCGAATTAGGCGCTGTGGGTCCGGTCACGCGGCGCGGGAGGCGGCCTGTTTGTCGGCGCTTTCGCGCACGCGCCAGAACCGGATCAGTCTTTGGGCGGTTTCCACCGGCACTTTTTCATAGACGTCTTGCAGCACCTGGGGATCCGCCTCAGCGCGCTGGGACCGGGTCGGGCGGAAGAGCGCAAGCGCGACAAACAGTGTTGCGGGAATGTCGGCGGCGCGGCACGCCGTGGCGAACGGAGCCGCGGCGGGATTCTCTGAAACCCTTTTCGCGGCTTCGAAACTCAAGCCCGCCAAATGGGCGAAGCATACGAAAAACCGCGTCCGACGGCCTTCTTCAAGCAAGTGAAGCAGGAGCTGCGGCGTCACTGCGCCGCGCACCAGCCGTGCTTCGAGGAATTTGACAGCGTCGGCGTAATCCGGCGGGCGGGCGTCCATCAACCGGTAAAGGCGGTCGCGGGCGGCGTCGAACGCGGCTTTGGCCTCGTCTTCCCCGATGTCGGCGGTGCGTTCAAGGATCGCAGCGCGTTGGTCGGCCTCGACGAGAAAATACATTTCATGGAGCAAATCGGCCGGCATATCAGCGCGATCCGCGAGGGGACGGCGCAAGGGCTCCAGCTCTTCGGAGGCGTCGACCATTGCTTCAAACCCGGGACGCGAAAGGTGGGCGGTCTCGTTCTTCGCCAGAGCCACTAAGGTGTCGCCATCGCGGCGCGCGATCAGGGCGTCAGAGACTGTCGCGCTCAGGCCCGGTCGGCGCGCGAGGCGGCGGCCATGCTCCACGCCGCCGCGGCGCGCGACGCCTTCTAAGGCGGCGTCGTCAACGCCGTTGTCATGGATCAACAGCGGTTCGGCGATGTCGATCGGCTCAGCCATCAACTGGCGGGCGAGGGCGCTGGGCACAGTATCGCTTGTGGCGAGCCGCGCGGCGAGGTCGCGGCGGGTGTCCTCGTCGGCTTCGCTGACAGCGGCGGTGAGAATGTCGTCGACATGGTCGAGGGCGGGGCCGGCGCGCAACTCCCCGCGGTCCAAGAACAACTCCGTGATGTCGCGGATCAACGCGCGGCGTGCTTCCGGCGAGCGGGCTCGCGCCAGCGAGACCAGCTTGCCCAGACCGCTGTCATCGGCCTCCATGGATGGCCCCTCCACCGCCGCGTTTCACCGCCAGTGTCTGTCGGCGGGCGTAAACAAACCGTGGGCGTGGGGGCGTGCGTTAGTCGCTCATCTGCTCGAAAGCCGAAATCAACCCGTTGTAATACTCCACCATGCGCCGGGCGCGGGGCGATCGGGCGATGAAGGGCGGCAGGTCGAGCTGGGCGCGGTCGCAATCGGCGTGGGCGGCTTCCATAAAGCGCGCCCAGATCTCAGCGGGCACGGAGCCGCCCGTCACCCGAGGCAAGGGCGTGTTGTCGTCATTGCCGACCCACACGCCGGCGACATAGCGCGGCGAAAACCCGATGAACCAGGCGTCGCGGAACTCATTCGTGGTGCCGGTCTTGCCCGCGACTTGCGCGCAATCGATTAAGGCGCGCCGGCCCGAGCCGCGATCGCCCGCGACGACGGCGTGCAAGAGGCCGCGCATTTGACGCGCCCGCTCGGCGTCGTAAACGACATCGGCTTCAAGCTGGGGATGGACATAAATCGCCTCGCCGCGGCTGTCCGACAGCTCCGCGACGAGATAAGGCGGCCGGCGTTCGCCATCATTGAGAAAGACCGCGTAAGCGCTGACGATCTCTTTCAGCGTCAACTCCACCGCCCCAAGCGCTAAGGAGGGCACCGCGTCAAGGGGCCGGCCCACCCCAAAACGCCGCGCCAGGGCGACGACATTCTCAGGCCCCACATCGACAATCACGCGCGCGGCGACCGTGTTGATGGAGCGCGAGAACGCCTCGCGGATCGTCATGTCGCGATATGAATAGCCGTCGCCGCTTCCGTCTTCGGTGTAGTTGCGCGGGCTCCAACCGTTAATGTCGACGGGCGCGTCGGGGTAGAGATCACTTGTTTGCCGGTCGGCCTCCAGCGCGGCGGCGTAGACGAAGGCCTTGAAGGCCGAGCCGGGTTGGCGGCGCGCATCAAGCGCGCGGTTGAACCGATTTTGCGCGTAATTGCGTCCGCCGACCATGGCCACGATCCCGCCGTCGCGGTCCAGGGCCAAAAGGGCCGCTTCACTGGCGGAGACGTCGGGTTCGGGCTCCTCGAACACTGAGGCGATGGCGGTTTCCGCCGCGTTTTGGATCTCGGCGTCGATGGCGGTGCGGATCAGCAAGTCCGGCACGTTGGCGATGCGTTGGGAGAGAATGCGCTGGGCCTCCACCATCGCGGCGTCGAACACAAAGCCGATATTGCTGCCGGCTTCATCGTCGAGTTCCGGCGTGGGGACGAGTTGGGCGGGGTTGTTGACCGCTTGTTGGCGTTGCTCCGGCGTGATGAAGCCGGCGTCTTCCATGGCGCTGAGAACAACCAGAGCGCGGGCGCGCGCAGCCTCAAGATTGCGCGTGGGATCAAGCCGGTCCGGCGCCTTCGGCAGACCCGCCAGCAGGGCCGCCTCCGCCAGCGTCACATCGCGCACGGACTTGCCGAAATAGCGCCGGGCGGCGGCGTCCACGCCGTAGGAGCGCGCGCCCAAGAACACGCGGTTGAGGTAGAGATTGAGGATCTCTGGCTTATCGAGGCGCTGTTCGAGCTGGCGGGCGAGGAAGATCTCTTGGACTTTGCGGCGCAGCTTACGTTCCGGCGTAAGAAAAAGCGCCTTCGCCAATTGCTGCGTGATGGTGGAGCCGCCCTGGGTGACGCGCCCGGCGCGCCAATTCGCCACAAAAGCGCGCATTAACGCGCGGCTGTCGACGCCTTCATGCTCCCAAAACCGGCGGTCTTCAGTCGCGATAAACGCGTTAATCAAATATGTCGGCAGCCGACCGGGATCGACCGCCTCCCCGTAATAGGGCCCGCGCACAGCCAGGGTTTCGCCGTTGCGGTCCAGCAGCGTGACGCTGGTCTCGCGTTTAATGCGCCAAAGCTCAGTGTTGGGCGGAATGCGCGGCATGTCGTGAAAGAAATACAAATACGCCCCAATCACCGCCGCGGCGACGACGGCCACAAGCCCCGCCACCGCCATGACCATGGCGCGGGTTGCGCGCAGGCGCGGGCCGCGGCCTGACGGCGGAGGAGTGTCGGAAGAAACGCCGAACGTGTCAGACATCGTAATGGTGTGGGGCGCGACCAGGTGTTGCCATACCGGACAGATGCGCGATTGCGCCAGTGCACACAAGCCGCGTAATCCAGGCGGCATGATGACGGAGCCGGCGTTCTGGCGCGAGAAGCGCCTCCGTGACCTCTCCCGCGATGAGTGGGAGGCGCTGTGCGACGGTTGCGGCAAATGCTGCGTGGTGCGCCTGCGGGACGACGACACCGGCGCTGTGGTCGATACGGACGTGGCGTGTCGTCTGCTTGATGTGCGCGCGTGCCGATGCTCCGATTACGCCCGCCGCGCGGATCGCGTGCCCGACTGCGTGACGCTGACGCCGGACACCGTCGACGCCTTAGATTGGATGCCGCGCACGTGCGCCTATCGTCTTGTGGCGCGGGGCGAGGATTTGCCGTGGTGGCATCACCTCGTCTCTGGTTCACGTGAGACGGTTCATGAGGCGGGCATGTCCGTGCGCGGCCGCGTGATTGGGGAGGCCGACGCCGAGGCGGCTGGCCTCGATTTCGAAGAGCGCGTGGTTGTGTGGCCGGGCGAAGAGGATGACGGCGCCGGCGGGTAAGAGTTGCGGGGCGGGAGAAGGCGATGTGCAGGCGTGTCGGGCGCGGCGTTGGTGACAGAGCCCGCTGTGTCGCCAAAACCCGCGTGGTGGCGGCCGGTGTGCTTGGCGTGGCGGTCGCTGTGGCGGCGCGAGGCCTGCCGGACGCGGCCGTCGCGCAAGAACCGCCGGCCTTGGAGGCGGCGCCCAGGGTGGTCGTCACGGGCGAACGGCGGGCTGCGGACTATTTGAGGCAAGCCGGCGCCACAGCGGTCCTTTCCGCGGAGTCGCTCACGCGCATTGACGCCGATCACATCCAAGAGGCCCTCAACCGTCTGCCCGGGGTGAACATTCACCGCGGCTCGGGCCAGGAGCACCTCACGGCCATCCGCTCGCCCGTGCTGACGGCCGGCGCGGGGGCGGGCTCGTTCTTGTTTCTTCAAGATGGGGTGCCGCTGCGCTCAGCCGGCTTTGCGAACGTCAACGGCCTCTTTGAATCCGCGAGCGAATTGGCGGGTGGCTTGGAAGTGGTGCGCGGTCCGGGCTCAACGCTTTACGGGTCCAACGCCGTGCATGGGCTGATCAATGTGCTCACGCCTGCGCCGGCGCGCACCGGGCTGAATGTGGAGGCCTCGCTCAACACCTTCCAGCGCACTAAGGCCCAAGTCATTGGCTCGGCGCGGGGCGACGCCCAAGGGTTTTTGCTCGGCGTCGACATTCTCAACGACAACAGCTTCCGCGAGCCGGCCGGCGTCGATCAGCAAAAGGTCCTCGCCCGTTGGGACATAGACGGCGCCGGCTGGTCGGCGGTGACGACGGCCGCCTTCACCAATCTCAATCAGGAGACAGCCGGCTTCGCCCAAGGTGATGAGATCTTCCGCGACAGCGCCGCCTCGCGCGTCAACGACTTCCCCCAAGCCTATCGCGACGCGAAGACGGCGCGGTTGCAATCGCGGGTGAGCTTTGACGTGGGCGAGGGCGGGGAGTTCGCGCTCACGCCCTTCGTGCGCTGGACGGAGATGGAGTTCCTGCAGCATTTTCTGCCCTCCCAAGGCGTGGAGGACAACGGCCAGTGGAGTGTGGGCGCGTTGTCGACTTACTACTTCACGCCGAGCGCGCGGGTGGAGGCGACGGTGGGCGCGGACGTGGAGTTCACGCGCGGTTATCTCCAGGAGTTCCAGCCTCAGACGCCCGAAGAGCTTGAGCTTGCGCCCTTTCTTGCCGATGATTTCCTGCAGGGCCTCCACTATGACTACGCCATCCTCGCTCAGACCGGCGCGCTTTATGGCGAGGCGGAGGTCGCGCTCAGCCCCCGCTGGCTCGTCGAGGCGGGTTTGCGGGTGGAGGTGACGCGCTTTGACTATGATACTGAAGTCACAGGCGATTTCGGCCGCTTCCGCCGCCCTGACGACCGCGTCGACACCTTCGTCACCGCCACGCCGAAGCTCGCCTTGCTCCGGCGGCTCGACAACGGCCAGACGGTGTTCCTGCGCTACGCCCGCGGCGCCCGCGCGCCCCAGACCACCGATCTCTACCGCGTGCAAACCAACCAAGACCCCGCCGCCGCCGATCCTGAAGTGATCGACAGCGTGGAGTTGGGCTGGCGGGGCGAGGCCCGCGCGCTCGGCCGCCCGTTCGCCTTCGATGCGGTCGCCTTCGCCATGGATAAGCGCAATTTCTTTTTCCGCGACGCCGACGGTTTCAATGTCGTGGACGGCCGCACCCGCCATGTCGGCGTGGAGACCGCGCTTGATTACGCGCTGACGGACACGCTGTCGGCCGGCGGCTCAGCCACTTATGCCCGCCACACTTACCGGTTCGACCGGCCCGCGAACAGCATTGTCAGCGGCAATGACGTCGACACCGCGCCGCGCTGGCTCGCGAACGCGCGGGCGCTCTGGACGCCGCGGCCGTTCGAGCTGGAGCTCGCATGGGTCTATGTGGGCGAATACTTCACCAATGAGGCCAACACCCAGAGTTATGACGGCCACAATCTGCTTAACCTGCGCTTCGCCTGGGATGTGACGCCGGATCTGCGCAGCTTTGTCATCGTGCGCAATCTCGCCAATCGCGATTACGCTGAGCGCGCGGATTTCGCCTTTGGCAATCAGCGCTTTTTCCCGGGCGAGGATCGCGCGATTACGGCCGGCTTCCGCGCGCAGTTTTGAGGCTTGCGCCCTGCGCGGCGCCCCACGGGTCCCGGCTTTCGCGGCGTACGCCGTTCCGCCGGGGAGCGGCCTTTATGGCGGCACGCCGCTTCCCGGAAAATGCGGAGCGTTTATCCGCGACCCATGCGCCCTGGGCCGCCGGACCATGGACCCGGGCTCGTCGCTCTGCTCTGGCCTCGTGCCACGGCGGCGGAGACGCGGGGACAAAGCGCGCGCCATCCCCGCGTCCGGCGCATCCTTTCTCAAGTGTTTCAACGCATTCGCGCTGTTGACGGTGTGTTAATCCGACCGGGGCGGTCCAGGCCCTAAGATGCGGCATGGTCGAAAAAACGGGTCGAGGGGCGGCGGGGCGGCGGCGCGGACGGCGTTCTGCTGCAGAATGGGCCCGCTGGCGCGACGCTTATGAGGACGGGGCGACCTTAGACGCCATCGCCGCGGCCGCGGGCCTGCGCCTCACCACCATAGCCGCGCGGGCGGCGGCGGAGGATTGGCTGAGCCCGCGGCGCGCGGTGCGCGCCCTCGAACGCGCGCTGGAGGCTGAGATCGCCGGCGTGGAGGGCGCGCTCTCGGCCGGGTCCGGCTTGAGCGATCCCGACAAGCGCGTGCGCGCGCTTGAGGGCTTGGCGCGGGCGGCCGAGCGCTTGGCGGCGTTGCGTGTGGCGTTGCCGCGCGTGTCGCCGGCGCCTGTTGAAACGCCGCTGGAGGCTGGGGATGGCGCGCACGCGGACGCCGAGGGAGCCGAGCTCGCCGCGCTTCGGGCCGAGCTTGAGCGCCGCCTCGATCGCTGCGCTGCCGCCCTCGGCGCGCCGGCGGTTCCTGGCGGGGCTGAGCCCGGCGGCGCTGAAGGCGTTGGCGAGAATCCTCCGCCATGACTGGGCGGCCTCCGCGCGGCCCGATCAGCGTCCTCCGGAGGACGCGTGGCGGGCTTGGGTTTTTCTTGGCGGTCGCGGCGCTGGCAAGACGCGCGCGGGGGCGGAGTGGCTGCGCGCGCGTCTCGAGCGGGCCCACGGCGATGAGGCTCGCGCGGCGGTGGTCGGGGCGACCTTCGCTGATGTGCGCGAAGTGATGATTGAGGGGCCGAGCGGCTTGCGCGCAATCGCGCCGCCGGATCGCCGCCCGGTCTATGAAGCGAGCCGCCGCCGCCTGGTCTGGCCCCATGGGGCGGTGGCCTATGCGTTTTCGGCCGAGGAGCCCGACCGGCTGCGCGGGCCGCAATTCGCCCACGCCTGGGCGGATGAGTTTTGCGCCTGGCCTGACGCCGCTCACGCGCTGGCGATGATCGAGATGGGGCATCGGCTCGGGCGCCGCCCGCAGCTGGCGGTGACGACGACGCCGCGCCCTCAGGCTGCGCTCAAACAGCTGCTCGCGCGCCCGGATGTGGTGGCGACCCACGCGCCGACGCGCGCGAACGCCGCCAATCTCGCGCCGTCCTTCCTGGCGGCGGTGGAGGCGGCGTACGCCGGCACCGCCCTTGGTCGCCAAGAGCTGGACGGAATGATTGTCGATGATCGTCCCGGCGCGTTGTGGAGCCGCACGCTCCTTGATCAAGCTGCTGACGCTGCGCCGCCGGCGCTGGATGCGCTTGAGCGTGTCGTGGTCGGCCTCGATCCCCCTGCGGAGGCCGGCGCCGGCGTGGACGCATGCGGAATTGTGGTGGCGGGCGCTGTGGGGGCGGGGATGGCGCGCCGGGCCTGGGTGCTGGCTGACCGCACGGTCCAAGGACTGAGCCCGGCGGCGTGGGCTGCGCGCGCGGCTGAGACCGCCCGCGCCTTTGAGGCCGACCGGGTGATCGCGGAGGTGAACCAGGGGGGCGCGCTGGTGAGCGCGGTGCTGGCCACGGCTGATCCGACGCTTGCGGTGCGCGCCGTGCGCGCGAGCCGCGGCAAGCGCGCCCGCGCTGAGCCGATCGCAGCGCTCTATGAGCAGGGGCGCGTGCGGCATGCGCGACGCTTCCCGGCCCTTGAAGACGAGATGTGCGCGTTTGGCGCGCCGGAGTTTCGCGCCAGCCCGGATCGGGTGGACGCGTTGGTGTGGGCGCTGTGGGCGCTTTTGATCGACGGCGCGGATGGCCCTCGTCTGCGGCCGGTGTGAGATCGCGCGCCGCCGCGGCGCTGGAAAGGAACGATCATGATGCTGAAACGCTTGCGCCGATGGGCGGGGGAGGGCGCGCGGTCGCAACCGCCGCCTGCGGCCGCGCCAGCGCTTGAGACACGGTCTTTCGTGGCGTTGCATGGGTTGCCGGTCGCGGGCCGGGGGGCGGGCGGCGCCGCCTCCTTCGCGCGCCTCGCCCAAGAGGGCTATGGCGGCAATCCGATCGCTTTTCGTTGCGTGCGTCTGGTGGCGGAGGCGGCGGCGTCCGTCCCCTTGCGGCCCCAACGCGCGGGCGCGCCGGCGACGGCGAACGACCCAGCGACGGCGTTGCTGCGTGCGCCAAATCCGGAGCAATCGGCCCACGAACTCCTGGAGACGTTTTTCGGCCATCTGCAGGTCGGTGGAAACGCCTATGTCGAGGCGGTCGACCTCGATGGCGTGGTGCGCGAGCTTTACGTGCTGCGCCCAGACCGCGTGCGCGTCGCCACGGACGCGCGCGGGCTGGCGGTGGGGTGGGACTATGCGCGGGCCCCGGCGGAGGCGCCCAAGCGCTATCACCGCGATCCGGTCAGCGGGCGCAGCCAAGTGCTGCACATGAAGATCTTCAATCCGAGCGACGACCATTACGGGCTTGCGCCGCTGGCGGCCGCGGCGTTTGCGGTCGACACCCACAACGCCGCGGGGCGCTGGAACAAGGCGCTGCTCGACAACGCCGCGCGCCCCTCCGGCGCGCTGGTCTATGCTGCGCGCGACGCCGGCGACCGCTTAAGCGACGAGCAGTTCGACCGCTTGAAGGCGGAGCTGAACGACGCCCACAGCGGCCCCAATCGCGCCGGCCGGCCGCTGCTGCTGGAGGGCGGCTTGGAGTGGCGGCCCTTCGGGTTGTCGCCGGCGGATATGGACTTTGTGGACGCCAAGACCATCGCCGCGCGCGAGGTCGCCCTCGCTTTCGGCGTGCCGCCGCTTCTGCTCGGGCTGCCGGGCGACAACACCTACGCTAATTTCAAAGAGGCCAATCTGGCGTTCTTGCGCCAGACCGTCTTGCCGCTCGCACGCAAAACCGCGCGCGCCGTGGAGCGCTGGCTTCGGCCCTGGCTCGGCGCTGACCTTGAGGTTGTGACGGACGAAACCGCCATCCCCGCGCTTGCCGATGAGCGCGGGGCGCTGTGGCGGCGCTTGTCGGAGACGGCGTTCTTGACGGACGCGGAGCGGCGGGCGCTGGCGGGCTTGCCGAAAGCAACGCCATGATCGCGACCATGGGGACGCGCGCGGATGCGCCCACGGAGGCCAGTGAGCGGGAAGACGGCCGTGCTGGGAAACAAAAGCCCGAGCGACGCGCGCCGCTGACGGTCGATTGGCATGTGTCGCTTGCGCTGGTGGTGGCCATCGGCATGGAGACCGCTGGCGCGTTGGTGTGGGCCGGCGCGGCGGGCGCGCGCATCAGCCAACTTGAGGCTCAGCTGGCCCGGCGCTCTGAAGAGGTGCAGCGGCTCGCGCGGCTCGAGGCTGAGGTGGGCGCCATCCGCCTTCAGCTGGACCGCATTGAAACGCGCCTCGGCGCGGGCGGCGCGGACTGACGGCCGCGGATTGTTCTGCGCAAGGAAACGCCATGATCACCGACACCAACGGCGATCTGATGATCGCGGGATACGCCAGCCTGTTTGATCGCGTGGATTTGGCCGGCGACGTCGTGCGCCCCGGCGCCTTCGCTGTGAGCCTCGCCGCGCGGGGGCCTGGCGGCCTCGCCATGCTCTTTCAGCATGATCCGAGCCAGACGGTGGGCGTGTGGGATGACGCGCGCGAGGACGCGCGCGGTCTTTATGTCCGTGGGCGGATTACGCCGCGCGGCGCTCGGGCCCGCGTCGCGGCGCGGCTGGTGCGCGCGGGCGTTCTTGATGGGCTCTCCATCGGGTTTCGCACGCGCCGGTCGCGTCGCGGCCCTGTCGCGGCCTTTGGCCGGGTGGTGCGCGAATTGGAGCGGGTCGAGCTGTGGGAGGTGTCGCTTGTCACCTTCCCGATGCTGCCCCAGGCGCGCTTGCGCGTCGTGCCAGCGCCGCGCGTCGCTCTGATCGCGTGAGGGGCCCGCGCTGCGGGACCAAGGCCGTTCGGTCGCCGTCACTGACTATCACGCGTTTGCTAATGAAGGGGACTCCATGACGAAGGAAACCAAAATGGCTGTCGACGCCAAGGCGGCGTTGTCAGACTTTCTCTACACGTTCGAGCAGTTCAAAGACGCCAATGACGCTCGCCTCGCTGAAATTGAACGCAAGCAAGCCGACGCGCTTACGGCCGAAAAGGTCGCGCGCCTCGACGCGGCGCTGACCGAGCAAAAGTCCGCCCTCGACCGTTTGGCGCTGAACGCCAGCCGCGGCGGCCTCGGCCCCGCTTTGCCGGCGGTGAACGAGAAGAAGGCGGCGTTTGAGACCTATATGCGCTCCGGCGACATCTCCGCTGTGCTCGAAACCAAAGACCTCGCGGTCACGGGCGAGGGCGCGACGGGCGCTTACATCGTGCCCCCGGAGATCGAAAGCGTGATCGACCGGCGCTTAGCGGATGTGAGCCCCATCCGCGCCATCGCCTCCGTGAAGACGGTCAGCGGCAACGTCTACAAAAAGCCCGTAAGCCTCGGCGACGCCTACGCCGGCTGGGCGGATGAGACCACCGCGCGGGACGCGGCCACCACCGAGCCGACGCTGGTCTCGCTCGAGTTTCCGACGGCGGAGCTTTACGCCATGCCCGCCGCCACCCAGACGCTGCTCGACGACAGCCATGTGAATATGGACGAATGGCTGGCTGAGGAAGTGCAGCACGTCTTCGCCGCCCAAGAAGGCAAGGCCTTCATCCTTGGGACCGGGACCAATCAGCCCAAAGGCCTCTTGACCTACACCATGGTGGCGGAGAGCGCCGATCCCGCGCCGGCCTGGGGCGAGCTCGGCTATGTCGCCACCGGAAACGCCGGCGGCTTCCACGCCACGACGCCGCTTGACGCGCTTTATGATCTCTTGGCGGCCTTGCGCTCGCCCTATCGGGTCGAGGCGCGCTTCGTCATGAACCGGCGCACGGCCGCGGCCGTGCGAAAGCTGAAGGATGGCGACGGCCATTATCTCTACCAGGCGCCGCAGGCCTTCGGCGAGCCGGCGACCTTGTTCGGCCATCCCGTGGTGGAGGCCGAAGACATGCCGGACATGGACCACGCAACGATCCCTTACGCGATCGCCTTTGGGGATTTCCGCCGGGGCTATCTGATTGTCGACCGCGCGGGCGTGCAGGTCTTACGCGATTCCTATTCCGCCAAGCCTTACGTCTTGTTCTACACCACCAAGCGCGTGGGCGGCGGCGTCCAGGATTTCGACGCCATCAAGCTTCTGAAGTTCGCCGCGAGCTAGGCGTTCCACGCACTTTCGCCCGTCATGGTCGCTGTGCCCCGGCACTCCCCCGGATCTGCTCCCGGGGGAGCGCTAGGGGCCAGGCGAGATTGGTGAACGCCCCGCGGATCGCGGACTGGCGCCGGCGCGCCCTGCCGGACGCGGAACCGATGGCCGCGACGCGCTGACGCCGACGCGCCCGCCCAACGCTAAGAGCCACACCGAGGCCTCCATGCCCCTCGACATCACCTCGCCGCCTGCGGTCGAGCCGATCACGCTCGCCGAGGCGAAGGCGCGCCTGCGCATCGACCACGCCCATGAGGACGACCTCATCGCCGCCCTCATCGCCGCGGCCCGCACGCGCGTGGAGCGCCTGACGGGCCAGGCCCTGATCACTCAGACCGTGCGCGAGATCCGCGATGGCTGGGCCGAGGGCGATCGTTTGAGCCCCGACGGGATCGTCTTCACGCTCGGCCTTGGGCCCGTCAGTACGGTCCATCACGTCCAGACAGTCGACGAGGAGGGGATCGCCCACACCCTCGATCCTGCGTCCTATCTGCTCGACTCCGTCTCCGCCGCCGGGCGGCTTGCGATCCGCGAGCGCGCCTGCTGGCCACGGCCGGGCGTGCCGATCGCGGGCGTCGACATCAGCTATGACGCGGGCCACGGGCTCGCGCCTGCTGACGTTCCGGCGCCCCTGCGCGAGGCGGTGCATTTGCTGGTCGCCGACGCCTATGAGCGCCGCACGCCTGACGATCGCGCGGATGACGCGGCGGCGTTGCCGCGGGCGGTGGCGGGGCTGCTCGCGTGCTATCGGCCGGTGCGGTTGTGAGCCCGCCCGCCATCGGGGCGCTGCGCCGTCGGGTGCGCCTGCTTGCGCCCGCCATCACGCCCGACGCCGGCGGCGGCCGCGCCATCGCCGAGGTCTGCGAGGCCGACGTCTGGGCCGCCGTCATCGCCAGGACGCCCCGCGAGCGGGTGGAGGCCGACGCCCTCACAAGCCTGCTGACGTTCGAGGTGTGGCTCCGCTTTCGCGAGGACGTCCGCCCCGGCTGGCGCGTGCGCTGGGCCGCCGGCGTGGGCCAGCGGACGGTTCGCGTGCGTCATGTCCGCGACCTGGAGGACCGGGGCCGCTGGCTCGTATTGGATTGCGAAGAGGAGATCCGCTGATGCCGGACGGCTCCGCCCTCGGGCCCGACTGGGCGCTGCAGGCCACGCTCTATGCTCATCTGACGGGCGATCCAGCGCTCACGACGCACCTGGGGGATCCGGTGCGCCTTTATGACGTCCCGCCCGCCGACCCGATTTTTCCCTTCGCCGTCTTCGGTCGGTCCGAAGCGACGCCCAGCGACGCCGACGACGCGGTGGTGGAACATGTCGTCCACCTTCATGTCTGGTCGCGCTATGGCGGCCGCCAGGAGGCGAAAGCGGTCGCGGCGGCCCTGCGCGCGAGTTTGGAGGCCGCGCCCCTCGCCTTGCCGGCGGGGTTTGAGACCTGGCGGCTGGTGAGCCTGCGCCC
>CAZMSO010000004.1:0-113994 GCA_964568975.1 uncultured Caulobacterales bacterium | reverse complement strand
CTGTCATGCTTGTTCGAAGAATTCGGCGATGAATGGTGCAACAAACTGATGTTTTTTCAGCGTTGGTTTTACAAAGCCGACGCGAAAGCGACCGGCGCGCGGCTGGCGCGTGAGCGGCTAGCGGGACAGTGGTGGGCGGGCCTCGCTCAGCCCATCGCGGCGCGCTTACTTGTGCGCCGGATGGTTCCGCGCTTGATGTACGCCGGTGGTCATGACACAAATATCCCACATCTGAAGCAATCGTTTCTTGATCTTTCAGCGATGCTGGAGACGCATTTCCAGACGCGGCCGTATTTATTTGGCGGCCGGCCGTGTTTTGGCGACTTTGGTCTGTGGTGCAACTTCTATCAGGCGTGGACCGATCCCACGGCCAACGCGCATCTGGAGGCGACGGCGCCGGCTCTGGTGGCCTACATCAAGCGGATGGTCTCGCCTACGGTCGAGGGAGACTTCGAGCCATGTGACGCGCTGGCGCCCACCCTCAAGCCCATTTTGCGACACGAGATGGCGACACGCTTTCTCCCCTGGATGCACGCCAATCATCAGGCCTGGCGTTCTGGGAACCAAGACACACGCCTCATGATGAACGGTGAACTCTTTCAACAGAAAACATTCAAATACCAAGCCTCAACTCTCGACGAATTGCGCCGAAAGCTCGCGACTGTTGCAGACAACCAGACGCTCACGGACCTGCTGCGGGAAACGGCGTGCTGGTCATATCTGCACGTCACGCATGATGACGCCCCGCACAGCGGGGCCGCGACGTCCACAGCGAACGGTCACGCAACGGCCGCCGCCCGGTCATCCACGCCGCCTTGAGCGCGCAGGCGACCGCGTTGGGCGACCGCGTTGGGCGACCGACAGCTCACCCGTTCTGCGCGTCCTTTTATCGCCCGACGCCGCTCAGCCCGCGTTGTTCCACACTCACAGATAAGGGCGGCGTCGCGGCGCTGACGCCTTCTGAAAAATGTGGAGTTCCCGACGTTTCATGCGGGGGTCCGGGCCCGCGGGTTGTCGGTCCCGGCCCATGGCGCGTGGGGGCGTCAGCGGGGCTCGGGTCGGCGCGCTGCGTGACCGCCCCGCCCGGCGCGCGGCCCGCGGGCTTTGACCCGCGCCGGCAATCTGCGCAACACGTGCGCGTGATAGAACCTTGGAGACCCCCATGGCCCATTTTGGCGACTACCAGAACGAGATTTATCGCGCCGGACTGTCGGGGATCGCGCCGACATATCCCATGGATTACGCCACGCTGGTGGAGAAAGCCGCCGCAGCGGTGTCACCCAGCATCCAAAATTATGTGCTGGGCGGGTGTGGCGATGAATGGACCCAAGATCACAACGCCGCAGCGTTCCGCCATTGGGGCATGCTGCCTCGCATGATGGTGGACACAAGCGAACGGGATCTGTCGATCACCCTGTTCGGTCAGCGTCTCCCGTCGCCGTTATTCATGGCGCCGATCGGGGTCGCCGGGTTGATGACGCAGGACGGTCACGGCGACATCGCCGCCGCGAAGGCCTCTGCAGCGACGGGCGCGCCCCTTGTCGCCTCAACGCTGGCGAATGATCCGCTTGAAGACGTCATCACGCATTGCGGCGACACGCCCGCCTACTTCCAACTGTATACGCCAAAAAACCGCGAACTCGCCGAAAGCCTGATATCGCGCGCGGAACACGCGGGCTACAAAGCTCTCGTCGTCACACTGGACACATGGGTCACGGGATGGCGACCGCGCGACCTCTCCACGGCAAACTTCCCCCAATTGCGCGGGCATGTCCTGGAGAATTACTTCACCGATCCAGTTTTTCGGCGCTTATTGACCGTGGCGCCGCGCGAGGACCTGCCGACAGCCATTCAGACCTGGGCGAGCATCTTCGGCGAAGTGCTGACGTGGGACCACATTACATGGCTTCGACGTGCGACAACCCTGCCGATTGTCTTAAAGGGCATCGGCCACCCCGATGATGCGCGACGCGCCCATGACGAAGGCGTCGACGCGATCTACTGCTCCAACCATGGCGGACGCCAAGCCAATGGCGGCGTCGCCGCCATCGACATGCTGCCCGGCGTGGTCGAGGCCGCCCAGGGGACGCCAGTGCTCTTCGATTCCGGGATCCGGTCAGGAACAGATGTCGTTAAAGCTCTCGCGCTTGGCGCCACGGCCGTCGGCGTCGGGCGACCGTACTGCCTCGGCCTCGCGCTCGGCGGCGCAGACGGGGCCGCGCACGTCGTGCGCACCTTGCTCGCGGAGGCCGATCTGATGATGGCGGTCAATGGCTATCCATCACTCACGGATGTGCGCGCCGAAGGCGCTCAGCGCATCTGACAAGCGCGCGCTACGGCGTTGTTCACCGCGTTTCCGCGGCGACGCAGGAGCGGCCTCCCAGCCCGACCCACACGCGGGGCCTTGCGATCAAGACAAACGACTTTTGTCGTCACGCGCCACACTTCCGCCCCTTTTGCGGCCCGTTTGTGAACATGGATTTGCACGTGGGGTGGTACTATGATGCAGCAAATTCTTTATATGAGTGTCGGCCGTGATGACCTTGATCATAAGGATGTCAACGACATTCCCACATCAGCACGGCGGAACAATCCGGCGTTGGACCTCACAGGTCTTTTGCTGTTCATGAAAGAAGCCAGCTTTGATGACGTTGATCAGAGCTCACGTGGCGTTTTTCTGCAAGTGCTTGAAGGTCCGCACGACGCTTTGGACACGCTTCTGAACGTCATTCGACGCGACCCGCGTCACTCCGACGTCGTTGTGCTGTATCGTAAAGAGATAACTCAACGCTCTTTCCCCGATTGGTCAATGGGTTACGACGGGCTGGAACAAAAAGATGAAATGGCGGGCCTATTCGCTCTCACTGAACAGGCTTTGACCCATCGCTTGCCTACCGACGGTGGCGACGAGATGTTTGAACTCATCAGCACGTTCAGCTTCGTGAATGGCGGCGAGAAGCTCGCTGTCTAGCGCGTGGTGGCGCGCGTCGCAATTCAAGTGCTGCTTAGCCTCGCGCCCGCTCTTCCCTTAGGTCACGTTTGATACCTGCGAAAGTTTTGTTATCGACATTGCGGAACAATGCTGTTGGAGGTGTACCATGAATCTGAGCTTCGACCCACTTCTCGAGTTGCCGGGCCTCCTTGGAGCCTCGGTTGTCGACAGCGAAACCGGGTTGATCCTCGGCATGACTGACGCGAACAAAATTGATCTCGAGGTCGCCTCCGCGGCCAACACAGAGATCATTCGAGCCAAACTCAAAACCATTCAGATGCTTGGACTCGAAGACGAGATTGAAGATATCGTCATATCATTGACAAGCCAGTATCATTTGTTGCGCGTCCTAAAAGAGAACCCGACAACATTTATCTACGTTGCTCTTGGGCGGCGCCAGTCGAATTTGGCGCTCGCGCGCATGGCTATGAAACGTATGGAGCAGATCCTGCGTCTCTAAAGACTTGGGGCGCGCGGCGCACGGGGGGAGCGAAAGTGTTGTGGGGCGACGGCATGGCGAATACGAGCGACGATAAGGCGTCGGTGGAGAGCGGCGCCCGCGACGCCGCGGCTGAGGGCGACCACAGTGTGTTCAGCGGCGCAGTCGCAGCGCTGAATCACGAGTTTCGAACTCCCTTGATGACAATCAGCAGTGTTTTGCAACTGATTTCTCGAATGGGCGTCGATCCACATCAACAACGCCTGATTGACTCAGCGGGACGCGCCGCGCGGCAATTAGAGTTTTGGATCGACAACATTCATGCATCAATTAACGAAGGATGCAGCGACCTGCACGACGACACGCCGCGGCCGACCAATCTTTTGAAAGAAATAGAAGATGTCGCGCACTCGCTGAAAGTCGCGTTCCTTGAAAAAGGAATGAGTCAAAGCATGAGTGTCGAGGGGGATTTGGCTGCGTTGCGGATGGTCGACGTCAAACCTGTGCGGCATCTCATTTACAATCTTTTTGACGCCTTTGTGAAGCTTGCGGACGGCGGCGAAATGGCGGTGACGATTGACGCGACGCACGCCGACTCCGTTCGCATCGCAATCGGCGACAGCCGTGGCCGTTGGTCGTCAGGCGCGCGCCACGTCGTCGATCGTGTGTTCGACCATGATGTCGACACCTTGATGCGTCGCGATGGCGGGGCCGCGTTAGGGGTCCGCGTCGCGTTGACGCTTGCGCAACGACTGGCGGCTGACTTGACCATTCGTGACGGCGCAGACGGCGCTGTGACGTTCGATCTCACCTTATCAGCGCCGCTCGCTTTCGAACGGACGACGCGGGCGCCGCACACGCCGATGACGGTGCTGGTTGTTGACGACAACGACGTTAATCAAAGACTGATTAGCGCGATGATTAACGGACTGGGACACACAGCGCTCGCCGCGACGAGCGGTGGGCATGCTCTTGATGTCTTAGACACGAGCCAAGTCGATCTTATTCTCATGGACGTCCATATGCCCGGTATGAATGGTTACGAGACCACACAGTCAATCCGCGGTCGCAGCGATCAGCACGCGCACGCCCCCATTGTCGCGCTCACCGCCGACGCTGAGGCCTCTGTTGAATCCGCGGCTCGAAACGCGGGCATGAACGCGGTTCTGAAAAACCCCATCGAGATCGCGCAAATCGCCGGCGCCCTTTTGCGCTACAGCACGCCGCGCGCCTGAGCCGTCACGTCTGGTCGCTTTGGGAGACCGGGCCAGATGGCGGCGAATTCGGCCCCGGCGCGCCTCCTGATCCAAACGCACAGGCTGGCCCGGCGGCTTCCGCGGGCCACGCGCCACGTCAGCCCGCGTTCGAGGTCGATTGACTGAGTCGCGGGGCTCCGGGGACACGGTTCGAGGGCCGACCAGCGCCGGTCATAGCCACAGACCGCGGGTCTTGTCGCGCATCGCTTAGGCGTCGTTGGTGGGTCTGAGCCCGGGGGCCGCAGACGATGGAGCCGCTGGAGCCCAGGCCGGCGCCGACGCGTCGTCTGTCGCCGCGGCGTCCGCTCGGCGTCGACGCTCCAGTTCGATCAACCGCTGTTTCCGCCAGAGCCCCCCGCCATAGCCGACCAAAGCGCCGTCCGCGCCGACCACCCTGTGACACGGCGCGATAATGGCGATTGGATTGGTCGCGTTCGCCCGCGCCACAGCCCGCGCGGCGGTGGGTCGGCCGAGCTCGCGGGCAAGATCGCCGTAACTGCGGGTCTCGCCCATGGGAATGCGCCGCAGCGCCCGCCACACGGTTTGCGCAAACGGCGACCCCAGCGGCGCGACAGGGGTGTCGAAACCACTCCCCTCACCGCGAAAGTATCGAGCAAGTTCCTCCTCCACGTGGTCGATGGCCGGAAAGCGACCAAGGCCCAAATCGTCGTTCGCCCAGCGGCGCAAGGTTTGGAGCTCCCGGCCCAAGTGCTTGCGGTCCATGAATTCCAGCAGTTTGAGGGCCTGGGCGTCGGCGACGGCGATCATCGCGCCGAGCGGCGTTTTTATCGGTGCGGCGCGCAAACGGCCCGCGCACGCCAACGCGCCCGGCGCTGCGCCGAGGAGTTTGGCGAACGCCGCCCGAAACCCGCTGCCTGACGCAAAGCCCGCATCAAGCTGGGCGTGGATCACAGACCGGCGTTCGGCAAGACCGTCCACCGCCTGGCCCAGCCGGGTGCGGCGCGCCATCTCCAAAAAGGTGACGCCGAAATGACGACGGAAAGCGCGCCGCACCGTCGAGGGGTCATAGCCCATCGCGCTGACATCGCGTTCAGTCCATCGGCGGGTTGGGTCTTCGGCGAGCGCTTGGCGAAAGGTTTGCACGACAGGATCGGCGTCGGCCTCCGCCGTCACCGGACGACATCGTTTACATGCGCGAAACCCCGCCGCTTCGCACGCCGCGACGCTTGAGAAAAAGCGGCAGTTCTCGAATTTCGGTTTGCGGGCCGGGCATGTGAGGCGACAGAAGACGCCCGTGCTCGTCACGCCGACATAGACGCGCCCGTCATAATCGGCGTCACGCGCGAGAAGGGCCGCATACAGAGCGCGCTCATCCGACATCGCAGCGAGCGCGCTCACGCCGAACCGCCAATGCGCGCGGGGGATTCCTCAACGACATCGCCGGGATCAATCACGAAAACCGTCCTCGAACACATAGGCGCTCTCGGCTTTCGGCGCATGACACGCATGGCACATGGCGACGGCCTGATCGCCAACGAGGCGCGTCGTCCGGTCCCCGCCGCCATAGCCTTCATAGCCCCATCCGCCGGTTTCTTGAAACGCGGCCTCGTCGCGAACCATGATGAACACCGCGCGTCGCTCGCTCTCCGTCATGGCGCCGGCCTCCTCGCTCACCGCGAAGAGGTCGAAGGCGAAAGCGGCCCCGTCCTCATAAGCTCCGCGGCGAAAGCCCTCCACCGCCATGTCATTGGCGTAGATGTGGTGAAGCCCGCCCACGGCGTCGTAAAGCGCGTGGTCTTCGCCCCAGAATTCGGTCTTCATATGCCGCCAGTCGCGATAGCCCTCAGGATAAGCGAGCAGCCGCTCCCCATCCTCGGCCCACGCGGACGCGCCGCTCGCCGCACACATTGCCGCTGCGAGGATCGTTCGCGCTGCGCTGGTGAACGTCGTCAACGCCATGATCGGCTCCTTTGGTTGTCACGCTGCGCCAGGAGCCATAGGGCGAATTGCAGGGCGCCGCCGCCGCAAATCGGGCGTCGATTCGCGCGCGGGCGCAGCGTCGCCCGCACGCCCTTACGGCGCGCCGGATTGGCGATGACGGTGTTGGACGCCTTTAAAGGTCGACGCCTTCATCGTCGCCCGCCCCTTCCGGTCAGGGAAAGTCACCGCGGGAAACTCCAACGCCCGACCCCTGAGCTTGGCGCGCTCGGATCCGTCGTCCAACACCCTCCTTCGCCACGCGACCGCCGCTCGATTCATTCGCTGTCGGAACCGGCGGCGGCGGCACGCCGGAAGGAGCCCCTGGGTCCAGTTCAAGCTGCGCGCGCCTCCCCGCCGCCGCAAAATGGCGATGTGTGCGGTGGACCCGGCGACGATCAAATGTTAGAACCGTTCTAAATTACAGCCCGGGACAGGATGGGAGAGATCACATGGACGGCGACAGCACATGCCCCGTAATGGGCGGCCAACGCAGGCATACGGCGGCGGGCGCCTGGTCGAACGCTGATTGGTGGCCGAACCAGCTGAATGTGCAGATGCTGCACATGCACGCGCCGGCCTCAAACCCGATGGGCGACAGCTTTAATTACGCTGAGGCGTTTCAGAGCCTCGACCTCGCCGCAGTGAAGCGCGACCTCCACGCGTTGATGACGGACTCCCAAGACTGGTGGCCGGCCGATTACGGTCACTATGGCGGCCTCTTCATCCGCATGGCCTGGCACAGCGCCGGCACGTACCGCATCAGCGACGGCCGCGGCGGCGCCAGCGCCGGCACGCAGCGCTTCGCGCCCCTCAACAGCTGGCCCGACAACGCCAATCTCGACAAAGCGCGCCGGCTGCTGTGGCCGATCAAGCAGAAATACGGCCAAAAGCTCTCCTGGGCGGACCTCATGATCCTCGCAGGCAATGTCGCAATTGAGTCCATGGGCGGCAAAGTCTTCGGTTTCGGCGGCGGCCGCGCCGACGTCTATGAGGCCGAAGGCGACATTTACTGGGGCCCGGAGACGGAATGGCTCGGCGACGCACGCTACACTGGTGACCGCCATTTGGCCGACCCGCTGGGCGCGGTGCAGATGGGCCTCATTTACGTCAATCCAGAAGGCCCCAACGGCGACCCGGACCCCGTGGCGTCCGGCCGCGACATCCGCGAGACCTTCGCGCGGATGGCGATGAACGACTACGAGACCGTTGCGCTCACGGCCGGCGGCCACACCTTCGGCAAAACCCATGGCGCCGCCGATCCCGGCCAGTATGTCGCGGCGGAACCTGAAGGCGCGCCCCTGGAGGCGATGGGCCTCGGCTGGATCTCAAGCTATGGCGCAGGTCATGGGGCCGACACCATCACCAGCGGCATTGAAGGCGCGTGGACGCCCAATCCGATCCGCTGGGACAACGGCTATTTCGACGTGCTGTTCGGCTATGAGTGGGAGCTGGTGAAAAGCCCGGCCGGCGCGTGGCAATGGACGCCGAAAGACCTCGCCGAAAAAGACATGGCGCCCCACCCCGCCGACCCGTCCAAGCGCATGCCGATCATTATGACGACGGCCGACATGGCGATGCGCATGGACCCGATTTATGAGCCGATCTCGCGCCACTTCCATCAAAACCCGGACGAGTTCGCCGACGCGTTCGCGCGCGCCTGGTTCAAGCTCACCCACCGGGATATGGGCCCGATCACGCGCTATCTCGGCCCGGACGTCCCCAGCGAAGAGCTGATTTGGCAAGACCCCGTGCCGGCGGTCGACCATGAGCTGGTCAATGATCACGACATTGCCGATTTGAAGGCGAAAATCCTCGCCACCGGCCTTTCCGTCGCGCAGCTGGCGTCCACGGCCTGGGCGTCGGCGGCCACGTTCCGCAACTCCGACAAGCGCGGCGGCGCGAACGGCGCGCGCATTCGCCTCGCCCCCCAAAAGGACTGGGACGTCAATCAACAAGCAGGCGTCGCCGCGGTGATCAGCGCGCTTGAGGCGGTCCAGGCGGACTTCAATGGCGCGCAAGCCGGCGGCAAACGAGTCTCCTTGGCCGATCTCATTGTGTTGGGCGGGTGTGCGGCGGTTGAGCACGCGGCGAAGGCGGCGGGCCACGCCGTGACGGTCCCGTTCACGCCGGGTCGCACGGACGCAACGGCGGAGCAAACGGATGTGGAGTCCTTTGCGGTGCTGGAGCCTGTCGCAGACGGCTTCCGCAATTACCTCAAGCCCGACGTTAAGCGTCCGGCGGAAGAATTGCTCCTCGATCGGGCCCAGCTGATGCGCTTGTCGGCGCCTGAAATGACGGTGCTGGTGGGCGGCCTGCGCGCGCTCAACGCCAATGTCGGCGGCTCAGCCCACGGCGTCTTCACAGACCGTGCGGGGGTGTTGACCAACGACGTCTTCGTCAACCTGCTCGACATGGGGGTGGCGTGGACGCCGGTGTCTGAGGATCAGCAGGTGTTTGAAGGCCGCGATCGCACCACCGGCGCTGTGAAATGGACGGCCACGCGGGTGGATTTGGTGTTCGGCTCCAACTCGCAGCTGCGCGCTGTGGCCGAAGTCTATGGCGCGAGCGACGCCGACGCGAAGTTCGTCAGCGACTTCGTGGCGGCGTGGACCAAGGTGATGAACCTCGACCGGTTCGATCTTGCGTGAAGACCGGTGGGAGGCGGGCCTGATGCAAGGCGCGCCGGCAGACAGGGCGGGGCGTCGCGCCAGCGCGGCGCCCGTTCGCCCGCCGCCGTGTCGTCCTCCCCACTGGCCCGCAGGACGCGCGGCGCGCGCGCGTCTGCGGCGCCCGGATGCATGCGCGCGGCGTTCTCGAACGCGGGCCGTCCGCCACGATCGTCACGTTCTTGCACCCCTGGCCGCACGCGCACGATAAGCCCGCCCCGGCGTTGCTGCGCCATGGGAAGAATCCGTTCGCCGGGGGCGGCGCGACGACGGCGCATGGCGGTCGTCTCATTTGGGCGCGGGTGTTCGGGTGGGCGCAACCCCGCGACCGTCAGATGTGGGTCGCTGCTGACGTCTCCGCCGCAGGATCCGGCCAGGTGGCGCAGGCCAGCTGGTTCCACACGGCCCGGGCCGTCTCGGTTTGCGTCACGTCTTTACGCGCCGCTAAGCCGATGCGGCGCGTCACGTCCGGTTCAGCGAGCGGCCGCCATGCCGGCGCGCGCTGCGCCAAGGAACGGGGCGACAACGTGACGCCCAAGCCGTCTTGGACGGCCGCAAACACCACGGAGTCCTGATCCGACGACATCACTGTCTTGAGGGAGCAATCGCGCGCGCGCAAAGCCGCCACGATATCGGACGACTTTTCGCAATGCAGACGCTCCACATAGGGAAGATCGGCGAGGTCCGCGCCGCGAACCGCGTCGACGCTCCGCAGCGGTGATGACGGCGGCAAGACCACCACATAAGGCTCCTCAAACAGGACGCGCGTGTGATAGCGCGCTTCAATGTCGGGCGTGATCGTCGTCACCGACATCAGCGCGACGCCATTGCGCATGTCGGCGAGCACATCGGCATGATTGGCGTGCTTGACCACCAACAACACGTCGACGAGTTCCGCGCGCACTTGGTTCAACACGTGGCGGACGAGGTCGTGATCAATGGTGTTTAACACCCCCACCGCACATCGGGCGCGTTCTGGATCGAGATGACGATCGGCGTAGGTCTGTATGTCGCCGAGGCGTTGCATGACCTCGACAAACCGGTCTCGCAACGCCAAGCCGAGCGCGGTTAGGCGCATAGGACGGCTGGCGCGGTCGAACAACTCTCCGCCAAGCTCGCTCTCGAGTGTCTGTATGGCTTTGGTGAGCGCGGGTTGAGAAACGCCGCAGCCCTTCGCCGCCTTCGTGAAGTTCAACGCATCCGCCGCTGCAAGAAAATAGCGGATTTGGTTCATTTCCATGACGCCCCCACGTGACGCGGCGTGCCGTTGCTTCTGTCACGCCCCTCTTCGTCCGTCGCGCTCTCGACAACGTGGACGGACGGACCCGGATCTAAGCAAGGAGAACTTTTGTCAAGCCGCCAACTCCCGCCACCCCCTCTATAGATCCTGGTTATAGTAACTATAGCGTTGTCGTCGATCTATTTTATGCTTTATTTGTCTTGTGTGAGGGGGGGGGTCGCGATGGCGTTCGTCCGGCCCGAACGGAACGGAGATAGTAATGCGAACGGCTATCGCGCTTATCAGCATGGCGGCTTTGACTTCAGGCGGCGTCGCCGTGGCGCAAGAGGCGCGGGTGAACGGCCCGTCCTATGGCGCTGAGGGCGCGGTGTATCGCCCGGCGAACTGGCGGGAATGGGTTTATGTCGGCACGCCGCTGACGCCCAACGAGCTCAATGACGGCGAGGCGGCGTTTCCCGAGTTCCACAATGTCTATGTCGAGCCGAGCGCGTGGGAGCACTATAAGAGCACCGGCGAATGGGCCGACGGCACGCAAATTGTGAAAGAACTCGTGCTGATCCGTGACAACGACAATGACTCGGAGAATGGCTCGACTCAAGAAGTGAGCGGGCGCGGCTACATGATGGGCGAATTCGCAGGCCTGGAATTAGAAACGAAAGACTCCGCACGCTACCCAGAAGAGCCTGGCAACTGGGCGTACTTCTCCTTCGGACATCAGCCAGAGCCCTATGCGGCGACGGCCACGGCGTTCCCCACCGCCTCGTGCAACACCTGCCACGAAACCAGTGCGGCTGAGGATTTCGTCTTCACCCAATTCTACCCGGTGATCCGGGCCGCCAAGCCGACGGCCGAGTAGCAACGAGGCGAATGCGTCATGATGAGTGTTTCGGCTCGACTTTGCGTCGCGGCGACGGCGATGGCCGCCGCGGCTCTGCTGGTCTGTTCCCCATCCGTCAGCGCGCAAGAGGCGGGCGAGGACCCCACCAGCGGCGCGGCCGTCTTCACCGCCATCGTCTCGGATGACGGCGACATCGCGTTGCCGACGGGCTTTGAGCGTTGGCCGCACCTGGGCGCGTGGGCGGTGCGCACGCCGGACGGCGACATTGAGGGCTTCCACAATGTCTATGTCACCTCGGGCGCGATTGAAGCCTGGCGCGAGACCGGCGCTTGGCCCGACCAAACGGTGATGGTCAAAGAGGTGCGTGGCGCTGACCACGGCCCGCACACCACCGGAGACGCGCACTGGGCCAATGACGAGGTCGCGGTGTGGTTCGTGATGGTGAAAGACACCCAAGAGCGCTTTGCGGATAACGCGCTGTGGGGCGATGGATGGGGCTGGGCTCTCTACAATGGCGACAGCCGCACGACCCAGGTCGCGACGGACTATCGCGCAGATTGTCTCGGTTGCCACACGCCTGTGCGCGAGCTCGATTGGGTTCACGTTTACGCTTATCCCACCTTGGGAGAACGCGCGGCGGCGATGCAGCCGGCGGCGTTGCGGGCTCCCGAAGACGAGTAGTGCGACGCGGTCACGTCGGACGTCGACACCACATAAAGTGGGACGCATGCTCGTGTCGCTCGGCGAGTGTGCGTCCCGGCGCGCTCGGTGCGGCCGTTCGACGATGACGCCGCGCTGAGCCAGTCTCTGACGTCGATGTGACGGAACAGCCGCCGTGTCGCGCCGCCGCCGCCACGTCACAGACCACGCTGATGATTCACAATGAGGACGCGCGCCGCGCGCATCGCGGGACGCAACGATCGCACGCCGCCCCCCTAGCGCGCGATCACACGCCGGGCGCTAGGGGGACCCCCTCGCCCTTATCGCGTATAGACCGCTGTGATTTTGGCGCTGTCGAGCGTGTGGGCGTTAATCATAAATCCTGTCAGCGCAGCCGAGGCGCCCTCTGGAAGCTCAAGAGCCGCGACGTCCAGCGCGAACACGCGGAACTCATACCGATGCACCTCACCGGGCGGCGGGCAGGCGCCGCCAAAACCCACAGAGCCGTAATCGTTCGGCCCGTGCGCTGCGCCGTCCGGCAGGCCGTCCGCCGAACCCGCGCCGCGCTCTAAGGCCGTGATGGATGCGGGGATGTCGTAGGCGATCCAATGCCACCAGCCCGAGCCGGTCGGCGCATCGGGATCATACGCGGTGACAGCATAGCTCTTAACGCCCTCCGGCGCGCCGGACCAGGCCAACGCCGGAGACACATTAGCGCCGGTGCAGCCGAAGCCATTGAAGACGTGACGCTCGGCCAGCGCGCCGCCCTCGGCGATGTCTGCGCTTGTCAGCACAAAATCCTCGGCGACGGCGGCGGTTGAGAAAAACGCCGCCACAGCGACGGCGGCGGCGAGTGCATGGTTCATCATCATCCCCTCACACAAACAGGTAAAACAGTCCAATACGCCATCGCGCCGGAGGGGTACACTGGCGGCGTCCACTGGCGGCGTCCACTGGCGGCGTCCACTGGCGGCGTCCACTGGCGGCGCCGCGCGCCGAAGTCCGGCGTTACGGCGTCCGAGACGGCGCCGCGACCGCAGAGCGGAACGCCACGGTCTTTCAATCGCGCCGGCTGCGCACGATCACAGCCGTGTCACATCGCGTGGGTATCACGCGACGTGAAGGGGGGCGTCGCTCAGGCGCTCGGGCGCATGGGCGCGCCGACTTGGGGGGCATCATGAAGACACCGTTGTTGCGGTCCGTCGCCGCATTGGCGACGACGATCGCGTTGTGCGCGCCGGCTTCTGCGGGGATTATTGAAGGCTGGGTGACTGATGGCGCGGGCGACATCGCCCTTGAGGGCGCGCTCGTGCGCGTTGTTGAAACCGGCGCGACCACATCGACGGACCGTGCGGGGCGCTTCCGGTTTGCGGCGGTTCCCGCTGGCGACTACACGCTCAGCGTTTCTTATGTCGGGACTGAGTCCGTGAGCCGAGAGATCACCTTGGCGTCGGATGACGACAGCGCGCGCCTTGAAGTGAAGCTCGGCGACAACATCGCCTTGATGGAGAACATCCTCGTCATCGGCCAACGCGGCGCGTTGAACTCAGCGCTGAGCCAGCAGCGCTCAGCCGATGGCGTCATCACGGTGTTGTCGGCTGACGCCATTAGTCAGCTGCCGGATGAGAACGTGGCGGAGGCCGCACGCCGCGCCGCGGGCGTCAACGTCCAAAACGATCAGGGCGAAGGCCGCTTCATCTCGATCCGCGGCGCGGATCCGAATTTGGTGTCCACGACTATCAACGGCGTGCGCATCCCCTCCCCGGAAGCGGACGCGCGCCAGGTTCCCCTCGACGTCATCGACAGCGACGTGTTGTCGGCGATTGTCGTGACGAAGTCGCTGACGCCTGATCTCGACGGCGACAACATCGGCGGCAACGTGGAAATCCGCACGCTGTCAGGCCTTGACCAAGACCGGCTGTTCGTGCGCTTGCGCGGCGCGGGCCTTTACGCAAATCAGGTGGAGGAGTTTGGGCAGCGGTATTCTGGCGTCTTCGCCAACAATTTTTTGAACGACAGCGTGGGCGTGGCGGCGTCTGTGGCGTGGCAACGGCGGAATTTCGGTTCAGAGAACGTGGAGGCGGACAACCCGGTTTTCGACGATCTCGGCGGTTTCTTTGAAGAATTTCAACAGCGCGACTACGCGATCCGCCGCGAACGTCTGTCTACATCGCTCAACGTCGATTGGCAGGCCACTGACACAACGCGCTTCTTCTTGCGCGGCTTATACTCTGACTTCAGCGACGACGAGATCCGCACCGTCACAGTCACCGAGTTCAACGCCGACGCCGTCGCCGCCTCAAGCGCCCCCGGCGCCATCACCTTCGACGCGGGCGTGGAGCCCATCGAGGCGGCCCGCGAAGTGCGGTCGCGCTTTGAGGAACAATTGATCTGGTCGGTGTCCGGCGGGGGCGAGCATCGCTTCGGACGCCTGACCCTTGACTACAGCGGCGCTTACTCCTTCGCCGACGAAGACGAGCCCAACGCCACGGACGCCATTTTCGCAGCCGAGTTCGAAGACGGGCTGGCGGATGTGGATCTGTCGGATCGCCGGTTTCCACGGCTGAGCTTTCCGGATCCGGCGTTGGCGGATGCGTACTTCGACACGGACTCCTACGAGTTCGACGAATTTGAAATCACCGACGGTTTGACGGAAGACGAGGAACTCGCGTTCACGCTGAACGCACGTTACGACGCCGACCTGTTCGGCGCGCCCGGCTACATCAAAACGGGCGGCAAGGTGCGGTTGCGCGAGAAGTCTTACGACGTCGACATTCAAGTGTTCGACGGCTTCGACGGCGATCTTGTGCTGTCGGACGTGGCCACCACCGTTGAGCACGACCTCAGCGCGATCAATCCGTCAGTGGGCCCAGGCGCGTTTGCGAGCCTCTTCGACGCCAACCGTGATTTGTTCGAGCTCGACGAGGCCACATCCGCGATCGACTCCCGGGTGGAGGATTTCACGGCTGAGGAGGATGTCTTCGCCGGCTATGTGATGGCGCAACGCCAATTCGGCGACATCTCCGCCATCGCCGGCGTGCGGGTTGAACACACGGACTACAACGCCGTGGGTTTCAGTGTTCTCGAGCAGCAATTTGAGGAGGCCTTCGAGGGCGACGTCACCGGCGACGTGGCCGCGCTGCTGCCGCCGCCGGCGATTACGGGCGACATCCTGTTTGAAGATGTCGAGGCGGAGTTTGACGGCGGCGAAACGGCCGTGGAGCTCATCCGTGTGATCGCCGCGCGTCAAACGGTGGAGGACAGCTACACGGACTGGCTGCCGAGCGTGAACGCCCGGTGGGACGTGTCGGACGAATTCGTGGCGCGATTTGGCTACTACCGCTCTATCGCGCGGCCGAACATTGAGGCGGTCGCGCCGCGGGTGGCCATCGAGCAGGACGGCGGCGACATTGAAGGCGAATTTGGCAATCCCGACCTTGACCGTCAGCAAGCCGACAACATCGACGTGTCCCTGGAATGGTATCCCGGCCTGAGATCAGTGCTGTCAGTGAGCGCGTTCTACAAGAACATCAGGGACTTTATTGCGCCGCAAACGTTCCAGGAGATCACCGTCAACGGTGTGGCGTTTGAGGAGGCGGTCACTTTCGTCAATCTCGACAACGCGCGGATTGTCGGCGTGGAGCTGAACGCGCAAGCGCCGTTGGACTTCCTGCCAGGGCCCTTGAGCGGTCTGATCATTAACGGCAATTACACATTCGTGGACAGCGAAGCCACAGTCTTCGACGAAGACGGCTCAGGTCGCGACACGGCGCTGCCCGGACAATCGCGCCATGTTGCGACGGGTATTTTGGGGTACGAGAACCAGCTTCTGAATCTCCGGTTCGCCGCGACCTATCGTGATGAGTTCCTGGATGTCTTGAATGAAGGTGGCGACGGTGTCGATCGTTTCGTCGACCCCTTTGTTCAGTATGATGTCACGGGCAAATACAACGTCACCGACACCGTGCAGATCTTTACCGAGTTCAAGAACATCAACAACCGACCCTTCATCGCCACATTCCGTCAGCCCGGTTTTGCGCCATTACTGTCGCAAAACGAAGAGTATGGGTGGCAAGCGCGGTTCGGCGCGCAATTCACGTATTAAACAGCGTGGTGTTGAAACGGCTCCGGGGCGTTTGCGCGTCGGGGCCGTCCTTGGCCGGACCCCAAGGCGCGGCGGCGACAACGCCGCCTGATCAGTGTGCGAGGCGTCGACATGAAAACGGTGATGGCTGCAGGGCTGGGCGCGATGCTTGGGGCCTGCGCGACGCTTCCGGCGGTGCCCCCCACCCTTGAGACCACGCCGGTCGCCTCCCGCCACGACGCCGCCGACGACCCGGCGCTGTGGATCGACATGCACACGCCGGAGAACAGCCGTATCTTGGGCACGGATAAGCAAGCTGGCCTTTATGTGTACACGTTACGCGGCGAGGTCGCGCAATTCCTCGACTCTGGACGATTGAACAATGTGGATGTACGCCAGGGCGTGACCATCGCGGGCTGGACGGGCGACATCGCCAGCGCGTCCAATCGCAGCGACGACACGGTGGTCATGTTCACCATCGCCGACGGCGTGGTGGAGGAAGCCGGTCGTTTCGCGTCCGCGGTCGCAGAACCCTACGGCCTGTGCCTCGGCGTGATCGCCGCCGCACCCTATGTCTTCGTCACTTACAAGAGCGGCGACATCATCGTCCACCGGCTCACATCGTCATCCACGG
The DNA here is from genome assembly GCA_964568975.1 of uncultured Caulobacterales bacterium. GTDB lineage: Bacteria > Pseudomonadota > Alphaproteobacteria > Caulobacterales > Maricaulaceae > CAZADA01. The sequence goes on along the minus strand of CAZMSO010000004.1, from coordinate 97,244 downwards.
CCGCGGAGACGGCGCGTCTTGCGTTCGACAGTCAGCTCGAAGGCTGCGTCGTCGATGATCGCACGGGCGTGGTGTATGTCGGCGAAGAGGAACACGGGGTCTGGGCGATGCGTTTCGACGGCGCGGCGTTTTCAACGCCGCAGCTGATTGACGGGACGCGCGGCCGTGGCGGGCTGGTCGCGGACGTCGAGGGGTTGGCGCTGTATCATCGCGATCATGACGGCGCGACGCTGCTCATCGTCTCCTCACAAGGGAACAACAGCTTTGTGGTCTATAATCTGCGCACACGCACGCCAGTCGGCCGCTTTCGGATCGCGGCGAACACCGGTGTTGACGGCGTGCAGGAGACCGACGGCGTCGAAGCGGCGTCCCACTCCTTGGGCGACGCCTTCCCCACGGGCGTGCTCGTGGTGCAGGATGGGCGCAATCATCCCCGCGGCGAAACGCAAAACTACAAAGTCATTGATTGGCGCGACGTCGAGGCTGTCCTCAGCACACGCCCGGTGACGCAAAACTGAGCGCGCGCGCCCTCCGTTAGCGTCCGCACGCACACGACAGCGGCCACGACGTTACGCCGGCCGCATCCCCCGAACGAGACCATGGACACCCGTCGACACCGCCGCGCGGATCCCCGTCCATCGCCCATCGTCCATCGCCCATCGCCCATCGCCTCGGCTTTCGCGCGGCGTTGACCGTCGCTGAAAGACGCGAGACGCCGGCTGGCGTAATGCCGCGCGCCTTTCGCAGTCGTTAGAGATTCTATTCAGAATTTGGCCGGAATTGAATACCCATTGGTCATACGCGCGCTTTCGCACCCACGAACGCTGTGCTTCACTCCAGCGAAGTGTTTCGGTGTGCGCGGGCGGGAACTCTCATGCACAAAACGGCACCGATCGTATCTCCGCCAGGCTCCCAGCCCGTCGGCCCTGAGGCCTATGATGCAGCCCACCACGTCATGCCGATCGCGGCGGCGTCGAGCGTGACGCGAGGCGCGCGAAACGCCTGCGCCGCCCGTGTCGCCGTGTTTCTGTCCTGCTGCATGGTGATCGCGGCTCTGGCGGACATCGCCGGCACGGACAAGGTCGACGCGACTCCGGGGGCCGCCCGCCTCCTCCAGACGCCCCGTCCATCCACGATCATCCAACGGCCGACCGAACCGGGCGAGACCCGGGGGTCCGTCGCTGGGCAGCGTTATGGGCTGGTCAAAAGGACTGGGCCGGGAAGAATTCGTGTGCTAAGTCGCGACGAATAAGAGTTCAGGGGGACGATGTGCGTTGGATTAACTTAGTCGTCGTCGCATCAGCGATGATGTCGGCGTGCGATAACGCGCCGGAGCGTGAGGCCGAACCACCGATACGGCCGGCGAAACTGATTGAAATCTCGGCTGAGGCGAACATTCGGTCGATTCGTCTGCCTGCGGTGATCGCGGCGGCGGAGTCGTCCATTCTGACGTTTCAAGTCTCCGGCGTCATCCAGACCCTCGACGTCAGCGAGGGCGCTCAAGTCACCGAAGGTCAAGTGATCGCCAAGCTGGACCAGCGGGACTTTCAAGCCGCGTTTGCCAGCGCCCAGGCGACTTTCGACAACGCCCAGGCCGAGTTCGAAAGAGCTGACGCGTTGGCCGAGCGCGGTTCTGTGACCCGCAGCCTTCTGGACCAACGACGCAGTCAGCGCGATGTCGCCCGCGCGTCCCTGGACAGCGCGCAAAAGGCCCTTGAAGACACGGTTCTGCGGGCCCCCTTTGACGGCGTCATCGCGGATCTGCACGTGGAAAACTTTGAGACCGTCACGCCACAGCAGCGCATCGCCACGATTCAGGGCTCCGGCGCGGCCGAAGCGGTGGTTCAGATACCAGCCACCATCGCTGTCTATGCCGAGCAGATTGAACCGATTGAGCTTTATGTCGAGTTGGACGCCGCGCCCGGCGCTCAAATGAATGCGGTGCTGAGCGAGTATGCATCGCTTGCGGATCCGACGACGCAGACGTTTGAAGCGCGTTTCGGCTTCACGCCGCCGGACGACTTGCTGGTCCTGCCGGGCATGACTGGGATCCTGCGCGGACAATTTCGGATCGCCAGCGATGGCGGGTCGCAGGCGCAGATCGTGGCCCCGATCAGTGCGGTCTTGGCGGAAGCCGGAAAAACTTATGTCTGGCTCGTCGATCCAGACACTATGACGGTGTCGCGACGCGACGTGGCCGTCGGCCCCGGCGTCGGCGAAACCGTCGTGATCGCCTCCGGCCTCGCACCTGGCGATGTGATTGTCGGCGCCGGGGGGCACTATTTGCGCGAAGGCGCGGCAATCCGTCCCTTCGAGCCATAGGGTCTGGCGATGAACATGGTTGAATTTGCGATCCGCAACCGTTTGGTGATGTGGATCATCGTTCTCGCGGCTCTCTTAGGCGGCGCGGGCTCTTACATGAGCATGCCGCGGTTTGAAGACCCCGAGTTTTTGATTCGAACAGCTCAAATCATTACGCAGTATCCCGGCGCAACGCCGCAAGAAGTGGCGGAAGAGGTCAGCGACGTCATCGAATCAGAGTTACAGACCATGCAGGAGGTGGACGAGATCCGCTCCACCTCGTCCGATGGTCTGTCGATCGTCAGCGTCGACATTAAGCACGCGTTTTCACCCACGAAAGCCGATCTGCAAGCTGTCTTTACGCGCGTCCGCAACAAAGTGCGCGACGCCCGCGCCAATTTGCCGCCAGGCTCGCACGAGCCGATTGTCAACGACGATTATGGCGATGTGTTCGGCCTGTACTACCTCATTACCGGCCCGGGCTACTCCATGAAGGAGTTGGAAGACTACGCTCTGGAGTTGCGCAAGGATCTGTTGACCGTTGACGGCGTCGCCAAAGTTGAAATCGGAGCCACCCGGCGCGAAGCCATCTATATTGAGTTTTCGCGCGAGCGTGTGGCCGCGCTTGGCGTGTCGTTGAACACCATTTTCAACGACCTGGCGCAACAAAACTCTGTCGTGTCCGCGGGCGATGTGGAGGTTGGCCGTCAACGGCTCGTCATTCACCCCACAGGTGATGTGGATTCCGTGACGGACATTGAAAATGTGGTGGTGAGCGCCGGCGCCGCCGGCGACTTGATTTATTTGGGCGATATCGCCGATGTCCGCCGCGATTACGTGGATCCGTCCTTCAATCTGTCCCGTTTCAACGGCCAGCCCGCAATCCAACTCGGCATTTCGAACGTCACCGGCGCGAATGTCGGCCAACTTGGCGAGGAGATCCGCGCCAAGCTTGATGAGACACTCGGCGAACGACCCATCGGCATTGAGGTGAATGAGTTTTATCACCAAGGCGATGCGGTGAATTCCGCCGTGAATGACTTCGCAGTGAATGTCGCTCTCGCCCTGGTGATCGTGATGGGGACGTTATTTATCTTCATGGGCCTTCGGTCGGCCGTGATCATAGGGATGGTTTTGCTCGTCACGATCGGCGCGACTGTGGTGACAATGAATGTCGCCGGTATTCCGCTGCATCGTATTTCATTGGGCGCCCTGATCATCGCTTTGGGGATGCTCGTGGACAACGCGATCGTGGTGACGGAAGGCATCCTTGTCGGTCTGCAACAAGGCCGCAAGAAGATCGACATCGCCGTTGAGACTGTCGCGAAGACCAAATGGGCGCTGCTTGGCGGTACTGTTGTTGGATTCGTGGCGTTCGCGCCGATTGGTTTTGCTGTCGGCAATACGGGCGAGTACGCGGGCGACTTGTTTTGGGTTATTCTTATTTCCTTACTATACAGCTGGATATTCGCGGTCACCCTCGCGCCAATGTTGGGGGATTTGATTTTTAAGGAGCAATCGCCAAGCGCGGAGCCGCGCCGCGACGGGCCGCTTACGCGCGCATATAAAGGCTTCATGGGGGCCGTCATCACCGTCCGATGGCTGACCATCGCCTTGGCGTTCGGCGCCTTCGCCGCGTCCGTTTACGCGTTTCAATTCGTCACCATGGGGTTCTTCCCCGCGTCAACCACGCCGCAGATCAAGATTGAATACTGGCTGCCGGAGGGGACTGACATCAACGCAACGGCGCGTGACGTGATTGAGATCGAGCGAAGACTCGCTGATTTTGATGGTGTTGAAGCCGTGCATTCAGTCGTCGGGTCTGGTGCGCTGCGCTACATGCTCATCTACTCGCCAGAGGACCCCAACCCCGCCTTCGGGCAATTCATCGTGCGCGTCAGCGATTTCGATCGCATCCCAGATCTCGTGCGTGAAGTTCAAGACTATCTGGACGCACATTATCCGGCGGCGCAGGCGCGCGCGTCGCGGTTTATTCTGGGTCCAAGCCAAGGCGCGAAGATTCAAGCCGCGTTCTATGGCCCCGACCCGGCGGTCCTGCGGCGTTTGTCAGCCGAAGCGCAGGCGATCATGATGGCCGATCCGTGGGCCACAGGCGTCAAAACGGACTGGCGTCAAGAAACGCCCGTGCTTGAGCCCCAGTATGACGCGGAGCGCGGCCGACGGGTCGGCGTGTCGCGGGAAACCCTCGCCGAAGCTCTGGCGACGACGTATTCAGGCAACACGGTGGGCGTGTACCGCGAAGGCGACGATTTAATTCCCATCATCGCGCGTGCGCCGGCGAGCGAGCGCGCCGATTTAGCGACCATCGACACAGTCCAAGCCCTGAGCAGCATCAGCGGCGAGGCGGTGCCGATTTCGGAGGTCGTCGATGGACAGCCCGTCATCTGGCGCAATGGGCAGATGCGCCGGCAAGATCGCGTGTGGACCCTGAAAACCCAGTGCGATCCCGTTCCAGGCATTCTCGCGTCAGACCTGCTCAACCGATTGCGGCCTGACATTGAAGCGATTGAACGTCCCGAAGGCTACGCGTTGCGGTGGGACGGCGAGTTTGGCGACAGCGAAGAGGCGAACGCCCAATTGGGCCAGACGCTCCCGTTCGGCATCGGCGCGATGGTGCTGGTCGTGGTGCTGCTTTTCAACGCGCTGCGCCAGCCGGCGGTGATTTGGCTGGTGGTTCCGCTTGCATTAATCGGCGTGGTCGTTGGTTTGCTCGTCACCAACACCACATTGGAGTTCATGGCGATTTTGGGCATGCTGTCGCTGTCTGGTTTGCTGATTAAGAACGCGATCGTTCTGGTTGATCAAATGGACTTAGAGATCCGGGACGGCAAACCACGGTACAATGCTGTAATTGACTCAGCGGCGAGCCGCGTGCGTCCGGTGATGATGGGCTCTTTAACGACCGTCCTCGGTGTTTTGCCGCTCATTGGCGACGTGTTCTTCCGCTCCATGGCGGTCGTCATCGCTTTCGGGCTGAGTTTCGCGACGATCCTGACATTGGTCGTGTTGCCGGCGATCTACGCGGTGTTTTTTGGGATCAGTCGGAAGGAGCGCGCCGCCACGTCGTAGCGACGCGCTCCTCGGCGCGCGTGCGTCACCCGCCGCGTTTGGCGTGGCCACGCACACTGTGTGCGGCGACACCAGTGATCGTTTTGGCCGCGGGCTCCGCGCCTGATGGAGCGGTCCCGCGTCCGAGCCTGTCTCGCGACCCGCAGGTCGGGACGTCGATCGCCGCCCCGCCTTTGCGACGTGGCTCGGCTGCAACCATGGGCGGCGGGCCATCGCTCAAGCAAGAGCAACGCGGACGCGTCAAACCACGGCTTTCTCGAGACATCCAGTAAGGACGGCGGGCCGACGCACCTGGCGTGCTTGCCCGCCCGCCGCCACACTCAGCGCCGTGGCGCGCCTTACTCTTTCGGCGGAAACTCCCGCAACAACCAGCCCACAGCGACGTCGGCATTACGCCCGCGTGGCACGCTGTTGGTGATGTCGCGCTCACCGCTGGCGCTCCACACCACGCGGTCGGACGTCATGTCATAAATCCCGATGCCCAACTTGCCTTGCGACACAGTGCGGGCAAGGGGATCGAGGTCACGTTCTTCACGACCACCCGAGCGCGCCACCACGACGGTATCCGGTCGCCGTCCGGGGCGGTCGACGCCATAGATCGCGCCCTCGCTGGCGACGTAAACTGACCGGTCTGTGGAGTCGAAAACCACGGCTTCACTCAGGCCGACAACGACATCGACGCCAAAATCAGCGTCAGCGGGGTCTTGCACTTCGACAAAGCCCTTCTTGCGCAAATCATCGCGGACCGCCTGCGCGACCGCAGTCAAGGCGACGGTCGGCACCACCAGTCCGCCTTTGACAGTCACCGGGTCATCGGCCTTCCACACAAAGGTCTCATAACCGCTAAAGTCGTGGTTTTCGTCGTAGTCTAACGCAATGTTCGGCCCCGTGGCGCAACCGGCGGCGACCACCAGCGTGAACAGACAAACAAAAAGCCGCATCATCCCCGCCCTCATACGATCTCATTTCGTTCAAGCGCCCACTACCCCAACCCCTCTCGGGCCGCCAGCCTGATCACCAGCGTTGGGCGCGACACCCGGTGATAGCCTGGCGCCCAGCCGCCGTAAATCAGCGCCACGGTGTGTGTCGTGGATGCGGGGTTTTCAGGTCCGTATGGGATGGCGCGGCCGCATCACACGGATGAGGGCGTGCTGACGCATGTGCGGGAACCAAAGGCGCGCCATGTCTCTGACAAGCTTGGCCCCAAGCTCTTTGGCGTCGCCGATCCTCCCCTGATCAGCCTGCCCAGCGTGGGCGACTGACATCCACGCGCCGCACAGCCCGCAAGGCGCATTCCCACACCACCACCCGCGACGCAAGCATATCCAATGACGCGCCCACCTCATCTTCATCGCCGGATTGGCGACGAGAATGAGCGCTCGTCACGAAACGGAATCCGAGCGTGACCGCGATTGGAATGAACGCGCGTGAACCGCCCTATCCCACAGACATGGCGCGCCGACGCGCCCTGATCGCCGCGGCGTCGAGCGCTTGGAGAAAGCTTGATCGATCACGGGTTGAGAACGCCTGCGGACCGCGGGTTTCAAGTCCGGCGGAGCGCAGGTCGGTCATCAAATCTCGGGTCGCCAGAGCTGCGCCGATCGTGACGCTGTCAAAGACGCGCCCTTGCGCGCTGAGCGCTTCAGCACCCGCGTGGACCACACGCGCGGCCAGTGGAACATCTTGGGTGATAACAATATCCACGGCCGTGACATGGTCTGCAATCCAGTCATCCGCTGCGTCAGGACCAGAGTCGACTACGACCATTTGAATGTTCGAGTCATCCGGAGTGCGCAGCCACGCGTCTGCGACTAACATGACTTTCAGTCCCAGGCGTTGGGCGACGCGATAGACCTCACTCTTCACCGGGCAGGCGTCTGCATCGATGTAAATCGTCGTCATGCAAAGCCCCCGATCGCGCCGCGGGTTGAGAAACCCTGGACAACGTTTCTACACTGTCTCCACAGAGCGTGGCGCTGGTCTGCGTTTACGCCGACGCGGACGTTTCGCTTGGCCGCTGCCTGCTCCGGCATCGTGCTGCTTGGGCGCTGAGCGTGTGTCCTTTGCCGCGGAGTTGGTTGTCGTGCGCGGTTGTGAAGGGCGGCGGCGTTTTGGGCGATCATCCCTGGAGCCACGCTCCGCGGGGGTCGGCGCGACAGCGGCGGCGCGCTCATCCGGGGAGAGACCAAAGACACGTGAAGGGATCTTATCGCGGATCAATTTCTCGATGGCTCGCAATTGAGGCTGCTCGTCGGGGGCGACAAAGGAGACCGCGATCCCCTCAGCGCCCGCACGCCCAGTCCGCCCGATCCGGTGAACATACTGCTCAGCCACATCAGGCAAATCGACATTGATCACGTGGCTCACACCCGGGATGTCGAGGCCGCGGGCCGCGATATCTGTGGCGATCAAAATCCGCAGATCGCCAGAACGAAAGGCGCCGAGCGCGCGCTCGCGCTGTGCTTGGCTTTTGTTCCCGTGAATGGCGGCGGACGCCAAGCCCGCCGCGTCGAGACGCGTCACGATTTTGTTCGCGCCGTGCTTAGTGCGGGAAAAGACAAGGGCCCGATCGATCGCCGTGTCGCGCAGCGTCTCGATCAAAAGCGCGGGCTTGTCGCGCGCCGAAACGAAGACGACGCGTTGATCCACGCGTTCAGCCGCGCTCGACACCGGCGCGACACTCACTGTCTGCGGCTCTGTGAGATAGCGCTGGGCCAATTCGCCGATGGATTTGGGCATGGTGGCGGAAAACAGCACGGTCTGGCGTGTGGCGGGAACCAGCGACACAATCCGCCGAAGCGCATGGATGAAGCCGAGGTCCAGCATCTGATCGGCTTCATCAAGGACAAGGATCTCGACATTCGACAGCTGCAACGCCTTTTGGGACACCAGGTCCAGAAGCCGGCCGGGCGTCGCGACGAGAACATCCGTTCCCCATTTCAACTGCTTGATTTGGCGCGCGATCGGCACGCCGCCAAAAATCGTGCGCACCGACAGCGACGCTGATCCGCCATAAGTCGTGAAGGACGCAGCGATCTGTCCGGCGAGTTCTCGCGTCGGAGCAAGGATCAAGGCCCGGACGCTCCGTTGCTGCGGCGTGTGAGCGTTTGTGAGCAATCGGTTCAGAATCGGCAAGGCGAACGCCGCCGTCTTGCCGGTCCCAGTTTGCGCGATGCCCAACACGTCCCGCTGTGCGAGGAGCAAGGGGATCGTCTGGGCTTGGATGGGCGTCGGCGTGGTGTAGCCGGCGGCGTTGACCGCGGCGATGATGGGTTCGGCCAAGCCGAAATCAGCAAAACTCGTCACAGAGCGCTTTCTCATTTCAGTGCGAAGCGCGCCGCTGGCGGCGCGATCGCGGGTTCATCTCAACGACCCGCGTGAATTCAGGACGCACAGGAAACAAAACGTAGAGCCGGCGCCAATCGCGCGGGTTGGTGTGCGCGTGCTTCACGCGCGCCGGCGTCGCGCTGCGGTGAGCGCGTTGATGTCGATGGTATGCGCCTCTTCGCTCTGGACCGCAAGCCAGCGTGCAATGACAGCGCCTTCGCCATGAAACTGGATACGGCCCGACTGAGCTCTGACGGCGGCTTGGGTCGAGGCTGCGGACACCGGGCAAACGGCGCGTTGCGGCTTCCGGACATCGCCGGAATGTCCTCAAGGCTTCCTGTGTTGGGCCGCCTCAGCCTGTATCAGCGGTGTGATGCGTCGGCGCCTCGACGCCAAGCAGGCCTAATGCTCGCCCCTGCTCATGTCTGGAGCAGGCCCAGGCGATCGCGCATGTTCCTGGGTGCACATCTTCATGGGCGCCACACCTTCATGGGCGCCACGCCGCCGCGTCTCGGAAGTCCTCAATCGCTGGGATGCTCGATTGCATCACGGATGAGACGGCGTGCGCGGGTCACATAAAGAAGCGCCACGATCGTGGCGAACATCGCAGTCCAGACGGCGCGCCCAAGATAGCCCAGCCCGTCGACAATCGCGGCGCAAACAAGCAGGCCGAACAACGCCGCGAACGCCGTGTGGGCCGCCAAGGCGCTGAGGCGCGAGCGCGCGACCGCGTGCCAAATGAGCATGAGCGTGTGCCAGCCCGCGGCCAGGCCCCCAAGCGCCGCGAGCGCACGCCAAGTGATCGCAAAGTCTCCGAAGCCCGCGCCGGGCGCGGCGAGCACGCTATACATGGACGCCATAACGCCGAGGCCGGCAAGGTCGATCACAAAGAGCGCCACAATCTGCAAGGGGGCGCGAGCGCCCTTGCTCCCCGCTGTATCGCCGCTGCTGGACGCGAATTCAGCCGCGTAGGCGAGCAAATGGTACGCGGTGAACAAAATCGTGGCCACCAACAGCACAGCGCGCACAATGAAGCCCGGCTCGCTCAACAGCGCCTCGTTCGACAGACCGGCGCGCACATAGCTGGCGAGCACAGTGACCAAACCGACGCCGACGACGATTTGCGTCATGTCGGAGATAATCTTGGCGCAGTTGCGCTCATAAAACATCTGCTCGCCTCCCATCGCGGCCCGATCCCGCCGCCTGGTAAAACAAGAGCCCGCTCGCCGCAAAGGCCAAGGTCGCGAAGAGCGCGAGCCCTCCATAGTCGCCCGGCGCCGACACCAGCCCCGCAAGGACTGGCCCCGCGCCCAGACCGACGCCCTGAACCCCCGGGACCAGGCGCAAATGCATCTGTGCGCCCAAGTCTCGGCCGAGCAGCGCGATCTGATGCGGAACCGCCAGGTTCCAGGCGATCATGAACCCAGCGCCCGCGACAATGAAGATCAGTCCATGCTCGGTGATCGCGCCAATGCTCGCGGCTCCCGCCGCCATCACGCAACTCCACCAGACAAGCGCGCGCGGCGTCGGCCGCCAGACGACATAAAGCGCCGCAACCAGTCCGAACGCCATCGTCACGCTGAGCGCCGCCCCGCCGACCATGGGGCTGAAGCCTAGGGCGATGGATTTTTGCTGGAGAAAGGTCCACACCGCCGATATCGCAGCATGAAACACGCCCATGGCCGTCAGCGCCGCGACCGCGCGCGGATCGCGGGCGGCGGCGCCGGGCGGCGGTCCGCTTATGCTGACGCCGCGCCAGGGAAGCGCCCAAGCGACAGCGATCCCAGCCACGCACAAAACGGCCGCCAGGCGCATCACGCCGGGGAAGCCAAATGACTGATCGACAACGCCAAAAGCGCCTAAGGCGAGCACCCCGAACGCCATCTGCGCAGCCATAAAGGCGGCGTACACGCGATTGGTCGCGCGCGAGGCGCCCAAAAACGTAACGGCGGCCACCAAAAGCGCGCCTTCTCCGAACGCGCCCGCGATGAAGCGCAGCGCCAGCTGGCCGACCAGAGCGTCGACTTGCGCGCTGAGCGCATTGGCGAGGCCGAGAATGACGGCGCCGAACAAGGCGATTGGCGCAAGGGGCAGCGGACGCTGCACCGCGAAGGCGACCAGCGAGGCGATGGCGACGCCGGCGAGCTCAGCGCCCGCAAACAGCCCAAGTTCCGAGTTTGAGAAACTGAGATCGCGGCCGGCCGCATTGATGATGACGGGAAGCACAAGCTCGATCGATCGGCCGAGCAAGCCAAGGATTATGGCGGCCCCGATCAGAATGCGCGGACTTATGGGCATGGTTTAGCGATGCGCGCACGCTCAGCTTCGTCAAGCCCTGCGTCGACCTCATCCTCACAAGCGAACCATGAAAGCGGGTCGCCGGGTAGAGACTGTTCGCGCCGGGTCGCACGTATCGTTCTCACGGCTATGGGCGTCCCAACGGGCCCCATCCAGAGGGACTCATCATCAATGGCGTTAACCGGCGCGATCAGACCGGCTGCGCGTCGCGTTGAGTAACCAGACCACCGCGGACCGGTCCTTCGGCTTACACAGCCTCAGGGGCTCACGCCGGCCGACGGCGGACGTGAGGCCACGCCGAAAGCAGACCAACGCCCTCCCGAACGCCGACAGTGGTCAGCGTTTGTTGGGGCGCGTCCGCTTTCTGCGGGACAGCGGAGACGCGGGCGGCGTTGTCCGCGAACCGCGTTCATCCAGAAACCGTCATTGAGAATGGCGTGTCGACGAGCCGGGTTCTCCCAGGCCCCTGACCCTGCATCAAAACCAGCGACTGACGGGAAGCTCCCGCCACCGCGTCATCTCTCCAGGATCGCCTCAAAGCCGCCATAGATCAGGCGCTTTCCATCGAGCGGCATCGGGTTTTCTTCCGGACTCATGCGCGGGTCGGCCATGACGTTCTTCCACCCCGCGTCGCGCGCCGCCTTATCGGGCCAGGTGACCAAGGAGAAGACGATGGTTTCGTCGTCCTTAGCCTGAACTGCGCGGTAGAAATCAGTCACCTCGCCCTTCGGCACGTCATCGCCCCAGCTTTCGATGACGCTGAGGGCGCCATGGTCCTTAAAGGCGCCGGCCGCGATTTGCGCATGCTTGCGATACGCCTCTTTATTGGCTGTCGGCACCGCGGCCACAAATCCATCGACATACATCATGGCTTCTCCCCTCAAATGGTGTTGGAAACGTCACGCGTGTGGAGTCAGGCGGCGGCCGGATCGGAACCAGTCATCGCCGCCGCGTCCATCCACCTCACTTCCCAAACATGGCCGTCCGGGTCTTGAAAGCCTTGCCCATACATGAAGCCGTGGTCCTGCGGCGCGCGCCAGCCGGTCGTGCCGCCCGCGGCTTTCGCCTTTTCGATCATCGTGTCGACGGCCTCGCGGCTGTCGACCTGCAGACAATTGAGGACCGCCGTCTTCGCGGCGGCGTCAGCGACCGGCAAGGGCGAAAACTCCGCGAATTTAGCATGCGTCAGCAGCATGACATTGATCGCGTCGCTGATGCCGACGCCGGCCGCCGTTTCGTCCGTAAACTGCGGGTTTAGGGTAAAGCCTACCGCCGCGTAGAAGCGCTTGGATCGTCCCAAATCGGCGACCGGCAAGTTGATGAAAACCTTTTGCGCCACAGCGATCCTCCTCGTTCGATGAGAACAGGATGGCCTCAAAACTTCAAAAAAGCAACTAGCAAATGCGACGAAGCAAGCTAGATGTCGTCCATGGCGAGAAAGAAACCTTATGACGACGGCTGCGCGACGGCCCACGCGCTTGATCTCATAGGAGAGCGCTGGGCGCTCCTGATCGTGCGCGAACTCGTGCCTGGACCTAAGCGGTTCAGCGACCTCAAAGACGCCTTGCCGGGGATCAGCACCAACATCCTGACGACGCGGCTTTTGGAACTGGAGGCCAACCATATTCTCGTGCGGCGTCGCCTGCCGCCTCCGGCCGGGTCGAAGGTCTACGCGCTGACCGATTGGGGCGGCGACCTCGAACCGCTGATCAGGGACATCGGCCGATGGGCCGCACGGTCCCCTGGCCTTACGCCCGGCAAGCCCATGAGCGCAGCCTCGGTGATGCTCTCCTTTCGGACGATGTTTGCTCCTGAAAAAGCGGGCGACGCGGAAATGCGTCTGTCTTTAGTGTTGGGTGGGATCCCCCACCGGGCCGAAATCGCCGATGGCGACATGACGATTGAGGTGGGTGCGATCGATGCGCCGGATGTCTCCGTCGACGGCGATCCCAACGTGCTCGCCGCGATCGTTTATGGCGCGCTCTCGATCAAAGACGCGAAGGCGGCTGGGCTGACGATCCGCGGCGATGAACGGGTGCTGGAACGCTTCGCAACATTCTTTCCGCTGCCAGACAAAGCCGACGCGACCGCTCCGCCCGGCGGGGCATGATTGTTGGGCCCGAACGCGACGTGGGTCGCGCTATGCGCCGGCGCCCGAGAGGCGCTCGACCCCTGGCGCGACGATGCCAACAGGAACCGGCCGCACACGAGCCTCGCCTCGCCGACGCCCGAGGAATACGCCGCCAGACGGCGCGTATCGAACGAGGAGAACGGCCGGATTCCGGTTTTGGCTGGCTAAAAAAACGGGGGGGCGCGTCACCAGTCACGAACATGTTTCGCCACACGGTCTCGATCAGCGGCGGATCGTGGTGTACGTCCAACTGTAACAAACAAGAGGAACGCGAGATGCGCGACACTTTTGGCCGCGTGTGTGTGGCTGTTGGGATGAGCGTGAGCGCAGTCGCCGCGCACGCCCAAAATGTTGAAGTCGTCGCGACCTTTGGAGCCGACACGCCGCCCGGCAATATCGCCATCAGCTCCGCGGGACGCCTCTTTATGAGCGTTCATGAATTCTACGGTCAGCCGGTGCGCGTGGTCGAGGTGGCGTCGAACGGCGCGACGACGCCCTATCCGAGCGAGGCTTGGGCGCACGCGCCTGACGGCGACGGCCCGGGGTTGCACGGCGTTTTGGGGCTGCGCGCGGACCGCGACGGCGTTTTGTGGATGCTGGACGGCGCTGGCGAGGGCCACTCGGGTCGCCTTGTTGGATGGGACACGCGCTCGGAAACGTTACACCGGATCATTTATCTCGCAGAGCCCGTCACCCGGCCGAGCAGTTTTCTGAATGACTTGGCGGTCGATCGCGAACACGACGCCATCTACGTCGCCGATCCCGCATCGCCTGAGACGGCGGCGCTCATTGTCGTGGATCTCAACACCGGCCGCGCGCGCCGGGTGCTTGAAGGTTCGGCGTTCACCCAGCCGGAAGACGTCGACATGGTGATTGACGACACGGTGGTGACGCTCGGCGGGGCGCCGGCGCGGATTGGCGTGAATCCGATCACCATCGACCCGACCAACACATGGCTTTATTTCGCGCCCATGTCGGGGACGGCGATGTATCGCGTGAAAACTGAACATCTTCGCGATGAGTCCCTGAGCGCGGCCGAGCTTGAAGATCGCGTTGAACGCTATGGCGACAAGCCGATCTCGGACGGGTCGACCATTGACGGCGGCGGCAATGTCTATGTCACCTCAATCACCGACGATTCCATTGGTGTTGTTCGTCCCGACGGCGCCTATGAGACGCTGTTTCAGCGCGACGATATGTCCTGGCCGGACGGTTTTGCTTATGGTCCCGACGACAAAATCTATGTGACTGTGAATGAGCTGCATCGCTCGCCTGTGCTGAACGGCGGCGACGACGCCACACAGGGCGAATTTAAGATCATCCGCTTTGACGCCCTTGCGCCCGGCGCGCTGGGGCGGTGAACCTGGCCCCGACGCGACAGTCCCACGGTCGCGCGCTGGCCCTCCAGCCCCGGTCCACAGAAATTCTTGGCGTTGAACGCACCCGCTTTGACTCGTCGCGTTGCGTTAAGCACCTGGTCCGCAGTCTAGGCAGCGCGGAATGGGTTCCGGGCCCATTTGCAAGGACGCATTGAGGTGACGCAACGCCGTGCGCACGCCCTCTTCAATGACTGGGTGGTAGAAGGGGCGCTCGAGCATTTGTGCGACGGTGAGATTGGACTGGCGCGCCCAGGCCAGCAAATGCGCAATGTGTTCCGCGCGCGGCCCGATCATTTCCGCGCCAAGGAAAAGGCCCGTGTTGCGCTCGCCGTAAACACGCAACACCCCTTTATTGACACCCATAACCCGGGCTCGACCTTGATCGGACCAATCCACTGCGCCCACGCGGAAATCCGCGCCCCGTTCGGCCAATTGGCGGTGCGTCTCGCCCACCATCATGATTTGGGGATCGGTGAAGGCGACCGAGATCGGCGCGCTCTTGGCGAAGCGACGAATGTCGGCGTAGTTGGCGGCGTTGTACCCGGCTGCAAACCCCTCGTCGGCGGCTTCGTGCAAAAGTGGGATCTGATTGTTTGCGTCACCGGCGATGAAGACGTGGGTCTCGCCAACACGCGCGGTGAAAAGGTCAAAGACCGGCAATCCATGGTCATCGAGCGGCACGCTTGTGTTCTCGAGGCCGAGATGATCGACATTGGGACGGCGGCCGGTGGCGATGAGCGCATAGTCATAGTGTTCCGTCTTCGTCCCACCCCCATCGACGTAATCGATCTCAACGCCTGTGTCAGTGCGGGCCCGGCGTGTGACTTCGGCATGGGGATGGAATGCGAATTCTGATGTGAAGATCGTGCGCGCGTGTGCAAGCACCTCAGGGTCGCTCAACGGGCCGACCATATCGTCGCGCCCAAACAGCGCCGTGCGCACGCCAAGCCGATGCAAGGCTTGACCAAGTTCCAGGCCAATGACGCCGGCGCCAAACACAAGAACAGACTTTGGTAAGTCATCCCACTCAAAAACGTTGTCATTAACAATCAGGCGGTCGCCGAAGTCGTTGAACAACGCCGGCACATTGGGCCGCGACCCAGTGGCGATCACAATCCGATCCGCTGTGACTGTGGAGCCGTCCGAGAGCGCCAATTCGTGATCCGACGTAAAGCGCGCTTGCGCCATCACACGGTGCTCGGCGGGCCAGTCCTTAACCGCCTCTTTGACAAAGCCGACAAACCGATCGCGCTCGGACCGCACCCGTTGCATCACGGCGCGCCCGTCGATGTGCGGTTTTTCGTAATGGACGCCGAACAAATCCGTGCGCCCGCCGACATGGGCGGCTTCAGCGGCGGCGATAAGCAGCTTGGAAGGCATGCACCCGACGCGCGCGCACGTCGTGCCGTATTGATCGCCCTCGATTAAAAGCACGCTGCTTGTGACCTTCACCGCCTCGCGGTAAGCGCGCATGCCGGCCGTCCCGGCCCCGATAATGGCGATCTCGACGTGCTTGTGCATTTAGGATGCCCCAATTTGCGATCAGTCTGGACTGTTCGGTCGTGGTGTCGTCACACACGACGACACCGGTGTGAACCGGCGCGGTCTTCTGATGTCCTCGGCAGGCTGTTTCTGTCGGCTGCAGGTACTCGTCGATTTACGCCAAGCGACCCCGCCGAAGGTCCTTCACCTCGGCAATGAGGCTGATGATGCGATCGGTGACGGGCCCGGTCGGATCGAGGTGACTTCCGTGGGCAGCCTTATTGATCAAACGAGTCGTAAGGAGGATTAGGGCGGACAAATCGATGGCGAGCACAAGCGCCCACCCAAATGCACCTCCCGTGGTGACGAGCGAAAACACTGCCGGGACGTTGGACATCAACAACGCTCCAACAAGAAACGAAAACAGCGCGGCGAAGAGAATACCCCGGCGAACATCTCGCAACCACTGCAACAGAATAATACGGTAAATCCATGTCTTACTGAGCATTGACATCGCCTCCGCGACACGCTCTTCCTGATCAATATTAACGGACTCGGCGGCGAAATCTGATTGTCGCCGAATGCGCGCAAATCGCTGCTCGACCAGATGGAGCAGATTTGTCCAAACCACGATGACGGCCGACACAGCCAGCGACGCGCCAAGCGCCGTCAGCAACACGTCGCTGAGGCTGGAATCATGAAACGGGGCCGGAAAAACATATCGGATGAGACCAACAAGGCTGTAAGCAACAACAGGTGCAAGCGCCAGGAGCACAACGGCCCGCAAAACCGAAATCCGAAACCCCCGGTGCGAACACAAGACCTTGCGTTCGACATACGAGTGCGCTGGCTTTTCCGACACGATGGCAAGTTTATCTTCACACGGCGGCGGCGCCTCACCGGCTGCGACGGTCAGATGTGATGCGGCGTCTTCGCTCTGCGCCGGTGCGGTCGTCCCTTCGGCCATCAGAGTGCTCCTTCACGGATTTAAGGCACAAGTCCCCTGCGTGCGACCCTGGCCCTGCGAGACAGCGCAACGGCGAGACTCAATCGCGCGGTGCAGCTGGATTTCGGGTCACCCCGATCTCTTAGTCAGTGAGAGGCGGGCAAGGTATCGCGGCTCGAAGGCGACTTTGTCGTAAGCGATCAGCGACTGCCGGCCAAGGGCGGAATGGCGCCGGTCCGGCTTGACGGCGATTTCTGTAAAGAGTGTCGACTTTAAATCGCTTCCAAGCGGCCTCCGGTCTGCGCGAGGGCGGTGTCGCCGCGCCTCCGGCACGATGTCACCATGTGGGGGCGCTCAGGATACGGAGACAGATCTGGATTTGGGCGCCCCGCGCCGCCCTGGAGACGCTGCTGATCGCCATCACGAGCCTGGGTGATGAGGGCGATCGCGTTATCGCCGTGCGATCGCCCTATCCGCCGGTGCTGATCGCGGACGCGCCGCCGGGCGGCGGTCTGTCGTTTGGGGAGCTTATGGTTGCAAGTTCCCCTTCGGCATGGAGCCGGACGCATACGCCGCATTGACGCCTCTGAATCGAATTCGCCGAGACGATGGGACACGCGGGGCGCGCCCCTGCCCGTGCAGCGCGGGGTCGTTTCCGCAGCGGCGACGACCGTCCCCGCCCCAACACTGTGACCGTGGTCATACGGCGCGTTGCGGCGGATGGGTCTGTCTAATCCGGTGGTGTTGAGCCGCCGGTGACGGCGTCGGCACGCCGCTCCACCCCCGTCACAGCGCCGCACGTTTCGTCGCTGCGGGACCCCAGTGGGGCCCCCAGTGGGACCCCCAGTGGGACCCCAGGACGCGAAGGCGACGACGCGTGGCCCTTAAGTCCCTGAAAAATATGGTCGGGGAGAGAGGATTCGAACCTCCGGCCCCCTGGTCCCAAACCAGGTGCGCTACCAGGCTGCGCCACTCCCCGAGTGCTGTCTTGCGGATACCGGCAGCACACAGGCTCCGTCAATGGCCGTGACGCCACACGCTCATGGGCTCCGGGGCCCCGGGGGCTCCGGCGCAGCTTCGTCCGCCGCGGTCCGCCCAGAGGGGGTCCGTCCTGGGGCCTCCCCTCGCGCGTCTGAGACGCCGGCCGCGGCGGCATCGTCAGCCGCCGCATCGGAGGCGGCGGCGAGCGGGGCGCCGAACCGCAGCCGATCCCCCGGCTTCAAGCCGATTGCAGCGGCCCGGCCGCCCGCAATTTCCCACACAAACCGCACCGGCTCCGGCGAGGGAATTGAGGTCTCGTCATAGGGCGTCGCGTCGGCGGAAACGCCCGCGACTTCCAAATCCTTCGTCACCCAAACCAGATCAAGCGGCGCGCAGGTGTTGCGCATAAAAAACGAGCGCGGCGCGTCGTCATCGAACACAAACAACATCGCCTCATCCGGCGCGACTGTGGGCCGGAACATCATGCCGCGCGATTTCTGGGCGCCGGAGCGGGCGAGCTCCGTGGCGAACGCGTAATCCCCGCGGTCGGTCGTGACCGTCATCACCACGGGCGGACCGAAGCTCACAGGGTCAGGCGATGGCGGCGGCGGGCACACCCGCTGCGCCGACGCCGGCGGGCTCAGCCCCAGGCCCGCGCTCAGGCACACAGCCACGCACGCAGCGATCACAGCGGTTGGCGGACGTCGCAGCACGATCATGGCGAGGGTGCTAGCGCACTGTGGTGGAGATTTCACGTCGAAAACGCACGGCGGCGAACGAGACGAAACCGCCGCACCCACTTAGCCCCTTAGCGTCGCAAGCCGCCCGCGTTCATCCCGCGCTCTCGCCATGAGCGGCGCTGCGCGCCTCCACCACGACCTCGCCCTTCGGTCCGCGGCCGCAGCGCACAAGCAAGGGCTGGCCCGGCTCCACCTCGTCAAGCCCGCCAGCGCGCAGCGTCTCCACATGGATGAAGACATCCCCGGCGGCGTTGGTTCGGTTGATGAAGCCATACCCCTTGACGCGGTTGAACCATTTGACCGTGGCTGGCTCAAACGGCCCCGCAGCCGCCTGGATCTGGCGTCGGGGACGATCATTCACCTCGCGCGGCGGCGTCGCGGCGGCGGTGGTTTCATCCACGGCGATGATGCGGAAGGCTTGCAGGCCCTTCGCACGACGAATGGCCTCGCACGTGACGGTGGCGCCCTCCGGCGGCTCGTCCCGGCCCGCGGCGCGCAAACAGGAAATGTGTAAGAGCACGTCGCCGCCCTCGCCTCGGTCAATCGGCGACAAAAACCCGTAGCCCTTCACCGCGTCGAACCACTTCACGCGCCCGCGCAGCGTCACGCGCTCCTCATTCGTCCCGCCTTGCTCCTCAGACGGGCCACACAAACTCATGCCGCTCTCCGTCACACAGCGTTGAAGCGTCGCGCCATCAGCGCGCACCGACACCCATAAGCTATCACAAACTGAAGCCGACGGCGCCAAAAAACGCGCTTTTGTGATCTGAAAACTGAATCACCGCGTAATAAGTCCGTCACTAGGTATGGAGGTCGTGATGCGTGAGCGTGCTTTCATGGCGCTGCTGGTTGGGTTTTTGGGGACAACTGCGATGGCTGAACCTTCTTCTCAGGATGCTGAGGCGCATTCGTATTCATTCTCCTCAATTACCGGGGACACGTTGCCCTTGTCGGCGTATGACGGAAAAGTGCTGCTGGTGGTGAACACGGCCTCGCAGTGTGGTTTCACCGGCCAATACGACGCGCTTCAAGAGCTTTACGACCAGCATGCTGACAAAGGTCTTGTGGTTTTGGGCGTCCCGTCCAATTCCTTCAACCAAGAACTGTCAACAGAAGCTGACGTCAAAGACTTTTGCGAACAGCGGTTTGACTTGACGTTTCCGCTCACGGCCATCACGCCGGTGAAGGGCGCGGACTCCCACCCGTTTTATGACTGGGTGCGCGAGACAACCGGCGAGAGCAAATTCCCGGGCTGGAACTTTAATAAAGTCGTCATTGGCCGCGATGGCGCGCTGCTGGCGACTTATGGCGCGACGGCGAACCCGCTGAAGCGCAATGGGCTGCAAAAGGATTTGGTGGCCACTGTTGAAGACGCGTTGGCCGCGCCGGCGTCCTAGCCGTCGGCGTTGTCATCCGCGCGCGCTGTCTGGCGGTCACTGGTCAGAGGGCGCGCGCCAACGCGCATGGGGAGCGCTCAGCCGCCGCCCATGATGGCGTGACGGCGCGCCAGGTGCGCTCATCGGTGACAATGGCACGCCCTAGGGGAATCGAACCCCTCTTTCCAGGTTGAAAACCTGGCGTCCTAACCGATAGACGAAGGGCGCGCAGCGCGCACGGCGTCGTGACGCGGCTGATACCCATATAGAGCGTGCGCGCGCGATGCAAGACGGCCTCGGTCCATGGATGTGAACGCTACGCGGCCGCCGCGTCCTCAATCTCCACATCGACATAGCGCCCGCGCCCGGGCTTAACGCGCATCGCGACGTGCACGCGCTCGCCGGGGCGGGCGAGCAGAGCGCCCAGGTCTGTGTCGGCGGCGCGAAATGCGATCGCGTCGAAGCGACCGCCGTCAGCTCCTTCAAGGCTGACGCGCACATGCCCGCCCGTCCCCACCTCGCGCGCGGCGCGGATGGTCACGTCCGCGGCCGCGAAAATGGGTTCAGGATTGCCTTGGCCGAAGGGACCCGCCTGGGCGACGGCGTCGGCCAATGGGCGGCCCACCGCCGCCGCCGCCACCGCCGCGTCCACACACAATTCCGGCGCTGGCGCGGGGCCGGCTTGTGCAATGGCGTCGCTCAAAAAAGCGCGCAAGGCCGTTACCTGGCTTGGATCCACCGACAGCCCCGCGGCCATGGCGTGCCCGCCGCCGGACGCCAGCAGGCCTGCGCCGCGGGCCGCCGCCACCGCCGCGCCCAAATCCACGCCCGCGATAGACCGGCCCGACCCCTTCGCAAGACCGAGGCCGTCCTCCGGCAGGGCGATGACACATACGGGACGGCCATAGCGCTCTTTCAGACGTCCGGCGACGACGCCAATGACGCCGGGGTGCCAGCCAACGCCTGCAGCCATGACGATGCACGCTGCGGCGGCGTTCGCATCGGCGTCGATCTGCGTTACGGCCTCATCAAACACCGCCTGTTCAATTTCGCGGCGCTGGGTGTTGAGGGCGTCGAGCTGGCGCGCGATCAACGCCGCCTCGCCCGCATTGTCGGTGGAGAGCAAGCGTGCGCCGAGGTCTGCTCGCCCGACGCGACCGCCGGCGTTAATGCGCGGGCCGTAGACGAACCCGGCGGCGGTCACGCTGGCGGGGTCGCGCGCGCCGGCGACCTCCGCAAGGGCGGCCAAGCCCGGATTAGCGCCGCGCGCCATGACCTTGAGACCTTGGGCGACCAGCGCGCGGTTGACGCCGACCAGGGGCACCACGTCGCAGACGGTGCCGAGCGCCGCGAGGTCAAGCCATTGCAACAAGTCCGGCGCAGGACGCGTGTCTGAAAAGAAGCCGCGCCGGCGCCCTTCCCGGTTCAGCGCCGCCAGCAGCACATACGTGACCCCCGCCGCGGCGAGATGACCGCAATCCGACGTGCAGTCCGCGCGGTTGGGGTTGATGACGGCGGCGGCGGGCGGCGGGTCCGCCATTTGGTGGTGGTCGACGACGATCACCTCCAGGCCCATGGCCGCGGCGGCGCTCAAGGGCTCATGGGCCGTTGCGCCGCAATCAACCGTGACCACGACCTCCACCCCGCGCTGCTGCAGCGTGCGGAACGCGTCAATAGACGGCCCATATCCCTCCGCAATGCGGTCGGGGACATAAAGCATCCCTTTCACGCCAATGGCGCGCCACCACCGCAACAGCAAGGCCGCCGACGTCGCCCCGTCGACATCATAGTCAGCGAACACCGCCAGCGATCGGCCGGCGTCGATGGCGTCGAACAGGCGCGCGGCCGCGCGGTCCATGTCCGCAAAGCGGCTGGGATCGGGAAAGTGCGCGCGCAAGCTCGGCGCGAGGAAATCGCCGGCCGCCTCCACCGTCACGCCGCGGCTGACGAGGACGCGCGCCAGGGCGTCCGGCGCCGCATGAGCGCGCGCCACGTCCGCCGTGGCGCGGTCATCAGCGGGCCGGGCGCGCCACCGCCGGCCTTTGGCGGAGCGCTCGACACCAAAGAAGGCGGGCGCGGTCACGTCATCCAACATGGCGTGAGCATCGGCGATTCGCGCATGGCCGGCGAGCGGTCGCGACGCCGCGCGGCCATCGGGGTTCGCCTTGGCGCGCCGGCGCCGCTAGGTTTAGCGCATGCGGTGGGTTTTGGTGGTTGTGTTGGGGGCTCTTGGCGGCTGTGCGTCGCTCGGCGCGCCGTCGTTTGACGCGGTGTTCACAGGCGACACCGCGTTTGGCGAAAGCTATCAGGACGCGCGCGCGGCGCGCGGGCTGCCGACGCGGCTTTATGAGCGCGGGCCGGACGCGATGATGGCGCCGTTTCGGGCGCTGTTGCGCAGCGCCGATCTTGTCGCGGTCAATCTCGAGACCCCTCTGACGACCCAGCGCGTGTCGCCCCTTCAGGGCGCAAAGCGTTGGATTCATTACGGGCGGCCAGCGCAGACCACGGCGTCCTTGGCCCGTCACGGCGTGACGATCGCGTCGCTGGCGAACAATCACGCCCTCGATTTCGGCGCTGCCGGCTTGGCGGAGACGAACGCGGCGCTGATCGAGGGGGGGGTGACGCCCTGCGGCGCGGGCGCAACCGCTGATGACGCCGGCGCGCCGCGGGTGCGCGCCGATGCCACGGGGCGCGCCGCCATCGCCGTGGTATGCGCGTTTGAGCCCCGGACGCGCTATGCCCAAGTCTATGGGTGGTATGCGGGCGCAACGACGCCCGGCGTGTCGGCGCTTGATCCCCAGGCGATGGCGGCGCAATTGGAGGCGCTTCCCGCGTCCGATCCGGCGCCGGTGACGGTGGCGTTTGTGCATTGGGGCGCGAACTACGCCTGGGCCCGGGAGCGTCAACGCGAGGCGGCGCGGGCCTTGGCCGCGGCCGGGGTGGATCTCGTGATCGGCCATGGCGCGCACCATTTGCAGGAAGTGGAGCGGATCGGCCAGACCTGGGCGGTCTATGGCTTGGGAAATTTCGTGTTCGGCTCGCCGGGGCGGACCGCGGCGCGCGGCGCGCCGCCTTACAGTTTGATTGCGCGGGTGCGGGTGCGGCCCGACAGCCCCACCCTCGTAGCGGTGCGGCTTTATCCCATCGTGACGGACAACCGGCGCACGGATTACCAGCCGCGTTTCGTGCGGCGGACGGAGTTCGCGGACGTGAAAGCGCTTTTGCGCGCGCACAGCCCAGACGTCATGGCCGCCGCCCGCACCGGCCGCGACCGGTTTGGGTGGTTCATCGATTTGCGCGCGCCTTAGGCCGGAGCGCTTACACCGGCAAGGTGGTGTAGAGTTCGCGATAGCCCTCGTCGAAGGACGTCAACAACATGGTGTGGGTGCTGGTTGTGTCGTCATCGGCCAGAACGCCATCCACGAGAAAGCCCTGGGTGACGCCGGTGGCGGCGAACATGATCCAATCGCCGCCGGCGAGTTCGTGCAAATCGTAAATGCGTTCAAGATCCGTGACGCCGACCCGGGCCGCGCGGGCCTTTTCGTCATCATTGCGGAACACTAAGCGGCCTTGCATTTGACCGCCGACACAGCGCAAGGCCGCCGCCGCCAGCACGCCCTCCGGCGCGCCGCCGACGCCCATATACAAATCGATGGGGTTTTCCGCTTGCGTGACGTTGATGACGCCGGCGACATCGCCGTCGGAGATCAGCGCCATGCGCGCGCCGGCCTCGCGCAGCTCCGCGATGAGGTCTGCATGGCGCGGACGATCCAACGCGCAGACCGTGATGTCCGACACCGCGACGCCCTTCGCTTCGGCGACGGCGCGCGCGTTTTCCGCGGGCGATTTCGCGAGACTGACCACGCCGTCAGGCAAGCCCGGACCCACGGCGACTTTTTCCATATACGTATCCGGCGCGTGCAAGAGACCGCCCCGCGGCGCCAGGGCGAGCACCGCCAGGGCGTTGGGCATGCCCTTAGCGGTGAGCGTGGTGCCTTCCAGAGGGTCAAGCGCGATGTCGACGCCAACACGCGTGTGGGCGGGCGCGTCGGCGGTCCACCCCTGGCCCACTTCTTCGCCGATGAAGAGCATGGGCGCTTCATCCCGCTCGCCTTCCCCGATCACGACGCGGCCCTGGATGGGCATTGCGTTGAGGCCCGCGCGCATGGCGTCGACGGCGGCTTGGTCGGCGGCGTCGCTTTGGCCGCGCCCTGCGAGACGCGCCGCCGCCACGGCCGCACGTTCCGCGACGCCGGCGGCTTCAAAGGCGAGCGCGCGTAAAACAGCGTGGTCAAGGTCTGCGATGGCGGCGACGTCAGTCATGGCGAGCTCCCTCAGCGGCGCGGGCGGTCGGCCGGCCGCCCTCGGAAGCGCTCTATCACGCGTCGGCTTGAGAGAAGACTGTTTTCCGGGGCCGCGGCGCGGCCCCAGAGCAGACGGCCTGCGCCCCCGGTTGGGGGCGCAGCGACGCGCGACCGTCACGACGCCGCGCGCCTCGAGACACCGCTCAGCACACCGCGCATCCCGCGGGGTTGAGCCTCAGCCGCGCGTCGACCAGGCCGCACGCGCGCGCAGCGCCGCGACGGCGGTCAGGCCAAGGGTGTGCAGAAGCGCGGTGCCGGCAAGCACGCCGATCACATAAGCGCTCCATGGTCCGTTGGCGGCGCCTTCCACGCCATGGACCCACCCATGGGCCAAAGCGATCAGCCCGCAGGCCACGACCGCGACCGGGCCCGGCAGGCGCCGCGCGAACGCGACCGCCGCCACCAGCGCCGCCGCCGACACGCTGACCAGCAGTTCGAGGGGCGCGGACGCCGCTTGCCCTTGGCCCGCGATCACGCCCCAGGCCATGACCGTAAGGAAGACGCCCGGCAGCGCCCACAATGCGGCCCCGCCGCGACGGGCTGCGAGCGCGCCGACGGCGACCATGGCGAGCAAGTGATCAACGCCCGAGAACGGGTGGGCGAGGCCCAAGCTGAAGCCCGTTGCTTGAGCGTCGGGGATCGGGTGGTGGTGGCCGAACGCCGGGGCCGCCGCGGCGACGACGGCGATGAGGGCCGCGGCCGCGCTCGCGCATCGCCCGGACACGCGGTGTGGGGGCCCGGCGGGCGCGCGTGTGGGTGTCATGGTGTTCTTCCCGGTCATCCCTTTAGTCTCCAGAGTCTCGAGTCTCCAGCGGTGATGTCTGCGGCGCGCACCGCCACCCCCCGCGGCTGCCGATCCTTCGCGCGCAACGCGCCGCCGGCGGCTCTCACACGTAGAACACAAGGGTCCAGCGCAGGGCGACGCGAGGCAAGGGCGCGTTTCGCCGCAAGGGCGCGTCTCACGAGAGGCGCGTGTCCCGCGGCGTCGGGCGTAAGTGTAGGCGTCCGCGCCATCGGCCGTCCATGGGGCCAAAGTCCTGCGTCGGATGGGCGCATAGGGAGACTAAGGCCCGCCACGTACACTTGCGCAGCAAACAAAGTGTGGATGTGGGCCAATGCAGCTCATGCCGTCATGTGGGAGGGCCGCGGCGCAATACTGGCGTGATGACGCGCAGTTGCGTCTTATTCTCTTTTTCAATGACGGTCATCTGGGTCCACACGCAAGCGGGAGCCGATGGCGATGGCGGAAACCTTTTACGACGTGATCCGTCGGCAGGGCGTCAGCCGACGCTCCTTCATGAAATTCTGTTCGCTGACGGCCACGTCTCTCGGGCTCGCGCCGGCTATGGCGGGCCAAATCGCCCATGCGATGGAGACGAAACCGCGCACGCCGGTGGTGTGGCTCAACGGGTTGGAGTGCACGTGCTGTTCGGAGAGTTTCATTCGCTCGGGCCATCCGCTGGTGTCGGACGTCGTGCTCTCCATGCTGTCTCTGGATTACTCCCACGTGCTGATGGCGTCGGCTGGCCATCAAGCGGAAGAAATCCTTGAGCAAATCCGCGAGGAGCATGACGGCGAATACATTCTGGCGGTGGAGGGCAACCCGCCCCTGAATGAAAACGGCATGTACTGCATTGTCGGCGGCAAGCCGTTTGTGGAGCAGCTGCAGACCATGGCCGCCGGCGCGAAAGCCGTGATCGCCTGGGGCTCATGCGCGTCGAATGGCTGTGTGCAAGCGGCGGCGCCGAACCCGACGCGCGCCACGCCGATCCACAAAGTCATTCGCGGCAAGCCGATTATCAAAGTGCCGGGCTGCCCGCCGATCCCGGAAGTGATGACTGGCGTCATCACGTACATGCTCACGTTCGATCGCATCCCGCCGCTTGATCGCTTGGGCCGGCCGAACATGTTTTACGGTCAGCGCATTCACGACAAATGCTACCGCCGCCCGCATTTCGACGCCGGCCAATTCGCCGAGGCCTGGGACGATGAGGGCTCCCGCAAAGGCTATTGCCTGTACAAAATGGGGTGTCGCGGCCCGACCACGTACAACGCCTGCTCCACGGTGCGCTGGAATGGCGGCGTCTCTTTCCCCATCCAATCGGGCCATGGCTGCATTGGCTGCTCAGAAGAGGATTTCTGGGACAACGGCCCCTTCTACGACCGCTTAGCGAAGGTCAACACGCCGCTCGGCGCGGAGGCCAACGCCGACACGATCGGCTTCACCGCCGCTGGGGTCGTGGGCGCGGCGGTGGCGGCGCATGTGGGCCTCACCGCGCTCAAACGCGCGCGTGACAAAATGGCCGCGCCCCATGGCGCGTCTGAGTAAGGGCGGCGGAACATGGTCACGACCACGCCAAACGGCTTCACCCTGGACGACAGCGGCAAACGCGTCGTCGTCGACCCCATCACGCGCATTGAGGGCCATTTGCGCGTTGAGGTGAATGTCGATGAGCAAAACGTCATCCGCAACGCCGTCTCCACGGGCACGATGTGGCGGGGCCTTGAGGTGATCCTTAAGGGGCGCGACCCCCGCGACGCCTGGGCGTTCACCCAGCGCATCTGCGGCGTGTGCACCGGCACCCACGCGCTCACCTCCGTGCGCGCGGTCGAGGACGCGCTGGGCATCAAGATCCCGGAAAACGCCAACAGCATCCGCAACATCATGCAGCTGGCGCTGCAGGTGCATGACCACATCGTCCACTTCTATCATTTGCATGCGCTTGACTGGGTGGATGTGGTCTCGGCGTTGTCAGCCGATCCCAAAGCGACCTCGGAGCTGGCGCAATCCATTTCGTCTTGGCCGCTGTCGAGCCCGGGCTATTTCCGCGATTTGCAAACGAAGCTGAAGAAGTTCGTGGAATCCGGCCAACTTGGCCTCTTCCGCAACGGCTATTGGGGCCACCCGGCCTACAAGCTGCCGCCGGAAGCGAACCTCATGGCGGTCGCGCATTATCTGGAAGCACTTGATTTCCAAAAGGAAATCAAAAAGATCCACACAGTCTTCGGCGGCAAGAACCCCCACCCCAACTGGCTGGTGGGCGGGGTGCCGTGCCCGATCAACATTGAAGGCGTGGGCGCCGTCGGCGCAGTGAACATGGAGCGGCTTAACCTGGTCGGCCAGATTATCGACCAGTCGATCGCCTTCGCCGAGCAAGTCTATGTGCCGGACTTGTTGGCGATCGCGTCCTTCTACAAAGATTGGACTTATGGCGGCGGCTTGTCGTCAACCTCTGTGTTGAGTTATGGCGACATTCCCGAACACGCCAACGACTATTCCGCCGACAATCTGGCGCTGCCCCGCGGGGCGATTGTTAATGGTGATTTGTCGCGGGTCTATGACGTCGACCAGCGTGATCCTGAGCAGATCCAAGAGTTCGTGACTCACTCCTGGTACTCTTATGACGACGACGCCATCGGCCTGCACCCCTGGGACGGGGTGACGGAGCCCAATTTCGTCCTCGGCCCCAACGCCCAAGGCACGACCACGAACCTGGTCGCGCTGGACGAAAACGCGAAATACTCCTGGATCAAAAGCCCGCGCTGGAACGGCCACGCGATGGAGGTGGGCCCGCTCGCGCGCTACATCATCGGCTACGCTCAGGGCGTCCCCGAATTCAAGGAACCGACGGACGCGGCGCTGCGTCAGCTCGATTTGCCGGTTGAAGCGCTGTTCTCCACGGTCGGACGCACGGCGGCACGCGGCCTTGAGTGCGCCTGGGCCGCGCACAAAATGCGCTATTTCTTCGACAAGCTTATCGACACCATCCGCGCCGGCGACACCGCCACGGCCAATGTCGACAATTGGGAGCCGTCGACCTGGCCAAAATCGGCCAAAGGCGTGGGCTTCACGGAAGCGCCGCGCGGCGCGCTCGGTCATTGGATCCACATCGAAGACACCAAGATCGCCAATTACCAGTGCGTCGTGCCGACCACCTGGAACGCCGGTCCCCGTGATCCCCAAGGCAATATCGGCGCGTATGAGGCGGCGCTGATGGACACGCCGATGGCCGACCCTGAACAGCCGCTGGAGATTTTGCGCACGATCCACTCCTTCGATCCGTGCTTGGCGTGCTCCACCCACGTCATGAGCGATGACGGCGAGGAACTCGCCGCCGTCCAAGTGCGCTGAGGAGCGGCGTCGATGGTCGACATCCCCACCGCCCCGCAAACGCCGCCGACGCCCCCGGGGACGGCGCGCCGCGGACGCAACTTCTTTGAGCAAGTCGTCGCGGAATCGACCGAAGTCACCTCCCCGGCGGCGAAAGTCTATGTCTATGAGTGGCCGCTGCGCTTGTGGCACTGGGTCAACGCGCTGTGCATTCTTGTGTTGTGCGTGACCGGGTATCTCATCGCGACCCCGCCGCCGAGCGTGCCGGGCGAGGCGTCGGACTCGTTCGTCCTCGGCGACATCCGCATGATCCACTTCGCCGCTGGTCAAATCCTCGCCATTGCGTTCCTCGCGCGGGTGTATTGGGCGTTCGTCGGAAACCATCATTCGCGCCAGATCTTCCTGTTGCCCGTTTGGAGCGGCAAGTGGTGGCGCGAGGTGATCCATGAAATCCGCTGGTACAGTTTTCTGACGCCTGACCCCAAAAAGTATATCGGCCACAACCCTTTGGCGCAGATCGCTATGTTCTTCTTATTCGTGATCCCATTGACTCTACAGATCTTGACTGGTTTCGCGCTCTACGCCGAAGGCCAGGGCGTCGACACCTGGTGGTTCGCCGTGTTCGGCTGGGTCTTTGGGTTTTTCGGCGACAATTCTTTCGCCGTCCACACTTATCACCACTTGTTCATGTGGGTGATTGTGATCTTTTCAATCGTCCACATATACGCCGCGGTGCGTGAAGACATCATGAGCCGCCAAAGCTTGATCTCGACCATGGTGTCGGGCTGGCGCTACTTTAAGGACGACAAGGAATGAACGCCGCCGTCGCGCTGCGCCGCCATGACGGCCCTGTGCTTGTGCTCGGGGTGGGAAACCTTCTGTGGGCGGATGAAGGCTTCGGCGTGCGCTGTGTCGAGGCCTTCGCCGCCGCTTATGACGCCGGTCCGGGCGTTGAGGTCGTGGAGGGCGGCACCCAGGGCCTCACCCTCGTGAACGCCCTCGCCGCAGCGCGCCGGGTGCTGTTGTTTGACGCCGTTGATGTCGGGGAGACACCGGGCGCTATGGTGGTGGCGCGAGGCGCGGACGTGCCGCAGTTCGTCGCGGCGGGAAAAGTCTCTCTGCACCAAACCTCTATGATGGAGGTGCTGGCGCTGGCCGAGCTGCTGGCGGAAGAGCCGCCGGAGGCGATCACCCTCCTTGGCTGCCAGCCCGTGGATATGGAGGATTATGGCGGCGGCTTGACCGCGCCTGTGGCCGCGCGCGTGCCGGAGGCGGTGGCTCTCGCCGCCGCTGAGCTGGCGCGCTGGGGCGCCGCCGTGACGCCGCGCGCGGGCGCCGACGCCGCGACCCACGGCTCACTCATGCCGGAGGCTGTGGCGCGCACGCCTTATGAGACGCAACGCCCGTCAGCGGACGCAGCGTGCCGCACCGGCGACGCGCGAGTGCTGGCGCGCGCCGCGCCGACGGAGCGCTAAAGCATGTGCGTTGGAGTTCCCATGCGCGTCACCGCCATTAATGGTCTGACCGCCGTTTGCGCCGCCGGCGATCGGCGCGAAACCGTGAGCCTGGCGCTGACCGGGCCAGTGACGGTGGGAACGGATGTCCTCGTTTATCTCGGTTCGGCGGTGCGCACGCTCGACCCGCTGGAGGCGCGCCAGATCGCCGACGCCCTTGAAGCCGTGGCCGCGGCCGCCGAGGGGCGCCCGTTTGAACACTTGCTTGGCGACCTTATGGATCGCGAGCCGCAGCTGCCGCCCCATCTCCGGGCGCACGCCGAGGACGACCAAACGCAAACCGTAGGAGAAGGCTCATGAGCCACGCCCTGCTGGACGCGCTGGCCGACCATGAAGGCGTTGCGCGCGTGAGCGCTGCAACGGTCGAAGCGTTTCTCACGGCAGGGTCGGGACGGCTGACTGTCCTGTTCTTCACGGGCGATCCCGAGAAAAAGCTTGAAACAGCGGATGTCGCCGTCGTGCTGCGCGAAGTCTTGCGTCAGCATCCAGAACGCCTGCGCGCGGCCATGGTCGAGCGCGCTGACGAATCGGCGCTGATGGAGGCCCATGGCGTGTTCGCGACGCCGAGCCTGGTCTTTTTTGCGGGAACCGAGCGGCTCGAAGTGATCCCCAAAATCCAAGATTGGTCCGTTTACGCGGAGAAGCTGCCGGCCTTGTTCGAGCGCGCCGGCTGCGGCGCGCCGGCCTAGGGGCGACGTCGCGACAGGAACAACCGGAGGTTCGCCATGCGCAAACACCCGCTGATGTGGGAGGATGAGGGGCCCCAAGACGGACCCCTTGGCGTGTTGTCGCCGTTTGGCGGCGCCGACGCCGCAGAGCCGTCGCTTTTGGGGCTGCCGACCGGCGAGGGCGTGTTCCGATCGCGCGATGTGCGCGCTGACGCCGAGGCCGGGCCTGCGGTTCAGGCCATGCTCGCCACAATCGCGGACGCCTTGCGCGCCGCCGCGGGCGAGGGCCGGGCCTGGCGCCGTCGCCTTGACGGCGTGTCGCCGGACGAACGCGCCGTGCTGTACGACGCCCTGGGCGAGGGCGAGGTCTCCGTCGTCATCGCGCCGGGCGCGCCGGAGGAAGGTGAGGCGCAGATTGCGGAAACAGTGCTGCCGGGCGTGTGGATCGGACGCGCCTGCGACGCCGAAGGCGTGCTGCAAACAGAATGGGTGGAGGTCGCGGACGCGCCGCGGGCGTTGCGCGAAGTCGCCGCGACCCGGCCCCGCGCTGACATCGCGTTGGAGGCGATCACCCCGCCGCGCGGGGCGATGAACGTCATGGGCGTGCTGGCGGAGATCCGCGACCGCGCCGCGGCCTGGCGGCCGGGAACGCCGAACCACATCATCAATTTCACCCTCTTTCCGATGAGCGAAACAGACACAGCCTTCCTCGCCCAAGTGCTGGGAGAAGCGGGCGCGCGCGCCACCTCCGGCGGCTATGGCGCCGCGCGGGTGATTGTGACGGGCCTGCGCCATGTGTGGGCGGTGCAATACCTCAATGGCATGGGGACCGTGATCCTCGACACTCTTGAAGTGGGCGACATCCCCGAAGCGATGCTGGCCGGGCGCGAAGACTTTGAGGACAGCGCCGAGCGTTTGGCGGAGATCCTCGACGCCTATGGCCCCGCCGCCGGGGAGGAGCGCCCATGAACCACGGCTTTGAAAGCTCCGCGGCGGGCCGGCTCAATGTCGATGCGGTGTTGGAATGCGGGGTGTGTTGGACGCTCTATGATCCCGCGATGGGCGATGAAACCCGCGGCGCAGCGCCTGGCACGCCGTTTACGGCTCTGCCCGCCGACTGGCGCTGTCCGGCCTGCGACGCGCCGAAGGATAAGTTCATGCTCAAAGATCCCGGGACAGACCCCGGACGAGCCCCCGACGCGCCGGCCATCGACACCGCGCTTGAGACGCGGGTTGCGGCGTTGCGCGACGCCTATGCGGCCGCGGAAGCCGCGATGATCGGCCTGCCCGTCCACAACCCGGCCCTTGCGGTGGAGATGGTGGGCTTTCGCGCCGCCGAGGACGCCCATTGGGGCGAGGCCTATGTCGGCGTCGCCGTCACGCCCTGGTGCATGAATGTGGTGATTGTGCCGCCGGATCGCGCCGCGCCGCCGCCTGGCCCCCTCGGCGGAACGCGGGCATGCGCGTTCCCATCTGGAGTCTACAGCTTCGTGGCCGGGCGGATGGACGGTCTTGGCGTGTTTGAGACCTGCTCTTTGTTTTCGCCCATGGACGAGTTCGACGATCCCGCTGTCGCGCGCCTGGCGGCGGAGGCCGCGATTGATGGGCTGTTTACAGCGCCGGAACCGGAGGAGGCCGCGAAGGGCCCCGAGGTCAGCCGCCGCTTCCTCTTCACCACCAGCCGCGCTGGTCCCGCCCCAGACGGGGAGCGACCCGGGCGGTGACGGCGCTGCGGCGATACGCGGTGCGCGCGCGCCTGAGCGATGGCCGCCTTGACGCGAGCATCATCCGCGAG
The DNA here is from genome assembly GCA_964568975.1 of uncultured Caulobacterales bacterium. GTDB lineage: Bacteria > Pseudomonadota > Alphaproteobacteria > Caulobacterales > Maricaulaceae > CAZADA01. The sequence goes on along the minus strand of CAZMSO010000004.1, from coordinate 64,741 downwards.
GGGCCGCTGAACCCGCTTGCGGTCGGCGTGGGGCGACCAGCGGCGGACGCGCCGCGCCTGGCGGCTCTGCTCTTTCCGCTGTGTCCCCACGCCCACCGCGCGGCGGCCGAACGCGCGCTTGAGGATGCAGCCGGCCTCACGCCCGATCCGGCGCACGACGCCGCGCGCGCGATCGCTGTCCTGAGCGAAGCGCTGGCGGCGGCGATTTGGCGCATGGGCGTCGACTGGCCGGCGCGCCGCGGCGCGCCGGCGCGTCTGGAGGCGGTTAAAGCGGCGCGCGGCGGGGCCGCCGCGCTCCTCTTGGGCGACTCCGCCGGCCGCGTGGCGTTGGCGCACGCGCTCGCCGCCGTCGAGGAGGAAGCCGCCCCAATCCTCGCGCACGCGCGCGGCGTCCATCTCCGCGGGCCGGGCGATGCATGTTCGCCCGCCGAAGAGACGCCCCGCCTCCTTGACGACCCGGGCGGGTTCGCCGCGGCCACGGCCACCGACCTGAGCCCTTGGTTCACCGCGCAGGCGCGCCACGCGCGCATGCTAAGCCGCGAACTCGACGCCGCTTGCGCCGCCCATGACCGTAAGCGCCGGGGCGCGGCCGCCTCAAGCACAGCGATCTGCGACGCCGTCGATGCGACGTCTGTGACCGGCGCTGGCGCGGTGATGACGGCCCGCGGCCGCGTGCGCCATATGATCACGTTAGAGGCCGGGCGCATTGTGTCCTGGCGCGCCATAGCGCCGACGGACGTGAATTTCGCCCCGCAAGGGCCGCTGGCGCATTGGGCGCGCCGGTTGATCGCGACCGCAGACCCGGCGGACGCCCTGGCCTGGTTGGTCGCAGCGTTTGATCCCTGCGCGCCATGCGCCATCGCAATCGATCCGACGCCCCGCGCCGCCGACGCGCCCACGCGGGAGACGCTTGATGCATGAAGCCGCCCTCGCCCAAAGCGTGATCGCTGCGATCGAGACCGCCGCCGCCCGCGACGGCTTTGCGCGGGTCGAACGCGTGGTGCTTGAAGTCGGCGCGCTGAGCTGCGTCGACGCCGACGCCCTCGCCTTTGGGTTTGACGCCGCCAGCCGCGGCACCTTGGCGGCGGACGCCGCTTTGGATATTCGCCGGCCGCCAGGGCGCGCGCGGTGCTTCGGCTGCGACGCGGATGTGACGATCGCACGCCAGGGCGAGGGCTGCCCGGACTGCGGCTCCCATCAGCTGATCGTCACCGGCGGTCAAGAGCTCACGATCAAAGCTTTGGAGGTTGTGTGATGTGCACTGTATGCGGTTGCGCCGGATCCACCCATGACGCCGGCGGCGAAGCGGGCGCCGCCTCCCGCGATCGCACCCATGATCATCATGATCATGCCCATCCCCATGCCCACACTCACGAACACCATCACGATCACGACCATCATCACGAGCACGACCACCATCACCACGGCTCGCACAGCGCTCACGCCCACGGGGCCGACGGCGCGCTGGATTTCGGGGCGGGTCCCGCCGGCGTCCATGTAGCCGGGCGAAGCCAGAGCCGGCTGATCGCGATTGAACAAGACATCCTCGCCACCAACAATCAGGCGGCCGCGACTAACCGCGCGCGCCTGGCCGCACACGACGTCGTCGCCATCAATCTGATGTCGAGCCCAGGCTCCGGCAAAACCACGCTGCTGGTGGAGACGCTCAAAACGCTGCACCCGAGCGCGCCGGTGGCGGTGATTGAGGGCGATCAACAAACCTCCAACGACGCCGACCGCATTCGCGCCACAGGCGCCCCTGCGGTCCAAGTCAACACCGGCAAGGGCTGCCACCTCAACGCCGACATGATCGCGACAGCCCTCGATCATCTGCCCACGCCCGCCGGCGGTTTCCTGTTCATCGAAAATGTCGGCAATCTCGTGTGCCCCGCCGGTTTTGATTTGGGCGAGACGCGCCGCGCCGTGCTCGCGTCCGTAACGGAGGGCGAGGACAAGCCGCTCAAATACCCCGAAATGTTCGCCAGCGCGGACGTGATGCTGGTGTCGAAGATCGATCTTTTGCCGCACCTCGCCTTCGACGTGGGCGCGCTCATCGCCAACGCCCAGCGGGTCAATCCCCGGCTCGAAGTGGTGGAGGTGTCAGCGACCGGCGCGCCGGGTCTCGACGGCTGGATCGCGTGGCTGGAGGGCGTGCGCCTGGCTCACCACGCTGCAGCCGAGTGACCGTGTCCGGGCTAAGGCGCGACGCCCCGCCCGACGCAACCGCGGCGCAGCGCGCACGGGTGCGCGTGCGCGGCGCGGTGCAGGGCGTCGGCTTTCGCCCCTTTGTGTGGTCCCTCGCACACACCCTCGACCTGGCCGGCTGGGTGCTCAATGACGACGAGGGCGTCCTGCTGGAGGTGGAGGGACGACGCGTCGACGATTTTCTAACGCGCCTCCGTCACGAACCGCCGCCCCTGGCGCGCCTCGACACCATTGAGGTGACGCCCAGCGCCCCCACGGGCGAGGACGGCTTCGCCATCCGCGAGAGCGCCAAGACCGCCCGCGCCGCCACCCGCATTCCCGCCGACGCCGCGCCGTGCCCGTCCTGCCTGGCCGATATGGTCGACCCTGCGAACCGCCGCTGGCGCTACGCGTTCACCAACTGCACCCATTGCGGGCCGCGCTACACAATCACTGAGGGTGTGCCCTATGACCGTGGGCGCACCTCCATGGCCTCGTTCGCCATGTGCAGCGCGTGTCAGCGGGAGTATGACGACCCCGCCGACCGCCGCTTTCACGCCCAACCCAACGCCTGCCCCGCGTGCGGGCCCCAGCTCTCCATGGATCCCGCCGCGATTCTGGGGCATGTGCGCGATGGCGCGATCATCGCGTTCAAAGGCCTTGGCGGCTTTCACCTCATCGTCGACGCGCGCAACGCCGCCGCCGTAGCCCGCCTGCGCGATCGCAAACGCCGCGACGCCAAGCCGTTCGCCGTCATGATCGCCAACCGGGCCTCAGCCGCGAGCCTGGCTGTGCTGACCGCCGCGGAAACCGAGCTTCTGACCGACCGCACACGGCCCATTGTGATCGCACGCGCGCGCCCTGATGCGGGCTTGGCGGCCGCTGTCTCCAATGGCTTGGCGACGGTGGGCCTGATGCTGCCCTCCACGCCCGCCCACTATCTCCTCTTCCACGAGGCCGCGGGCCGGCCGGCTGAAACCGCCTGGCTCGACGCGCCTCAGGAGCTCGCCCTCGTGACGACCAGCGCCAATCCGGGCGGCGAGCCGCTGGTGACCGACAATGACGAGGCGGCCCGGCGTCTCGGCGACATCGCCGACGTCATCGTCGACCATGACCGCGCGATTGTCGTGCGGTGCGACGACAGCGTGATGCGGGTGATCCATGGCGCGCCGGTCTATCTGCGGCGCGCGCGCGGGGCGACGCCGGAGCCGATCGCCTTGCCGCGGGAGGTTCCGCCGATCCTGGCCGTCGGCGGCCACCTCAAAAACACAGTGTGTGTGACCCGCGGGCGCGAAGCGTTTCTTTCTCAACACATTGGCGATCTCGACAACGCCGCGACCTACGGCTTTTTCCGCGAAACCATTGCGCATCTGACCGGCATTCTGGAGGTGACGCCGGAACGCGCGGCGTGTGACCTTCATCCGGACTTTCTGTCGACGCGCTTCGCGGAAGAGACAGGGCTGGCGCTGACCCGGGTGCAGCATCACCACGCCCACATCGCCGCTGTTGTTGCTGAGCACGGCCGCGCCGCGCCGACCTTGGGCCTTGCGCTCGACGGCTTTGGTTTGGGCGATGACAGGCGGTCACGCTGGGGCGGCGAGTTGCTGCGCGTTGATGGAGCGACGTGCGCGCGTCTTGGCGGCCTTGCGCCCCTCGCCCAACCCGGCGGCGACCACGCCGCGCGCGAGCCCTGGCGCATGGGCGCCGCCGCGCTGGCCGCTCTCGGGCGCGGCGACGCCATTCGCGCGCGGTTTAAGGATCATGACGGAGCAGACTTGTTGGCCGCCATGGTGGCGCGCGGAGTCAACGCGCCGTTGACCTCCTCGGCCGGCCGCCTGTTCGACGCCGCCTGCGGCCTCCTTGGCGTGAAGCCGGTGGCGGGCTTTGAAGGCGAAGCGCCCATGGCGCTGGAGGAGCTGGCGACAGCGCCCCAAGTGCTTGCGGGCGGGTGGCGGCGCGGGGCGGACGGCTCGCTCGACCTCATCCCCCTGCTCGCCGCGCTGGCGGAGCCGGGCATGACGCCGCGCGACGGCGCGAACCTCTTCCATGGGACGCTGGCGGCCGCGCTCGTGGATTGGGCGTGTGCGGCCCTTGAGAACGCGGCCCTCATCGGCGGCGGCCTGGAGCGTTGTGTCGCGTTGTCCGGCGGCTGCCTCCAGAACAAGGTCTTAGCCGAGGCGTTGATCAACGGGTTCGCCGCGCGGAACGTCGAGGCGCTGACGCCGGCCCACGCGCCGGCCAATGACGGCGGCCTGAGCCTTGGCCAGGCCTGGGTCGCCGCACACGCGGCCGGCGGCTGAGGCCCCAGACGCCCACGCCGCCCACGCCGCCCACGGGAGGAACGGCCCATGTGTCTCGCTTTGCCCGCCCAGGTGGTTGCAGTGGACGGCGACGTCGCCACCGTCGACTTGGACGGCGTCCAAGCGCCGATCTCGCTGGCGTTTCTGGAGGACGTCGCGCCTGGCGACTTCGTGATCATCCACGTCGGCTATGCGCTGTCGAAGGTCGACCCCGCGCTCGCGGCGGAGCAGATCGCCGCCCAAAACGGCGCCGCCGGCGTCGCTGAGGAGGCCGCCTTATGAGATATGTCGACGAATTCCGCGATCCCGCCGCCGCCCGGGCGCTGAGCGCGCGCATCCACGCCGAGGTCGACCCCGACCGCGACTACGCCTTTATGGAGTTTTGCGGCGGCCACACCCACGCGCTCTGCCGGTTCGGGCTTGAAGACTTGCTGCCATCCACCATTCGCATGATCCACGGGCCCGGCTGCCCGGTCTGCGTCTTGCCGGTGGGGCGGCTGGACATGGCGATCGCGCTGGCGGTGTCGCGGCCCGACGTGATCCTCACCACTTATGGCGATCTCATGCGCGTGCCGGGCACGGACGGGGCGACCTTGCTCACGGCGAAATCCCGCGGCGCGGATGTGCGCATGATTTACTCCACCGCCCAAGCCGTGGAGCTCGCCGCTGAGAACCCCGATCGCGAGGTGGTGCTGTTCGCCATCGGCTTTGAGACAACGACGCCGCCCACCGCCGCCGCCGTCAAAGCCGCGGCGGCGAAGGGGCTCACAAACTTCTCCGTGTTCTGCAACCACGTGCTCACGCCCGCGGCCATCGACGCGATCATGACCACCGGTACCGGGGAAACCGGCGCGCGCGTGCAAGGCTTTGTCGGACCAGGCCATGTCTCCACCATCATCGGCGCGGAGGCCTATGAGGCCGCCGCTGAACAATGGGCGAAGCCGATCGTCATTTCAGGCTTTGAACCCAATGATCTCCTTGAGGCGATTTGGCGGCTCGTGCGCCAAGTCAACGCGGGCGACGCGCGGGTGGAGAACGCCTTCGCCCGCGCGGTGCGCCCCGGCGGCAACGCCCAGGCCCAAGCCTTGTGCGCGGAGGTGTTTTCCCTGCGTGATGCGTTCGAATGGCGCGGCCTTGGGACCATTCCCGACAGCGCGCTGCGGCTCGCAGACGCTTACGCCGCCTTCGACGCGGAAGCCAAGTTCGCCATGGACTACGTTTCGCGCCCCGACCACAAAGCCTGCGCGTGCGCAGAGATTTTGCGGGGCGAGAAAGCGCCGCGCGACTGCACCGTCTTCGCAACGGGATGCACGCCGGAGCGCCCGCTAGGCTCATGCATGGTGTCGCCGGAAGGCGCGTGCGCGGCCTATTATCTCTACGGCCGGTTCCGGGACGCGCCGGGACGCGTCGCCGCGGAATGACTGAGGCCCCTGCGACGCGCGCCGCGCCGAGCCGCTTGTTCGCCCGCAAACTTGACGTCGCCAGAGGCGCCGTCGAACTCACTCACGGCGCCGGCGGCAAGGCGTCGGCCCAGCTGTTTGAAGAGCTGTTCCGCCCCGCCTTCGCCAACCCCGCCCTCGACGCCGGCGATGACAGCGCCGCCTTCGCGGGAAGCGCGCGCATGGTGATCGCCACGGACGGCCATGTGGTGAGTCCCCTGTTTTTTCCCGGCGGCGACATTGGCTGCTTGTCCGTCCACGGCACGATCAACGACATCGCCATGGGCGGCGCGACGCCGCGCCACCTCACCGCCGGCTTCATTCTGGAGGAAGGCTTTCCCCTCGCCGACCTCTCGCGGATCGTGGACTCCATGGCCGACGCCGCCCGCGCCGCCGGCGTCGCCATCATCGCCGGCGACACCAAAGTCGTCGAACGCGGCAAGGGCGACGGCGTGTTCATCACCACCACCGGCGTCGGCGCGATCCCTGACGCGGTCGCCACGCCGCCCGCCGCCCACCGCGCGCGCCCGGGCGACGTGATCCTTGTCTCAGGGCCGATCGGCGATCATGGCGTGACAATCCTCGCCGCGCGCGAGGCGTTGCCGCTGTCGGCCCCGATCCGCAGCGACACCGCCGCGCTCCACGAGCTTGCGGCCGCCCTGCTGGCCGCCGCGCCGGCGCGCGTGCTGCGCGATCCCACCCGCGGCGGACTGGCGACCGCAATCAACGAGATTTGCCGCGCGAGCGGAACCGGCGCGCTGTTGCGCGAAGCCGCCATCCCGGTGCGCCGGACCGTGGAGGCGGCGAGCGAAATCCTCGGCGTTGATCCGCTTTACCTCGCCAATGAAGGCAAGTTGATCGCCATCGTCGCGCCAGAGCATGCCGAGGCCGCGCGTGCGGCGATGGCGGCCCATCCCTTGGGCGCGGAGGCGGCCGTCATCGGCGAGGTGGTGGAGGACCCCGACGGTTTTGTTCAGATGGAAACCGCGCTCGGCGGGCGGCGCATGGTGGACTGGCTCGTCGGCGACCCGCTGCCGCGCATTTGCTGAGCCGCGCGCGTCACGTCCACACGCGCGCGGCCGCCGCGACCGGAGGGCGGACGCGCTCACACGCGCGCTGACGAAGGGAAAGCGGTCGGGGGTCAGGGCTGCGAGCACTCACGCAGGGCGATGAGAGCCGCTGAAAAACCACCGCGCCCCAGGCCGAGGGGCGTCAGCGACGAGGCCCGCGCCCCAAGCCGCGCGCTCGCAGGCGGCGCGCTCGCAAGCGGCGCGCTCGCAGAAAGCGCATGGGTCTCGGATAAGCCCTTCGGGCGTTCCGGGACGCCGCGCCTGTCAGCCGACCGGCGGATCACAGACACCGCCGCCGGCGCCGGTCAGATGTGGACGACGCGGCCGTAGGCGTCCAGCACGCTCTCATGCATCATCTCAGAGAGCGTCGGATGCGGGAACACGGTCTGCATCAGCTCCTGCTCCGTCGTCTCCAGCGTCTTAGCGATGGCGTAGCCCTGGATCAGCTCCGTTACTTCCGCGCCGATCATGTGGGCGCCGAGCAGCTCGCCCGTCTTGGCGTCAAACACGGTTTTCACGAGGCCCTCCGGCTCGCCCAGAGCGATCGCTTTGCCATTGCCGATGAAGGGGAAGCGGCCCACACGCACCTCATGGCCGGCGTCTTTGGCCTTCGCTTCCGTCAAACCCACGGACGCGACTTGCGGCATGCAATACGTGCAGCCGGGAATGCCCGCCACATCAAGCCCATGCACATGGGGCAGGCCCGCGACGCGCTCCACCGCCGCCACACCCTCATGGGAGGCTTTGTGCGCCAGCCAAGGCGGGCCCGTGAGGTCGCCGATCGCAGACAGCCCCGGCGCGCCCGTGTCGCCTTTATCATCGACAAGGACATGGCTGCGCTCGACCCGCGCGCCGACGCTCTCCAGGCCCAAACCGTCGGAATTGCCGACAATCCCAATGGCGAGGATCACGCGATCGGCCTCCACTGTCTGTGTCGCGCCGTCCGTGGTTTGGATGGTCGCGCGCGCGCTTGTCGCGCCCTTTTCCAGCCCGGTGATCGTGGCGCCGGTGAGGATCGTCATGCCTTGCTTTTCGAATTGCTTGCGCGCGAAGGCTGAAATCTCCTCATCCTCCACCGGCAGGATGCGGTCGAGCATCTCCACCACCGTCACCTCGGCGCCAAGGGTGCGGTAAAAGCTCGCAAACTCAATGCCGATGGCGCCGGAGCCGACGACCAACAGCCGCTGCGGCATGGCGTCGGGGACCATCGCTTCTTTGTAGGTCCACACAAGCGCGCCATCGGGTTCAAGCCCGGCTTGCGGGAGGGTGCGCGCGCGCGCGCCCGTGGCGGCGATCACATGTTTGGCGGTGATGCGCCGCTCGCCGCCGTTTTTGTCGCGCACCATAACGACCGGCGCGCCATTGCCGCGCTCAAACCGGGCGTCGCCGTCAATCACGTCGACTTTGTTCTTCTTCATCAAGAAGCCGACGCCGCCGGAGAGCTGCTTGGCGACTTGGCGCGAGCGTTTGACCACGGCGTCGAGATCAAAGCTCAGCCCGTCAGTCTTTAACCCAAACGCCTCGCCATGCTGCGCGAGATGATACACCTCCGCCGTGCGCAACAACGCCTTTGTGGGGATGCACCCCCAATTCAAGCAAATCCCGCCGAGATGCTCACGTTCGACAATAGCGGTCTTCATGCCAAGCTGCGCCGCGCGGATGGCGGCCACATACCCGCCGGGACCCGCGCCCACGACGATCATGTCAAAGTCTAAGGCCGCCATCGTGATTTCCTCCGGTGCGCGGCGATTGCGCCGCTATACTCACGCCTCACCCACCGTACATGACAGGAGCGCTGTTGATGTCCACCGCCGCCATCGAGGCCCTGCGCACGCCGGACGCGCGCTTCGCCGACCTGCCCGACTGGCCGTATCCGCCGCGCTATATCGAGGATCTGCCCGGGTATGAAGGGCTACGGCTGCATTACATTGACGAAGGCCCTGCGGATGCCGACGTCACGGTCTTGTGCCTGCACGGGGAACCAAGTTGGTCCTATCTTTACCGCAAAATGATTCCTGTCTTTGTCGACGCGGGCCATCGCGTCATCGCGTTTGATTGGTTCGGTTTCGGCCGGTCGGACAAACCGGTGGACGACGCGGTCTACACCTTTGATTGGCATCGCGGCGTGGGCCTGGCGTTTGTGGAGCGGATGGCCCTCGGCAATGTCTGTCTCGTGGTCCAGGATTGGGGCGGCCTTTTAGGGCTGACCCTGCCCATGGAGGCGCCGGACCGCTACACCCGCGTGATCATTATGAACACGGGTCTTGGCGTCGGGGTGTCGCCGGGCGACGGGTTCATGGCGTGGAAGGCCTACGCCGCCAGCCAGCCGGACCTTGCGGTGGGCGCGCTGATCCAACGTGGAACCCAAGGCATGACCGACGCCGAGGCCGCCGCCTATGACGCGCCCTTCCCCGACCAGCGCCACAAAGCGGGCGTGCGCCGCTTTCCCGAGCTTGTGCCGATCAGCCCGGAAATGCCGGGCGTCGACATCTCGAAGGCGGCCGCGCGCTTTTGGTCTGAGCGCTGGTCCGGCGAGAGCTTTATGGCCGTGGGCATGCGCGATCCCGTGCTCGGCATGGACGTCATGCGGCGCCTGGCCGGCGTAATTCGAAACTGCCCTGAGCCGATGGAAATCCCTGAAGGCGGCCATTTCGTGCAGGAGCATGGACGGCCCATTGCGGAAGCCGCCCTCACGCGGTTCGGCCTCGCGGGCTGAGGCTGGGCGGGCTGAGGCCGGGCGGGCTGAGGCTGAACAGGCTGCAGCCGGACGACATCACTCAAAATCGGCGACGATCTGGTCTGTGTGCTGAGGACGACAGAGGGCTCCCTGTGAGGCGGGCACAAAGAGCGTGTCGCCGGGCGGTTCCGGCGGTCCGCGCCAAGCCGACGCGGTGTGACACCGGCTGCAATCCTTAAAGGAGACTGTGATGATGACGCGTAACAAAAAGCCAGGTCACGTCGTGATGTCGCTCATTATGGGCGGCGCGATGACCTCGCTCGTCCTTGTGGCGTGCTTGGACTCACTCGCAATGATGACTGTGTAGCTGGGGGCGCGGTGGTGCGGCCGCGTCGTCGACGGGCGACTGTCGGCGGCGCGGCTGCCGCGCCGCATGAACTGCCATATCGAAACCCGCCACCTACCCCGCGAGCGCCGCTAACAGCAGCAGCGCGACAATGTTGGTGATCTTGATCATCGGGTTCACCGCCGGACCGGAGGTGTCCTTATATGGATCGCCCACGGTGTCGCCGGTGACGGCGGCCTTATGCGCCTCCGATCCTTTGTGGTGGACGACGCCGTCGCGGTCCTTAAAGCCGTCCTCAAATGACTTCTTGGCGTTGTCCCAGGCGCCGCCGCCGGAGGTCATGGAGATCGCCACGAAGAGACCCGTCACGATCACGCCAAGCAGCATCGCCCCGACGCTCGCCAGCGCCTGCTCTTTGCCAGCGACGGCGTTGATCACCACGAACAAAACGATGGGCGACAAAACCGGCAACAAAGACGGGGCGATCATTTCCTTAATCGCAGCCGTCGTCAGCAAATCCACCGCTTTGCCATAATCAGGCTTGTTCTTGCCTTCCATAATACCGGGAATTTCGCGGAACTGGCGGCGCACTTCATCGACCACCGCTTGCGCGGCGCGGCCGACGGCCATCATGCTCATGCCGCCGAACAAGAAGGGCAACAGCCCGCCAATCAGCAGGCCGACCACCACATAAGGGTTGCTCAACGCGAAATCGACGCTGACGCCGTCAAAGAACGAGCCCGGAGCGGCGTCTTCGGCGAAGTGTTTGATGTCTTCGGTGTAGGTGGCGAACAGCACCAGCGCGCCAAGGCCGGCCGAGCCGATGGCGTACCCCTTGGTGACGGCTTTCGTGGTGTTGCCGACCGCGTCGAGGGTGTCGGTGGTGGTGCGCACCTCGCCCGGCAGACCCGCCATTTCAGCAATGCCGCCGGCGTTGTCCGTGACCGGGCCGAAGGCGTCGAGCGCAACAACCATGCCTGCAAGGGCGAGCATCGCCGTCACCGCAATCGCCACCCCGTAAAGGCCCGCCAAGTTGTACGTCGTGATGATGCCGAACACGATCACCAGCGTCGGCAGCGCCGTGGACTCCAGCGACACCGCCAAGCCTTGGATCACATTCGTGCCATGGCCGGAGACCGACGCTTGGGCCACTGAGCGCACAGGCCGGAAATCCGTGCCCGTATAGTACTCCGTGATCCAAACAATCGCGCCCGTCACCGCCAAACCCAACACACCGCAGAAAAACAAGCTCGCGCCCGTGAAGCTGCGCCCATCGGACGCCAACACCACGTCGTCAAGACCGACGGCCGCCTCCACAGCTCCGGCGATGATAGGGATCGACAACACGGCCGTGGCGATGAAGCCCTTGTACAACGCCGGCATCACCGCGTTCGATTTGCCCAAACGCACGAAATACACGCCCGCGATGCTCGCGAAAATACAGCCCGCCGCAATCAACAACGGCAAGAGGATCACGCCGACATCCCCGCCCACAATCGCGTCTTTGAAGAAAATGCTCGCCAGCACCATCGTCGCGGCGATCGTCACCACATACGTCTCAAACAAGTCCGCGGCCATGCCGGCGCAATCGCCGACATTATCACCCACATTGTCCGCGATGGTGGCGGCGTTGCGCGGGTCGTCTTCGGGAATGCCCGCCTCGACTTTACCGACCATGTCCCCGCCGACGTCCGCGCCTTTGGTGAAGATCCCACCGCCCAAACGCGCAAAAATCGAAATGAGCGACGCACCGAAGCTCAAGCCGACCAGGCCGCCGACCACGTCGCGGCCAACCGGCGACAAGCCCACGCCCGCGGTCAAAAAGACGTAATAGAGGCTCAAGCCCAACAGCGCGAGGCCCGCCACCAGCAGCCCCGTCACCGCCCCCGCCCGGAAGGCGATGTGCAGCCCCTCCGCCAGCCCGGTCTTAGAGGCCTCCGTCGTGCGCACATTCGCGCGCACCGACACGAGCATGCCCGCAAAGCCCGCCGCGCCCGACAACACCGCGCCCACCAAAAAGCCTAAGGCCACCCACACGCCGAGCGTCACCAACACGACCAACAACACGCCGCCGCCGACTATCGCAATGGTCGTGTATTGGCGCTTGAGATACGCGTCCGCGCCTTCTTGAATCGCCAACGCAATTTCTTGCATTCGCGCGTCCCCGGCGCTCGCCGCCAGCAGTGACCGCGTTTGCACCGCCCCGAAGGCGACCGCCGCTAAGCCCGCAATCACAATGAACAAGAGCGCTGAATCCATGGCGCGGCACCCCTCAAACGCCACAATGGGTGGCTGCGGCGCCCGCCTTCGGCCGGAACCCGCGCTCACTCTTGAGGCTTTACATGTCTGTCAGCAAGCAGATGTTCGCTGCTCGCGCGATGTGGGCGCGAAGCTGCCATAGGCCTTCCACGGGCGCAACACGGGCCGGCTGCGTTCACCCCGCCGGGTGCAGCCCGCCGTCTCACCGGGTCAGGCGGTGGCTTCCATTGACTTGCGTGAAGGCGACATCCGCCACCGCATTGGGATCGAGCACCTCCGCGACCGCCTCCAACACCATGGCGCGCGCGCGATCCTCATCAAGCACGCCGCCGGCTTCAGGAACCACGACGTCCGCGCGGTGCGCCGCGCGCACAATCGCATCACGCACCCAGTGGCTGCGCTCACGCGCGCGCCAGGCGTCGTGGCCGTCCGCCACTTTCAGCCGCATAGACACAAACACGTAATGGCTCAGCTGATCGCCACGGGTGACCGGAAACGCAACCAACGGCACGCTCACCGCCTTCGGGTCGTCGTCAATCAACAGCGCGGCCTCGAGATTGGATTCCGGCGTGTCGGATTCGAGCGTAAAGCCCGCTTTAATGATGTTGCTTGGCCCGTCGGCCGGCGCATCACCGCCGCCGCCGCCGCCCGCGTCCGCCGCCGCGCCCATGAGCGCGGTCGCCAGCGCGATCGCCAGCGCGGCGCTGAGGTGCGTCATCCGTGTCATGAGCCCTATAATGACGGGGTGAGTTCAGAAATGGGTATAGCCTCGGCGCGCCATGGGAATGTTTTCATTCTTATGGTTGACGAACTCCACCGCGGGCCCGCCCGCACCCACCGCGCCGACCACCGTCAGCGGGACGCCGGCGGCCGCAAAAGCGGCGCGCGCATCCGCGACGCGCGCCGGCGACACACACACCAAAAGCTCATAATCATCGCCAGCGGCGGCGAGCCAAGCCCGCGCCGCCTCCTCGTCGTCCTGGCGCGCGAGCCACGCCTGCGCAGCCTCGCTCACGGGCACACGCGCCGCCTCCAGCCGGATCACGACGCCGGAGGCGCGCGCGAGCTGGTGCGCATCGGCGATAAGACCGTCGGAGATGTCCATTCCCGCCGTTGCGAACGCCCGCAGGGGCGCAATCGCCGCCACGCGCGGCTGCGGCCGTTGATAGCGGTCACGCAACGCCGCCTCCGCGGAGGCTCCAAGCGCCGCCAGCGCCCCTCGGCGCGCCAACAGGCCAAGGCCGCCATCGCCAATCGTCCCCGTGACACAGACCTGATCGCCCGGCTGCGCGCCAGCACGGCGCACCATGGCGGCGTGCTCCAGCGTCCCAATGGCCGTGACCGCCACTGTCAGCGGGCCAGCCGCGCGCGTGGTGTCGCCGCCGAGCAAGCTCACCCCGAACGCCGCCTGGTCTGCAGCAAGCCCGTCGACGAAGAGGGCGCGTCCCGCGGCGTCCACACGCTCCGGCCAGGCGACGCTCAGCAGGTAATGGAGGGGCGTTGCGCCCTTCGCCGCCAAGTCCGAGAGATTGACCCGCAGCGCCTTTTGCGCCACGCGGTCTAGGGGGTCGTCCGCGAGAAAATGCACGCCCTCAGTCAGGAGATCAGCGGTCACGACCACGCCTCCCGTCACGGCCAGGGCGGTCGCCGCCAGCTCCGCAGCGTCGTCCGTGAGGCCATACGCGCCCGGGGCGGCGGCGCTTAAGGGCGCTAAGTGCTGGCGAATAAAATCGAATTCGCCCTCCGCCAGCGCGTCGCAATGGCTCGGCGCCTTTGCCCCAAGCGATGAGGGAGACCGCGATGAGGGCGGCGACGCCGGAGACGACGAACTGGGCCCCGCCCCGCGCGGATCAGAGGCCATGGCCCCTCACTCGCGCGTGTCAGCGCGGCCTGTGCGCGCGGGCGCTGCAGCCATCACTGCATCAAGGGCGGCGTGGATGAAGCGCTGCTCTGTTCCATCAAAAAACGCGTCCGCCACCGCCAAATACGCATCAATCACCGCGCCGGCGGGCACGTCCGGCCGCTGCAGCGCCTCATAAGCGCCCGCGCGCAAAATCGCGCGCGCGGTGGCGTCAAGCCGCTTCAAGCTCCACCCCTGGGCCAGCGCGGCGGCGACGGCGCGGTCGATCTCGGCTTGGGCGGCCACGACCCCGGTGACCAGCTCTGTGAAGTGCTGGGCGTCGACGGCTTCGCCGGAATCCGAGCCGGAATCCGCCGCCGGCAGGCGGTGATCGAGGAACTCCCGCACCACCGCGTCCACGCCGCGCCCGCTGATTTCAAGCTGGTAAAGCGCTTGCACCGCGGCGATCCGCGCCTCGCCCCGCCGCGCCGCAAAGCGCCGATCCGCCTCGGTAAGACCCGCGTCGCTCATTGGCCCCTCGCTCTTTGGGCGACGCCGGCCGCGCTCACAGGCCGTCACGCACGCGCTTGCGGGCCTCCAGCACGCCTAAGCACGCCCGCGCCGCCTCCGCGCCTTTGTCTTTGCCGCCCTCGGCCGCTGAGCGCGCCCGCGCCCAGGCTTGGTCTTGGTTCTCGACTGTCAAAATCCCATAGCCGATGGCCAACGGCGCCGGCGTCATGCGCGTGGCGTGGCACGCCATGTTTTGCGGATGCGCGTAGGTGACGTGTTTGGTGGAGAGCTCCATGAGCCCCCGCGCGCTCTCCCCGCACACATAATCATAATGGCTCGTCTCGCCGCGAATGACGCAGCCCAAGGCGACAAACCCGTGGAAGGTGCGCTTCGAGGCGCGGTGGGCGTAAGTGATGAGCCCTGGGATCTCAAAGGCCCCCGGCGCTTCAATGAGGGCGTGGCTCGCCCCCGCCGCCTCCAACGCTGCGATGGCGTTGCGCTCGAGTTCCGCGACGATGTCGGCGTAATAGCGGGCCGACACAATGAGGATGCTCGGGCCCCTAGCCATCATCGCGGCCCGTCGTCGAAGAGCCCGCTGCGCCGGCCTCAGACGCGCCGGCGTCGCAAGCGTCGGCCTGCGCCGCCGCGCCAAAGGACCGCGCGCCGACGATTTTAAGCCCGTAGCCTTCTAAGCCCGGCACGCGCATGGGCGTGTTCGTCAACAAGATCATGTCGCGCACGCCGAGATCACGCAGGATCTGCGCGCCGACGCCATACTCGCGCAGCGCGCGGGTTTCGCGATCATCGCCGCCTGCGCCGACTGTCGCGCCGAAGCGTTCGGTGATGGCGCTGCGGTGAGTTTCACGGATGAAAACGACGACGCCGTGCTCGGCGGCGGCCACGGCCTCCACCGCCTCGCCCACAAGGCGGCCGCGCGCGCTTGCCTCGCCCAACACATCGGCCGCGAAGTCCACCTTGTGCATGCGCACAAGCGACGGCTCATCGGCCCGCGGGCGTCCTTTCATCAAGGCCACATGCTCCGCGCCATCCAACACATTAACGAACACAAACAACCGAAAGCCCGCGCCCCAGCGGCTGTCGAACTCCGTCTCCAAGCGGCGCTCCACTAAGCGCTCATGACGGCGGCGATAAGCGATGAGATCGGCAATCGCGCCGACTTTCAGCCCATAGCGCTGGGCGACCGCGATGAGATCCGGCAACCGCGCCATGGTGCCGTCGTCATTCATGATTTCGCAAATCACCCCGGCCGGGGCGAGGCCGGCGAGTTGGGCGATGTCGACCGCCGCTTCGGTGTGGCCGGCCCGCGCGAGCACGCCGCCATTGCGCGCCGTCAGCGGAAACACATGGCCGGGACTGATGATGTCGTCCGGGCCCTTGGACGGGTCGATCGCCACAGCGATGGTGCGCGCGCGGTCATGGGCGGAAATGCCCGTGGTGATCCCGTCGCGCGCCTCGATCGACACCATAAAAGCGGTGCGCAACGGGGTGCGGTTCTCGCTCGCCATAGGCCGCAGCGCGAGCTGGTCGGCTCGGTCTTGAGTAAGCGCAAGGCAGATCAGGCCGCGGCCATGCTTGGCCATGAAGTTCACTTGGTCCGGCGTGGCAAATTGCGCCGGGATGACGAGATCGCCTTCATTCTCGCGATCTTCCGCGTCCACAAGCACGAACATGCGCCCATTGCGCGCGTCTTCGATGATGTCTTCGATGGGAGAAAGCGCGCCCACCATCAGGCCGACTCCGCCACGCGCCGGGCCCCAGCCGCGCTCCAAACGGCGGCGTCGCGTTGGCGCGCCACATACCGCGCGATGAGATCCGCTTCCAGATTGACCACATCCCCCTCCCGCAACGCGCCAAGGGTGGTCGCTTCCGCGGTGTGGGGAATGATGTTGACCTCAAAGCTTGGCTCGCCCAGGGACGCCCCGCCGGCGCCGCCATCCGCCGGGGGAAGCGGCGCGGCGTTGACCGTCAGCGACACGCCGTCGACGCACACCGAGCCCTTCACCGCCACAAAGGGTCCGAAGTCTGCGTCATGCGCGATGGTCAGCCGCACAGAGCCGTCGATCGCGCAGCACGCGCGCACACGTCCCACCTGGTCCACATGGCCGGTCACAAGATGCCCGCCGAGCTCATCGCCCAGGCGCGCCGCGCGCTCAAGATTGACGCGCGTTCCTTCCGTCCAATCGCCGAGGGTGGTTTTCGACAGCGTCTCCGCTGACACCTCCACCCGGTGGCGCGCGCCCGCGCCGTCAGCGCCCGGCTCAACGGCAATCACAGTCAGACACGCCCCCGCGTGGGCGATTGAGGCGCCAAGGGCGATGCCCGCGGGAGCGTAAGCGCTCTCCACCACAAACGCGCGCGCGTCGCGGCCCGGCTCCACCGCGGCGATGCGGCCGACATCGGTGATGATGCCTGTAAACATGCATGGACACTTAAGGCGTTCCGCCCGCGCTGTCATCGTGTGCGTCAGCGGAAGCCCGCGCGTAGCGCTCCCACAGATCCACGCCAAGAACCGACACGCTCTCACGGGCGAAGCGCGGCGCGCCCGCTAAGCCGCGATCAGTCAACGGGCCGACGCCAGGCCGGCCCGCAGAACCAAGGATAAGCGGCGCACGAAACCATTCAATCCGGTCAATCAAGTCGGCGTTTAAAAACGCGGCCGCCAGACGGCCGCCGCCCTCCAACAGCACCGCAAACGGATCGCCGATCGCCACACGCCCGAGCGCAGCGAGCGTCTGCGCGATCCGCCCGAGCATGCAGGCGGGGTGAAGCCCCCCGCTCTCAGCCTCCGCCGGCGCCGGATCGCGTGGACAAAAGCCCAGGCGCGCGCCCGCCGCCGCCACAGCGCCCGCGCGGGGGGCGAGCTTCGCGATGCGCCCGTCGCGGCTCAGCGCCTCATCCGTGACGATCAACACCGGCGCAGCCGGCCCGGCGCTGCGCACCAAAGCGCTGTCGACAGGCGTGCGCAGCCGCCCGTCGGCAACGACGCGCAAGGGCTGGCGCGCGGGCCTCGCGCCCTCCAGCCGCACCGTGAGCTGGGGATCATCGGCCAGCACCGTCTCAGAGCCCACAAGCACCGCGTCATGGGCGGCGCGCAAGCGATGGCCCTCCTCACGCGCGGCCGCGCTGGTGATCCAGCGGCTTTCGCCGGTCGCGGTCGCGATGCGTCCATCAAGGGAGGTCGCGAGCTTCAGCGTCACCCGCGGGCCCACGGTCATGGCGCGTCCGTCTTAGCGACGCCGGCGCGCACCTCCGCCGGGGGCTCGTCCGCGCCGTTGGCGAGCTTTTCATCCACTAAGAAGCGGCTGAAATCGGCGGGGGTCTGGAAGTCCTGATACACCGAGGCATAGCGCACGAACGCCACTTGATCGAGATTCGCGAGGCCCTCCATCACCATCGCGCCGATCTGGCGCGATTGGACCTCGCCGTCCGTGAGCTTCTCCAGCTGGCTGATGATGCCGGAGACCATTTGGTCGATCTTCTCGGTCTCGACGTCGCGCTTCTGGCACGCGATGTCGATGGATTTCACCAGTTTTTCGCGCATGAAGGGCTGCTTGCGGCCGCTGCGCTTCACCACCGTCAGCTCCTTGAGCTGCACCCGCTCGAAGGTGGTGAAGCGCGCACCGCACTTCGGGCAGTGACGCCGGCGGCGGATGGCCGTTCCGTCTTCAGCGGAGCGGCTGTCCTTCACTTGGGTGTCCGGGTTGGCGCAGAAAGGGCAGCGCATGCGGTCAGTAAATCGGGAAGCGCGCGGTGATGGCCATCACTTCCTCGCGCACCCGCGCCTCCACCGCCGGATCGCCATCGGGATGTTGACCCAGCGGCTCCAGCACCTCAGCAATCAATTCGCCGACGCGCCGAAACTCCGCTTCGCCGAAGCCGCGCGTGGTCGCCGCCGCAGACCCCACGCGCAGGCCCGACGTCACGGTCGGCTTTTCGGGATCGCCCGGCACGCCGTTTTTGTTGCACGTGATGAAGGCCCGCTCGAGCGCTGCTTCGCCCTTATTGCCTTTGAGCCCTTTCGCGCGCAGGTCGATTAACGCCAAGTGACTGTCGGTGCCGCCAGTGACGAGATCAAAGCCGCGATCCAACACGGCCTGCGCCATGGCCTGGCAATTGGCGACGACCTGGCGCGCATACTCCTTAAACTCCGGGCGCAGCGCTTCGCCAAAGGCGACCGCCTTGGCCGCAATCACATGCATCAAAGGCCCCCCCTGCAACCCGGGAAAAACGGCGGAGTCTATCTTCTTGCCAAGGTCGAGATCATTCGACAGGACCATGCCGCCGCGCGGGCCGCGGATTGTCTTGTGGGTCGTGGACGTCACCACATGGGCGTGGGGCACGGGGCTTGGGTAGACGCCGCCGGCCACGAGGCCGGAGAAATGCGCCATGTCCACCAGCAAAAGCGCGCCCACCTCGTCGGCGATGGCGCGGAACGCGGCGAAGTCAATAATGCGGGCGTAGGCTGAGCCGCCGGCGATGATCATGGCGGGGCGATGCTCCAACGCCAACGCGCGCACCGCCTCAATGTCCAGCCAACCGTCCGGCGTCACGCCGTAATGGACGGCGTGAAACCATTTCCCAGACAAATTCGGCCGCGCCCCGTGCGTGAGGTGGCCGCCGGCGTCCAGGCTCATGCCCAAAATCGTGTCGCCGGGCTTCAGCGTCGCTAAGAACACGGCCTGATTGGCTTGAGCGCCGGAATGCGGCTGCACATTCACCCAGGCCGCGTCATAGAGGCGTTTTAAGCGCGTGCGCGCCAGCTCCTCGGCCTCATCAACAAACTCACAGCCGCCATAATAGCGCCGCCCCGGATAGCCCTCCGCATATTTGTTGGTGAGGACGGAGCCCTGCGCCTCCAAGACGGCGCGGCTGACGATGTTTTCCGAGGCGATGAGCTCAATTTGTTGCTGCTGACGCGCGGCCTCGCGCTGAACCGCAACGTGCAATTCTGGGTCAGACACCGCCACGCCGTCTTGAAAAAATCTGGACGTGATCGGTCCGCTGGTCGTCGTGGTCATGGCGCTGGCCCTTCCTCATTTGCCAAAATGTCATATCGGCTCGTGGTGGTCTGGATCAACCGCACACGCTCAGGAATTCCCCAAAGCTATCGGGCGCTATTGATCGCGTAACGTCCTGTGGACGCGAAGCTCCATTGGCGGTGACCGATTAATCAGGGCACAGGAACTGAAATACATAGTCCTTTAACCCCTTGCGCGTTTGATTAGCCCACGCAATATTGCGTTGACATAAATGATTCAAGCCAGATGGCGACCCAAGCGAGGAGATCTGCATGGCGACCGAAGTCGAAGAACACCCGATCACCAACGAGGACGTGTTGCGCATGACGACGGACATCGTCGCGTCCTTTGTCAGCAACAACACGATTCCCGCCGAAACGGTGCCGGAGGTGATCCGTCAAGTGCACAAGCAAGTGCATGCCTTGGCGAGCGCGACCGCCGACAAGCCGGCGGAAAAGCCGAAGCCGGCGGTTCCGATTTCCAAATCGGTGACCGACGACCACATTGTCTGCTTGGAAGACGGCCGGAAGCTGAAAATGCTGAAGCGCTACCTGCGCTCCAATTTCGACATGACCCCGGACGAGTATCGTCGCAAGTGGGGTCTGCCGGCGGACTATCCGATGGTGGCGCCGAGCTATGCGAAACGTCGCTCGGAATTCGCGAAAAAGATCGGCCTGGGCCGCGGCGTCCGCCGGGGCGAAGGCTAAGACTGTCGACGAACACGCGGCGCGCCGGCCAAGCCCGCCTTGACCGGCCGCGTCCCGTTCGTCAAATCCGCAGACCGCGCGGATCGGGCCCGGCGTCCTCGTCGGGCCTGACGCGTCGGTCGCAATGGGAGCCAAGCGCGCCCGCAGCGGCCAACCGCCGCACCAGCTTGCCCAAGGCGAGACGCTCAAGATCCGCCGCCTGAGCGTGGGCGGGGCCTTGAGCGATGGCCTCAACGCCCGTCGCGGCGTCCACCGCCGCCGCCACGCGCATCGCGCCGTGTTGGGTGACTTCTAAAATCACCTCGCGCCCAGCAAGCGCCTCAAGAGGCGGCCGCGCATGGTCGTTTGACGACGGCATCCGCGCGCCTCACGCCGCAGCCCGCGCCATGTGATGGCGGGCCCACAGAATGTCCAACGCCGCGACCAAATCATCCATCATCCCATCGTCATGGAGCGGCGACGGCGTGAAGCGCAGCCGCTCCGTCCCCCGCGGCACCGTCGGGTAATTGATCGGCTGCACATAAAGGCCGAACTCGCTGAGCAACGCGTCGGAAATCGCTTTGCAACACCGCGGATCGCCCGTGACTACGGGCACAATGTGAGTGTTGGAGGCCATGACGGGAAAGCCCGCCTCGCTGAGCCGCGCTTTGAGAACTGCGGCGCGCGCCTGATGGGCGTCGCGCAAATCACGGCGGCCTTTGACATGGCGCACGCTCGCCAACGCCCCCGCCGCCACGGCCGGCGCGAGGGAGGTCGTAAAAATGAAGCCCGACGCGTGGGAGCGCACCGCGTCGACAATCGGCGCCGCCGCGGCGATGTAGCCGCCCATGACGCCAAAGGCTTTGCCAAGCGTCCCTTCGATAATGTCAATCCGATCCGCGAGGCCGAGCTGATCCGCCACGCCCGCGCCGGTGTCGCCGTAAAGCCCAACCGCGTGCACTTCATCGAGATAGGTCAGCGCGTTGTAGCGGTGCGCGAGATCACACACCGCTGCAATCGGGCCGACATCGCCGTCCATGGAATAGACAGACTCAAACGCGATCACTTTCGGCGTGTCCGCCGGCGCCGCCGCCAGAAGCGCTTCCAAATGCGCGACGTCATTGTGGCGCCAAATCCGCTTCTCACAGCCCGCCGCCCGCACGCCCGCAATCATGGAGGCGTGGTTCTTTTCATCGGAGAAAATCATAACGCCCGGCAGGATCCGCCCCAGCGCGCTCAGCGTCGCTTCGTTCGCGACATAGCCTGAGGTGAACACAAGGCCCGCGTCTTTCCCGTGCAAGGCCGCAAGCTCCGCCTCAAGATCGGTATGCCACCACGTCGTGCCGGAGATGTTGCGCGTGCCGCCCGCGCCCGCGCCGGCGGTGTCGAGCGCGTCATGCATCGCCTCAAGCACCACAGGATGCTGGCCCATGCCGAGATAATCGTTTGAGCACCACACCACGATTTCACGCTCGCGGCCGTCCTCATCGCGCCATAACGCGTGGGGCAGCCGCCCGCGGTCGCGGCGAATGTCTGTAAAGACGCGGTAGCGCCCCTCATCCTTCAACACATCGACGGCGGCTTGAAAGCGGCTGAGATAATCCATCACGTTCCGGCTCCATTCGCCCGCGACGCCTGCGCCGAGCTTAGAACCATTATAAGCGCAGCGGCCGCCGGGGCCAGCGCGCCCGTCACCAGCGTCGGCTCTTGTGACATACGCCGCTGGACCGCGCCGCCCAGAGCCGACCGCGAAGCGCCGACCGCGAAGCGCCGACCGCGAAGCGCCGACCGCGAAGCGCTTACAGCCGGTATTTGACGTGATCTTCCCAAAAGCGCTCCAGGCGCATCAGCGCGCCGTTAACGTGCGCTAAGCCCTGGGGCCCGAGTTCGGCCACGGGCTCAAGGGATTTCAGATGGCGGTCGAACAAGCCCGACACCAGCTCGCGCATGGCCTGGCCTTTTTTCGACAAGGCGATGCGCACCGACCGGCGGTCCGTTTCCGAACGCTCGCTGGTGAGATAGCCGTTCTCCACCAACTTTTTCAAATTGTAGGACACGTTCGAGCCCAGATAATGACCGCGCGTTTTCAGCTCGCCGGCGGTCAATTCCTCCTCGCCGATGTTGAACACCAAAAGCGCTTGAACGCTGTTGATGTCGCCGCGGCCATGGCGGTCCAATTCGTCTTTGATGACGTCAAGCAGCTGGCGATGCAGCCGCTCAATCAGCCGCAGCGACGCGACGTAAAGCGTGCCGAGATCATCATCCGCGTCAGCGGCTTGGGCGGAAGACAGAGCAGAAAGCGGTTGCGCGGGCATGGGCGGGGCCTGTGGTGAGCGAAGAACCGTTCACCGGGGTTATGCCCGCGGAAAGCTAAAGTCGATTTAAGGCTAGCGCAGCGCGCCGCCCATCGCGCGGACCACGCGTTTAAAAATCGAGCGCCGCCTCCCCCGCATCCTCCGGCATGAAAAAGCGGTCAACCATCGCGTCGCTCACATCCTCCAACCGCGCCGGCCGCCACGCCGGCGTGCGGTCTTTGTCGATCACCGCCGCGCGCACGCCCTCGTAAAAATCATCGCCGTCCAAGAACCGCACCGAAAGCGCCAGCTCCCGGCGCATCGCGTCTTCGAAGTCGAGCCGGCCGCCTTCAGCAAGCGCGCGCCGCGTCACCTTTAATGAGGTCGGCGATTTGCCGGCGAGCGCCTCCGCCTGGGCGCGGGCCCACGCCCCGCCGTCGGCCAGGAGGCCGTCGCGGATCGCCTCCACCGTGGGACCGGAAAACAGCGCGGCCATGACATCAGCGTGCTCCGTCCACGCCGCGGGGCCGAGCGGCTCCGTCGCTTGGTCAAGCAAACGCTCCACCGCACGTCCTTCGTCATCATGGGCGGCGCTTTCCAGCACGCTGATCACGCTCGCCACGCGCTCAGCCGAGACAGCATGCGTCGCCACCCCCGCCGCCAGAGCGTCCGCCCCCGACAGCCGCGCGCCCGTCAACCCCATCCACAGCCCAAGCCCGCCCGCCAAGCGCGGCAGGAAATACGTCCCGCCCACATCAGGATAAAAGCCAATGCCCGTCTCCGGCATCGCAAACAGCGTCCGGTCCGTCGCCACGCGATAACGACCGTGGACCGACACGCCCACGCCCCCACCCATGGTCACCCCGTCCATGATCGCGACATAAGGTTTGGGGTAGCGCTTAATCAGCGTGTTGAGCGCGTACTCTTCGCGCCAAAACGTCTCCGCCTCGCCGTCGCCGGCGCGCCCCGAAGCGTGGAGCATGCGGATGTCGCCGCCCGCGCAAAACGCCCGCTCGCCCGCGCCATCGACCACGACCAGCTTGACCGCCGGTTCGCCTCGCCACGCCTGGAGGGCGGCGGTCATCGCGCGCACCATCTCCAGATCAAGGGCGTTGAGAGCCTTAGGCCGGTTTAAGGTGATGCGCCCGACCGCGCCCACCACCCGGATGTGAGTTGAAACCTCGTCGCTCATGGAGCCGCACCCTCGCGAGGCCACACGCGATGTCAAGCCGACGTTCGGCGCGCTGGCCGGGGGATGCGGCCCGCCTTATCGCGGCCCAAGACGCTTGGTTAACCGCGAGCCATGATTGGGATGAAGTGGGCGGCGTGGGTCCTCGCGCGTATTGTGTTGTCGCGGGCGGCGCTGGTGGCGGCCGTCATCGCCGGGTTGGGCCATGCGGCCTACACCTGGACCTCGCCGATCCCGAGCCTGCGCGAGCAACACGACATCTGCGCGCTGATGGAGGCGCGCCCCGGCTGGTGGCGCGCCGTGCGGTCGTCAGAGGCGCGATGGGACGCTCCAGCCCATGTGCAACTCGCTATCATTCAACGGGAATCCGCATTCCGGCGGTTTGCGCGACCGCCGCGGCGCGCACGCTTTGGCTTGCCGATCGGCCGGCGGCTGTCGAGCGCCTTCGGCTATCCCCAAGCCTTAGACGGCACCTGGGCGCGATACAAACAGACCACCGGCCGACCTTGGGCGACGCGCGCGCGCTTCGCCGACACCGCTGACTTCGTCGGTTGGTATATGACGCGCACGCTCGCCGTCGCGGAGGTGCCGCTCGCGGACGCGGAAAACCAGTATCTCGCGTATCATGAGGGGCAGCGGGCGTTCCTGCGCCAAAGCCACGCGGCCAAGCCTCGGCTTCTTCGATTCGCAGCCGGCGTGCGCGCGCGGGCCGCTGCGTATGAGCGCCAACTGCATCAGTGCCGCGCGCGGTTGGATCGCACCAGCCGCTGGTGGGTCTGGCCGGCGCGGCGGATCATCGCCGCCGCCCGCGCGGTCGCCAACGCCGCGCAAAGGGCGCTCGCATAACCGGCGAAGAAGGCTAGGGTGGCCACGAGTCAGGAGAGCGTCCCATGGCCCAGCCCGCCCGCACACCCTCCCCCGCCGCGACCGCTGACGCCGCGCGGCCGGAGGCATATGACGCCCACGCGATCGAAGTGCTTGAGGGCCTTGAGCCCGTGCGCCGGCGTCCGGGCATGTATATCGGCGGCGCGGATGAACGCGCGCTCCACCATTTGTTCGCTGAAGTGCTCGACAACGCGGTGGATGAAGCGGTCGCGGGCCACGCCACGCGCATCGCCGTGATGTTGGAGGCCGACGGCGCCTTGGTGGTCGAGGACAATGGCCGCGGCATCCCCGTCGACCCCCACCCTCGTTTTCCCGACAAATCGGCGGTCGAGGTGATTCTCACCACATTGCATGCGGGCGCGAAGTTTTCCGACAAGGCCTACCGCACCTCCGGCGGGCTGCACGGGGTGGGCGTGTCGGTGGTCAACGCGCTCTCGGAATTCCTGGAGGTCGAGGTCGCGCGCGACAAAGCCCTTTTCCGCCAACGCTATGTCCGCGGCGCGCCCCAAGCGCCGCTGGAGCGGGTGGGCGCGGTGCGCGGACGCCGCGGCACGCGTGTGCGTTTCCGTCCGGATCCCGAGATTTTCGGGCCCGCCGCAGCGTTTAAGCCGGCGCGGCTGTATCGCATGGCGCGCTCGAAGGCCTACCTTCATCGCGGCGCGGAAATCCATTGGGCCTGCGATCGCGCGCGCTTGGGCGACAGCGATGGGACGCCGGCGGAGGCGGTGCTGCGCTTTCCCGGCGGGCTTGCGGATTTCTTGACAGAAACGCTGGGCGAGCGGGCGCTCGCGGTCGCCCCCTTCTCGGGCCGCGTCGGCGATGACGGCGCCCACGGCGCGGTGGAATGGGCGGTGGCGTGGACAGCCGCAGGCTTTGGCGAGGATGATGCGTTCAGCCGCTCTTACTGCAACACAGTGCCGACGCCCCAAGGCGGGACCCACGAAGTCGGGCTGCGCGCGGCCATCACGAAAGGCCTGCGCGCCTATGGCGAGATCGCGGGGGAGAAGCGGGTCAACCTCGTCACAGGCG
The DNA here is from genome assembly GCA_964568975.1 of uncultured Caulobacterales bacterium. GTDB lineage: Bacteria > Pseudomonadota > Alphaproteobacteria > Caulobacterales > Maricaulaceae > CAZADA01. The sequence continues at coordinate 38,994 of CAZMSO010000004.1, read as the reverse complement.
ACGATGTCCTGGGCGCGGCCGCGGCGCTGATCTCGGTGTTTATTCGCGAGCCGGAGTTCCAGGGCCAAACGAAGGAAAAGCTCGCGAGCCCCGAGGCCGCGCGCCTGGTGGAGCAAGCGGTGCGCGATCATTTCGACCATTGGCTCGCGGCCGCGCCCAAAGAAGCTGACAAGCTCCTCGCGTTCGTGGTCGAGCGCGCGGAAGAACGTCAACGCCGGCGCAAAGCCCGCGAGGTCGCGCGCAAATCCGCCACCAAACGCCTCAGGCTGCCAGGCAAACTCGCCGATTGCGCGCGCGCGGAGGCTGAGGGCTCAGAGCTCTTTCTCGTGGAAGGCGATTCCGCAGGCGGCTCAGCGAAGCAAGCGCGCGACCGCGCGACGCAGGCCGTGCTCCCCTTACGGGGCAAAATCCTCAACGTCGCCCAAGCCAGCGGGGACAAAATCACCGCCAATCAAGAAATCGCCGACCTGACGCTTGCGCTGGGATGTGGGCTGGGGCCGCGCTTTTCCTTGGATGACGTGCGCTATGAGCGGGTGGTGATCATGACGGACGCCGATGTCGACGGCGCTCACATCGCGACGCTTTTGATCACGTTTTTCTTGCGCCAAACGCCTGGCCTGGTGGAATCCGGGCGGCTGTTTTTGGCGCTGCCGCCGCTTTACCGTCTCTCGCGGGGTGGACACATCGCTTACGCCCGCGACGACGCCCACAAAGACGCCCTGCTTGCAGAGGCGTTCGCCGGCGCCGGTAAAGTCGAGATAAGCCGTTTTAAAGGGCTCGGCGAAATGATGCCGCGCCAACTCAAAGACACGACCATGGATCCGGCGACACGCACCTTGGCGCGGGTGAGCCTGCCCCAAGAAGACCGCGCGGCGGCGGCGGCCCTGGTGGAGACGCTGATGGGCCGCAAGCCTGAACGGCGGTTCGATTACATCCAAACGAATGCGCGCTTTGTCGACGACCTCGACGTGTGACCGCCGGCCCGCCCGCCCCTGGCGTTTGCGGCGCGCATCACCATATGACGAAAAGCGAGCGATAAACGGTTGAACTGCGCGCGCGACGATTGACTTCCCGCGCGACGCCTGATGAAACCGCCAGTATTGGGCGCGTGCGCCCGGGGCTGTAACATTAAACGGACGCGATGACTTTTGACGAGCTCGGCCTGGGGCCGGAGCTGCTGAGCGCCATATCTGACGCCGGCTATACGGAACCGACGCCAATTCAAGCGGCGGCGATCCCGCATGCCTTGGCGGGACGTGACATCTTAGGCGTGGCGCAGACCGGCACGGGCAAAACGGCGTCGTTCACATTGCCGCTGATTGATTTGCTCTCCCGCGGGCGCGCCAAAGCGCGGATGCCGCGCTCGCTCATTCTCGAGCCGACGCGGGAATTGGCCGCGCAAGTCGCGGAGAATTTCGAGAAATACGGCAAGAACCATCGCCTCTCCATGGCGCTGCTGATTGGCGGTGTGTCGTTTGGCGATCAAGACCGGGCGCTGACGGCGGGGGTCGACGTTCTCATTGCGACGCCCGGGCGGCTCTTAGACCATTTCGAACGCGGCAAGCTCTTAATGAACGGCGTGCAATTCTTGGTCGTGGACGAAGCCGACCGCATGCTCGACATGGGGTTTATTCCTGACATTGAACGGATTTTCCAGCTCACCCCCTTCACGCGCCAAACACTCTTCTTCTCAGCGACGATGCCGCCGGAAATCCAGCGCATCACGAATCAATTCCTCCAAAACCCCGTGAAAGTGGAGGTGGCGCGCCCCTCCTCCACCGCCGACACGGTCACGCAGTGGATCGTCCAAGCGCCGGCCGGCGATCCGCGCACGAAACGCGCGGCCCTGCGCGCGGCGATCGACGCCGCCGACATCACGAACGCGATCCTTTTTTGCAACCGCAAAAGCGATGTCGACATCGTCGCGCGGTCTCTCAAGCGCCATGGCTACAGCGCCGCGCCGATCCACGGCGATTTGCCCCAATCCGTGCGCACCGAGACGCTTGGTAAGTTCAAAGCCGGCGACATTAAGTTGTTGGTGGCCAGCGACGTCGCTGCGCGCGGCCTCGACATTCCTGACGTCACGCATGTGTTCAATGTCGATGTGCCCCGCCATGCGGAGGATTATGTCCACCGCATCGGGCGCACGGGACGCGCCGGCCGTTCGGGCGAGGCGTTTACGATCGTCAGCCCTGAAGACTCCAAGTCCCTGGCGGCGGTGCAAAAACTCATCGGCAAAACGTTAGAGCCGGCGCCGAACGTTGCGGTGGACGCCCCGCCGGCGCGCGAGGAGGCTGATCGCGGGTCCGCCGGTGCGCCGGGGCGCAGCGGCAAAGGCCGGGGATCGCGCCGCGGGCGCGAGGCCAGCGCCTCCACAGCGTCGGCGGCGCCGGACGCGCATGCACCGGCGCCAAGCGCCGCGCCGCGAAAAGACGCAAGCCGTTCTAAAGAAGTCGGCTTAGGCGATCACACCCCGGCTTTCCTATTGCGGGCGGTGGATTTGCCGCGCCGCGCGCGCGCTGAAAGCCAAAATTGAGCCGCTGAATCAGCGGCGTCTCCGACCTCCACGCCATCGCCTTTACAGCTTGTTTTCGCCTCGCCCCGTAGGCTTGCCTCGGTCGGGCGGCGAGGGCGAACAGAGTGAACGATTTGTTTCGGGGCGCTGGAGGGCGCGCGCTGGCGCAGCGCGTCCTGGAGGCGATGGAGGCGGAGGCGGTCTCGCCCTCGCCCAACAATTACGCGGTGTGGGCGGCGCATTTGACGGGCGCGAACGCGGACCTGTCAAAGGCGCTGGAACTGCGCCGGCGCGACGGCCTCGACGACACTGTGTGCAGCGCTCTTTATGCAGAGTATCTCGCGCCGGACCGGCTTGACGCCGCAGTCGCCGACACGGGCGCGAAAATGCAGGCGGAGTTGACGGAAACGATCAGCGCCTTGGAATCCGCTGGCCGTGACATCAAAGCCTACGGCCACACCTTGGAGGGCGCGAGCGGCGCCCTCGACGCCGGCGCCGATCCCGAAGGGCTTAAACGCCTTGTCTCAAAGCTCCGCGAAGAAACGCGCGCGCAACACGCGCGCAACCAGGTGCTGGAATCACGCCTGCAAGAAAGCACCGACACCGTGCGGCAATTGCAGTCCGTCCTCAAAGACACCCGCGAAGAAGCCGAGCGCGCCAAAGAGCAGGCGCAAACCGACGCGCTGACCGGCATCGCCAATCGTCTGCGCTTTGACGCCGCACTGCGTGACGGCGTGGCGCAAGCAAGCTGCGCCGGCTCTCCTTACTCCGTCATCCTTGTCGACATCGACCACTTCAAACGGTTCAACGACACCTGGGGTCATCAAACCGGCGACCAGATCATCAAATTCGTGGCGCGCTGCATTCAACGGTCGGCCGACGATCATCACATCGTCGCGCGGTATGGCGGCGAGGAGTTCGCCGTGCTCGCGCCCGGCGCGACCAGCGCCGAGGCGACGCTGCTGGCGGAAAAAGTCCGCAAAGTGGTGGAGGCGAAGCAGCTGATGCGCAAATCCACCAATGAAAGCTTGGGCACTGTGACGGTCTCGATCGGGGTCGCGCAGCTGGAAGCCCATGACGGCCCCGACGAGGTGCTTGAGCGGGCGGACCGCCGCCTTTATGCGTCCAAGCGCGGGGGCCGCAACCGCGTCACCGCCACTGGCGACGGCCAACCCCGGCCCCAAGCAGCCTGCGCCGCTTGAGGGCGCGGCCCAGGCCGGGCGCGCCCGACGGGCTTAGGCTGAGCCTTCCGCCACAGCCGGCGTGATGGTCACGCTTTCACCACAGCCGCAGGCATCCGTTTGGTTGGGATTGTTGAACACGAATTTCGCAGCCAGCGGCGTGATTTCGTAATCAACCTCCGATCCCAACAGGAACAGCACCGCTTTCGCGTCAATGACGATGGGCACGCCCTTGTCCTCGACCCGCTCATCCAACGCCGCCGGCTCTGCGACGTAATCCATCACATACTCCATGCCCGCGCAGCCGCCATTCTTGACGCCGACGCGCAAGAACCCCGCGCCGCGCTCCGCCATAATCACGCGCACGCGTTCAGCCGCCCGTTCCGTGAGGGTGACGACTTTCGGCTTCGGACGTCGCGCCATAGGTCTCGTTCTCCATCCTTGCGCCGCAGCGCTCAACACGCGCGCTAGAGCATATTCAATTGCAACCGCGCCTCATCGGACATGCGCGACATGTCCCAAGGCGGCTCAAACACCATATTGATTTTGGCGTCCGCTACGCCGTCGACTTTGCGCACGGCGCTCTCCACCCAACCCGGCATTTCCCCCGCCACCGGGCATCCCGGCGCGGTGAGCGTCATATCCACCGTCACCAGACGATCGTCCGACACATCAACCCGGTAAATCAGGCCCAGCTCATAAATATCGACAGGGATCTCCGGGTCATAGACGCTCTTAAACGCCGCGATCAGATCGTCGGTGAGGCGCGCCAACTCCTCCGCCGGCAGGGCCGAGCCCCCATCGGACGCCGCGGCCCCGACGGCGGCGTCATCACGCGGCGCGTCCGGCGCCGGCGGCGACACGTCCAACACGTCGCGGGCGATGTCGTCACTCATCGGCGTCCTCCTTCAGGTCGTGTGGGCGCATCACAGCACCGTCGCCCCGTCCGCTATCCCAGCAAGTCACGCGCTTTGCCAAACGCCGCCAAACAGCGCTCAACGTCGCTCTCATTGTTGTACATGGCCACACTCGCCCGGCATGTCGAGGTGACGCCAAAGCGCGTCATCAACGGCTCCGCGCAGTGCTGGCCGGCCCGCACCGCCACGCCGTACTTGTCCATGATTTGCGCCAGATCATGAGCGTGAGCGGCCTGCGAGGCGAAAGTCACGATCGCGCCCTTGCCTGGCGCTTGGCCAATGACGCGCACATCCGTCCAGGCGCTGAGGCCCGCCTGGAGGTGTTCAGCTAAGCGATGCTCATGGGCCGCCGCCGCCGCGCGGTCCTGGCGCTCAAGCCAGGTGAGCGCCGCGCCGAAGCCGATCGCCTCCACGATTGCGGGGGTGCCCGCCTCGAACTTGTAGGGAATGTCGTTGTAGACGACCGCATCTTCACTGACGCGCTCAATCATTTCGCCGCCGCCCTGATAAGGGCGCAGCCGCTCCAGCCATGCGCGCTTGGCGTAAAGCGCGCCAATGCCGGAAGGTCCGTAAAGCTTGTGGCCCGTGACCGCGTAGAAATCGACGTCAAGCGCAGCCACATCCACCGCCGGCAAATGCACCGCCGCCTGGCTGCCGTCGAGCAAAACCGGCGCGCCGCCCTCGGGATGTCCTGGAATGTCGTGGGCCAAGCGCACAATCGCCGCAGCGTCGGTAATCGTGCCCAACACATTCGACATGTGCGTCAGCGCCACCATCCGCGTGCGCGGGCTGAGCGCAGCGGCCAGGGCGTCCATGTCCAAGCGGCCGTCCTCGGTCACGGGGACCCATTTCAGCACCGCCCCCTGGCGCTCACGCAGAAAATGCCAGGGCACAATGTTGGAGTGGTGCTCCATTTGGGAGATGACAATTTCATCGCCGGCGGCGATCTCCGCAGCCAGACCGCTGGCGACTAAGTTGATCGCCTCCGTCGTTCCGCGGGTGAACACGATCTCAGCGGCTTCACGCGCGCCCAAAAAGGCCGCCACTGTCTCGCGAGCGGCCTCAAACGCCTCCGTCGTTTCGTTGGCGAGCGTGTGCAACCCACGGTGAACATTGGCGTACCGCTCACGCATCGCCGCCGTCATTGCGTCAATCACCGCCTCAGGCTTTTGGGCGGAGGCGGCGCTGTCGAGATATGTAAGCGGCGTGCCGTTCACCTCCCGCGCCAGGATCGGAAATTGAGCGCGCACGCCCGCGACGTCATAGCGCGCGCACGCAGCGGTCGCAGCATCAGTCACAGCCGCTCCTCCATCCACACGCGCGCCTCGGCGCGCAACGCCTCGCGCGTCGGCTCATGAGCGACGCCGTCAATCACGTCGCCGACAAACGCTTCAATGAGCAGCGCCTTCGCGCGCGTTTCCGGCAACCCCCGCGCGCGCATATAGTGCAACGCCGCGGCGTCCAACGCGCCCGCCGTGTTGCCATGGGCGCAGGCGACATCATCGGCGTAAATCTCAAGCTCGGGCTTGGCGTTGACGGTCGCGCCTTCGCCAAGCAACAGGGCTTTGTGGTCCATCTCCGCGTCGGTCTGCTGCGCTGGCCGCTCGACTTTGATCTTGCCTTGAAAGACCCCGGTGGCGCGATCCGTCACGACGCTGCGGAAAGTTTCGCGCGTCGTCGCACCCGGCGCGGCGTGAGTGACGACGGTCGTGTGATCGGCATGGGCCTCACCGGCCAGCAAGGACGCGCCGTCGAGCGTGACCGCCGCGCCGGATCCCGCCACCGTCACATGGGTCTCCAACCGCGCCAGCTTAGCGCCGAAGGCGAGCGTGGTTTGGCGCAGGTGCGCGTCTGCGGCCACGTCCACCGCCACCGTCGCAACAATGACGGCCTCACCGGCCGGCTCTTGGCGCACCAACCGCTCCAGCGTCGCGCCGGCTCCGACTTCATAGAGCACTGCGGCGTTGGCGAGACCCGCGCCGGCCGCATAAGTCTCCGTCACCCGGGCGCTGACCCCGGCGGGAATGATCACAGCGGCGACGCTGTGGGCGCCGCCCGCGTTCGGCGCAATGTTGAGATCCAAAATCTCCCCGTCAGACAAGGTGTAAACCGCGCTGACGCCCCGCAACGCCCCGGCGAGGGCCGGCATGCCCTCGGTCGGCGCGCGCTCCAAAACCAAGTCTGAATCCGGCGCGCGGCTGGCGCTCAGCGCGGATTGGGGCGCGCTCCAGGCGATTTCCGACGCCGCACGGCGCACATCGCTCCACCGCCACCCCTCAATGCGGCGATGAGGCAAGCCGGTCGTCGAGAACGCCGCCCAGGCTTGTCGCTGCACGGCGCTCGGCGCGTCGAGGGCGGCGAAGGCGTCCGCAAGCGCCTTTTCCGCCGGCGTCGGGTTTGCCAGCGCCGCGATGTCAGCCACCGCGCTCACGCCGCGCCCTCCGCGATCAGGGCGTCATAGCCCTCCGCCTCGAGGCGATCCGCGAGTTCGGGCCCGCCGGACGTGATGATCCGTCCGTCGGCCATGACGTGGATCACATCCGGGCGAATGTACTCCAGCAACCGCTTGTAATGAGTGATGACGAGCATGCCGCGTTCCGGCGACCGCAAGGTGTTCACGCCGTCCGCCACTGTTTTCAGGGCGTCGATGTCAAGACCGGAATCCGTTTCATCAAGCAGGAGGAAACGCGGCCCCAGCATCACGGCTTGGAAAATCTCCAGCCGTTTTTTCTCACCGCCCGAAAACCCAACATTAAGCGCGCGCTTGAGCATGTCTGCGTTGAGTTTGAGCTGGGCGCCGACCTCGCGCGCTTTCTTGAGGAACGCCGCCGCAGGGACCTCGTCTTCGCCGCGGGCTTTGCGCTGGGCGTTCAACGCTTCGCGCACAAAGGTCATGGTCGGCACGCCGGGGATCTCAACCGGGTATTGGAACGACAAGAACAGGCCAGCGGCCGCGCGCTCTTCCGGCGCCATGTCGAGCAAATCCGCGCCCTCAAAAGTCGCCGCGCCGTCCGTGATCTCATAGCCGTCGCGACCGGTGAGCACGTAGGACAGCGTCGACTTGCCCGAACCATTCGGCCCCATGATGGCGTGGACTTCGCCGGCCGGCGCCTCAAGCGTCACGCCTTTAAGGATTTGCTTAGTCGCGCCGTCGTCATCGACTTGGGCGTGGAGGTTTTTAATCTGCAGCATACGTCACCGTCTCCATCGCCGATCACTATACGACCACGCCTCACCGACATTCAGCAGTCGGGAGCCTACAAAAAACATCCAACCGAACACCACCACGAGAAAAGCTGTACGTGTTTTCATCACATCCAACGCCGCAACGCCTCGAACGCCGACGGTCGTCATCACTGCGACAATTAAGGCGCTGACGGCCACGGTGGTGACAATCAAAGCGGTCAGATCACGCGTCCACCCATCGGTGGGATACGGCTCCCGTAACATCACCCCACGCTCCCTTCGAGGGAGACTTTAACGAGGGCTTGGGCTTCGACCGCAAACTCCATCGGCAGTTCTTGGAGCACATCGCGAACAAAGCCGTTCACCAGCAACGCCACCGCGCTTTCTTCATCGAGACCGCGTTGGCGGGCGTAGAACAGTTGATCTTCACTCAGCTTAGTCGTCGTCGCTTCATGTTCCAGCTGGGCGTCGACGCGCTTGCACTCGATGTACGGCACGGTGTGCGCGCCGCATTGATCACCGATCAGCAAGCTGTCGCATTGCGTGAAGTTGCGCGCGCCAGCGGCTTTGCCGTTGACAGACACCAACCCGCGATAGGTGGAGTTCGACGTTCCGGCCGAGATCCCCTTAGCGATTACCCGCGAGCGCGTGTTTGCGCCCAAATGAATCATCTTCGTGCCCGTGTCCGCCTGCTGAGCCCCATTCGTAATAGCGATGGAATAAAACTCGCCGACACTGTCGTCGCCACGCAACACGCAGGATGGGTACTTCCAGGTAATTGCTGATCCGGTTTCCACTTGCGTCCAGGAAATCTTCGAGCGCGGACCGCGACAATCACCCCGTTTCGTCACAAAGTTATACACGCCGCCCTTGCCGTCCGCATCGCCCGGCCACCAATTCTGCACAGTTGAATACTTGATCTCTGCATCATCAAGCGCCACCAACTCCACCACGGCCGCGTGGAGCTGGTTCTCATCACGCATGGGCGCGGTGCAGCCTTCCAGGTAAGAGACGTAAGAGCCCTTATCCGCAATGATCAGCGTGCGCTCAAACTGGCCCGTACCCTGAGCGTTCATGCGGAAGTAAGTCGAAAGCTCCATCGGGCAACGCACACCCTCGGGGATGTAAACAAATGTGCCGTCTGAAAAAACCGCCGTGTTCAGCGTTGCGAAGTAATTGTCCGTCGCCGGCACTACGGAGCCCAAATACTTCCGCACGAGTTCGGGGTGTTCGCGAATTGCCTCCGAAATCGCCATGAAGATCACGCCCGCCTTGGCGAGTTCATCTTTAAACGTGGTGGCGACGGACACGCTGTCGAACACCGCGTCGACGGCGACCTTCGGCGTTTCGCGCGCCGCGGCGGCGGTGTCGGCCGCGCCCTCCACGCCAAGCAGCACCTCCGCCTCGCGCAAGGGGATGCCCAGCTTCTCATACGTCTCCAAAATTTCTTTCGGGACGTCGTCGAGACTTGCATATGCCGCGCCGGCTTTCGGCGCGGCGTAGTAATAGGCGTCCTGATAATCAATCGCGGGATAAGACACCATCGCCCAGGTCGGCTCCTCCATCTGGAGCCACCGCCGATAGGCCTGCAGACGCCAGTCCAGCATCCAGCCCGGTTCTTGTTTTTTGTCGGAAATGAAGCGGATCACATCCTCATTCAGACCTTTTGGCGCGTATTCCTGTTCGATCTCGGTGACGAACCCCGCGCCATATTTGTCCGCTTCCAGCCCTTTGACTGCCTCGACAGTTTCCTTCGTCGCCGCCATCACTCAACTCCTTCAGCCAAGACGACGCCGCGCGTGTCAGCCCCCGTCATCTCCTGTGAATCCGTACTTGGAGACGTGCTGAGACGCGCCCGCTCCGCCGCCGCCGTCCACGCCGCCCCAAAACGCGCGGCGTCCGCCGCCGTGGACGTCCACCCAAAACTGATCCGGATCGCGCAGCCGGCCACCTCCGCGCCGCAGCCCATCGCCAAAAGCACGTGGCTCGCGCGCACTTTTCCCGAGGAACACGCCGCGCCAGCGCTGACGGCCACCCCCGCCATATCAAGCGCCATCACTTGCGTTTCGCTGGCGAAGCCCGGCAAAGCGAGGCAACTTGTGTTCCCAAGACGCGGCGCGTCTGCGCCGAGGATGCGCGCCTGCGGCCGCGCAGCCAGCGCCGCCCGCTCCAGGCCGTCGCGCAGCGCCCGCAGCCGTTCCTGATCCGCGCGCGCGCCCACGGCCGCGACCGCGGCCGCCGCAAACCCCGCTGCGCCGGGGAGATTGGCCATGCCGCCGCGATGACCGCGCTCTTGACCGCCGCCATGGAGCATGCGGCTCACCGGCGCGCGCGCGCTGACCGCCAGCGCGCCGACGCCCGCAGGTCCGCCGATTTTGTGGGCCGACAGCGCGAGATAATCCGCGCCCAACGCGTCCAAACTCACATCCACGCGGCCAAGACCTTGGACAGCGTCCACCACGAGAAGGCCGTCGACCGCCCGCACCAGGCGCGCGGCTTGGGCCACTGGTTGGATCACGCCGGTTTCATTGTTGGCCAGCATCAACGCAACGCCCGGGCGTCCGTTCGCGCCTCCGCCATCGGTCTCGCCCCAGGCCGCGAGCCGACGCTCCAGCCAGGCGAGATCCACAACGCCGTTCGCGTCGACGGGGATCGTCTCCACCGCCGCGCCGCTGGCGGCGGCGGCTTCCCGCACGGCGTCGTGCTCCACCGCGGAGATGAGAAGCCGCCGCGCGCCGCCGGCGACCATGCTGGCGATGGCGAGATTGTCCGCCTCCGTCGCGCCGCTGGTGAAAATCACGGCCGCGGCCGGCGCGTCGATCGTCGCCGCGAGCGTCTCGCGCGCCGTTTCCAGCAGCGCCCGCGCCCGCCGCCCCGGCCCGTGCACGGATGAGGGATTGCCGCCAAGGGCCATGGCTTCCGCCGCCGCCGCCGCCGCCTCCGGCCGCAGCGGGCTGGTCGCGTTGTGATCGAGATAAACTGAGGCCGGGCGCGCTGTGTGCGCGCGCGCGCTCGGCCGCGTCCCAGCCGTCATTCCCATTCCGGCGCCCCGGCGGTTGCAGGCGCGCGCGCTGGGGCGCCGGCGACGCCCTCGTCCACGAGGCTGAGGGCGCGCGTGTCGACAAACCCCTGATGCACTGGACCTTGGGAGCGACCCAGCACGCGCCCCGTCACCACGTCCGCGACGCTGAGCCCGCTTAAAAACAAGTAGATTTGGCGACCAAGCTCATCCCACAAATCATGCGTTAAGCAGCGGCCCGTGCGCGTCAAACATCCTTCGCGCTTGCCTTTGCAGCGCGTGGGATCCAACGGCTCGTCCACCGCCAGCACCACATCTGCGACGCGCGTTTCTGACGCAGGCTTGGTCAAGCGATACCCCCCGCCCGGGCCCCGCACGCTGGTGACGACCCCCGCGCGCCGCAAGCGGGCGAACAGCTGCTCCAAATACGAATGGGAGATTTCCTGACGCGCGGCGATGGACGCCAAGCTCACCGGCGCGCCATCGCCCTGGGCGCACAGGTCGACCACCGCCATCACCGCGTACCGCCCTTTCGATGAGAGTTTCATGGCTGCTCCGAAAAACCGCCGAATCCGCGTCGGGACGTGCTAGAACCCGCTCCAGTCGGGATTGCAGGCGGGTGTTTCTGGGATCCCAACCTAAATAACCAATCTCAGAGGTCAAGTTTGGGCGCCCCCAAATCGCGCAGGCGTGACTGCGCCGACCCGTGTATCTGACCAAAGCGATTGGTTTTAGACACCCCGCACGGCGCGGCGCGAGGCTTTGGGCCGCCGCGACAGCGCGGGCGGCGCGCCGGTGAGGAGACTGTGATGCCTGAAGTGATTTTCGTCGGCCCTGAAGGACGGCTGGAGGGCCGCTATCATCCTGGCAAGGATGAAGCGGCGCCGATTGCGCTGGTGCTGCACGCCCACCCCAAGGGCGGCGGCTCGATGGACGACCCGATTGTTCTGGAGCTGTTTGAGATCTTCAAAGCGCGCGGCTTTGCGGTGTTGCGCTTCAATTTCCGCGGCGTCGGCCGCAGCCAAGGCGTCTATGATCAAGGGATCGGCGAGCTTTCCGACGCGGCCGCCGCCCTTGACTGGGTGCAGAGCTTCAACGCCAACGCGCCGTTTTGCTGGGTCGCGGGCTATTCCTTCGGCGCTTGGATCGGGATGCAGTTGTTGATGCGCCGCCCGGAAGTGCGCGGCTTTCTTTCCATCGCGCCGCCGATGAACTTGTATGATTTTTCCTTCCTCGCGCCGTGTCCGGCGTCGGGCTTGGTGATCAGCGGCGATCAAGACCAGGTCGTGCCCCATGATGATGTGGCGCGGATCGTCACCAAGATCCGCACCCAGAAGAACATCACGATCGATTGTGAAGTGTTGGAGGGCGCTAATCATTTCTTCGCTGATAAGCTCGACGCGCTCTCAGAACGGTGCGCGGCTTATCTCGACCGGCGCCTCGTGAGCGACCGGGCCCTCGCAGACTGAGGCCGAGGAGTCTCAGCGCGGACACGCCGCGCGCCCGCCCGTCTGGGGCGCTGAAACGCCCGTGGTCTTGGGAAAGGTCAAGGGCGCGCCGCGTTGGCTGCGCACCGCGAGATAGGCCATGAGCTCGGCCTCCAGCGTGTCCGCACGCCAGCCGACCGCGGCCGCCGCCTCCACGCGCGCCTCGCTCAGGCGCGAAGCCAGCGCCTCCATCAGCGCCGGGTTGTTCACGCCGCCGCCGGCGGCGATCACCCGCGTCGTCGGCGTCGGCGCAAAACGCAGCGCCCGCGCGACCGTCTCCGCCGTGAACGCAGTCAGCGTCGCGCAGCCATCCTCTAACGACACGCCCTCAAGGGGCGTCAGCGCAAAGGCGTAGCGGTCAAGGGATTTCGGCGGCGGCGCGTCGAAATGGCGGTGGTCCAGCAGCGCCGCCAGCGCGTGTTCGTCCACGCGCCCCGCGCGCGCGAAAGCGCCGTCGCGGTCGCAATCACCCGCGCCGTGGGCGGCCACCCATTGGTCCAAGAGCCCGTTCGCCGGGCCGGTGTCGAAGGCCGTCAGATCCTCCGGCGCGCCGGTGATGAAGGTGATGTTGGCCACGCCTCCAAGATTAAGGACCGCATCGCCGGGCCCCAGGCCGTCCGCGCAGGCCCGCGCCCAATGGTAAATCGGGGCCAGCGGCGCGCCATGGCCGCCCGCCTCCACATCCGCCCCTCGGAAGTCGAACACCACGGGAAGCCGCAGCAAATCCGCCAAGGCTTGGGCGTCGCCAAGCTGGCGCGTCGCGCCAGGGCGGTTGGCGGGCGGGCGGTGGAGCGCCGTTTGTCCGTGAAAGCCAATGACCACCGGCGGTGATCCCGCGTGAGCTTCAGCGTTCGTCGCCAAAAAAGCAGCCGCCGCGCGGGCGTGCGCCGCCGTCACCGCCGCCACGGCCGCTTGGAAGGAGACCGGTTCAGGGCCCTCAAAGCCCCAAGCCAATGCGTCCTCAGTCGCGCGCGCAATCAACGCCCGCTCCTCCGCGGCGAAGTCAAAGGTCGCACCGCCGAGGACCGACACCGCCGCCGCGCCGTCAGTGTCGATCAACGCAACGTCAATGGCGTCATAGGATGTGCCGCTCATTAGACCGAGCGCGCGCGTCATAGCCATGCTCACCGCCCCATGCTCACCGCCCCATGCTCACCGCCCCACGCTCACCGCCCCATGCTCATCGCCCCATGCTCATCGCCTCGTGTGTCCACGCGCCGCGCCGCGCCCCCTGTGCGGCCCGCCCCGCGTCAGGGGATAGCGTTGACGTCCCCGCCGCGATAGGGCTGACGCCGAGTGTGCGCCCGCAGCCAATGCGCCGCGGCGCCGACGTGCTTCGCTCCACCCGCTCAAACGTGCCACACGCTGATGACCACGCCCCTGACGACTGACGCCGCCGCCGCCGCCGACCCCGCGCCCGCCTCCGCGCCTGACGTGGATGGACTGCAATCGCCGTTTGCCCGCGCTTTAGTGGAACGCGGCTATCTGTATCAAGCCACCGATCTCGCCGCACTCGACGCCGCCGCAGCCGGGCCCGACCCCCTTGTTGGCTATATCGGCTTTGATTGCACGGCCGCGAGCCTTCACGCCGGCTCGCTGGTGCCGATCATGATGCTGCGCCGGCTGCAGCAAACGGGGGGCAAGCCGATTGTGCTCCTGGGCGGCGGCACGACGCGGATTGGCGATCCGTCCGATAAGGATAAAACGCGGCCTCTGCTGACGCCGGAGACGATCGAAGCGAACAAAGCCGGTATTCGCAAAGTCTTTGAGATCTATTTGACATTCGGCGATGGACCGACGGACGCCGTTATGGTCGACAACGCCGCCTGGCTTGATGAGATCCACTACATCGCGTTTTTGCGCGACTATGGCCGCCATTTCACGATCAACAAAATGGTCGCTTTGGAAAGCGTCAAACGCCGCCTTGACCGCGAGCAGCCGCTGACCTTCCTCGAATTCAACTACATGCTGCTTCAGGCTTATGATTTTCTGGAGCTGCACCGCCGTTTCGGCTGCACCTTGCAGATGGGCGGTTCTGATCAATGGGGCAATATTGTCAACGGCGCAGACCTGATCCGCCGCGTGGAGGGGGCCGACGCCTTCGGCGTCACGACAGCGCTGCTGACCACCGCTTCCGGCGCCAAAATGGGCAAGACCGCCGACGGCGCGGTGTGGCTCGATGGCGACATGCTGTCGCCTTATGATTTCTGGCAGTATTGGCGCAACGCCGAGGACGCTGACGTCGGCCGGTTCTTGCGCCTTTACACCGACCTGCCGCTGGAGGAGATCGCGGCTCTGGAGCGGCTCCAAGGCGCAGCGATCAATGAGGCCAAGATCCGCTTAGCCAATGAAATCACCGCGCTCACCCACGGCGCGGCGGCCGCGCGCGACGCCGAAGCCACGGCCGCGGCCACGTTCGCGCAAGGCGGCGCAGGCGCGGCGTTGCCCACTGTGACGCGCCCGGCCGCGGCGTTTGAGGCCGGCGTCCCCCTGGCTGATCTGTTGTTGGAGGCGGGGCTCGTTGCGTCGAAGAGTGAAGTGAAGCGCCACGCCAAGGGCGGCGCGCTGCGCGTCTCCGGCGCAGTGGTGGACGATCCCCAACGCGTGGTCGTGAGCGCGGATTTCGACGCCGAGGATCAGGTGAAGTTGTCCGTGGGAAAAAAGAAACACGCCGTCGCGCGGCGGACGTGACGCCGCGTAATGCAGCCCCGGGCGACGGCGGCTCACCCCCGGTCGCGGCCGCGCGCGCCCGCCGGCGCTGTCGATGAGGAGTCCAGCGCCCCATCCAGCGCCCCGTCCAGCGCGACCGGCCGACGACACCGCGCGCCCGCCGCCGGCCGCGGGGCGCCGCCATAGCGGTCGGCCTCCGGCAGCCGCCCTTCCACCAAGCGGCGGAAAATGCCAGGCGCAAGCGCCGACAGCGGATTGATCTGCAGCTCGACATCATCGAAGGGGCCGCTGGCGGCGAAGGTCACGCCGATCAGACCCTCGCCCTCGCGCGATGTCAGCATGCCGCCCACCAGCGGGATGGAGCCGATGACGGAGCTCACGCCAAAGCCGGGCGCGGCGACCCCTTGGATTGATAACGCACCCTCTTTGGCGTCGATCACACCGGACGTCGACAGGCCCAAAGCGGGGCCGGACATGAGCGCGCGCTCAAAATACAACACATCCTCCGCCGCGATGATGTCGGCCTCCAGCCGGCGAAACGTAATGCCGTCGCCGCTGAGGGTGTCGGCGAGGCCCTGCAACGACACCACGGAGGTGAGCAGCTGCGCCAAAAGCGGCGTGTTCACGAGCCGGAAATCGCCCGCCTCGACCCGCAAGACGCTCGCAGCATCCGGCGGCGCGTCCGCGGCCGGCAAATCACCGTCAATCACGAGCGCGCCGCCGCGCACATCCGTGTTGGCGAAGAGCGCGCGCATGAAGAGGCTCGCATCATCGGCGTAGACACAGAGCTTGCGCGCGCCGTCGGCGTCGGCCGTGGGGCTGATGTCAGCGGAGATGACATCGCCGGAGGCTTGCGCCGCGCGCACCGTCAGACCGGCGATGCGCGCGCCCGTATGCGCCATAGAAAAGCTCGCGTCATAAAGCGTGTCCGTCGGGCTGGCGCGCACGGCGTCGAAGCGCGCGTCCAAGTCGAAGGCCGCAGGCGGACCGTCGCCGCCCCGGGACAACGCAGCCACCAGATCCGTCGCCGTGAAGAACGGCCCCTCCGCCTCAATCAGCACCCGCCCGTCATCGGCGCGGCGCACGCGCCCGCGGGCGTCGACATAATCCTCAAGAACCAAATCATCGACGTCGAGCCGCTCAAGGCGCCGATCCGCAGCGAGCGCCGCCGACCCCCTCGCCAACAACCCCTCCGCGGCCACCCGCGCTCGGGGCACGTCAAAGCCGCCATCAGCGCGTCGGCGCACCACCAGCTCCGCCTCGGCCGGCGCGCCGCGCGGTTTCGTCCACGACGACACCGGCGACCGCAGACGCGCGGAGGCGAAGTCAATGGCGATGTCCGCGCTCAACACAGCGCCGGCCCGCGCCGTCAGGTCCGCCGTCACCACCGCGTCGCCGCTCATAAGGTCGCGCGCCGGCAAGCCCAGCTGATCAAGGGCCGCGTTATCGAGCCGCGCGTTGACCGTCACACGCGACACCGCATCATCGCCAGCGCGCGGACGCTCCTCCACCGCCACCCGCGCGTCCGCTGGGCCGAGCTTGCCGTCGGCTGTGATCACCAACCGCTCTGAGTCGCCTGAAACGCTGACGGCGGCGTTGCGGATCGGCAGAGCCTCAACGCCCGAGGGGCCGCCGGCGTCCTTAAAGGCCGCCTCCACCCCAAAGCGAATGGCCTCTACCGGCGGCGACCGCTGGATCGGCCAGGTGATTTCAAAACGGCCCTCGCCAAAGCCCGCATATTGGTCTGCGGTTTGTTCCATTGTCTTCAGCAAGCCCAAGGGCTCTTCATCAAGGAGAGCCATGACATCCGGCAAAAAGCCCGCCGCAGAGGCCGCAAAGCGCGCTGTCGCCCCCGGTGTTTTCAGCCGCGGCATCACCACCGTCCCCGCCGACAAGGACAGCCCGCCCAGGGTTGCGTCCTCCAGCGTCGCCTCAAGGCTGTCGCCGCGCACCGTCACCCGCCCTCGCGCATCCGTCAGCGGCGTCATCGTGCTGACATAAGCGACCGCGGCGTCCTCAACGGCGAAGCTCAGCGTAAGACGATCGTCATCAATGCGCCGCTCCACCCACGCTTCCCCCGGCACATCGAGGCGCAGCCGCCCATCCGTGGCGCGCCCCGCGAGCACGGAACGCTCCACCCATGAGCGGGCTGTCGTGACGAACCCGACCGGCCACGCCGCCATCACGTCAGCCGGCCTCACGACGCCGCCGATCACGCCCTCAAGCCGAAACGCCGGCGCAAGCGCGCCTGTGGAAACCTGCTCCAGACGGGCATCGCCGGTAAACGTCGCCTCGGCGTCGAACAAACGCACCGCCAGTTCATCAAACCGCGCCGTGCGCGCGCGCAGATCAGCATCGCCGCGCACGCGCAGCCGGCTCATGTCGAGGGGCGCGGCGAAGATGGGACGCAAATCCGCCACCAAATCCACGCCCGTCAGGTCAAACCCTAAACGCGCTTGGGGCTCGCCGCGCAGGGACGCCTCAAGGCCCGTGACTTGACCGCTGAGGGCGCCGACCAGCCCGTCCACATCCACGCTGAAATCGTCAAACGCCAAGCCGTCAGCGCCGAACCGGGCGGTGAGCGCGCCCCCACGCACGGCCCGCGGCGTCGCCTCCACAAGCCGCAAACGCCCCGCGCCCACTTGAGCGGCGAGCGCGCCTTGCAGCGACGTCGCCCCATCGGCGAACTGGGCCGAGACTTGCAGCTCCATCGGCGCGTCAAGGCGGCCCAGCGCGGCCAACGGTCCGTGCGGATCGACCACGCGCGCCGGCGACACGCCGTTGATCTCGGCGTCGAGAAACCCCGCTTCGAAGTCGCGGCTTACTTGCGCGCGCGCGTCAAAGCCCGCCGCGCCGTCCATAGCGCCGAGATCGCCGAGCGCGCGCACGGCGTAGCCATCTCCGCGGCGGGTGACGCGCACATGCGCGTCTGCGATGGTCAATGCAGCGCCCAAGCGTTCGTCTCGCAGATAAAGCTTTGCGCGGTTGAATTGCACTTCATCAAGACGACGCAGCGCGGCGGGAACGCGCGCGCCAGCCTCGCCCGGGCGCTCACGCGCGTCAGCAGCCTCGCGCGCGTCTGCGAGCGCCCGCTCGGGCGGCCCGAACGCCGCGGCCACGCCGCCTTCGGCCAAGCGCACAATGGAAAACGCCCCGCCCTCCACCGCGATGCGCGACAGCGCCACACGCCCTTGCGCGAGGGCGCTCAATTTCACGCCGGCTTCAAGGTAAGGCGCCGTGGCGACGACGCCGCCCTCCTCGTTCTCGGCCGTGACATTGGTGAGCGTCACCACAATGGCGTGCAGCTCAGACGACCACGCTGCGGAGGCTTCGCCCAACGCCACCGCCTCCGCCCCGAGGGCGTCCGCCAGCGCCACGCGGATTTCGCGGTCGAACGGCGCAAGCGACACCGCCCCTTGATTGAGCGCCCACGCGGCGACGGCGACGGCGGTGACGATCAACGCAAAGCCGAGCGCCACCGCCTCCAGCGCATGGCGGGCGGCTTCGCGCAGACACATTTGGACAACGCCGCCGCATCGCGCCAAAAACGTCCGCGCGGTCGACGCAGCGCCGTCGCGCGGGGTGTCGTGGCCGCTCATATCCAATCGCTCCGCAATCCGTGGCGCCGGAGGCCGCACGTTATGACTGAAACCTTAAGCGTGGGCGACGCCGCGCCCGATTTCACCCTGCCCGCGGCTGGCGGCGAGACCGTGTCGCTGGCGGGCCTGCGGGGCCAGCGGGTGGTGCTCTATTTCTATCCGAAAGATGACACGCCCGGCTGCACGAAAGAAGCGATCGGCTTCACCGAGGAGGCGGACGCCTTCGCCGCCGCGCGTGCGGTCGTCATCGGCGTGTCGAAAGATACCATCGAAAAACACGATAAATTTAAGGCGAAACACAACCTTGGCGTCGTTCTCGCGTCCGACGCCGACAGTGACGTCATTGAGCGCTACGGCGCGTGGGTGGAAAAGACCATGTATGGCAAGACCTATATGGGGATTGAGCGCTCGACGTTTGTAATCGATGAGGCCGGCGTGTTGCGCGCTGTGTGGCGCAAAGTGCGCGTGCCGGGTCATGTGGCGGCGGTGTTGGACGCCGTGCGCGCCCTGGACGCCTGAGACATGGCGACGCTGGCATCCGCCCTCGCGCCGTCGGATCCGTTGCACGGCGCGAAAACGCGTTCCACCACGCCGCGCGCCGCGCACGAACGCAGCCCAGGCGTGACAGGCGCTGACATCGCCGCCGCTGCGCGCGCGGCGCTGGCGTGCGCGGACCCGCGTGCGAAAGCCGCCGCCGCCCAGGCGGCCTTCGAGAAAGTTGGGCGCCTCCACGCCGCCGACACGCCGCACGATCGGGACTGGATCCGCGACGCGCCGCCCCCGCCGGACACCCCGGCGCGGCCCCAGCGTCCCCGACTGGCGCCGCCGCGCGCTATGCCAAAGCGCCGCCTCGCCAATCGCGCCGGGCGCGCAGCGCTTCTCCATGCCGTGGCGCACATCGAACTGAACGCCATTGATTTGGCGTGCGATATCGTGGCGCGCTTCATTGAGGATCGCGCCTTGGACGGCGCGCGCGCGGCGTTTGCGGCCGACTGGCTCGGCGTCGCGGCGGATGAGGCCCGCCACTTTCTCATGGTGGTGGAGCGCTTGGCCGCTTACGAGGTCGCTTATGGCGATTTGCCCGCCCATGAGGGATTGTGGAGCGCGGCGCGCGTGACGCGTCATGATCTCGCCGCGCGCCTGGCGGTGGCGCCGCTGGTGTTTGAGGCCCGCGGCCTTGACGTCACCCCCGCGATGATCCGTCGGTTGCGGGCCGCTGGCGATGGGGCGAGCGCGGCGGTGTTGGCCGTCATTTATGAGGATGAGATCGGCCATGTCGCGGTGGGCGCGCGCTGGTTCGCCCATGTGTGCGCCGCCCGGGGGTCGGATCCCGAATCAGTGTGGGCTGAGGCGGTGCGCGCGTATGCGCCCGGCGCGGTGAAACCGCCCTTCAACACGGACGCGCGCGCGGCCGCTGGTCTCCCGCAGACGTGGTATGCAGCCCTCGCTGCGGAAGGCGCACAGCGCCAAGAGCCTGAATGAGGCCTTAATGGTTAAGGAATCTCTTGTTGAAAATCTGTGGCTGATGGAGTGTATTGCCGTGGGGTCGGGTGAAATCAGCGGGCGAGAAATATGATCACGCGCATGGCGTCCCAGGCGAGCTCCTTTGTGGAGCGCGTGTTTCCCGAGCGGCAGATCTACCATCGCGCCGAGGGGCAAGTTCGGTACTTCACCCTCTCGACCCGGGCTCAGTTCCTGGCCGCGACGGTGTCAGCCCTCGCTATTGGCTGGACCTCTTACGCCACGGCGAGCGTGTTTTTGCGCGGCCATTTGTTGTCGGCTCAGTCGGCGGAAGCGGTGCGCATCAAGATGCGCTACGAGCGCTGGCTGGCGGAAGCGCGGGCGCGCGAGGCCTCAGCCCTTGCGCTCTTGCAAACGCGCACCACGGATTTCGAAGAGGCCGCGCGCGAATTTGATCGCCGCCACGAGACCCTGAAAGGGCTTTTAGACCACGCCATTGGCAGCGACATGACCGGGCGCAGCGTCGCTGCGCGCGAGACCGGCGGCGACTCCTTGGTGATGACCGCCGCGGTGGAGGATCCCACCCCCCGGCAATCGCGCTTAGCGGCGAATGACCGCGACGCCACCCAGGATTTTTCCGGCGATGAACGCTTGGCCGCTCTGATGCAAGAGCAGTCGCGGATGCTCGATCGCGCTGAAGAGTCCGCCCAAGCGCGCGCGGAGAATTTGCGCTCAGTGCTGCGTTTGACGGATTTGAACGTCGAAGACGTGCTCACCCAAGGCCAACGCGGCGCCGGCGGGCCGTTCATCGGCTTTGAGAATGAGGACGGGCTTGATGATCCGTTCTTTTCGCGGGTGGCGCGCGTTGCGGCGCGGGTCGCGGAAAGCGAAACAATGGAGCGCGCGATTGAAGCGACGCCGCTTGGCGTGCCCGTCGGCACGGCGAGCCGCCAGACCTCAGGCTTCGGGCCGCGCATCGATCCGATTACCGGGCGGCCGGCCTTCCACAGCGGTTTGGATTTCACCTCCTCGCGCTTAGCGCCGATCACGGCGGCGGCGCCGGGGCGCGTGTCCTTTGTCGGATGGCGCGGCGGCTATGGCCGCGTGGTCGAAATCGAGCATGGCCACGGCTTCCGCACCCGGTATGGCCATTTGCATCGGGCCTATGTGAGCCGCGGCGATGAAGTCGGCGCGGGCGATCGCATCGGCGCCATGGGATCCACTGGCAGAAGTACTGGACGCCACCTTCATTATGAAGTTTGGTTCCGGGGCAAATCTTACGATCCGGCGAAGTTCCTCAAGGCTGGTAGTTATGTTCAACAAGGGTAAGGAAGCCGGGGGTGTCGTCCCTCAACCGGACTTCCCGACCTCCCCGTCAGTGAATGTGAACACTCCCATGGCGAAGCTCTCTTCCGCGCCCTCCATCATCAGTGATGATCTCCAAATCACCGGCACGGTGGTCGCGGAGGGTGAAATCCAGTTGGACGGCCAAATCGAAGGCGATGTGCGCGCAGGCGCGTTGACCGTCGGCGAGAAAGCCTCAATCCGCGGCGAAATTGTTGCGGAGCAAATCACGGTGCGCGGCCGCGTCATGGGCAGCGTACGCGGTCGGCAAGTGACGCTCGCCTCCACAGCGCGGATTGAGGGCGATATCACACACAGCGCCCTGTCGGTGGAGAGCGGCGCCTTCTTCGAAGGGCATTGCCGTCACGACGCCGACCCCGTCTCCGGGGGGCGCGACACGGGCCGCGTCAGCGTCGCGGCCGCGAAAACTGGCGACGGCGAAAAGGGCTCCACCCCCTTCGGCGCATCCGCGTCGCCCTTCAAAGCCAGCTGAGTCCCGGCAGACCGCCGGCGGCCATTCGCCGCGAAGCCACACCTGCACGACCCTGATGGACGCGCACGGCCGTGAAATCGGCGGGGGCGCTCTCGTGTGTCGCGCGGCTTGTGGGGGGGATCGGCGCGCCGATGCGTTGACTGCGGCGCGCACAGGCGTCAGCGTCAGCGACCCGCGCTTACTCCGTCGCAGCGTCATCACCCGCCACCTGAGCGGCGAGGGCGGCCGCCATAAAGGGCGTCAGGTCGCCGTCCAACACGCCCGCAGTGTTGGATGTCTCCACATTCGTGCGCAAGTCTTTCACAAGCTGATAGGGCTGCAACACATAAGACCGAATTTGGCGCCCCCAGCCGATCTCGGTCTTGGATTCCGCCTCGGCTTGCGCGTCTTGCTCGCGCTTTTGCAGCTCAAGCTCATAGAGCCGCGCGCGCAACATGTCCCACGCCTGGGCGCGGTTTTTATGCTGCGAACGCTCATTCTGACACTGCACCACAATCCCGGACGGCGCGTGCGTCAGCCGCACGGCGGAGTCCGTTTTGTTGACGTGCTGACCGCCGGCGCCGCTCGCGCGGTAGGTGTCGACGCGCACGTCTTTCTCCTCAATGGCGATCTCGATTGTGTCGTCGATTTGCGGATACACCCACACGCTGGCGAAACTGGTGTGGCGGCGCGCGCTGGAATCAAACGGAGAGATCCGCACCAGGCGGTGCACGCCGGATTCTGTCTTCAGCCAGCCATAGGCGTTGTCGCCCCGCACCGCGATGGTGGCGGATTTCAGCCCCGCCTCCTCGCCCGCATGCTCATCAATCGTCTCTGTTTTGAAGCCGCGGGCCTGAGCCCACCGCAAATACATGCGCACCAGCATCGCCGCCCAGTCTTGGCTCTCCGTACCGCCAGCGCCGGCGTGCACCTCCACGAAGCAGTCATTGCCATCCGCTTCACCAGACAGCAGCGCCTCAAGCTCGGCCGCGGCCGCGCGTGTTTTCAGATCGTGCAGCGCGCCGAGCGCTTCATCAGCCAGCGCGTCATCGCCTTCGGCGTCGGCAAGCTCAGCAAGTTCGCTGACATCCGCGAGTTCGCCCGTCAGCTCCGTCACCGCCGTCATCGCAGCGTCGAGCCGATTGCGTTCGCGCATCAGGGCTTGCGCGGCTGTCGGATCATTCCAAAGGTTCGGATCTTCCGCGCGGGCGTTCAGCTCGTCCAAGCGCTTTTGGGCGCTATCCCAGTCAAAGACGCCTCCGCAGCAACGCCACTGACCGCTCGATCTCTTCCGCAAGGCTTTGAAGCTCAGCGCGCATGTCGATGCTCCGTGTCAGCGTGAGGGCGCAGCGTCCGCGACGGGGCCGTCGCCAGGGAGCCGAGGAGGTAGCCGCGGTCGCGCCGCAGGACAACCCCCCAACGCGTCAGCGCCCCCATGCGAGAGCGCCCGCCCCCCGCTGACGCCCCCCAGCCGCATCCATCGTCGGACCCAGAGACCCAGCGCCATCGGACGCCGCGGCCTGGTGGGCTAAAACAAGCCGCCGACCCCGTCGTCCTCATCATCCTCGGTTTCTTCGAGAATGGGCTCGTCTTCGACCGGAACGGGCAAGCCAAGCGCGCGGCGCGCCCGCGCCAGCGCGCTGAGCTCGCCGCTTGGCGTCGGCCGGCGCGCAGCGCCGACGCTGACGCCGGAATCCGTCGCGGTCTCGCCCGTGCACGCCATTTGCGTCGGCTGGGTGCCAGGATGGAACGCCTCAAGCACCGGCTCGACTTTGCACGACCCCGTGGGACCAGCGAAATAGGGCGTCGTCGCACCCGGCCGCGCAAGGCGGCCGCTGTTGGCGTCAATGTTCGCGAACACCACGCCGGACGGAATGCGGAACGGGATGGTGTCATAGCGCGGCAAAGCGCGTTCCATGAAGGCTTGGAACACGGGCGCAGCGACTTTGCCGCCGCCTTCGCCTTCCGGCACCGTTCCCAGCGGCTTCGGGGAATCAAAGCCGACGAACACGCCCACGACCAAATCCGGCGCGAACCCGACAAACCACGCATCGCGGAAATCATTCGTCGTGCCGGTCTTGCCGGCGACGGGTTTGTCGAGGGCTTGGCCGACCCGCCGCGCCGTGCCGCGGGTCACCACGCCTTCCATCATGGAGACGACCTGGTACGCGGTGATGGGATCAATCACATCCGCCCGCGGATCCGCCAGCAAGGGCGGCGTCATGTCCGCCCACGCCTCGGCTTGGCACACGTCCGTGCATGTGCGCACGCCGCGGCGGAAAATCGTGCGGCCGTCGCGATCCTGGACACGGTCGAGAATGGTCGGTTCGATCCGCTTGCCGCCATTCACCAGCATGGCGTAAGCGGCCACCATGCGCCACAGCGTCGTCTCCCCCGCGCCAAGCGCCATGGCTTCATAGGGCGGCAAATTGTCGTAAATGCCGAACCGTTCGCCATAGGACGACACGCGGTTTAGCCCGATCTTGTTGGCCAAACGCACCGTCATGGTGTTGCGCGAGCGCTCAATGCCCACCCGCAAGGTCTGCAGGCCATACCAGCGGCCTTCATAATTGCTCGGCTTGTAAAACGTGCCGTCGCGACCGCCCGTGGAGACATAAGCGGAATCAAGCTCCTGATAGGCGGGCGTGAAGGCGTAATCGCCGCGCTCGTCGCGGACATCGAGGGCGGCTGCGTACACAAACGGTTTAAACGCCGAGCCCGGTTGACGGCGCGCTTGGGTGGCGCGGTTGAATTGGCTGAGGCTGAAACTGTAGCCGCCGACCATCGCCAACACCCGCCCCGTATGGGGGTCCATGGCCATAATCGCGCCGTTCACCTCCGGAATTTGGCGCAGCGCATAAAGCCCATCGCCGCCGCGGAGGCTGGGCCCGTCGGCGTCGGCGTCCGCCTCCAGCGGCTCTACAAGGATCACATCGCCCAGCGCCACCGCCTCGCCCGGCGTTTCAATCAACGGACCGACGCGGCCATTGGCGTCGATGCGCCGGGCCCACGCCAAAGGCGTGTCTTCAATGGGGCGCTCGGCGTCCGCGACCCGCTTGCCCTTGTCGTCTGTTTCCGGCGGCGCAAACGGGATCCGCCCCCGCGAGCCGTCGAGCAGGCCGATCACGGCGGCGTCCTCGCGCAGCTCTAACACCACCGCCGGCGCCCAACCGCCGATATCGGTGGGCGTCTCCAGCTCCGCCAGCGCCGCAGCCCAATCGCCGTTGGGATCAAGCGTGGCCAGCGGCCCCCGATAGCCATGGCGGCGATCATAGGCCTCAAGACCCGCGCGCAAGGCTTCGCGCGCCGCAAGCTGCAGCTCGGTGTCGACGGTGGTGCGCACCGACAAGCCGCCGTCATAAAGCTCATCTTCGCCATACATGGAGAAAATTTCGCGGCGCACCTCCTCCACGAAATACTCCGCCGCCCGGTATGTGGAGCCAGACAGCCGTTCCGCGACGTTGAGATCCTCTTTCGCGGCGGCGTCGTGATCGGCTTGGCTGACATAACCGTTCGCGACCATGCGCCCGAGCACGTAATTGCGGCGGCTCACGGCATAGGCTTTGTTGCTCTGGCGCGTGATGTCGAGGCGGCTCGGCGCTTTGGGCAACGCCGCGAGATAAGCCATCTCCGACAAGCTCAACTCATCAAGGGATTTGCCGAAATAAAGCAATGACGCCGCCGCGACGCCATAAGAGCGCCGCCCAAGATAAATCTCATTGAGGTAAAGCTCGAGGATCTCGTCCTTTGAGAACGCTTGCTCAATCCGCAGCGCAATGAAAATCTCACGGATTTTGCGCTGCAAATTCTGATCACTGGTGAGCAGGAAGTTCTTCGCCACTTGCTGAGTGATCGTGGAGCCGGATTGCAGCCCGCCGGAGCCGCGAATGACGTTGAACGCCGAGCGCAAGCCGCCGCGGATGAACCCCATCGGGTCGAAGCCGTTGTGGGTGAAAAAGTTTTTGTCTTCCGCAGAAATAAAGGCATGCACGATCGGCTCGGGGATGTTTTCGATCGGCACGAACACCCGGCTCTCGCGCGCATACTCCGCAATCAACCGTCCGTCGCCGGCATGGACACGCGTCATCACCGGCGGCTCATATTGGGCGAGCTCGTCAATCTCGGGCAGGTCCTCCGTCACGCGCAGCACATAGCCGGCTAAGAACACCGCCCCGACCAAAACCGCCGTCACGCCGAGGGCCGCCAGCCCCGCCATGATTTTCACAAGCATTATGATGTGTCGTGTCGACATGCATTCCCTCACCGTCGCCCACCACGATGGCGCGCGCGTGCGACGACACTGTGACCGCGCGACGCCTCAACAACACTTTGAACACCGCACAGATGTGGATTTAGCGTGTCCGTCAGCGCGCCGCTAGGGAGCGCTTTTCCAGGGCGAAGTAATCCGTGATCGCCGCTTCAAGCGCTTGGGCCATGCGTTCTTGGTGGTGAGCTGTGGCGAGACGGCGCGCATCGGCCTCGTTCGACAAAAACCCCATCTCCACCAAAACCGCCGGCACATCCGGCGCCAGCAGCACATAAAAGCCTGCGCTGCGATGGCTGTTGCGCAACAGCCGACCCGCCTCGTCTAAGCGCGGGATCAAGGTCTCCGCGAACACCGCCGAGCGGTTGTTGGTGTCGCGCTGGGCCAACACCAGCAAAATGTCGCTCACATCCGCCGGCCGGCCCGTCAGGTCCACATCACGGATCCAGTTTTGATCTCCCGTGAGCACCTCGCGTCGCGCCCGCTGGCTGCCGCGCTCCGACAGCGTGTAGACGGACGCGCCGCCCACATTGGGTTGGCCCGGCAAGGAGTCCGCGTGCAGCGACAAAAACAAATCCGCCCGCGCATCCCGCGCCAGCTCCAACCGTTCGTTCAAGTCCAAAAACGTATCGCCCGTGCGCGTCAGCACCACGTCGTAGTCCCGCGAGCGCCCAAGCCGCGCGGCGAGACGTTTCGCGACCGCAAGGTTCACGTCCTTTTCCTTTACGCCCGTCGCCGCGATCGCCCCAGGGTCGCGCCCGCCATGGCCGGCGTCGATCACAATCACGCGCGCATCCGCGCTCGGGCGCACCGTCCCGGCCCGCGCCACCCGCGTCGGCGGCGGCTGCGACGGGCCGACGGCGCTGAACGGCACGATCGCGGTGCGCGACTGAATGCGGAATTGCTCCACCGTGGTCGGCCGCAGCGTTAACGTCACGGACCCGCCCTGGGATTTCTGATCCCGCTTGACCGTCACCACCGCCGGCTTTTCCAAATCGAACACCAAACGCGAGCGCTGAGCGTTGTATTGCGCATAGCGATAGCGGGCCACCACGCCCTTGCCGCCCGCCTGGCGTTGGCCGCCGCTGATGGTCTGGCCCGGCAAATCAAAGCTCGCGCGGCTGAAATCGACCACCAAGCGACAGCACGCCTCAGCGATCGTGAAGACCTCCACCTTCGGACGGCCCGTGAATTGAATGTCCACAGCGGTTTCTGGACGGTCGTAATCGAATTTGACCGCCGTCAGCACGGGTCCGGCGGGTCGTGGCGCGGGCGGAGCGCTTTGGGTGACGTAAGAGCCGTCGCGCACGCGGCTGGCCGCGGCGCAGCGCTCGCCCCGGCGGTAGGCCGCCCAATCCTCGCAATCACCGACATAAAGGGCTGTCGCCCCAGGATGGCGATCTTGCGGGTCATAGACGCACCCGCCCCCAAGCGCCGCGAGCGCCGCAGCGAGCAGCCCCCGGCCGATGAGCCGTCGAAGGATCACTGAACCAGCCTCCCTTGCACGCCGCCGCCTGGGGCGTGGCCACCGTCGCGCATGGTGATCGGCGTCGCCGATCTGGCTGCGCCTGTCCCGCAACGACGCGCTTACGGGCCCCGCCTTGATGAAGGGTTAAGCTGAACCGCCGGTGTCTGCAGCTTTTCATCAACCCTTTTCTGGTGC
The DNA here is from genome assembly GCA_964568975.1 of uncultured Caulobacterales bacterium. Lineage (GTDB taxonomy): Bacteria > Pseudomonadota > Alphaproteobacteria > Caulobacterales > Maricaulaceae > CAZADA01. Next base: position 11,216 of record CAZMSO010000004.1, on the reverse strand, counting down.
AAATTCACTGTTGACGCTCGTTGCGTTTCGCCGACGGGACGCCGCTCAGCCTCCTTCGCGCCCGATGGCGCGCCCGGGAAGCCGCCGCGGCGCCACGGTCGGTTGCGACGGCGTCCGAATACGGCGATCCCGCGGTGAGTCGCCGCTGGCCCCGGTCGTGACCGACACGGGCCGGCCGGGCCCATCGCACATCGAGGATAAACGATGCGTCACCCCGCTTGGGAATTACTGTGCAACGTCCGCGATCACGGGCGTGTGCGCGGGGCGACGCCCTTTTGGCAACGCGCCGCAGCCCCGGTCGCTGGAGGAGAAGGTCTCCTGCGCGACGGCGCGCGAGCGCGCGGAGAACATTGGCATGACACGAAAAATGTTGGTCGACGCCGCCCACCCCGAGGAGACTCGGGTGGTGGTCGTCGACGGGAACCGGGTCGAGGAATTTGATTTCGAGGCGCGTGCGAAACGGCAAATCCGCTCAAACATTTATCTCGCCCGCGTGACGCGGGTGGAGCCGTCGCTCCAAGCGGCGTTTGTGGAGTATGGCGGCAACCGCCACGGTTTTTTGGCGTTTAACGAAATCCACCCTGATTATTATCAGATCCCCTTTGAGGATCGCCAAAAACTCTTGGAGGAGGCCCAAGCGGAGGAGCGCTCTGCGGCTTCCGACGGCGGCGATGACGACGCCGACGACGCCGAGCTGAGCGACGACGAGGACGAACTCGCCGCCGGCCGCGCCCGCGCCCAGCGCGCGGCGCTGCGCAAATATCGCGTCCAGGAAGTGATTAAGCGCCGCCAAATCCTGCTTGTGCAAGTCGTTAAGGAGGAGCGGGGCAATAAAGGCGCCGCGCTCACCACGTATTTGTCGTTGGCGGGCCGCTATTGCGTGTTGATGCCCAACACCGCCCGCGGCGGCGGCATCAGCCGCAAAATCACGAACGCGCCCGACCGCAAACGATTGCGCCATATCGCGGAGGAAATGGAGGTGCCCCAAGGCATGGGGCTTATTGTGCGCACCGCTGGCGCAAAGCGCACCAAATCCGAGATCAAGCGGGACTATGAATATTTGTTGCGACTGTGGGAGACGATCCGCGAGCGCACGCTCAAATCCATGGCCCCCTGCCTGATCCATGAGGAGGGCAATCTCGTTAAACGCTCCATCCGCGATCTCTACGACAAAGACATCGAAGAAGTGCTGGTCGACGGCGATGCGGCCTATCGTGAGGCGAAAGACTTCATTCGCATGCTTATGCCGAGCCACGCGAAGAAAGTTCAGCCCTATCGGGAGCCGACGCCGCTGTTCATCGCCCACCGCATTGAAGACCAGCTGGAGGACACCTTCAGCCCGACGGTGCGGCTGAAATCCGGCGGCTATTTGGTGATCAATCAAACCGAAGCGCTGGTGGCGATCGACGTCAACTCCGGCAAATCCACGAAAGAACGCAACATTGAAGCGACAGCGCTGAAAACCAATTTGGAGGCCGCGGAAGAGGCGTGTCGCCAAATGCGGTTGCGCGACCTCGCGGGGCTTATCGTCATCGATTTCATCGACATGGATGACGGCAAGAACAATCGCGCGGTGGAAAAGCGCATGCGCGATTGCCTCAAGCGCGACCGGGCTCGCTTGCAAATGGGCAAGATTTCGGGCTTCGGGCTCATGGAGCTGTCGCGTCAGCGCCGCCGGGCGAGCCTTCTTGAGGGGTCTTCGGTGGAGTGCCCGCGCTGTGAAGGGCGCGGCTTTGTGCGGTCGCCGGCCTCAAGCGCGCTGCATGTGCTGCGCCACATTGAAGAAGAAGGGCTAAAAGCGCGCGCGGCGCGCTTGCGCGTGCGCGTCGCGCCGGAGATTGCGCTCTACGTCTTCAATGAAAAACGCGATCACCTCGCCGCGATTGAAGAACGCTGCGCCATGGCGGTGACGTTGGAGGCCGCTCCTGAGCTGATCCCGCCTGATTGTGAGATCCAAGCGCTGGACACCCATGCGCCGGGCGACGAGCCCAAAGCGCTCCAGGCGGTCGCCGCCCCCGCACCAGAGGAGGACCGCGACAGCGGCGAGGATGAGGGCGGGCGGCGGCGCCGACGTCGCCGCCGCCGCCGCCGCGAGGACGCCGAGGGCGATGGCGTCGACGCTGCAGGGGATGGCGACGCGGACGCCAGTGACGCCGATGAGGATGTCGCAGCAGACGCCGCCGCAGACGCCGCCGCAGACGCTGACGCCGCCGCGGACGCTGACGCCGACGGCGATGATGACGCTAAGCCCAAGCGCGGGCGGCGGCGGCGCGGACGCCGCGGCGGCCGCGGCCGGCGCAGCGGCCCTGAGGGTGATGGCGAGAGCGTGGCCTCCAACGCCGACGCGCTGCGGGTCGTGGATCCCGAAGCGGAGTTTGCCGACGGCGGCCTTGCTCCTTTCGACGCGGGAGACATCGCCCCGGCCCAGGACCCCGCGCACTCTGCAGCGCCGGAGGCGGACGGCGACGACGACCGTAACCCGGCGTCGATCGCGCCGACGCCCGCCTGGGAGGCCGGATCACGTGTCGTCAGCGAGCCCGAGGCGTCCCATGCCGCCGACGAGCTTCCTGGGGAGCTTCCTGAGGACCTTCCTGAGGCGCTTCCTGAGGCCGACTATGTGAACGGCGCCGCGCCCGCCGAGACCCTGCACGCCGCCTCCGATGAGGTCCTGGCCCACGCGCCGTCGGAGCCCGCTCCGATCGCGGAGGCGCCCGCCTCGCCGGCGCCGGCGCCGGAGGCCGGCAAGGCTCAGCCCGCGCCCATCGCCGCGCCCGCCGGTGACGCAGCCGTCCCCACGCACGCCGTCGCGGAGGTCGCGAGCGCCTGGTCGCCAGCCCAAGTTGAACCCCCCGAACCCGATCCGGAGGCCGAGAAACTGCGCAAACGCTGGCGCGACCGCCTGCGCTCATGGGTGGGCGGCTGACGCGTCACGCGACGACGCGTCACGCGACGACGCGGCGCTGGCGGCTGAGGGGCGAACGGCGTGGGATCAGCCCCGGCGTCGCCGCGCCGGGCGCGCGACGGATTGCGCCCGGCCGCGCGTAAAACTGGGTCAGGCGCGATCACTCAGGCGACGGGCGCACCGGCCCTGGCGGGGGGCGCCTGTGAGCGCGCCCTCGACGACGCGCAGGCGAACACCCATACTGGTGTGGTGCACGAAGGACACATAATGACCTGGATCCGCGCCCTCATCCTCGCTGCGGTTGCGACGCTCGTTGCGCCGACATTCGCCGCCCATGGCCAAGGTCTCATCCGCGATGTGGAGATTGAGGAGATGGCGTGGTCCTATTCCACGCCGATCTTCAAGGCCGCGGGTCTCGATCCGGCGACGATTGAGATTTATCTCGTCGGCGACGCCAGTATGAACGCCTTTGTGATCCCGGGGCAGCGCATGTTTTTGCATGCGGGGATCATCACCGCCGCCGACACCCCGAATGAGCTCATTGGCGTGATCGCCCACGAAACGGGCCACATGGCCGGCTCCCACGCGGTGCGCCGCGGGATCGCGGCCACACGCTCAAGCCTGGGCCCGATGCTGGCGACGCTGGCGGCGGGCATTTTGGCGGCGGCGGCGGGCGAAGGCGGCGCCGCCGTCGGTTTGCTCGCGTCGTCTCAGCAATTCGCCGCAATCGAGCAGCTCAATCAGTTTCGCCAATTTGAGAGCGCCGCCGACCAAGCGGGCTTGCGCTACCTCACCCAAACCAACCAATCCGCCCAAGGTTTGGTGACGTTCTTTGATCGCTTTCGCGACCAAGAAGTGTTCGCGAGCCCAAGCCTAGCGCGCCTGCAGCGCTTGGATCCGTATTTCCGCACCCATCCGCTGTCATCGGACCGGGTGGAGTATTTGCGCGCGCAGCTGGCCACTCAACCCTCGCGCGACGCCGTGGACACGCCGGAACATGTGCGCATGCTCGAAATGGCCCAAGCAAAGCTCCACGGGTTTTTCGACCAAACGGATGTGGTGTTCCGCCGCTTTCCGGAGACCAACACCTCCGACCCCGCGCTTTACGCGCGCGCGGTGGCCCACCACCGCCTCGGCGAGGTCGACGCCGCCGTCGCACTGATGGATGAGCTGATCGCGCGCGACGCCGACAACCCCTACTTCCATGAACTCAAAGGCCAAATTCTGCAAGAAAACGGACGCCCCGCCGCTGCGATCGGCCCCTATGAACGGGCCGTCGCCCTGAAACCTGACGCCGCCCTCTTGCACACCGGCCTCGCGAAAGCGCTGTTGGATCAGAATTCTTTGGAGACCACCCAGCGCGCCATGGACCATCTCACGACCGCGCTTTCCTTAGAGCCTTACAATTCTTACGCCTGGTATCAGAGATCGCGCGCCCATGACGCGTTGGGCGAGACGGCGCTGGCGCGTTACGCCAGCGCGGAACGCTTCTTCGCGATTGGAGATTTGCGCCGCGCCGCCTCCTTCGCGAGCAGCGCGCGGCCGGATCTTGAACGCGGGTCGCCGGAATGGCTGCGCACCGCCGACATCCTGAATGTTGTGCGCCTCGAACTCCAGGAGGCGCAGGGCCGGCGTCGGTGATCCGGCGCGCGCGCGGCCTGCTCACGGTCCCTTTCACGCCAGGGTGACTGGACACGCCGGACGGGTGCGGTACTGACACGCGACCGAGATCGCCGTTGTGGAGCTGTTATGTCGATGCGCGTGTTCGCCCTGGGCCCCCTCCTCGCTGCTGTGGCGGCGCTGGCCGCTGCTGTGATGACTGTGGGCGCCGCCGCCGCCCAGGACGCCGCGGCCTCTGTCTTGCCCGACGGCGCGCGTGAGGAGATCGGCGTCATCATCCGAGAGTATTTGCTCGAAAACCCTGAAGTGATTGAAGAAGCGATCCTGGAGCTACAGCGCCGTCACGAAGCAGATCAACTGGCGGAAGCGCAAGTACAAGTGAGAGAGCAGGCTGCAGCGCTCTATGACGACCCGCGGGATTTCACTATCGGACCACGAGACGCGCCTGTAACTGTGGTGGAGTTTTTTGATTACAATTGCGGATATTGCCGCGCCAGCGCGCCGTTTGTGCGTGACTTAGTGGACTCCTATGACGGCCAAGTGCGGGTGGTGTTTAAGGAATCCCCTGTTCTTGGCGAGGGTTCGCGAGAGGCGGCCCGTTGGGCCATCGCGTCGAAGGCGACGGACACGTATCTCGACGCCCACTTTGCGCTTTTGGAATCAGGACAACGTCTCGACGCCCAAGCCGCCGCCGCCGTGTTGCGCGAGGTCGGCGTCAATCTGCGCAAAATCGAAGCGAAGCGCTCAGCGCCCGACACCACCGCCCAGCTGGATGACGCGGTGGAGCTGTTGCAGACGATCAGCGGCGGCCGCGCCGCCACGCCCACTTTCGTCATCAATGACGAGGTGGTGATGGGTGCAGACTTGCCGCGCTTGACGGCGCTGATTGATCGAGCCCTCGCAAACGGACCAGCGAGCGAACGCTAGATTAAGCCCGCAAGCGGGCTGGAGGGATCGGCGTAGCGCTTTTTCGCCATGCGCCCCGCCACATACGCCTCGCGCCCCGCGATCACGGCGTGCTTCATGGCGCGGGCCATGCGGATGGGGTCCTTCGCTTCCGCGATGGCGGTGTTCATGAGAACGCCGTCGCACCCCAACTCCATCGCCACGGCGGCGTCCGACGCCGTGCCCACGCCCGCGTCCACAATCACCGGCACGTTCGCCTGCTCGACAATCAAGCGGATGTTGACGGGGTTTTGAACGCCAAGCCCGGATCCGATCGGCGCGCCCAACGGCATAATCGCGCAGCAGCCCAGCTCCTCAAGGCGCTTAGCGAACACCGGATCGTCCGAGCAATAGACCATCACCTCAAACCCATCGGCGCGCAGCAATTCCGCCGCCCGCAGGGTCTCCGTCATATCGGGATACAAGTGCTTGGGGTCAGAGAGGACTTCGAGCTTCACCAACTCCCAGCCGCCGGCCTCCCGCGCCAGACGCAGCGTGCGCACCGCGTCTTCGCCCGTGAAACAGCCCGCAGTGTTGGGCAAATAGGTCACCGCGCGCGGATCAATATGGTCCACCAAGCGCTCCTTGCCCGGATCAGCCACATTCACGCGCCGCACCGCCACCGTCACAATCTCCGCGCCAGAGGCCGCGAGCGCGGCGGCGTTTTGGGCGTAGCTCGCATACTTGCCCGTGCCGATGATCAACCGCGAATGAAATGTCCGCCCCGCAATGATCAGCGGATCGGGCGCGCCGAGCGCGTCTGTCGCGGCAGGCGCTGGGGAGACAGCAAGGTCAGACATGGCGGAAAACCTCCGATTTGGGCGCTCGGGCGGTCGACGCCGGGAAACGAGCGAGCGCGTCAACCGGGCGCAGCCGCCGATGGCGCACAGCGCCCCCGCCATTGGGACGCACGCTCCCTAAGCGCTGCGCGCCCGTGCGCGGCGTCACGCAATCGCCCCAGAACATGCGCTTCGCGGCGCCGGTTGAACGATCACCGCCACAGCAGTCGCAAGTCGCGCGCAGCTCCGCCATCGCCGTCATCCGCCGCCGACAAAGGTGACGATCTCGATATGGTCGCCGGCTTGCAGCGTCATCGTCTCATACGCCGACTTCGGCGCGATGGCGTGGTTGCGCTCGACCGCCACCCCGCGGGCGGGCACGTCCAACCGCTTCAGCAGCTCCGCCACCGTCACGCCGGTCGGCACCTCATGGGCGTCGCCATTGAGGGTTATCGTCATCGGTTCGCTCATACGATCCTCGCCGCGTTCTCGGGTTCGGACAGCGCCGCGCGGCGTTGCGATCACGGAGCGCGCGCGGCGTGCGGCCGCAGCGCTTGTGACGCCGCGGCGGCGTCTCTAGAAGGTGGCGTGTGTAGGACGACGTGTCTATGGCGAAACCGATCTTCATCCTCAACGGCCCCAATCTCGCGCAACTTGGGCGGCGTGAGCCCGCGATTTACGGGGCCCACACCCTCGCCGACATCCGCGCCGCGTGCGTGGAGCGCGCCAGCGGCTATGGCTTTGACACAGATTTTCGCCAAACAGACAGCGAAGCCGAGCTCATCGCCCAGGTGCATGAGGCTCTCGACGCCGCCGCGGCGGTGGTAATCAACCCCGCAGCCTATGGACATACGTCGATTGCGCTGCACGACGCCTTGAAAATGCTGGACGCGCCGCTCATAGAGGTGCATCTGTCAAATCCCGTCGCCCGAGAGCGTTTTCGCGCCGTCTCCTATGTCAGCCTCGCCGCCGACGGGGTCATAAGCGGCTTAGGATTATGGAGCTATGTTTTTGGCGTCGACGCCGCGTGCCGGCTCGCGACCCGTCCGCTCGCCGCGACAAGGAGCGTGTAATGGCGAAAGCCTCCGAACTGGCTGGTCAATCGGTAAAATCGCGCGCCGCCTCCGACGCGCCCGCCCCCGTGGACACGCAAATCGTGCGTGAATTGGCGACGATCATCACAGACACGGGCTTGACTGAGATCGAGGTCGAACGCGGCGATTTGCGGGTGCGCGTCGCGCGCGCGCCAGAGCCGTCCATTGTCACGGCCCCGGCGTCGGCGGCCCCGCCGCCAGCGACCGCCGCCAGCGCCGCCAGCGCCGCCCCAGCGGTGGAGACGCCCGCGCGCGCCGACGCCGCTGACGCCAAAGCCCATCCCGGCGCCGTCACTTCGCCCATGGTCGGGACGGCTTATCTCTCGCCAGAGCCGGGAAAAGCCGCCTTTGTAAAGCCGGGCGACACGGTCTCAGCGGGCGCGACGCTGTTGCTGATCGAAGCCATGAAAACCTTCAACCCGATCCAGGCCCCCAAAGCCGGCAAAGTGCTGGAAATCCTGGTGTCGGATTCACAACCGGTGGAGTACGGCGAAGCGCTGGTCATTTTGGGCTGACGCGCCGCGCCGGCGGGCTGGCGCGCCCGTCGACCGCCGCCTCCATCCTTCCCGCCCGCTCCGCCCCGAGGTGAAGGACGGCCATGTTTGACAAGATCCTGATCGCCAACCGTGGAGAAATCGCGCTGCGGGTCTTGCGCGCCTGCCGCGAAATGGGGATCCAGACCGTGGCGGTGCACTCCACCGCTGACAAAGAAGCCAAGCATGTGCGTCTCGCTGATGAGAGCGTGTGCATCGGCCCGCCGCCGGCCGCGGAAAGCTATCTCAACGTGCCCGCAATCATCGCCGCCGCGGAAGTCACCGGCGCCCAGGCGGTCCATCCCGGTTATGGCTTTTTGTCGGAGAATGCGCGGTTCGCCGAGATTGTGGCCGCCCATGATTTGGTGTTCATCGGCCCTTCTGCTGAACACATTCGCCTGATGGGCGACAAGATCACCGCCAAACAAGCCGCCCAAGACGCCGGCATCCCTGTGGTGCCCGGCTCCGACGGCGGCGTCGCCGACGCCAAGGCCGCCGCGGCGATCGCGGAAAAAATCGGCTTTCCCGTGCTCATTAAAGCCGCATCGGGCGGCGGCGGGCGCGGGATGAAGGTCGCCCGCGGCCCCCAGGATTTGGCCGAAGCCCTCTCCACCGCGCGCTCAGAAGCGAAAGCCGCGTTCGGCGATGACGCCGTCTACATTGAGAAATATCTCGAGAAACCGCGCCACATTGAGATCCAAGTCGTCGCTGACAGCCATGGCGGCGTCATTCATCTGGGCGAGCGGGATTGTTCGCTGCAGCGCCGCCACCAAAAGGTTCTGGAGGAAGCGCCAAGCCCCGCCTTGAACGCCGAAACGCGCGACGAGATCGGCGCGACCGTCGTCAACGCTATGAAACGACTGGGATATCTCGGCGTCGGTACAGTCGAGTTCCTTTATGAAAACGGTGAGTTCTATTTCATCGAAATGAACACCCGTCTCCAGGTCGAGCATCCCGTGACGGAGGCGATCACGGGTGTGGATCTCGTGCGCGAGCAGATCCGCATCGCCAGCGGCGCGCCGCTCAGCTTGGCCCAGAAAGATGTGCGCTACAGCGGCTGGGCGATTGAGTGCCGCATCAACGCGGAACACCCGCGCACCTTCGCGCCGAGCCCCGGCGCCATTACGGAGTTTCACGCGCCCGGCGGTTTGGGCGTGCGGCTTGATTCCGCGGTCTACAGCGGCTATCGGGTGCCGCCTTACTATGACAGCCTGATCGGTAAACTGATTGTGCATGGCCGCAACCGCCAAGAGGCGGTGCTGCGGTTGCGTCGGTGTTTGGATGAGATGGTGGTGAGCGGCGTCAACACAACCATCCCGCTGCACCAAGCCTTGCTGGATGAGCCGGACTTCCAGAACGGGGATTACACCATTCGCTGGCTCGAAACCTGGCTGGAGACGGCCGAGCACGTGGCGTAAGCGGGAGCGCCGCGCCCACGCGCTCAGTTTCTGTGGCCCGCTGCGAGGCCATGGTCTACGATCACGCGGCGTTGCGATGTGTCGGGAGAGTCACCGATAGACGGTTTCGGTCCGGACAGACTGCTGGATTGCTATGCGCGCGGCGTGTTCCCGATGGCGGATTCGCGCCATGCGCTGAGGGTGTTCCTGCTCGACCCTGATGAGCGGGGCATCTTGCCGCTGGAGACGTTCCACACGCCCCGCCGTTTGCGTCGCACCGTGCGCCAGGACACGTATCAGGTGCGGGTGGACACAGCGTTCAGCGCCGTCGTCTCCGCCTGCGCTGCGTCGCGGCCAGGGCGCGAGGACACCTGGATCAACGACCGCATTGAGACGCTTTATCGCGCCCTCCACGACCGCGGCGAGGCTCATTCCGTGGAGGCCTGGAGCGTTGAAGGCGAGGCGGAGACGCTGGTCGGCGGGCTTTATGGCGTGCGCCTTGGGGCGGCGTTTTTCGGCGAAAGCATGTTCTCCACCGCCCGCGACGCGTCCAAGGTGGCGCTGGTGCATTTGGCCGCGCGGCTTAAGGTCGGCGGCTTTAAACTGCTGGACGCCCAGTTCATTACTGATCATTTGCGCCAATTCGGCGCGATTGAGATTTCGCGCACGGCCTATCACGCCCGGTTAAAGCCCGCGATCGGAGCGGAGGCCGACTTTTGGGCCATCCCGCACACCCTCAGCGGCGAGGAGGCGTTGGCCGCCTTGGCGTGAGGGCGGGCGTTCACGCGGCGGCCTCGATCGAGCGCACCACATTCACGACGCCGTCAATCACGAATTGCGCTGAAAGGGCTGCGAGGATGACGCCGAGAATGCGGGTGATCATCGCCGCGATCGTGTGGCCGATCAGCTTCATGATCGACTCCACCGCCAAGAACAGCACCAGCGCCACCACAAGGTTCACCCCCAACGCCGCCCAGATCGCGCCTTGGCCGGCGAGGCCGAAGTCTTGCTCGCGCATAAACAGCATAATCGAGGCGATCGCCCCCGGCCCGGCCAGCATGGGGATCGCCATGGGAAAGACGGAGACATCAGCATAGCCCGGGCTCGCATCCGACCCATCGCGCACCGCTTCAGCGCGGCTTTCGCGACGTTCCGTGCGCGTCTCAAACAGCATCTCCAGCGCCAACAGAAACAACAACGCCCCGCCGGCGATGCGGAACGCATCAAGCGACACATGCAGGCGGCTGAACAGCCACTCCCCGCCATAGCCGAACGCAATCAAGACGACCGTGGCGATCACGACCGACTTAATCGCCATGAGGCGGCGGTGCGCGGGCGTGCCCGTCTCCGTCAGCGCTGCGAAAATCGGCGTGACGCCAATGGGGTCGATCACGACGAAGAACGTCACCAACGCTGTGACAAACAAATCTTGCATCGCCTTAGCCCGCGATCCGCGCGCGACACACCGCTTGGAGTTCTTGGCTGCGCGCTTCAAAGCGCGCCAGCGCGTCAGCCGCGCTGTCATCGCCGGCGAACACGCCCTTCACCACGGCGTCTGCGTCTTCCGGCAGCGCCTTGAGCACCGCTTGGGCGTCGTCCGGCAACACATACTGCGCGGCGTAAGCCGACTGACGCACGCTTGGCGTAATCGCTTGAAGGCGCGGCATATCCTGCGCGCCGAGGCGCGCCGGCGGCAGCAGCGGCCGCGCCGCCGCAATCAGCGCCGCCGCGTCGCGTCCGGCCGCCGCACACGCTTGCATGCGCTGGCCGGCCATAATCGCTTCAATATGATCATCGCGCGCTTGGTAGGACACCCAAGCCTGCAAGGTCGCCAGCACCAACGCGATGCCGGAAATTAACGTCGCCACCGTCTGCATCCCCGTCCCCCTTCATGGCGCGCCGGCCAGACGTGGCGCACCTCCACGCCCGAGCCCGCATCACGCCCG
>CAZMSO010000003.1:57168-114571 GCA_964568975.1 uncultured Caulobacterales bacterium | reverse complement strand
TGCTGAATCGCGGCGACCGTCTGACCGAGCTGCTGAAGCAAAACCAGTTTTCGCCCCTGCGCACGGAAGAGCAAGTGGCGGTGATTTACGCCGGCACGCGTGGCTATCTCGATGGCGTTGCGACGGCGGATGTGAAGCGGTTTGAGCAGGGCCTGCTGCAGTATCTCAACACAACAGGCAAAGCCGTGCTCGACGCGATCTGGAGCAGCAAAAAGCTCACCGACGACATCGAGAAAGAACTCAAGGCCGCGATCGACGATTATATGCGCACGTTCGCTTAGGGCCTTGACGACTGCGCGGCGCGCCGATCGGCGGTGTGACGTAATCGGCGGCGACTGGTGTAAAGATGCCCAACCTTAAAGACCTAAAAAACCGGATCGGCTCAGTCAAATCGACCCAGAAGATCACCAAGGCGATGCAGCTCGTGGCCGCAGCGAAGCTCAAGCGCGCCCAGGATCAAGCGGAGGCCGCGCGCCCTTATGCCGAGCGCATGGCGCGGGTGGTTGCGAACCTTTCCGTGGCCGTGAAAGACACGCCCGGCGCGCCGCCGCTCCTGATCGGTTCCGGCAAAGACGACGTGCATCTCCTGATTGTGTGCACGGCCGACCGCGGTCTGTGCGGCGGCTTCAACGCGTCGATTGCACGGCTGGCGCGCGAACGCATCGTGGAGCTCGAGCGCGCGGGAAAAACCGTTAAGCTCCTGATTGTCGGGCGAAAAGGTCACGACCAGTTGAAGCGTCTCCACAGCGACAAAATCGTTGAGGTGATCTCGTTGCGGGAGGTCAAACGCTTGGATTCCGCCATCGCCGGCGGCATCGCCGCGAAAGTGCGCACGCTGTTCGACGCCGGCGAGATTGATGTGGCGACGCTTGTGTTTTCACGCTTCCAGTCCGTGCTGACGCAAGTGCCGACGGTCCGGACCATTATTCCGGCGTCTGAGTCCGTGGATGAAAGCCTCGAAGGTCCCGACCTTCAAGGCGCGCAATACGAGTATGAGCCGGATGAGGAGGCGATCCTTGCGGATCTCCTGCCGCGCAATCTCACCACGCAAGTGTTCAGCGCGCTGTTGGAGAACGCCGCGGGCGAGCAGGGCGCGCGGATGTCGGCGATGGACAACGCAACGCGCAATGCCGGCGACCTGATCGACAGCCTCACGTTGCAATACAACCGCGCCCGCCAAGCCAACATCACGAAAGAACTCATTGAAATCATCTCCGGCGCGGAAGCGCTTTAGCGCTTGCGTCGTCTCGATGTTCATGCGATGTTCCAGTTGCAATGTGGCGACGGGCGATGGTTCGCGGGTGAGGCGGGCGATGACGGACACCGAAAACAATCTGGTGCAGCAGCCTGTGCGGCCGAAACGCTGAGCCCGGCGGCGCGGGCGCGGGAGGGTGTAATGGCGCGATGGAGATCCATGAAGCATGGCGCGTGGGTGGTCGCCGTCGCTGCTGCAGTCGCGGCGACGGCGTGCGCGAAGCCGACGCCGGATCGACAAGTGCGGTTTGAGACGGCGCAGACCGTGGTGTCGCCGGCCAGCGGCTCTCTGTGTGAGCGTATGGCGGCGGATTATGACATGATCCGTCGCGCGCCGCAGGGCGATCCCCTCGACGCGGATTGGGGGCCGGAGTATCGCGCCAGCTTTGCAAAACACGCTTTGCGCGCCCGCGGCGTCAATTTCGTGCTCGGCGTGGAGGACGGCACCGGCGAGCAGCGGTGCGGCGACAGCTCCGCGGGGGTGGTGTGCGTGGTGACTGGACCGGCTGTGTTGCGGGTCCAAACCGTGGTGGGTGATGCGCAGTATCGCGTCGCCGCTGGCGAACAGGTCCGCGTGGCCTCCACAGGCGCGCGTTTGAGCTGCCGCCATGGGCGAGCGTCCAGCGCCGCGGAGTGAGCCGACGGCGGCGACGGCGTCGCGCTGCGGCGGTGCGGAATGAAGCATTAGACACACGCGGCCGGCTGCGTTAGGGGATCAGGCAGGTGGCGATGGCGGCGTTTACCGAGGGTTTACGCGCGGCGTCGTCTTCAAGACTGAGGGGCGGGCCGCTGCGCCGTCGCCTTTTCCATTCAGAATGTGAGCGGCGACCGCTGCGGCGGTGAAACGCGGAACGTGTGAGATCAGGCATGACGACGAACAACCGTGGGCGCGTGGCTCAAGTGATCGGGGCGGTGGTCGACGTGGAGTTTGACGAACGTCTGCCAGATATCTTGAACGCGCTGGAGACTCAAAACGGCGACCAGCGGCTGGTGCTCGAAGTGGCGCAGCATTTGGGCGAAAACATTGTGCGCGCCATCGCCATGGACTCCACGGAAGGCCTGACGCGCGGCCAAGATGTGACGGACACAGGCGAGCCGATCACGGTTCCCGTCGGTCCTGAGACACTGGGCCGGATTATGGATGTCGTGGGCCAACCCATTGACGAAAGGGGGCCCATTGAGAGCGCGGTTCGCGCGCCCATTCACCGCGACGCGCCGGAATTCGTGGATCAATCCACGGAAGCGGAAATCCTGATCACCGGCATTAAAGTGATCGACTTGCTCTGCCCCTACGCACGCGGCGGTAAGATCGGTTTGTTTGGCGGCGCAGGCGTGGGCAAGACTGTGTTGATCCAAGAGCTGATCAACAACATCGCTAAGCTGTTTGGCGGCTATTCTGTGTTCGCCGGCGTCGGCGAGCGCACCCGCGAAGGCAACGACCTCTACCACGAAATGCAGGACGCCAAGGTGATCGACCTCAGCGGCGAGAGCCGCGCCACCCTGGTGTATGGCCAAATGAACGAACCGCCGGGCGCGCGCGCGCGCGTGGCGCTCACTGGTCTCGCCCAAGCGGAATATTTCCGCGATCAAGAAGGCAAAGACGTGTTGTTCTTCGTGGACAACATTTTCCGGTTCACCCAAGCGGGCTCGGAAGTGTCAGCCCTGCTTGGCCGCATTCCTTCGGCGGTGGGCTATCAGCCGACGCTCGCCACCGACATGGGCGCGTTGCAAGAGCGGATCACCTCCACCAACAAGGGCTCCATCACCTCAGTGCAGGCGATTTACGTGCCCGCCGACGATTTGACGGACCCCGCGCCGGCCACGTCCTTTTCGCATTTGGACGCCACGACTGTGCTCAACCGGTCCATTGCGGAGAAGGGAATTTACCCCGCGATTGATCCGCTCGATTCCACCTCGCGCATCCTTGAGCCCGGGGTTGTGGGCGATGAGCATTACGACACAGCGCGGCGCGTCCAAGAGATCTTGCAACGCTATAAATCTCTGCAAGACATTATCGCGATCCTCGGCATGGATGAGCTGTCGGAGGAGGATCGCCTGACTGTGGCGCGCGCCCGTAAGATTGAGCGCTTCTTGAGCCAGCCCTTCGACGTGGCGGAAGTGTTTACGGGCTTCCCGGGGATTCAGGTGCCGCTGGAGGACACTGTCTCCAGCTTCCGTCGCTTGTGCGACGGCGAGTTCGATCATTTGCCTGAGCCGGCCTTCTACATGGTCGGGTCCATCGCCGAGGCCGAAGAGAAAGCGCGCAAACTCGCCGCTGAAGCCGCGTAACCGTCAAGGAACGCCATGGCGCAAGGCGGGGGCGGGGCGCGCGGTGGCCGGGATCGGTGGGGCGGAGGCGCGGCGCTGATAAGCACGCAGAGGGCGGACGCAGCGGTCGCCAGACCGGCGGCCTCGGGCGCGATCGTCATCAGCGCCAATCCGCGCCCACGGGGCGACGGGCGCCACGCCACGTCCACTCTGGATCACACGCGCCGCACCGGCGCGCGGTTACACGTAATGGTGCGCCATGCCGCCAAAAGCGCGTCCGCGTGGCGTGGCGCAAGTGCACAGATGGTCGCTGAGAAATTCCCCGAACACCCCCAGGCTGCGAAGTGCTAAGTCAATAATCAGAGCGGCGGCTAAGTCTCCCCACAGTTGCGTGCCAACAGCGACCGCGACGGTCCAAAAGGCGAGGGCGCCAACCCCTCCTCGGCGGCGTGTTTGAGCGAGCGTCATTCACAGTCTCCTTGCGAGCCTTGACCACGCGTCGTGATTATGGCGCGAAACTCGCCTCTGAGGGAGTGTGGTTTGATGAGAAGAATCCGCCAGGTTGCACGCCCGCAGCGACTTTCGCCAAACACCAGCCAACACCCGCCCACAGTCGGCGACCCGGCGCGGATGCGCGCGGGGTTGTCCCGAACCGGCCAAATCTGTGGTGTTTGCGCCCGCGTGTCCGAGTGATTCCGCGCCTGCGCCCGGCGTTCGACGTGTTGCGACGGAATCGCCACGCGCCCCACAAACCTCCCAACTTATCGATCGCTTTTGCTGTCAAGCGTTATTGCGGTTGAAAGAAAGCCGATTTCAGCCGACAACCGCCACCGCGTCCACGCAACGCACAGCGACCCTCCGGAGCGTGATCTATGTCCGACGGCATCAACCGAGCGGCGGCCTTCCGCGCGGTCTATGGCTATCTGCGCACCATTGAGCGCGGCATCACAGACAAAGCGTTTCAGGCGATGCGGCCCGCGGGGGGCGAGGACGCGCGCCATTTGGCCCGCGCTGTGCGCAACAACGCCCAAGCCGACGGGGCAGCGGAGTGGCTGCCGACCGCCTGCTCAGTCCTCGCAGAGATGATTGCGGCGCACAACGTGACGCTGCCGGCGGCGATTGAGCCGCTGTGGCGGGCGCTGCAACCCGACGCGTTAAGTTCTTATGAGGCGAAGGAAGACACCGGCTTTCCGTTCTTCCTTGATAAAGATCACATCGAGGTGTTCTACCGCAAGCAAGCACGAATCAATCAACCTGAATTATTTGTTCAGAGGTATTGCGGCTCGTGGCGTGTTTATCGGCGTTCTTCCGGCGCACCCGATCGCATCAATCGCTCGTTCCTCAACATTAAGCCGTGGGATGTTTTGGAAAAACTCGAGAGACCAGTGCCAGAGTTCACACTCTACGCGGCCCGCGAAGATGAGCCAGGCGGGTTTTCCGCCCGGGGCGGCATGTATGCCGTGGAAGACTTGATGGTGTTGTTGGGCGCGCGGATCGGCCGCAACACGCCGGTGCTTTTGGTCTGGCGTCAGTCCGTTGATTTCGAGCGGGCGACGGAGCTTGCGCGTATCGGCAAAGGCCTCATGTACACCAGCAACAGCGACGGGCGGCCGATTGTCGCGGGCTTTATCGCCCAGCACATTCCAGGCTCCCGCGAGGCCCGCAACGACGCCTATCATGAGTTGCGCCGACGCGAGCGCGCGGCGGCCGGCTCGGTGTCGGCGCAGGAGTTGAAGGACATGCTGTCGCCGGAGGATCTCGCGATGTTGCAGGCGATGGGCCCCGGGGATATGGCCATGGCGCTGTAAGCCGCGCGCAGAGGGCGGTGCGGTGGGGGATGGCGATGGCGTATCTGGCGAAAATGATGTTGGCGGGGGAGGCTGCGGAGTACGCGCCGCGCTTTTCCAACATGGCGCATTACGGCGCGCCGGTGCTGGAGTTTGTGGCGGTGACGGCGCTGTGGAACGTGGCGCGCGCGTTGCTGTTGGATCCCCTGACGGCGAGCCAGTCGCCGCAGATCCAACACTGGTTTCAGTGGGCGTATGTGGCGGGCTTGGCGGTGTTTGCGGGCCGGCTCGTTTGGCGTCTGACCCTGCGCTTCATCCGCATGCAGTTCCGGGAGCTGGCGGTCACGAACCGGCGCTTTGTGGAGAAAGACGGCGTGTTCAATATTGAGTTTTGGGCGACGGATCTGGAGAAGATCGTGCGCGTGGCCATTGAGCAGCCCTGGCTTGGACGCATCTTTAACTATGGCGCGGTCACGATTGTCACTGTCGGGGAAGTGAGCCACACAACCCGCGATGTCGCGGACCCTGCAAGCCTGCAGCACGCGCTGCACGCGCGCATGCACGGGGCGGCGGCCGTCGCGTGAGCCCGGCCGTGAATGGGGGCTGCGGGCTGCGCCTCGACGCCGCGCGCGGCGCGCAGTAGGACTGCGGACGCAAACGAGAGGAACCCCGATGGCGGAGACGTTTCAATTCAGCTTGGTGTCGCCGGAGCGCGAAGTGGTGTCGGACGCCGTCGAGCACGTCATCGTCCCGGGCGTCAACGGTGATTTCGGCGTGCTGCCGCGTCACGCGCCCTTCATGACGACGCTGCGCGCTGGGGCGCTGGTGATCCTCAAAGAAAACGCCGCGCGCAAGATTTTCGTCCGAGGCGGCTTTGCGGATGTGACGCCGGAGGGGCTGACGGTCCTGGCGGAGGACGCCGCATCGCTTGATGATGTGTCGCCATCGGATCTGGATGAGCAGCTCCAGGCCGCGCGCGCACGCCTTGCCGACGCCGATGAGGCGACCCGGCCTGCCGCGGAAGCTGAGGTTGAGCGTCTGCAGGCCATGGTCCAGGCGCTCGCGCAAGCCGCTTACGTGTAAAGACCGCTGCGCTTCTCCCCGCCCGATTGGGCGCTCCGACACGCCCCAGGCTGCAGCCCCCGAACCGAAGACGCGGACGCTCGCCGGGACACGCCCCTAAGCACGCCTTGGCGCGCTGCGCGGTCGACAATGACGTCCTCCGGCTGGGGGCGTCAGTCGCTGGCGAAGCGCGCAAATTCCGCCGCGACGACGTCATACACTGGGCGCTTCCACGGGATAATCAGCTCCGGCGTGCGCGCCAGCCGCTCCCATCGCCAGGAGCGAAACTCGGCGGGCTGGTGGGAATCCAACGCCACATCGCGGTCTGAGCCCAAAAACCGAAACGCAAACCAGCGCTGCTTTTGGCCGATCCAGCCGTCTTTGCCGTCCGTGCGTTTGCGCGCCAGCACGTCGGGCGGGAAATCATACGTCAGCCAGCGGTCGATCACGCCCAACAGCGAGACTAAATCCGCGCGCACGCCGGTTTCCTCCGCCATTTCACGCAAGGCGGCGGCGTAGAGGTCTTCGCCCGGATCCACACCGCCTTGCGGCATTTGCCAGGGATGAGTCTCCCGATCGCTGTGGGCGCGCTCCCCGAGCCACACGAGGCCCGAGGCGTTGAACAGGCACAGCCCCACATTCGCCCGGTGCTTGGAGAGATCACGCCCGTGGGCGTCCGCCATCGTCATGCCCGGCGCGTCAATGTCCGTCGCCATGAGCCTGTTTTCCCGCATCCGTATCGTCGCCGCCAGCGTAGCCGTCCTCATCGCGACCGCCAAATCCCGCTTTGACCACACGAAACCGCGGCGGCGCGCCAACCGCTGACGGCTCGCGGCGGGCGTATCCGCCTCGCATGGTCGAGCGCTCCCGGACCACAAAGCTCACGGGCGCTAAAGCGTAGCCCTTGGCCTCAAGGCCAGCGGCCCAACGCGCGGCCGCGGTGATTAAGCCGCCGCGGGCCTCAAACGCACCAAGGGCGTCGCCCTGGCGCAGGGCCCCCGCCTCCAGGCGCAAGAACTGCTCGTCCAAGCCGCGGCCCGCGCGGCGCGCGTCTAAAAGAATGTCAGCCCCGGCGAAACGCGCGCGCGTCGCCGCCGCTAAGCCGCCCAGCCGCGGGCGCGCGGCCGGGTCGGCGTAGACGAAGGCGACGCCTCGGGCGGCGAGGGTCCGCAAGACGCGGGTCGTTGCGTCGCCGTCGGTGGTGAAGCGTGCGCCGAAATGGTTCGTCACAGCGACATAGCCGGTCGCGCGCGCCATCAGCCAATCGAGCCGTCGGGTCAGCTCCGCAGCGCTGGAATCGGCTAAGAGCACATGGGGCCCAGGGTCGTCGTCCGGATAATCAAAGGGCTCCATCGGCAGCGCCAGCACCACCTCGTGGCCGGCCGTGCGCGCGGCGTCGATCCATTGTTGGAGGTCCGCCGCGTAGGGCGAAAAGGCGAGGGTCACCTCCGGCGGCAATGTCTCGATCGCCTGCGCCGTGATGGTTGGCGACAGGCCAAGGCCCGTCGCCATTAAGGCGATGCGCGGGCGGGCGTCCTCCATCGGGAAGGGGCGTGCATAGACGTCCGCAGCCACATGGCCATCGGGCGCGATCGCGGGCAAGCGGCCGCCAGGACCGGGTTGCGTCAGCCCCGGCGGCGGCGCAAGCGGGTTGGGGCGGGGCGCGGGGGGCGCCGGATCGGGATGCGCGCCCGTGTCGGCTGTCGCGTGCGTGGAATCGCGCTCTCGGGCGTGGCCGGACTGCGCGTGACGGTCGTCATGGCCCGGGCGGCCGTGCTCGGTGTCATAGGGCGCGTCCGACCCGTGGACGCCCACGGGCTCATGCCGCTCGCGCGCGTCGCTGTGACGGTGTGGGTGGGTATCGGCGCTGTCCGGAGCCCGATGATGCAGGTCGGGCGCGTGGTCGGCGTGGGGCGCAGGCGTCCCCGCTGTCGCGTGCTCAGCGCTGGTAATGACAATCTGGGCGTGCACAAAGCCGGCCGCGGCGCGGGGATCGCCAAAGATCTGCACCCCGGCGAGGCTGACTGCGAACCCGACGGCCCCGGCCGCCCCAAGCACGCCCGGGGTGATCGACGCCCCGGCGGAGGAGGCGAGGCTCTGGACAGCGCCGTCAGACGCCACTCGCTGCAACGCGGCGCGGGCGGCGTCACGCGCCGCGAGCACCCATGCGGGCGCCGCCGGCGTCATCGGGCGGGTCGCATGATGGAAGACCACATAGCGGCGAGTTTAGCGCGCTGGGCTTAACGCGACGCTCCCACGCCGCTGCGGATCACAACGAGACGGCAGAGCGCGCCGCCAAATCCTTGGCGGATGGCCGTCGCGACGCGGGCGCCTTAGCCGGCGCGGCGGCGGTCGTTCTCACTCAGCTCCACCGTGCGCAAAATCTCGATCGCGCGTTTGAGCTGGTAATCCTCGTCTTCTGGGAAGTCCTCCGGCGGCTCGTCCGCCGCGCGGTGATCTTCGTCGCGGCTGTCTTCCGTGCTGTTCGACAGCGCATTCGGCAGATCCGCCTCCGACAAGCGTTCGCCAATGATTTGCCCGCGCCGCGCGGCGACCTCAATGTCGGGCTGGATGCCCCGGGCCTGAATTGAGCGGTTCGCCGGGGTGTAGTATGTGGCCGTGGTCAGTCGCAACGCCCCGTCCTTGCCGCCGCGCAGGGGAATCACGGTCTGCACGGAGCCTTTGCCGAAGGACGTGACGCCAACCACGGTCGCGCGGCGGCGATCCTGCAGCGCGCCGGCGACGATTTCGGCCGCTGAGGCGGAACCTTCATTAATCAGCACGACCACCGGCTGGTCATTGAGCGCATCGCCCGGGCGGGCGTTATAGCGATCAATGTCGCGCGGACGACGACCGCGCGTGGAGACGACTTCCCCGCCATCGAGGAACAGATCAGCCACCGCCACGGCTTCTTCCAAAAGCCCGCCGGGATTGTCACGCAAATCCAGGATCAACCCCTCCATGGAATCGCCCAGGTCGCTCTTGATCTCGCGCAACGCGTCTTCCAGCGCGTCGGAGGCTTGCTGATTGAAGGTCGCAATGCGGACATACCCGACTGTGTCGTCTTGAATATCCCACGCCACAACTTTGGGCCGGATGATCTCGCGCACAATCGTGACGTCGAACGGCTCCGCGCCATCGCGGACGACGGAAATCGTCACCGCCGCGCCCACGGGCCCGCGCAGCCGGTCGACCGCTTCGTCCAAATTCATCCCGACAATCGGATCGCCATCGACCGCGGTGAGATAGTCGCCGCTGCGCAAACCGGCGCGGGCGGCCGGCGTGTCGTCAATGGGCGAGACGACTTTCACCACCCCGTCTTCCGCCGTCACTTCAATGCCAAGGCCGCCATATTCGCCGCGGGTGGACACCTCCATATCCCGGTAGGATTCCGGGCTGAGATAGCTTGAATGGGGATCCAGCGACTGAAGCATGCCCTGGATGGCGGCTTCCACCAGCTCGGTGTTGTCCACATCCGACACGTAATCGCTTTGCACGCGCCCCAGCACATCGCCCAGCACAATCAGGCGCTGGAAGGTTTGGTCGCGATCAGTTTCCGGCGTGTCCGACGCCACGGCGATGAAGCTGGCGCCGAGGACGCCGCCAATCACCGTTCCTGCAATGAGTGCGCGAAGCTTCATGCCGCGTCTCCCGTGTGGACCACCCTCTGGCGGCGGGCATTATTCATGGGGCTGATCACGTCCAGTCCTCCCCCAGCCAAGGGGCTGGATTCACGGACCGACCGTGCCTGCGAATCTCCAAATAAAGTTCCGGCTCCCGACCGTCTCTCTCCTGCGACATTTCGCCCACCGGTTCTCCGGCGACGACGGACGTGCTGGCGCGCGCATGCAATTCGCCAAATCCAACCATCACGATATAGTAGCCATCGCCCACATCGAGGATCAAGAGCCGCCCATAGTTAGGAAAGGGTGCGGCGAACATCACAGTCCCGCCATAAGGGGCGACAATCTGAGCGCCGGGGGCGACGGCCCACGCCACGCCCTCAGTCAAAACACCGCCGCCTTCACGGTATCCCCGCACCACACGCCCGAGCGCCGGCGGTCTCAGCGCGCCGCGTGCGCGCGCAAAGCCGGACCCAGGCCGCGGCCGCGGCGCCTGCGCGACCGCGACGGGCTTGGGCGCTGGCGCGCCGCGTAAGGCAAGGTGCGGCGCAGATGGGGTGGATGGCGCGGAAGCAGGCTTCGTCCGCGGGGCGAGGGGCGCGGCGTCGCGTTCCAACCGATTGATGAGTTCGCGCACATTCCCCGCTTCGCGCGCCAACGCAGCCGCGCGGGAGGCGGCGCGGTCAGCGTCCCCGCGCAGGCGGCGCTCCAAGGCGGCTTTGCGTTCCACTAACGCTAACGTGTCCGCGCGCCGCGCGGCCAGGGCCGTTTCAGCGTCAGCCACCGCCGTGCGCGCGTCGGCGGAGGCTTCGCGCAAGCCGCGCAAGGCGTCGATGCGCGCCTTGAGGTCTTCCGCCCGGGCGTCAAGCGCGGGGGCCGCCTCGGCAAGCAACAGCGCCGCGCGGGCGGCGGCCGCCGCGTCGCGAGGCCGTGTCGCCAGCGCTGGCGGGTCGGCGCGGGCGGCGCGTTGCAACGCGCCCAAGATGTCGGCGAGGGCTCGATGCTGGCGCGCCAGCTCGTCAGCGAGCGCAGTTTCTTCTTCCGAGAGCGCCGCTGCGCGGGCGCGTGCGGCCTGGGTGAGGCGTTCTTGCCGCGCACGCGCCTCGCCCGCCGCGACGAGATCAGCGCGCAAGGCGGCGATTTCCGCAGCCAGGGCGTCGGCTTCGCGCCGCAACCGCTCGCTTTCCGCGGAGCGCGCCGCGCTCGCCGCGACTAAGTCGTCAGCATGAGCCGGACGCAACACCTGATCTTGGCGCGCGTGGGCGAGCGGCGTCGCCAGGCTGACGCACGCCGCCGCAGAAAAACCGCTGAGGAGTGCGCGGGCGCGGCGCATGGACATATCCCCCAAAGTCGCAGGCATCCCGGAACACTGTCCGGTGATTCTCCCGCAAAGCCTGTGCAGTGTGCGTGGATCTTACGGCGCGCATCCCAGCGTTCGCCCCCGTCCCGACGAGGGGCGCTCAGCCGGCGTTCCATCCGTCCCCGCGTTAATCCCTGTGGTAGGGGACGTGTGTTAACAAGGTGCAAGCGCGGTAGATTTGTTCTGCAGCCATGACGCGCACGAGATTGTGGGGCCAGGTGGCGCGGCCGAAACTGACAAGGCGGTCAGCGCTCTGGCGTAAGGTCTCCTCAACCCCGTCCGCCCCGCCGATCAGCAGCGCCGTCTCGGGAACGCCCTCGTCGCGCCAACGGGCCAGCAGGGCGGCGACATCGCGCGAGGACAGACCCTCGCCGCGCTCGTCCAGAAGGATGGTCTTCGCACCAGCCGCGCACGCCCCCGCTAGGGCCGCGCTTGCGGAGGCGCGGTCATCGCCCGCTGTGAGCGCGCGCTGCGACACCCCGCGCAAGCCCGCCGAACGCGCTAAAGCCGCAGCGCGTTGGAGGTAGTCATCAGTCAAGGTGCGTTCAGGACCCGCGCGCAGTTTGCCGACTGCGATGAGCGTCACGCGCACGAGCGCGGCGCCGGGGCGGTCGCATCAGCCCGTGGCGCGTGCGGAATCAGCTTCAGCCTCCCACAAGCGCTCAAGATTGTAGAACTCCCGCACTTCCGGGCGAAACAAATGCACGACGACATCGCCGGCGTCGATCAGCACCCAATCAGCGGCCGCAAGGCCCTCCACGCGTACGTTCTTGACCCCTGCGTCCTTCAAGCGCCGCAACACATGATCGGCGATGGCGCCGACATGCCGCTGGGAGCGGCCGCTGGCGATGATCATCACGTCCGTCACCGAGGATTTGCCGGCGAGGTCGATCTCCACCACGTCCACAGCTTTGTCATCGTCAAGGCTGGCGAGGACGGCGCCGCGCAACGCCGCCACAGGGGCGTCCCCGCGATCATCGGAGGGCGTGGTCGACGGCGAGGTCGACGCAGCCGAAGGGCCTGGGGCCGAAGAGACGGCGGTCAGAGCGATGTTCCTCCCATGCGCCAAACAACGACCAAACGCTAGCATGCGTCGGGTCCGGTCGTCACGTCCCCGGCCGCGGGACGCTGTCGCCGCCGCTTGGGGCCTAAACGGCTGCGAACAACGACACGCTGAAGAGCGCCTCCGCGTCAGTCCACGTGGTGCGATGGGCGAAGCCCGCCGACGCGCCGAGGGCGCGCAGGCTCTCTTCGTCGAACTTGTAAGAGTTTTCGGTGTGGATGGTTTCCCCCGCCGTCATTTCAAAGGCGCGGCCCGCCACGCGGAACGTCTGATCGCGCAGGCTTTCTAAGTGCATCTCCACCCGCGCGTGCTCCTGGTTGTAGCGCGCGCGGTGGCGGAACGCCGCCCGATCCATGTCGCCGTCAAGCTCGCGATTGATGCGGGTGAGCAGATTGAGATTAAACTCCGCGGTGACGCCGCCGGCGTCGTCATAGGCCGCCTCGAGCCGGGCGGGGTCCTTCTTGAGATCGGCCCCGAGCACGAGCAGATCGTCGGGACGCGCGAGAGTGCGCGCCGCGGCGAGCACGGCGCGCGCGGCCTCGGGCTCGAAATTGCCGATGGTTGAGCCCGGAAAGAAAATCAAACGCCGCTTGGCGTCGCGGAAATGGTGATCCTTCAGGCCCATGGGCAGCGTGAAGTCGCCGCACACCGCGCCGACCTCAAGGCCCGGATAAGCCGCGGCAATGGTCTCAGCCGCGCGCAAGAGGTGCTCGCGGCTGATGTCTTGGGCGACATAAAGAGCGGGGCGCTCCAGCGCGTCGAGCAAGAGCCGGATCTTCACGCTTGAGCCAGAGCCTGGTTCAATCACGGCGGCGTCGGGACCGGCGGCGTCGGCGATCGCGCCGGCGGTCTCGCGCAAAATTCCGATCTCAGTGCGCGTGGGGTAATATTCCGGCGCCGCGCAAATGGCGTCGAACAAGGCCGAACCCGCCTCGTCATAGAGGTATTTCGGCGAGGTGTGCTTCGGCGTTTGGCTCAGCGCCTCCAGCATATCGGCGCGAAAATCGCCTAAGCTGGGCTCGTGATCGACGAAAAATGACAACGCATGTGCGGGCGCAGTCACGCGTGAGGCGTGCAGTGAAGACATAAAACGACCTTTGGAATTTCTTTGGGGGAGTTAAGGAATCACGCGCGGCCCAAGCGGGCGCGCAGCTCCGTCGAGGAGGCGGAGTTGAGCCTCGCAGTCAGGTATACCCATGCCGGCGGGGCGAGTTCAACCAGGCGCTTCGCCTCATGGTCGCGGCGTCGGGCGCGGGCGTAAGCGCGGGCGGCCGGCGACAGCGTCGCGCGCGCGAGCGTGCGCGGGGGCTCAGCGTGCGGGCGCGCGACCACCGCGATCGGCGTCGTCTCCATAATCGAGCGCCAGCCCCGCCACCGATGAAAGCTCGCCAAATTGTCGCCGCCCATAATCCACACCAGCCGCGCCTGAGGCAGCCGCGCGCGCAACGCCGCCAAGGTGTCGGCGGTGTATTGAGCGCCCAAGCGCGCCTCAATGTCCGTCACGACCATGCGCGGTTCGCCGGCGAGCCGGCGCGTCGCGGCCAGGCGCGCGGCGTGATCGTCCGCAGACCCTTTTGGTTTCAGCGGGTTTTGCGGCGAGACCAGCCACCACACACGATCGAGCTCAAGCCGGATCAAGGCCGTGCGCGCGACATGGAGGTGCCCGTCATGGGGCGGATCGAAAGAGCCGCCGAAAATCCCGATGCGCAGACCCGGCGGCGTGAATTCAGACGTGAGCGCCATCAGGGGTCACCGCGCGCGCGGCGCCGCGGCGGTCATGCTGGCGACCAGCCCGCCGCTTCCGGCGCTGCGGCGGCCTCCTCAGCGGCGTGGGCTGCGGCGCGTTCGTCCTGCACCGCGCTCCAGGCGGCGAACAACAGGGCGCGCACCTGATCGCCCGTCGCGCCGGAGATCGCGTGCACCGGCCCGCCGCACGCCGCCTCAAGGGCCGCGCGCCGGCTTGCTTGGTCCTCCGGCGTCAACGCGTCGGTTTTGTTCAGCGCCACCAGCTCGCGTCGCGCCGCCAAGTCGCCGTCATAGGCCGCGAGCTCGCCGCGGATTACGCGATACGCCTCTGCGGGATCGTCTTGGGTCCCATCCACGACGTGGATCAGAACCGCCGTGCGCTCCACATGGCCTAAGAACCGCGCGCCCAGCCCCGCGCCTTCGCTTGCACCCTCAATCAGCCCGGGAATGTCGGCGATGACGAACCGCGCCTCCGCGCTCAAATCGACCACGCCGAGATGGGGGTTGAGCGTTGTGAAAGGGTAGGCCGCGACTTTCGGCGTCGCTGCGGAGGCCGCGCGCAGCAGCGTCGACTTGCCGGCGTTTGGAAGACCCACAAGCC
Organism: uncultured Caulobacterales bacterium; assembly: GCA_964568975.1. Lineage (GTDB taxonomy): Bacteria > Pseudomonadota > Alphaproteobacteria > Caulobacterales > Maricaulaceae > CAZADA01. The sequence goes on along the minus strand of CAZMSO010000003.1, from coordinate 99,807 downwards.
CCACATCCGCAATCAGCTTAAGGCGCAGCCACACCCACCGCTCCTGGCCCGGTTCGCCGGCGTTGGCGCGGCGCGGCGCGCGGTTGGTTGAGGACTTAAACCGCAGATTGCCCCAGCCGCCGGAGCCGCCTTTGGCGAGGAGCGCGCGATCGCCCGGGCGGATGAGGTCGGCGAGGAGGGTGGCGTGATCCTCGTCCAACACCTGGGTGCCGGCGGGGACTTTGAGCGTCACGTCCGCCCCGCCTGCGCCGGAGCGTGCGCGACCCATGCCGTGACCGCCCGTTTTCGCTTTGAAATGCTGACGATAGCGATAATCGATCAGCGTGTTGAGCCCGTCCACCGCCTCGATCCAGACCGAGCCGCCATCGCCGCCGTCCCCGCCATCGGGGCCGCCGAACTCCACATATTTTTCCCGGCGAAAGGACACACATCCCGCCCCGCCATCTCCGGAGCGCACGTAAACCTTGGCCTGATCCAAAAACTTCATAACCGGAAGGAAGGCGCTTGCGCCGCGCGCGTCAAGCGCGGGCCGCCATCACGCCGCGTGGGCGGCGGCGTCCGCACCCTGCTCGCCAAAAAAATGTCGCGAAAGGAAAGGCTTGGCGCCATCGTGGGCGCGGGTGTCGCGCGTCGCGTATCAGGGGAGGACCGCTATGACAGACGTCAACGAAGACACGCTCAATGCGTTTATCGGCAAAATGTTGGGCGATTTGGGCGGCGCCAACAGTGTCGCAACGGTGCGCCTTGGGGTGAAGCTCGGCCTGTTCGACGCCATTCACGCCCATGGCCCGCTTACGGCTGAGGCGTTGGCGCAGACGGCCGGCGGCCTTGCGCCGCGCTATGTGCGTGAATGGTGTCTCGCCCAAGCCGCCAACGGCTATGTCACCTATGATCCCGCCGCGGAAACCTTCGCCCTCTCGCCGGAGCAGGCGATGGTGTTTGGGATCAAGGACAGCCCCGTCTATTTGGCGAACGCGTTTGACGTCGCCGCGGCGATGATTGAGGGCCAAGACAAAGTCGAACACGCCTTTCGCACCGGCCATGGCGTGCGCTGGGGCGACAGCGCGGGCTGCTTGTTCTGTGCGGTGGGCGCGTTTTTCCGCCCCGGCTATGTGAACAACATCGTCCAGAATTGGTTGCCCGCCTTGGACGGCGTCGAGGCCAAACTTCACGCCGGCGCGAAAGTCGCCGATGTCGGCTGCGGAGTCGGCTTCTCGACGATTTTGATGGCGAAGGCGTTCCCCGACAGCACATTCATCGGCTTCGACTTCCACGAGGCCTCCATCGAGGCCGCCCGCGGCCATGCCGAGGATCACGGCGTGGGTGACCGCGTGCGCTTTGACGTCGCCCAAGCGAAAGAAATCCGCGAGGGCGATTTCGACCTGATCACCACATTTGACTGCCTGCATGACATGGGCGATCCGCGTGGATGCTCCGCCCATATGCGCAAGATTTTGAAAGATGACGGCGTGTGGATGATTGTTGAGCCGATCGCCGGTGATCAGCCCGCCGACAATCTCAATCCCGTCGGCCGCCTGTACTACAACGCCTCTACGATGATTTGCGTGCCGACCTCCCTTGATCAAGAAGTGGGCGAGGGCCTGGGCGCGCAAGCGGGGCAGGAAGTGCTGACGGAGGTGATAACGTCCGGCGGCTTTGGCCAGGTGCGCCGCGCGACGGAGACGCCGTTCAACATGGTGCTGGAAGCGCGCGGCTGACGCGTGCGCCGGCGCAGCCCGGCGCGTCACGCCAGCAGGCGCTCCAACTCCGCCTGGCGTGCGCGCCAATCGGGCGCGGCCTGGTCCAACAGGGCGTAGAAGCGCCGACTGTGGTCGGCGTGGACTAAGTGGCAGAATTCGTGGGCGATGACGGCGTCGATGCATCCCACCGGCGCGCGCACGAGGTCGCGGTTGAGGGTGATGCGCCCGCTTTGGCGGCAATTGCCCCAGCTGCGTGTCATGTCGCGCAGCACAAGGTGGGGCCGCGGGACGCCGAGACGGTCCGCCAGCGGCAGATGCGCAGTGAAGCGCTCGGCTAAGTCCACGCTGGCGCGGCGGCGATACCAGCGGCGCAAGAGGATGCGCACCCGCTCGCGGTCGTTAGGGTCGGGCGTGGCGATGTGGAGCGCGCCAGCGCGCAGAGCCGCGTCCTCGCGCGCGCTGGCGGTGAGCGCCAGGGGATAAGCGGTCCCGAGATAGAGATGCTCTTCACCCGCGACGTGGCGCTTTGGCGCGCTGGGAACGCCGAGGGCGGCGAACTCGTTTTGCTTTTTGGCGATCCAGCCCGCCTTCTCCGCGACCACGCGCTGGATAAGCGCCTCCGGCGCCCGCAGCGGCGCGCGGACCTGGACAGCGCCGTCGCGCCGCACAGTGATGCCCACGGTGCGCCGGCGACTGCGCACGAGAGTGTATGTGGGTTCGGGGCGCAGGGTGGCCATGACGCTGTGTCTAGCCGCGCGCGCGGCGGCGGCTCAAGGGGAGCGCGCTCGCGCCCGCCTCAGCGCTCATTCAGCCGGCGCGGCGTCGGCGGGCGTTCGGCGTCGCGCCGCGCGCGCGTCGCGCCATGCGCCGGGCGCACGGCACACCACGTAAAAGACGGGTGTGAAGATCAGCCCGAACACCGTCACCCCCAACATGCCGGAGAACACCGCCGTTCCAAGCGCTTGGCGCAGCTCCGCGCCCGAGCCCGTCGCGATCACGAGGGGCACGACGCCCAAAATGAACGCAAACGACGTCATAAGGATCGGGCGCAAGCGTAAACGCGCGGCGTGGGCCGCGGCCGCAAACCGATCCATCCCCTCTTGCTCGGCTTGGCGGGCGAACTCCACGATCAAAATCGCATTCTTTGAGGCGAGCCCAATCAACACCACAAATCCGATTTGAGTGAGCAAGTTGTTGTCTAAGGCCCGCAGCAACACGCCCGTCACCGCCGAGAGCAAGCACATCGGCACAATCAAAATGATCGCGAGCGGCAGCATCCAGCTTTCATACTGACCCGCAAGCACCAGGAACACGAACACGACCGCCAAAGCAAACACCGCCAGCGCGCTGATTTGGGCCGCGCGCTGCTGGTACGACAGATCCGTCCACGCATAGCTGAAGCCCACCGGCAACTTGGCCTGCGCCAACGCCTCCATCGCGTCGAGGGCTTGACCCGTTGAGACCCCTGGCGCGGCGTCGCCCTGGACGAGCGCGGCGGGGTAGAGGTTAAAGCGCGCCACCCGCGTCGGCCCGGCCGTTTCGGAGAAGCGCGCCACAGAGCCGATCGGCGCCATCGCGCCGGAGGCGGTGCGCGCGCGCAGCCGTGCGACATCCTCAATGGTGCGGCGGTGGTCGGCGTCGGCTTGGGCGGTCACCCGATACGTCCGGCCGAGGAAGTTGAAATCATTAATATACGCCGAGCCGACATAGACTTCGATCGCTTCATTGACCGCCTCGACCTCGATGCCCAGCTTCTCAGCGCGCGTGCGGTCGATGTCGACATAAATCTGGGGCGTGGCGGTGTTGAAGAGAGTGAAGGCGTTTTGCGTTTGCGGCTGGAAGTTCGCGGGGCCGGCGACGGACCACGCCGCTTGCTCAAGTGCGGGCAAGCCGCGGCCAGCGCGGTCTTGGACATACATAGTGAAGCCGCCGGCGTTGCCGATGCCGCGCACGGGCGGCGGCGCGATGACGAAAACGTTGATGTTGTCGCGCAAGTAAGCCTGAAAGCGCGCGCGCAGATCATTCATAATCGCGTCTTGGCTGCGCCCGGTGGTCGCCCGCGCGCCAGCGTCATCAAACGTAAAGAACACCGCTCCAGCGTTGGAGGCGGTGGTGAAAGTCGCTCCGTCCAAGCCCGCGAACCCCGCGGCGTGAGCGACGCTGTCGACGTCCAAACCGTCGCGGATAATGCGCCGCACCGCCTCGTCGGTGCGCGAAATGCTCGCGCCGGGCGGCAATTGCACCACGGTGATCGCATAGCCTTGGTCTTGGGGCGGAATGAAGCCGGAAGGCGTGCGCTGGAACTGATAGCCCGTCAGCGCGAGCAGGCCCGCATAGACCAGCACCGCCAGAAGACTCACACGCACCAGCCGGCGCGTGAGGGCGGCATAACCGCCCGCCAGGGCGTCAAAACCGCGATTGAAGCGGCGCCCGATCGCGCTGAGCCAGGCGAAGGGGCCGCGACGATCCTCGCTTTTCGGTTTGAGAAGAAGCGCCGACAGCGCCGGCGACAAGGTCAGCGACACCACCACCGACACCACCGTGGCGGCGGCGATCGTCAGCGCGAACTGACGATAAAACTGGCCCGTGATGCCTTCCAAAAAGGCAGTGGGCGTGAACACCGCCACCAGGACGAGGCCCATCGCGACCAGCGCGCCGCTCACCTCGTCCATCGTTTTGTGCGCGGCCTCGCGCGGCGAGAGGCCTTGCTCAATATAGCGCTCAATGTTTTCGACCACGATGATGGCGTCGTCGACGACGATGCCGATCGCCAAAACCAAGCCGAACAAAGAGAGATTGTTTAGCGAGAAACCGAAGGCGGCCATCACCGCGAACGTCGTGATCAGCGAAATCGGAATGGCGACGATCGGGATGATGGCGGCGCGCCAGCTTTGCAAGAAAATGAAGATGACCAGGCAGACGAGAATCACCGCCTCATAAATCGTCACTTGGACTTCATGAATAGACTCCGCGATATATTCTGTCGGATTGTAAATAATATCATAGGCCACGCCCTCCGGAAACGCCGCGCCCAAATGGGCGAGCGTCTCCTGCACGGCGTCTGCGGTCGCAAGCGCGTTCGAGCCGGGACGCTGGAAAATACCAACCGCCACCGCCGGCGCGTCGTCGAGATACGCGCTCAGCGAGTAATCCAAAGCGCCAAGCTCCACGCGCGCGACATCGCGCACGCGCACCAGCCGGCCCTCGTCATCGCTCGCGATCACAATGTCGGCGAAGGCCTCCGGCGCGGTCAGCCGGCCTTGGGTGCGCAAGCTGATCTCATACTCGCCCTGATCCGCCGCGGGCAGGCGGTCCAACGCACCCGCGGCGACTTGCACATTTTGGCCCCGCAGCGCCTGGACGATGTCGCCGCCCGAGAGGCCGAAACGCTCAGCGCGCGTGGGGTCGATCCACACACGCATGGAATAGTCGCGGGCGCCGAAAACCGTGGCGGAGCCGACGCCCTCAATGCGCGACAGCTCATCACGCATCTGCGTGCTAACATAGTTAGAGAGATAAAGACTGTCGCGGGACGCATCCGGTGAATACACATGCGCGACCAGCATCAAGTCAGGCGAATTCTTCTGCGTGACGACGCCAAGCCGACGCACTTCTTCGGGCAGCCGCGCTTCGGCCGCGGTCACCCGGTTCTGCACAAGCACTTGGGCGGTGTCGAGATCCGTGCCGAGCTCAAACGTCACGGTGAGCGTCAACGAGCCGTCCGCCGTCGATTGAGAGAGCATGTAAATCATGCCCTCCACACCATTGATTTCCTGCTCCAGGGGGGTGGCGACGGTGTCGGCCACGGTTTCGGCGTCCGCGCCCGGATAGGTCGCCACGACTTGGATCGTCGGCGGCGCGACTTCGGGGTATTGCGAGACGGGCAGGGTGAAATACGCCACCGCGCCGATCAGCGTGGTGATCACCCACACCACGCTCGCCAGGATCGGCCGGTCGATGAAGAGGTGGGTGAAGCGCATGGCCGCCGTCCTAATCGCCCGCCTCAGCCGCGGCGTCCGCGGCCGGCGGCGCGCCAGCCGCGCTGTCGGCGTCGCCCGTCTCGGCGTGCGTCGCCGACGCGGGCGCAAGCGGCGCCTCATACGGCGCCACCGGCGCTCCGGGGCGAATGGCCGGCAAGCCTTCCACCACCACGCGATCATCCGCGGCCAAACCCTCGCGAATCACACGCATGCCGTCATCCAACAGCGGGCCGAGCTCCACAAAGCGCTGGCTCGGCGCGTCTTCGCCCATCACCCAGACAAAGCGTCCCGCTTGATCCGCCAGCACGACGGAATCCGGCACGACCAACGCCTCATAGGGGGCTGAGCCGGGGATGCGCATGCGCGCGAACAGGCCGGGCGTGAAGAGGCCGTCGGGATTGGCCACGACCGCCCGACCGCGCAAGGTGCTGGTGGCGGCGTCAAGACGCGGCTCCACAAAGTCGATCACGCCTTCATGGGGCCAGCCATCCTCATCCGCGAGGCGAATCCCCACAGGCGTGCGCGCGGCGTCCGCCCGCGGCCGCTCGCCGGCAATGCCCAAGCGCGCATAACGCAGGTATTGGGCTTCGCTGGCCTCCACTTCGAGATAAATGGGATCCATGGTGATGACGGTGGTCAGCAAGGTCGCGCCCGCGCCGCCGCTGACCAAATTGCCGACGCTGACGCGGTTGTCGCTGACGCGCCCGGCGATCGGCGCCGTCACCAGCGTGAATTCGCGGTCGAGCTCCGCGGCGCGGCGGCGCGCTGTGGCGGCTTCAAGCGCGGCTTGGGCCTCAAGCTGGATGGTGACGCGGTTATCATACTCTTCGGATGCAATGGCGCGCCGCTCCACCAGTTCCGCGCCGCGTTCAGCCTCGCGCCGGGCGTTGCGCAGCCGCGCCTCAGCGGCGAGCACGTTGGCCGCCGCCGCGTCATACGCGGCTTCAAACGGACGCGGGTCGATCAGAAACAGCCGGTCGCCCGCCTCGACCATCTGGCCGTCTTCAAAATAAATCTCTTCGAGATAGCCGGAGACCCGCGCGCGGACCTCCACCTCCTCCTCCGCGACGAAGCGGCCGGTGTATTCGTCCCAATCGATCACGTCGCGCGTCAGCGGCGTGGACACGCCCACGGGCGCGGCTTGCCCGCCCGGACCCCCGGAACCGCTCGGGTCTTGGGGTGCGTCACAGCCTGCCAAGGCGGCGACGGCGAGGCCGGCGAATGTCACGCAACGCAGTGGTGTCGCCACCATTGAGATCCCCTTACACGCCACATGGCTGAGCGGCTGGTGCGCCGGAGCCCCGCCAAAGCGCCGCCAAAGCCTCGCGACCGGCCACGGCGGTCAGGCCGTAGATATCACTTCCGCGCCGCAATGCCAGTCGCCCACGCCACGCACGGCGCTGGCGCGGGCGCGCGGCGCCCCTTGGCGTGCGGGCGTGACGCTGCTTAAGTGCCGCTAACGTCAGGAGGACCTCATGGAACACGCCGCCGCGGTCGATCCGTTTATTTTTCGCATCAGCATTTTCGTGCTTGCGGTGTTTGTCGGCTATTACGTGGTGTGGAGCGTCACGCCGGCTCTGCACACGCCGTTAATGGCGGTCACGAACGCTGTGTCGTCCGTGATCGTGGTGGGGGCTTTGCTGGCGGCGGCGGCCCAGCCCGTCACCGGCGGCGACGGCGGATCGGTGGCGGCGTCGAAGACGTTCGGGGTGATCGCGGTCGTGTTGGCGAGCGTCAACATTTTCGGCGGGTTTCTCGTCACCCGCCGCATGCTTGCGATGTACAAAAAAAAGCCGCGCTGAGCCGGGCGCACGACGGCGCCGGCGTCACCGCCCGATGATCAACCGCACAAGCCCGTCAACGGACTCCAAACTGCTATTGTCTTGAGAGTTTCCGACGCCGTTATAGCTTTGCACGCGCGCGCCGACGTCAAAGGCGATGGGGCCGGGGAGATCGAACACAAAGCCCGCGCCCACTTGACCGACAATCGCGCTTTCGGAGTCGCCGAAATCGCCGTCGGTGTCATCGAGCAAATCGGTGTCGAACGCGCCGCCGCCCAGCCCTGCGCCCAAGTAAAAGCGCGTCGTCGGCGCGACCTGGAACTCGCGGGCGTAGGTGACGAGGATCGCGCTCAGCGACGCCAGTTCGTCCGTGTCGCCGCCGCCGAGGCCGGACGTTCCTTCAAGCTCAAGGCGATTGCGGCCGAACACCGCCCCTGCGCCGAGCGTGATGCGCGCGCCGGTTTGGCCGCCGCCGTTTGTAACGGTCCCCGCCCCGACGCCGATCCCGCCATAAGGCTTGACTTGTGCGTGCGCCGCACACGCCAGGACAAGCGTCCCTGCGGCCGCCGCCGTCATTGTCTTCAGCGCGCCCATGCGCTCCTCCCGTCAGATCTCGCTCCCCCCACGCCCACAAGCCTAGCGTGCGCGCGGCGACCGCACGCGGAGGCTTGTGGACGCAACCGCTCACGGCTTGAAGCGCACCGTGAACAGCAGATCCGTGCTGTTGGCGTCTTCAATGGCGATGCCGCCATCATTCACGCTGGGATAGCTGATGCGCCGCACCGCAGCATCGAGCGTGACGCGGTTCGAGGCGCGGTAGGAGCCGCCGATAAACACTTGGCCGATGCCGTCGGTTTCATCTTGGGCGACAAGACCGTCATCAAGATCAAGCTCCGTGCTGCCGAAGCCGACCCCGCCGCCGAGGAACGTGCCGACACGACGGTTGATCGGATAGTCGACGATGGCGTTCACCAGCACGGCGGTGTTGTTGTAGCTTGAGCTCAGATCGGTATCCAACGCGTTGCCGGAGAAATTGACCTCAAGCTCAAAGCGCGTGCCGAAGCGGCGCAATTGCGGCCCTTCGACGCCAAGACCCGCGACCACGCGCGCGCCGAGGTTCACGTCTTCGGTGTCGCCGCCGACAATTTCAGGATCGCTGGGCGCGCCAAAGCCTGCGCCGAGCTTGGTGTACCATTCTAAGCCGGATTGGGCCTGGGCCGCGCCGGCCCCAAGGATGGCGAGCGCAAGGCCCGCGACGGCCGGCGTGGCGAGCGCCTGTTTCATGTCCCCTCCATCAAACCAGCGGCTGCATCCGAGAACTCTACCAAGTTTGCGCGACCACCGCGAGCGGCGGGCGCGCCGCGACTGCGATTGGGGCCGACGTTGTGCTCCCGCTTTCGGGCTCGGCAGGGGCCCCGGCGTCGACGCTCTCATGGACCAGGGCGCGGGACGGGGCTGCGTGTTCGGTGTGCGCCGAGCTCCGGGGGGCGCACAGGCGGGCTAAAGGACTGGACGCCGCCACGCGTTCTTGCCACGGTCGCGCGCGGCGGGCTCTCCGCCTTAGTGCGCGTCGACTTGGAGCATCATCCCATGAACGCCGATCTTGCGGCCCTCCTGTATTTGGTGGCGGGCGTCTTGTTCATTTTGACCTTGCGCGGCCTCTCGAGCCCGGAGACCAGTCGACAAGGCAATCTGTTGGGCATGATCGGCATGGCGCTGGCCGTGGGGGTGACGCTGGCGGTCACGGCCGGCCAAGGCGCTTTGGACGGGACGACGTTGGCGTTGATTTTCGGCGGCGTCGCGGTCGGCGGCGGCGTGGGGGCGGTGATCGCCAACCGCATCGCGATGACGGAGATGCCGCAATTGGTCGCCGCCTTCCATTCGCTGGTGGGTTTAGCGGCGGTGTTTGTCGCGGCTGCGGCGCTCTACACGCCGGAGGCTTATGGCATCGGCATGGCGGGGAATCTAAAAACCGCCTCCCTGATTGAGCTGTCGCTGGGGACTGCGATCGGCGCGATTACGTTTTCCGGTTCTGTGATCGCCTTCGCAAAGCTGAATGGCAACATGTCCGGCGCGCCGATCCTGCTGCCGGCGCGGCACCTTGTGAACATTCTCATCGGCGTTGGAATTTTGGCGGGGATCGTCGCGCTGGTGCAGTCGGGCGGGAGCGCGACGACAGCGTTTTGGGTGATCACTGCACTCGGCTTTGTGATCGGCGTGACGCTGATTATCCCGATCGGCGGCGCGGATATGCCGGTCGTGGTGTCCATGCTCAACTCCTATTCAGGGTGGGCGGCGGCCGCGCTCGGCTTCACGCTGGAGAACACCGCGCTGTTGATCACGGGGGCGTTGGTCGGCTCGTCGGGGGCGATCCTCTCCTACATCATGTGCAAGGGGATGAATCGCAGCTTCATCTCAGTGATTCTCGGCGGTTTTGGTGGCGACGACGCGGCCGCGGCCGCCGCCCAAGCCGAGATGGGCGCCGTCAAGCGCGGCTCCGCCGATGACGCCGCCTTCATTATGAAGAACGCCGGTAAAGTCATCATTGTGCCGGGCTATGGCATGGCCGTCGCCCAAGCCCAGCACGCGCTGAAAGAAATGGGCGACAAGCTGAAGGCCGAAGGCGTGGACGTGGCTTACGCCATCCACCCGGTCGCGGGGCGCATGCCCGGGCATATGAATGTGCTGCTGGCCGAGGCCCAGGTTCCTTATGACGAAGTCTTTGAGTTGGAAGACATCAACTCGGATTTCGGCCAAGCGGATGTGGCGTTTGTGATCGGCGCGAATGACGTCACGAATCCCGCGGCCGAGGATGATCCGAGCTCGCCGATTTACGGCATGCCGGTCTTGAAGGTGTGGAACGCCGGCACGGTGTTCTTCGTCAAGCGCTCTCTGGGCTCGGGCTATGCGGGCGTGCAAAACCCGCTCTTCTTCCGCGACAACACCATGATGCTTCTCGCCGACGCGAAGAAGATGGTCGAAGACGTGGTGAAAGCGCTGTAAGTGCGTTGTGTGCTCTGTGTGGTTCCTCACTGGATGACTCGGTCATTTTCTGAGTGGAGCGCTCATGCTAAAAGTCATGCCCATCACACTGTTCGCGATCCTGACGCTGATCTCCGCGGTGCACGTCTATTGGGCGTTCGGCGGGTTGTGGCCGGCCGATGACGAGCAAGGTCTTATCAACACGGTCCTCGGAAATCCGCACGCGCGCGCCATGCCGGGCTTGGGCCCGACGCTTGTGGTGGCGGGGTTGATCTTTCTCGCCGGCGTGTTCGGTCTGCTCGCCGGCGGATGGATCCCTGGCGTCATCCATGTTTTGGCGCGGATCGCCGCGGGCGTCCTGGCGCTGATCTTTATTGGCCGAGGCGGTGTTGGATGGGCGATCGATTTCGGCCTACTCCACGTCGAGGTGACTGAGCCGTTTCGGACCTTGGATCTGTGGTTCTACGCGCCCTTGTGCATCGCCTTGGGCGTGGGTTTCGCCGTCTTGGCCGCGACCGGCGGTGAGCTGGCGAGGCAAGGCTAACGCCGCTGAGCCAACCTGGCTGTTATGGCGTCTGAAGGGGTGGCGTGGTTCGTCGTTCTTACGGCGCTGCGCAGCTGCATAACTGTGGCCACGTCCGCGGCCGTACAGCTCGCGATTCAGCAGTCGCCGCGTGTGACGCGCCCCTTAATCCCGGCGCAGCGTCGTGCGTACGCAAGAAGCAACACACTTTGAAGAGTTTGCGCCTAGCCTGCGCGCTTGGTGTGAGTTCGCGGGTGTGGTGTGGCGCAAGCGCACAAACGGTCTCTCTTTCATGTGTCCGATGGTGCGTATGCGGCTCTCGCGCAGTCGCGCCGGAAGGCGTTGGCGCTGCGCCTGGTCGTCGCCCTGCTTGGCGCCGCCGTCGCCGCCGGCTTCGGCGCGCCCCGAGCGGCCATGGCGTATTTGGCGCTGGTGGCGGTCACGCAGACCTTTGACGCTGTGTGGTGCGCGCGCCTACTCAAGCGCGTCGACGCCCAGGCCCTGAGCCGGTTTGACCGGGTGGTGACGGTGGCCGGCATAACGCTCGCGACCGCCGGCTACGGCCTGATGCCGCCGATCTTGTGGTTTCAAGGCCACCAAGTCACGACGGCCGTGGCGGTCATCTGGTTTTGCGGCTCGCTCATCCATGTGGTGACCCACACCCATTATGTGCGGCCGGTCATGACTGCGGGCCTGGCTGGGCATTTGTTGATTTTTTCAGGGTTGCTGGTGGGTTCGCTCCTGACCGGTTTCGAGCCTTGGGCGTTCGTCGCCCTCGTGATCGCGTGCGTGGCGTTTGGCGTGCACTTGCAAGCGTTGCTGGCGCATTTCAGCGGCATCAGCGGCTCGCTCATGGCCGCGCGCCAGGATGCAGAACGCCGCGGTGGGGAGGCCGAGCGCGCGAGTGAAGCGAAGTCAGCTTTCTTGGCGATGATCAGTCACGAGTTGCGCACGCCGCTCGCTGGCGTGCTCGGCATGGCGCAAGCGCTCCAGGCCACACGCCTCGGCCGGGACCAAAAGCAATATGTTGAGACGATTGTGCAATCGGGAAATCTCTTGTTAGCGCTGCTCAATGAAGTGCTCGATTTTTCGAAAATTGAAGCCGGAAAACTTGAATTGGAAGACACCGAGTTTGACTTAAATTCGGTGATTTCAACAGTGTCGCAGTTATCCCGGTCCGTCGCGGAAGATAAAGGTCTCAGCTTTACGGTTGATGCTGATCACACCGCGCCAGAGTCTCTGGTTGGTGACCCGATTCGTCTTCAGCAAATCCTTATAAACCTCTTATCGAACGCGGTGAAGTTCACCGCAGAGGGGAGCGTGCGCCTGGAAGTGCGCAGCGGCGTCGTCAAGGACAACATCGCTGATCTTACCTTTCGCGTGCACGATACAGGGTGCGGCATCTCGACGACGGATCAAGCGCGCTTATTCCAGGCGTTCACGCAAGCGGACCGATCGACAAGCCGTCGCTATGGCGGCACGGGCCTTGGCTTAGCGATTGCGCGGCGTTTGGCGCGGCTGATGGGTGGGGACGTGACGGTGGAGAGCGTTCTGGGCGAGGGGTCGGTGTTCACAGCGCGCATTCGCGCCGTGATGACCGAGCGCCGGGGCCAGCCGCGGCCCGCGTCGGCTCACGCGGATTCAGCGGCGGCGTCATGGGAACCGAGCGAGGGAGCGGTGATGCGCGTGTTGGTGGTCGACGACAATCCCGTCAATCAGCGGGTGGCGGCGGCGTTTCTCAACGACCCCGGCCTGCAGCTTCAGATGGCGTCGGATGGGCGCGAAGCCCTCGACCAGCTTGAGAGTCAGCGTTTCGACGTCGTGCTGATGGACGTGCTGATGCCCGGTCTTGACGGCCTCAGTGCGACACGTGAGTTGCGCGCCGGCGGTGGTCCGAACGCCGCGGTTCCCGTGATTGCGCTGACGGCGGACGCTTCTGATGAGACGCGCCGGCAGTGTCAGGACGCAGGCATGACGGAAGTGCTGACGAAGCCGATTGACCGCGCCGCCTTGACGGAGCGTTTGCGCCACTACGGTCGGCGCGCCGCCGCGTCGGCCGGATCACCGACCTCCGCCGCCGGCGACGCCCATCAGCGCCAGCGCGCTTAGGGCGCCTCGCCGCGGTTGCGGGGGTGGGGGCCGGCGGTTTAGCGCCGGGTCACCAACCCTTCGCGCTGGGCGCGTTTGCGCGCGAGCTTGCGGGCGCGACGGATCGCCTCCGCTTTCTGACGAGCGCGTTTTTCTGAGGGTTTTTCGTAGTGGTTCCGTCGTTTCATTTCGCGGAACGTGCCTTCGCGCTGCATCTTTTTTTTCAGCGCCTTGATGGCTTGGTCGACATTGTTGTCGCGCACATAAATCTGAACGATGACGAAGTCCTCCTTCCGCGGCCGCGGTGGGCCATCCCCATGCGGCGTCGGCATGCTAGATAACAATCACGCCCTAAACTGTCTACAAACGCGCGGCGTTTCGGCGGCGCGCCATGGTGGAGGAGATGCGGTGTGGCGGCGATGGACGTGACGGTGGATCCTGAACGGCGCGCGGTGTTGACGGCGATGCTGGCGCGCGCGCCGTTTGACGGTTGGTCGCGCTCGGTGCTGGAGCAGGCGGGCGCGGAGGCGGGCGTGGGCGCGGGGGGGCTGGCGTTGCTGTTTCCCGGCGGCGTGGTGGAGGTGTTGGAGCTGTGGGCGGCGGTGTGTGATCGCGCGGCGCGCGACCGCTTCGCTGACACAGATCTCGCGGCGATGCGGGTGCGTGAGAAAGTCGCGTTCGGCGTGCGCGCGCGGCTGGAGGCGATCGGCGAGGAGCATCGTGAGGCCGCGCGGCGCGGTTTGGCGCGGTTGGCGTTGCCGGACGGCGCGGCGGCCGCGGCGCGCATCGGTTGGCGCGCGGCGGACACGGTGTGGCGTGGAATCGGCGACCGCTCCACGGATGGCAATTTCTATTCAAAGCGTGTGATTCTCAGCGGCGTCTTCGCGACGGTGACGCCGGCCTGGCTCAACGCGTCCGGACCGGAGGACCCCACGCCGTGGACGGTTCTAGACGCTCGCATTGAGGATGTGATGCGGTTTGAGAAGGTGAAGGCGCGCGTGCGGACGTGGCGCGAGGGCGCGCCGTCGCTGGTCGATGGCCTGGCGCGCGTGCGCTATCCCCGTCGACCGCGGCGCGGGGCGTAACCACGCGGCCGCACGCGCTGGGCCAGCAGTTGGGATGTGTTCGGGTTGCGCGGGTGCGCGAGCAAGGGCGGCGCTGCGGCTATGAGCGCCGTTGGGGCGGGGCGGCCTCCGCGGACGGCCGCGTCGGGGCGACATTCGCGTTTTCGTTCAAGAAGTGCTCAAGGTCGACCACGGCGATTCGCCATTCGCGGCCGAATTTGATCGCCCTCAGCTTGTGCTGGCGAATCCAGGCGCGAATGGTGCTTTCCTTCACTTTGAGGCGGTCAGCGGTCTCGTGAACCGTGAGGAGCGGCTTACTCAACATAGTGTGGCACCGTGATCTGCGTTCAGTATCCACATCGGTGGCATGGGTGTGTGAGAGGGTCGATATCGCGGATTGCCGCACCCTGTGACCGCGGGCGATGGTTTTTGAGGCGACGGCGCTTACGGCGTCGATGTGACGCGCGTGACATGACCGGTCTTGCGCCCGGGTTTCGCGGCGCGTTTGCCGTAGTGGGTGAGGCGCAGGCCCGCCTCGCGGACGAGGTCCGGGGCCGCCTCGATCGCGTCGCCGAGAAGGTTGGTCATCACCACCTCGCCCCCGCGTCGGCTGGGGTTTCCAAGCGGCCAGCCGGCGATGGCGCGGGTGTGTTGTTCGAATTGGTCGCACCACGCGCCGCCCTCAGTCCAGTGCCCGGAATTGTGGACCCGCGGCGCAATCTCGTTGACGCGCAAGCCGTCCGGCGCGTCGAAAAACTCCACAGCCATCACGCCGATATAATCCAGGGTCTCCATCATGCGGTGGGTGAGGCTGAGCGCTTCCTCGCGAAGGCTGTCGCTGTGGGGGGCGGGGGCGCGGCTTTCGCGCAGAACGCCCTGCTCATGGTGGTTTTCCGTGAGGTCATAAGCGGCGAACGCGCCGTCGACGCCGCGCGCGGCGATTACAGAGACCTCGCGGCGGAACGCCACGACGCCTTCGACAATAGCGGGCTCATGGCCGAAGACGGCCCACGCTGCGCGGAGCTCTTGGGGGGAGGCGACGCGCGCTTGTCCTTTGCCGTCATACCCGAACCGGCGCGTTTTCACGATCGCCGGCGCGCCGACATGAGCGAGGGCGGGCTCAGCGTCCGCGTCGCGATCAAGGGGCGCGAAGGCGGCGGTGGCGGCCCCGCATTGGGCGGCGAACTGCTTTTCTGCAAGCCGATCTTGGGCGATCGCGAGGGCTTGCGGCGTCGGGCGCACGGGCGTGGCCGCCTCCAGCGCTCTCAGGGCGTCGACGGGCAGATGCTCAAACTCATAGGTAATCACAGCGCATGGCGCGGCGAAGGCGCTCAGCGTCGCGACGTCGTCATAAGCGCCGACAGTGGCCGCGGCGGCGACGCGCGCAGCCGGCGTGTCCGGCTCCGCCGCGTAGACATGGACATCAAAGCCAAGGCGCGCGGCCGCCAACGCGATCATGCGCCCAAGTTGGCCGCCGCCGACAATTCCGATGACGGCGCCGGGCGGGATCGGGTCTGGGACGCGCGCGTCCGCGGCGGTCATGCGCCGCCAGCGCCAGGGAGGGCCTCAGCCGTGTCAGCCGTGTCGGGATGAAGCGCGACGGCGTCGGTCTGGGCTTGGCGCCAAGCGTCGAGTCGCGCGGCGAGGTCGGGATCCGTCAACGCCAGCACTTGCGCGGCCAGGAGCCCGGCGTTGAACGCCCCCGCTTCGCCGATCGCCAGCGCGCCGACTGCGACGCCTTTAGGCATTTGCGCGATCGACAGAAGGCTGTCGAGGCCCGACAGCGCTTTTGATTGCACCGGCACGCCCAACACCGGCAGCGGTGAAAAAGCGGCCGTCATGCCAGGCAAATGCGCCGCGCCGCCCGCGCCGGCGATAATGACGCGCACGCCGCGGGCGCGTGCTTCTTTGGCAAACGCGGCGAGGCGGTCGGGCGTGCGATGGGCGGAAATGATGCGCGTTTCATGCGCCACACGCAAAGTGGTGAGGACGCCGGCGGCGGCGGCCATAGTGGGCCAGTCGGACTGGGAGCCCATAATAATCGCGACGTGCGCGGCGTCGGCCATCGGGGGTCCTCGGGGGAGTGGAGCGCGGGACGATACGCACGGCGACGGCGCGGTCAAGCCCGCGCGTCTTGGGGCGGGCGGCCTCGGGAGTGAAGGGTTTTTTAACGACGTCGGGGTCTAGTCGCCGCCATTGTTTTGCTGTTGCGGCCGATTCTATGGACGCTTTTGATCGCGACGTGGTGGTCTCTCTTTCCGGCGCAGACGTGACGTCGACGAGAGGCGCGGTGGGCGCGTCGGCCTTCGCGGCCGCGTCGGCGGCGGGCTTTGAAGCGACGCGGGCCCGCGCGGCGTCGGCGGCCGCGCGCGCGGAAATGCTGCGTTTGTTGGTCGAGATGGGCCGGCTCCACGAAGAAGCCGCGCGGCTGCGCCGGCGCGTGGCGGAGCTTGAGGCGTTGGCCGACACGGATCCCCTTGCGGACGTGCTGAACCGGCGGGCGTTTGTGCGGGAGTTCGACCGGATGATCGCCCATGCCGCGCGCCATGGCGGCGCTGTGAGCCTGATTTATCTGGATCTCGACGCGTTCAAACGAGTCAATGACCAGTATGGCCACGCGGCCGGCGACGCCGTGATCCGGCACGTGGCCCAGCTTCTGCGCCGCCACACGCGCGCGAGCGACGTGGTCGGACGCATGGGCGGCGATGAGTTCACGGTCGGTCTTTCTCACGCGGATCGGGCGGCGGCCCAGGCGCGCGCGCTTGATTTGTCGCGGCTGATCGCGGCCACGCCGGCGGAGTTTGATGGCCGCCCTGTGCGGGTGACGTGCTCGTGCGGCGCGGAGGCGGTGCGTGCGGGCGAGACGGCCCAGCGCGTGCTGGTGCGCGCCGATGAGGCGATGTATGCGCGCAAGCACACGCTTGCGGCGTCGTAAGACGACCCGGCCGGGCGTTGCGGGTCGGGACGGCGACCGCGATTAGGCGATGATGTCGGGGCTGAGCTGGTCTTCGATCCAGGTGATTTCGTCGCGCAGGGCCAGTTTGCGTTTCTTCAAACGCGTCACCTTCAGCTGATCGCGCACGCCCGTGGCGGCCATGGCCGTCACAGCCACGTCGAGCGCGCGGTGCTCCTCCCGCAAATCGTGCAAGCGCGCGCGCAGGCGCGCCTCATCATCGTCATTCGCGGCGTCTTTCATAGCGCGGTGCGGGTGTTTCCAGCGGCGATCCAAATTTTTCCACAAGAAAATGACGATGCCCGGCGGTGGTGTAAAGGCGCGCTGCGGGGCTCGCGGGTCCACAGGTCGGCGCACCGGCGCCCCGGGCCGTGACTCCCGTCGCGGATGTGTGATCTTATTGTGACATGAGCACCAACGATGAGGAGGCGAGTATGGCTGTGCACGCACGCATTCGCGAATTGTCAGCCCGTCATCGGGACTTAGACCAGGCGTTGACGGCGGAGCTGAAGCGACCGGGGGCCGATCGTGATCGCTTAGCGGTGCTGAAGAAACAAAAACTCAGACTAAAGGACGAGATCGCGGCGTTGGAAAGCCGAACTTAGGAACCCAGCGTCGCGCCCGCTCACAGGGGCCGACAGGGGCCGACAGGGGCCGACAGGGGCCGACAGGGGCGCGCGGCGTCGGCGGCCGGCTCCGGCGTAAGACGCCGCGCGTTGCGTGGGGCGCCGCGTCCGCGTGGGGCGTCTGGTCGCACGGCGACGCGGCGGGCGATCACGTGAGCGCGCCGATGACCGCCTCCACTTTCTTGCGCAAGGTGGCCACGTCGTAGGGCTTCACAATGTAGTTGTTGACCCCGGCTTGGATCGCCTCCAGGACAGATTCGCGGTCGCCATGGCCCGTGGCCATAATAAAGGGGACGGTTTTGCTGCGGTCGTGCTTG
Source organism: uncultured Caulobacterales bacterium (assembly GCA_964568975.1). Classification (GTDB taxonomy): domain Bacteria; phylum Pseudomonadota; class Alphaproteobacteria; order Caulobacterales; family Maricaulaceae; genus CAZADA01. The sequence continues at coordinate 81,793 of CAZMSO010000003.1, read as the reverse complement.
CGCAAGAGCTTCAACAGCGTCAAGCCGTCAATCTCGGCCATGTGCCAGTCGGACACGACAAGCTCGACTTTGTGTTTGGCCAACACTTCCAGGGCCTCGCGGCCGCTTCGGGCCTCGCGGACGTTGACGACGCCCAATTGCTGGAGCGCGTAGCGCGCCAGCTGACGCATGCTGGTTTGGTCGTCGACAACCAGGACACGCAAATCACGCGCCTTTGGCATAGCCGACCTCCGAGTGAGGCTTGGCGTGCGCGCACGCGGCTTCCATGGCCCACGCCGCCAGCTCTTCCAGGTCCCCTTCGCGCTCGACGGCGCCCGCGGTTTTCGCGGCTTTCGGCATGCCGTAAACGAGGGCGCTTGTTTTCGATTGGGCGAGCGTGGCCGCGCCGGCGGCGCGCATGGCCAAGAGGCCCTCAGCGCCGTCATGGCCCATGCCTGTGAGGATCACGCCGACGCCGTCCGCGCCCGCGGCGACGGCCGCGGAGTGAAACAGAAAGTCGACGGAGGGGCGGTGGGTTTGGGTGTCTTCATCGGAAAGCCGGCAGCGATAGCCGCCGCCCTCGACAGCGCCGGCGGCCTCAAGGCGCAGATGGCGATCGCCCGGCGCGATAACGCAGGCGCCGGGTCCGATCACGCCGCCGTCGACAGCTTCCGACACTGTTAACGGAAGGCGGTCGTTCAACCGCGCCGCCAAGTGCGCGGTGAAACGCGCGGGCATGTGCTGGACAATGGCGATGGGCGGCGCGTTTGGCGGCAGTGCGGCAAGGAACCGGTTCAACGCCTCAACGCCGCCGGTGGAGGCGCCGACCGTAATGACGGCTTTTGGGCGCATGCGCCCGCCTTGCGCCGGGCGCGGGGTGGGTGGGATGGATGTCACCGGCTCCACCTTAGCGCGCGCGGCGGCGCGCACACGCGCGCCCAGGTCGCGGGCGAAGCGGTCAAACGCGTCGCCGGAGAGGTTTTGCGGTTTGCCGATGGCGTCCACCGCGCCGCGTTCGAGCGCTTGAATGGTCAGATCCGCGCCCGCGGCGGTGTGGGTCGAGATCATGATCACGGGCGTTGGGCGCAGCCGCATAATCCGGTCGAGAAAGGTCAAACCGTCCATGCGCGGCATGTCGATATCGAGGGTGACCACGTCCGGATCCACGGACTTGATGACGTCGCGGGCTTCATAAGGATCGCCGGCGACGCCGACGACGGCCACGCCTTGTTCGCGGTTGAGCACTTGCGTCAGCAAGTCCCGCATTAAGCGGCTGTCGTCGCAAATCACCACGCGCGCAGTCATGGCCGCGTCTCCTTCCCCGTCGACGCATAGGTCGTGCGCCCGGCCAACACTAAATCGAGCGCGCGCGCGTCGGCCGTCTCGGCATGGCCGATGTAGAGCCGACCGCTTGGACGCAACAGCGCCGCCATCCGCCGATGGATCTCCATTTTTGTCGATTGATCGAAATAAATCGTGACGTTGCGGCAAAAAACTGCATCAAGCGGCCCCGTGATCGGCCAGGGGTGGATCAGATTGAGGCGGCGGAATGTGATCATCTCCCGCAGCGTCTCAGACGCGGTGATATGGTCGTCCTCGCGCTCGAAATGGGCGTGGTGGGCGTCGTCAATGTCGGCGAGCGCGGCGGCCGAATAGCGTCCCGCCGCCGCCGCCTCCAAGGCGTTGGTGTCGATGTCGGTGGCGAGGATGCGCACATCCGCGGACGCCACGTCACGGCATGCGTGAAGGGCGACCATCGCGATGCTGTAGGCTTCCTCGCCGGTCGCGCACGCCGCCGACCACAGGCGAAAGCGCCGGCGTCCCGCTTCAAGGCCCGCCTCCAAGAACGTGGCGAGATCCTCGAAATGATGGGCTTCGCGGAAGAACGAGGTGACGTTCGTGGTGATGCTGTTGAGCAGCTCCACCACTTCCTCGCGTCCGTCAGATCCGGACACATAAGCGAGGTAGCTTGCGAAATCAGGGCAGCCCAGCGCGCGCAGCCGCCGGCTGAGGCGGCTGACGACCATGCCGCGCTTGGACGGCGCAAGCGCAATGCCAGCGGTCTCGTGGGCGATCCGACGGATTGTCGCAAACTGGTCGTCGTCGAGGTGGAATCCCCGAAGGCGGCCGGCCTGACCGTTGCGGCGCGGCGGGGGGCTGGGCGGAGACGCCACGCTGTCATGCTCCCAATGGCGCAAGGCTAAGGACGTGGTCGCGATCCTAGCGTGCAGTGTTTAACGGCCTATAAGCCCGCATCCTTTAGGCGAGATCGCGCGGGGCGTTCGTCGCCCACGGAACGGAGATCGCCGCGATGACATTGGCGCCGCTGCTTGAGTATTCGTATCTGCGCCGCCGAGGCGCCTGGGCGGCGGCGGGCTTCGGCGCGGCGTTGACAGTGATCGCCGGCGTCGTGGCGGGCGGAGCGGGCGTCGTCGCGGGCGCCGCGCTCACGGGCGCGTGCGTCGCGGCGGTGGTGGTGATGGGCCGAGCCGCAGACGCGCACTTCGCCACTCTGCACGCGCGTATGAAAGAAGCGCATGCGCGCGTGGAGGCTGCTGAGGCCGCCGCCGCCGCGGCCCGTCAGGAGGGCGCGGCGTTAGAACGCCGCTATGGCGATGCCGCGGCGTGGGACGCGTTCGTTCAGGCTAACGCCGCGTTCGCAGCGGGCGAGGATATCAGCGCGTGCGAACCGCCAGCGGGAGGCTTGGCCCGCGACGCCTTCGACGCGCTGGTCGCGGCGGGTCAACGCGTTGCGGTGCTGGCGGAGACGGTGGCCGAAGGCGTGCGCACGGTGTCTTCGCCGGACGCGGCGGCTTTGCCGGGCGCGTTGACCGCGGACGCAGCGCTCACGCCCGTGTCGGAGGCGTTGGCGGTGCTGATCCGCGAGCGGGCCGAGGCTGTGCAAGCGGCCCGCGACTCCGCGTCGGAGGCGGCGACGGCGCGCGACGGGCTGAGCACCGATTTGGCGGCGGCGCGGGCGCTGGCCGATCAGCGGGATGCGGATTTGGCGGCGATGAAGCGCGACGGCGAGCAGATCGTCGCGCATGTCCGTGATACCGTCGAGCGGGCGCAAGCGGCCGCCGACCATGCCCGGGAAACGCGCCAAGCCGCGGAAGACGGCTCGACATTGGCGCGCGACGCGATCGAGGCGATGGCGCGCATTGAGGGCTCCTCCGGGCGCATTGTCGAAATCATCGGCTTGATTGACGGCATTGCGTTTCAAACGAACTTGCTGGCGCTGAACGCGGCGGTGGAGGCCGCGCGCGCCGGTGAGGCCGGCCGCGGCTTCGCTGTGGTTGCAGCCGAGGTGCGGCGTTTGGCGCAACAATCATCTGAAGCCGCGCGCGATATTCGCCAGCTCATTGAAGGCTCCAACAGCGAAGTGGAGGGCGGGGTGCGCCTCGTGCGCGACGCCGGCGCGGCGTTGGAAGCGATTCTCGAACGCGTGTCGCATGTGGAGGAGGCGATCCGCGCCTCCGCGGAGGCCGGCGGCGCGAGCGAAGAGGCGCTGCGCTCTCTCGCGAGCGGCGTGGCGGCGGGCGGCGCGCCGGGGGAACCGATGATCGGCGCGGCGCCGTCCTCTGCGCCAGCGCCGTCGCCGGCGGTCGAGATGGACGCGCCGTCGCCGCTTCCCAAGGCTGTCGGCGCTGACGATGAATGGACCGAATTCTGACCCTCGCGCGGGGCGTGCGGCGTCCTCGTGCGCTCTGTGATTGCAACAATTTGGCGATCATTCCGCAGAGCCCTAGGGTCGCGGCCGATCAGCGGTGACGGACGAGGGCGCGGGACATGGCGGCGGATCGGGTTGCAGTGATCACAGGCGCAGCGCGTGGCATTGGTCTCGCGTGCGCGCGGCGGTTCGCCGAAGACGGCTTTCGCGTCGTGGTGTCCGACATTGACGAGAGCCACGCCCAGTCGGCCCTCGACGCGCTTCCGGGGGCGGACGAGCGCGCGGTGTTTGTGCGCTGTGATGTCAGCGATCGGCTTGATGTGCACAACATGCTGGCGGAGACGCTGGCGCGCTTTGGGCGGGTGGACGTGCTCATCAACAATGCGGGCGTGGTCTCGCCGGGCGATGTGCTCAGCCTTGAAGAGGCGGCGTTCGATCGTGTGATCGCGATTAATCTCAAGGGCGCTTTTTTGGTCAGCCAGGCCGTGGCGCGCCAAATGACAGCGCAAATCGAGGCCGATGGCGAACGCCTTGACGACGTGCGCAAACGGTACGCAATCGTCAACATGTCCTCTGTGAACGCTGTGACGGCGATGCCCGATCAGCTTGCGTATTGCGTGTCAAAAGGGGGCGTCAACCAGCTCACCCGCGCGATGGCGCTCCGTTTGGCGAGCGTGGGCGTGCGGGTGAACGCCGTCGCGCCGGGCAGCATCAACACCGATGTCTTGCGCGCGGTGCTGGGTGATGAGATGGGGACGAAGGCGATTATGGCGCGCACACCGCTTCAGCGCGTGGGCGATCCCGATGAAGTCGCCGGCGCGGCGGCGTTTCTGGCGTCGAAAGACGCAAGCTACATCACAGGCCAGATCCTTTATGTCGATGGCGGGCGTTTGGCGCTCAACACGCTGGTGCGCGAGGACTAGCGCGCGGTGTGATCAGCGTGACCGCAGGAACGGGTCCCGCGCAATTGCGATTAGTCGAACAGCAATTGGTCGAACAGCAACTGGGCGAGCCGCCCTCCGCCGGCGCTGCGCCGTCGGCATGCGCACTAAACCATCGGACGCCGCGTCACGGCCCGACCCGCCCCAGCGGGGGCTCACTGGCGGCTCATTGGCGGCTCACTGTGCGCAGACAAAGCCCTAAGGCTGCTCCGGGTCGTCCTCGCGATCATCAGAGACGGACGCCCCGCCCATATTGGCGAACACGGCCTCGGCGTCGAGGTTTTGACCAATCCGCCGCGCGTCGTAATCAGACGCCTCCTCTGGCGCATCGGCCGGCGGTGTCGCCGGATCCGGCCCGCCGGCTTGGCCCAGGGGCTCAAGGCTGGCGCCTTCCGACTCCGCGGGAGCGTCGGCGCGGCGCTTGGCGGCGGCTTTGCGCACGACGTCATCCAGGTCGAGCTGGGAGCACAGCCCCAGCGCCACCGGATCCTGGGGCTGAATGTTGCTGGCGTTCCAGTGGGTGCGTGAGCGCACGGCCTCGATCGTGGTTTTGGTGGTGCCGATCAGCTTCGCCATTTGGGGGTCGGACACCTCGGGGTGGTGCTTGACCATCCAAGCAATGGCGTTCGGCCGCTCCTGGCGGCGCGATAAGGGTGTGTAGCGTGGACCGGTCTTGCGTTTTTTCACCAGCTGATGGGTTGGCGACGTCTTCGCGCTGAGGCGGTGATCGGGGTCGTTTTCCGCAGCGTCGATCTCTTCACGGGTCAGCTGGCCGTTCGCGATCGGGTCCGCGCCGCGCACAGTAGCAGCGATGTCGCCGTCTGCGATGCCTTTGACTTCTAGGGCGTGGAGGCCGCAAAACTCAGCGATCTGATCAAAGGTCAGGGCGGTGTTATCGATCAGCCACACGGCCGTGGCTTTCGGCATCAGGATCTCGACCATAGCCGTCAGTCTCCTCTCGGCGCATCACACGCGATCCGCTCCGCGCGTCCTGGGGAACGACGGGACCCGAAACGCGCGCCGCCGGGCCGGGCCCGGCCCGGCGTGTCGCCGCAGCATCAGTCCAGGGGGCGGTGCGCGTCGCTCAATCGCGCTCTCATCGGCACGTATAGAGGAGTTCGCCACGGGTTGAAACGGGGCCTCGCGGCGGCGGATGGGGGAAACGGACCCAGGCTCACGGCGCAAGCAGTATCTTGCCCGCATGCTCGCCGCTGTCGAGGCGCTCATGGGCGGCGCGCGCGTCCGCGAGGGGGAAGACGCTGTCGATCACCGGGCGCACGCGCCCTTCCGCGAACCAGGGCCACACCGTCTCCGCGACCGCCGCCGCGATGCGGGCTTTCTCCGCGGCCGGGCGCGCGCGCAGCGTCGAGCCGGTGATGGTCGCGCGCTTTTGCATGACCTGGCGCAAATCCACCTCGACGCGCGCGCCTTTAAGGAAGGCGATGTGCACCAGGCGGCCGTCGGTGCGCAGCACCTCCAGATTCCGCGGCGTGTAAGGGCCTGCGACCATATCGAGGATGACGTCAGCGCCGCCCGACTCCCGCACAATCGGGACGAAATCCGCATCCCGATAGGGGATCGCGCGCGCGGCGCCCAGCTGCGCGCACAGCGCGCATTTCGCTTCCGTTCCGGCGGTCGCGATCACGCGCGCGCCCCACGCGACCGCCATTTGGATCGCCATCACGCCGATCCCGCTCGCCCCGCCATGGACGAGCAGCGTCTCACCCGGCGCAAGGGCGCCGCGCTCAAACACATTCGTCCACACCGTGAACACCGTTTCCGGGAGACCCGCGGCGTCGCGCAGGCTCACGCCCGCCGGCGGCGTCAGCACCGAGCCCACATCCGCCACCGCGAAATCCGCATAGCCGCCGCCGCTGACGAGGGCGCACACGGGCGCGCCCAGGGCGAAACGGGTGACGTCCGGCCCCACGGCGTCGATATGCCCAGCCACTTCAAGGCCCAAGGACGTCGGCGCGCCCTCGGGCGGCGGGTAGAGGCCTTGGCGTTGCAGCGCGTCGGGACGGTTCACGCCGGCGGCGGCGACGGCGATGCGCACTTGTGCGGGACCGGGACGGGGGATCGGCGTGTCGCGGAGAGCCAACGCGTCCGGACCGCCGGGAGGATCGGCGTACACAGCGCGCATCGTCGTGGCGGAGTGGTCGGGCGGTGTGTGATCCACGGGCGGCGTCCCATCGATTTGCAGTCGGCTTTGCGGTTATGATCAGCGGCTCGATGCGAAGCAATGGTCCGAGGGAGCCGCCCATGTTTGACGATGATGGTCGCTCACCCCCCGCCCCCGCGGTGAGCCTTGGAGACAACCTTGCGCCTTTGTCGATTGAGGACTTAGAGGCGCGTGTGGATGCGTTGCGGGCTGAGATCGCCCGGGTCGAGGCGGAGTTGACGTCCAAGCGCGCGGGCCGCGCGGCGGCGGAGGCGGTGTTCGGCGGCTCGTAAGGCGCGCTGTGCGTCGGCCGGCGCTGGATGGCGCTGAGACGCGTCGGCTGGCGCGGCGTTTGCACCGGGGGGTGTGTGAAAACACAGCCCTTGGGGCCACAAGAAGGGGTGAGCGTCATGTCGCCGGAGCCGTTTCCGATTTCACCGGTCGATTTTGCGCGGTCGGATCTGTTTCAGCGGACCTTCGACGAGGGGATGGGCCTCGTGCAAGAAACGTCTGCGTATCTCGAAGGGCCTGGTCGCGAAGCGGCGCGGGAGTTGTCGCGGGATGGGGCGCTTGCGTACGCCGCGCGCAGCATGCGGCTGACGACGCGGCTGATGCAAATCGCGTCGTGGTTGCTGGTGCATAAGGCTGTCCGCGACGGCGAGTTGGGCAATGATGAGGCCCGCGCTGAGCGTTATCGCTTGCTGAAGAGCGGCGAAGATGTGAGCGAGCGCCTCCAAGGGCGCGATGAATTGCCGGCTGCGCTGGTGGATTTGATCACACGCTGCGACCGTCTGTACGTCCGCGTGGAGCGCCTTGATGAGCGGTTGTCGGCGCGTCCGGGCGTGGCGGCGGCGCCCAATCCGGTGGCGAGCCAACTGGCGGCGCTGGAGGCGGCTCTGGCCCAGCCTCGCCGTTCTTAAGCAGTCAAGATTGGGGCGCGCGCGAGTTGGCGGCTGATCCGGTCAGCGCTCGTCGCGCCTTGGCATTGCTATCGCGATGTGTCGCAAGGCGGAGTCTTGCGGACGGCGGGCGTGCTCACCCGCCCAGAGGCGACAGCCGGCGAGGCGCAGCTATTTTACAAAGCCTTTGAATTTGTCCTTAAAGCGGCTGACGCGCCCGCCCTTTGTCAAATGCTGCTGATTGCCGCCAGTCCACGCCGGGTGGACGCGCGGATCAATGTCTAAGGTCAGTGTCGCCCCGTCCTCGCCATAAGTGGAGCGGGTCTGGTAGGTCGTGCCGTCCGTGAGGACCACGTTAATGGTGTGGTAATCCGGGTGTCCGTCTTTTTTCATGGCGCGGCTTTCATCGTCTCACGGGCGGTGGGATAAGGCGCGGCTGACATGCATTCAGCCAAGCGCGCCCTATACCGAAATCAGGGAAGCCAAGCAAGGCGCGTGTGGAGCGCTGCGGCGCGAGGGGAGCGTGGCCATGACACGGTGGGTTCTGGTGGGGGTCGCGGGCGTGGCGATTGTGGCGTCGACGCTGGTGCTGCGCACGCTGAGCGATGCGGGGGAGTTCACGACGCTTGTCCCGCGCTTTGACGGCGCGTGTACGCGGCTTGAGGGGTTTGTCGGCGCGGAGGACATGGCCTTCGACGCGCAAGCGCGTCAGGTCTATGTGTCTGGTGTCGATCGGCGCGCGCGGGGGACGCGCGGGGCGGTGTGGGTGGTTCCCTTTGACTCGCCGGAGGCGGCCACGCCGGTTGATGCGACGGGGGGATCGCCGACGGCGTTCACGCCCCATGGCGTTGATCTCCACGTGGACGCGGCGGGCGTGCGCCGACTGTTTGTGATTAACCACGCCGCCGCGGGCGATCGAATTGATGTGTTCCGGGTCGCCGACGGCCGGCTGACCCTGGAGCGGAGCCTGAGCGACCCATTGTTGGTTCACGCCAATGACGTGGTGGCCCTTGGACCAGCGCAGGCGTTCGTCACGCTTGATTCCGCGGCGTCGGGCCGGCTTGGCCAGGTGGTGGAGACGCTGCTGCAGCAACGCACGGGCCAGGTGCTTTATATCGACGCCGATGGCGCGCGGGTGGTGGCGCAGGATCTCGCTTTCGCCAATGGCTTAGCGCTGAGCGGGGATGGCGCGATGCTTTATGTGGCCGAGACTGTCGGCCGCAGCCTCGCGCTTTACCGTCACAATCGCGACACCCATGATCTCGTGTTTGAGCGGCGGGAGTTTATCGGCACCGGCGTGGACAACATCATCCGCGATGACAGCGGCCTGTTGTGGATTGGCGCCCACCCCAAGCTCGTCTCATTCCTCGGTCATGCGCGCGACGGCGCGCGACGTTCGCCGTCCCAAGTGATCATTATCGATCCCGAGGCCGGCGAAGGCGATCAAGTCTTTTTGAGCGATGGCGGCGACATCTCCGGCAGTTCGGTGGCCGTCGCGGATGTCGCGACGCGGCGAATGCTGATCGGCTCGGTGTTTGAACGCTTCATCCTGTCGTGCAGCTTGCCGGAGGTGTGGCGGCAATCGGAAGCCTATCCTGCGTCGCGTCCGGCGAATCGGGGCGAGTAGGCCGTCGCGCGCGACCCACTCAGCCGATGGACACCGCCTCCGCCCACGCCGGCACAAGCGCGGTCGCGGGCCCATAGCGCGCCTCGTCGAAGACGGCCGCGCCCTCGCTCGGTTCGAGATTAAGCTCCAGGGTCGTTGCGCCCCGAGCCTTGGCTTCAAGCACAAAGCCAGCCGCGGGCCACACCGCGCCGCTGGTGCCGATGGCTGCAAACACGTCAATCTCGTCGAGCGCGGCCGCAATCTCGTCGAGATAAAGCGGGATTTCGTTGAACCACACCACATGGGGCCGCATCACACCCGTCAGCCCGCACGCCGGACAGACAGACTCAAGGCCGAGATCCTCATCCCACGGTGAAATCGCGCCGCAGCCGTCCCCGCCGCGGCCCGCCGCCGCCACGCCATCGCACCGCGCTTTGCGCAGCTCGCCATGCATGTGCACCACAGCCTCAGAGCCGGCGCGCTCGTGAAGATCGTCGATGTTTTGCGTCACCACCGTCAGCGCGCCGCCCGCCGACGCAAGGCGTTGCTCCAGCGCGGCCAAGGCGGCGTGGGCGGCGTTGGGCGTGGCGGCGAGCAAGTCGCGCCGGCGCATGTTGTAAAACGCGTGGACCTGCGCGGGGTCCGCCGCGAAACCCTCAGGCGTCGCGAGGGCGTAAGGATCAAACGTCGCCCACACGCCGCCGCGGTCGCGAAACGTGCCGAGGCCGGACTCCGCAGAGATCCCAGCCCCCGTGAGCACGAGAATCCGGGGAGGGCGCTGACGCGTCATAGCGACTGAAAAGCGCAGGCGGACCCGCGGGTCAAGACGCGCGGGACGGCGCCCGCCGACGCTCGGCCCCGACTCAGGTTTCAGACTTTGGGCCCAGACCTTGGGGCCAGACGTTGGGCCCAGACGTTGGGCGCTGACCGTGGGTCCGTCACGCGAGCGAGGCGTGACGGACCCGCCGGCCGTCCGAACGCCTCAATCCTTACTCAGCGATCTCAGGCGCCTCGCCGGCGCGCGCCTCCTCGATGGCGTCGGCGATGGCGCGCACATTGTTGATCCGCGCGTCGATCTTCTCCTCCACATCGAAGGAGGTCACGGACGCCAGCCCAATCGCGCGCTCATACACCACTGAGCTTGGATCAATGCCCAGCTCGTCAAGGCGATCGAGCGCCGCTTCGCCAAAGGCCGACAAGGAATCCGCGATTGCTTCGGCGTCCGCGCGTTCAAGGCGCGCGACCACACGGTCCTCACGCGTGGTGTCGTTTAAGAGGTCGATCAGCGTTTGATAATTCTCCTCCACCGCCGTGAGGCGCACGGCCACCTCATCCGCGGTGACGGCGGCCAGGCGCTGGGCGTAGTCGACCCGCAAGGACTCTGGGCTGAGGCCAAGAGTTTCATAGCGTTCCACCAACCGGGCGCCGCGGTCATTGAGGCGCGCGGCGAGCTCAGCGGGATCGATTTGGTCGAGCCGCGCCAAAATCCGTTCCTGACGCGCAGCCGCCCGCTCGGCGGCGCGTTCGGCGCGTTCCGCGATCGCTGCGGCGCGATCGCTGGCTTGCGCGGACGCCGCTGTGGGGATGAGGGCGGTGGTGAGGCCGGCGGCGCCGGCGAGGACGATCAGATGTCGCATCGGAGTTCTCTCTTTGTGTCCGGCGCCCCGTGTGGGCGCACATCTTCAACGCCGGCGGCGCGCGGACCCGTCGCGCCGGGCGTCAGGGCGTGAGCTGGACCGACAGTGAAAGGCCGACGCCGAAATCCGGGCTCGCTTCAGTGAGGCCGGCGTAGCCATACCCGACCACTGCGACGCGTCGGTGGATCAAATTGGTGAGATAAACGCCCGCCTCCACCGCGTCGTCGACGTCGTCGATGGAGGCCTGGCGGTAGTCGGCCTCGACGGAATACACCCACGTGTCGCCCAGATACCCGCCGACGCCCGCTTGAAGGGCCACGGTGTTGTTGAACTCAGTCTCATCGCTGTCGCCGCGAATGACATAGCCGAGCGTCCCGGTGGCGAAAAAATCAGTCCCGAGCGGATGATCCACAGTCACGCGGAACCGTCCGTCGGTCGCGCCCGTGCTGAGGCCTTTGTCTTCTTCCCCCGTGGGGACTTTGACGCCGCCGGCGAGGGTGAGCGCGGTGTCGCCGTCGGGGCCGAGGCGCACGCCGCGGGCAAGGGTGAGGATCAGATCGCTGTAGCCTGACACTGACCCGTCGCCGTCTTCGCCGCGGGTGTCGCGCAGTTGGCAAATCAGCCGGTCGACATTTTGCGGGAGCGCGCAGAACGCCTCGATTTGCTCATCGGTGAACGCTTGCTCGCCGCCCGCTGCGCCGGATCCGCCAAGGCCGCCGACGACGTTTTCGCCGTCAAAAATCGCCGGGCCGTCGACAGAGACGTAAGAGGACGCCGCCTGCAGGGACCAGTCGCGCCATTTCGCGCGCGCGCTGATGGGGGCGGCGATCAGCGTCGTCTCTTCGTCCAAATCGAAGTCGCCGACGCTGTAGTCCACGCCCGCGGCGATGGAGGTGGTGATGGTCTGAGCGCTGGCCGGGTGGGCGACAGCGATCAGCGGCGTAAGGCAAACCGCCGCGCAGGTCGCGGCCATAGGCGTGTGTGGCATTGATCTCCCCCTGGCGGCGACGCGCGCGGCCGGTGTGTGTGGTTTCAGCCCAACGCTCAAACGCCGCAGCGCGCTGAACCCGTCGCGGCGATTGCACGCACGCGTCGCGGGAGGCTGGACGCCGCGCGCTGCGTGTGAGACCGGGGCGCGCAGGTGTTGGCGGTTGGAGGCGGGATGCAACGCGTTTTGTTTGTGTGCTTAGGCAACATCTGTCGGTCGCCGACGGCGGAGGCGGTGTTTCGCGCGCGCGCTGAGGCCGCCGGCCTGACGGTGCGCGCCGACAGCGCCGGCACGGGCGGATGGCATGCAGGCATGCCCCCGGATTCGCGCGCGATCGAGCACGCGGCGTTGCGCGGCTATGACCTCGCCCGGTTACGGGCGCGGGAAGTCACTGCTGATGATTTTGTGGCGTTCGACCACATTCTGGCGATGGACGCCTCGAACATGGACGCCCTGGACCCTTTGCGTCCCGCATGGCGTGTGGGCGCCGCGCGGCCGGAGCTGTTGATGCGTTATGCGCCCCAGACCGGCGCCGCGGAGGTGCCTGATCCCTATTACGCCGGGCCGGATGGGTTTGAGTTGGTGCTTGATTTGGTGGAGGCCGCGAGCGACGGCCTGATTGCGGCCCTGGGCGCGAAGACAGCCTCCTAATCCACGATGGATGCGGCGCTGCGCTGGCGCGTGGGGCGCCGCCGCGACGACAAAGGCCCTCCGCTCGGCGGAGGGCCTCGTGGTGTCGCGCCAACACGCAGGTGGCGGATTACTCCGCTGCGACCGCCGCGCCTTGGCGGTGCAACGCGCTATAGAGAGCGCGATCCATCTTCTCGACATTCGGGTGAGCGATGCCGAAGTGATCAAGGATCAGGCTAAAGATGTCGCGCAGCGGGAATTGCGCCGGCAGCTCCCCTTTGCGGAGCCTGTAGTCGGAGTAATAGCCAATCGGGTGGTGATGCGTGTTTTTATACTGCGCCATCTCCACCAGTTGACCAAAGTTCTCCTCGATCAGATTACCGCGCCGCACCGCGAGGTTTTCCGGGATCGGGCGCGCCACCGGCTTCAGCTGGACATAAATCGTGTCGCCGCGGTTTTCCGTGTAAAACACTTGCGGCCCACGGTTCATGGTGCGCACGGCGCGGTCCGCGGTCTCAACATAGAAAATGTCCGGCGCGTCGATGGCTTCAATGCTCAGGACCATTTCCTCGCCGCGACGCGCTTCTTCTTCATTCTCAAACACCAGGACAAAATCTTCCGTCATAAGGCGGTAGGTGTCTTTGAACTCGATGCCCATCTTCTTCATGAACGGTGCTTGGTCGTCCAAACGATAGTACCAGGTCTCACGCTCATGGGGGTCTTGATGGAGCCCCGTCGCGACAATGATGCGCGCACCAATATCGGTGGCCAAACGCTCCACATCCGCCAGCACGGCATCATAAGTTTTCAAGATGTCATAAAGCGGATCTTCCCCTTCCGGCACATGCCAGGTCGGGTTTTTCTTGTCGCCGTGATAGGCGAGCGACGAGAACAGGTAGTGATGCTGCAAATGCGCGCCGCCATTGAGGAAAATGGTGGAGAAGTCCGGCTTAGAGCGGCGCACTTGCGTGATGAAGGAGTCCGCCAACAAACGATCCGCCACAATCGCACGCATCCACTTATGCCCTTTCAGAGCATACCCGGTGGTGCCGCGCAGATACTCAGGCAGCTCTTTCCAACTCAGATTGCGCGCGCCGCCGAAGGCGACTTTCATCAATGAGCTGATGGAGAGTTTGCCGCTGGCGTAGTCGTCGGTGGCTTGCTTGAGCGCGTCATTGATCATTTGGACGCTGGCGGGCGCATCAACGCGCGTGTCTGTCCACGGATCAGGAACCCAGAACGCCGCGTTTTTCGTGGTGTTCTTCGAGTTGAAGGCCAACATCGCCGCGACCGAGTACCCGGCATCTTCGACAAGGTCATAGATTTGACGATGGTCAGTGTAGACCATGTCACCAAGGCGGAACACTTTATGATCCGCGTAATCCATGCCGGTGTGCACGGTCGGCCATTGGATCCACGGGTTTGCGAGTTCATGCTCTGTCTCGGAGGTCGTCTCGACATAGCCATGTTCAGAGAACAACCGCGCGAAATTCGGCAGTTTACCCGCCGCAATATACTCGTCGATGTACGGGAAATTCAGCTCGTTGAGCTGAAGGAAGATTAGCTTTTCAGTAGCCATAGCAACACCCCACGATCGAAAGGTTGTTCCTCAGCGGCGACACAGCATCGCGCAGCGCCGCCCAGCGTCGGGCGCCGGCGCTTCACCCCTCGGACGCCGGACATTACGCGCTCCCTATCGCGCGTGCAAGCACTCCGACCATGTGACAGAATTGTTAATAAAGAATATCAGGAAGATTAGGTTTTTCTAGAAAAGGGCTTACAAAGTGCAGTTTTGTGACAAATTGATGTCATCTTCCGGCAAAAGCGAAGGTCGCGAGGCGGTCGGCGCTTTGACAGCCCAGTCCGCGTTTACACCAACGGGTACTCCGCCTCCGCGACATACCGGCTCGGGCCTTTGCCCATCCAGCTGGAATACAAATGAAACCGATCGACAGTCATGGCGTCGGCCTTGAACCGCGCGAGGCGCTCGACAAAACGCGCGGCGTCCGGCGGCGCTGTTCCATGGCAATAAGCGAGCGTCACATGGGGCGTGAATTTGCGCGATTCTGGCGCCAGGCCGGCGCGTCGCGCCGCGCGTTCGCAGCGCCCGGCGAGGGTGGTGAGCGGGGCGCTCGGCGCAACGCCGACCCACAGCGCGCTCGGCCGCGCGCCGCCGAACCACCCCGCGCCGCACAGGGTGACGTCGAATGGCTGGCCGCGCACCCGGGCGAGCTCATCGTCAAGGGCGGCGGCCAGATCCTCAGTCACCTCGCCAAAAAACCGCAGCGTCAGATGGAAATTCTCCGGCGGCCGCCACGCCGCGCCGCTGACGCCGCGCTGCAGCGGACGCAAGCGCGCGCGGAGATCGTCGGGCAGAGGGATCGCGGCGAAGAGGCGTAAGCTCATAAGACGAGCAGTCCCTAAGGCGGCGCAGAGGACGCGCGGTCGTCATCACGGAGCTGGCGAGCGGGTGCGCGCGTGCTGGGCGTTGACGGCGTGCTCAAGGGCGTCCGGCCACTCCAGCGCGAAAGCGTCGATGTTGTGGGCGAGCTGCTCCAGGGTTGTCGCGCCGATAATCGTGGCGGTGCAAAAGGCGCGCGTGTCGCAAAACCGCAGCGCCATTTGGGCGGGATCCCAGCCATGCTCGGCGGCGATGTCGAGATAAGCGTCATAGCAGGCGATGGCGTCGGGCGCGCGCTCATACCGTTGAAGAAAGCCGCTGAACTTGTCTTTGCGCGAGCCCGGCGGCACAGCGCCGTCGCGGTACTTGCCCGTCAAATAGCCCATAGCGAGCGGGGAATACGCGAGCAAGCCGACGTCTTCACGCAGCGCTGTCTCCGCCAACCCGTATTCAAACACGCGATTGTTCAAATGATAGGCGTTTTGGATCGAGGCGATGCGCGGCCAGCCGCGCGCCTGCGCCAGCTGCAGAAACTGCATCACCCCCCAAGGCGTTTCGTTGGACACGCCAATGGCGCGGATGCGGCCTGCGTCGACATGGCGCGCAAGGGCCTCCAGCTGATCCTCGAACGGCGTGGCGTCCGCGGCGGTGTAATCGCGGAAGGCGAAATAGCCAAAGCCTTGGACTCCGCGGTCGGGCCAGTGAATTTGGTAAAGGTCGATGTAATCCGTTTGCAAGCGGCGCAAGCTGCCCTCCACCGCTTCATCGATTTGCTCGGGCGTGACGCGGGTGTGGCGGCCATCCGTGCGAAACCACGCCCGTTCCGTCGGCCCGACGACTTTTGTGGCGAGAATCACAGCGTCGCGCTTGCCGGAGGCTTTAAACCAGCTGCCGATGTAGGCCTCCGTGCGGCCGCTCGTCTCTGCGCGAATTGGCACGGGATAAAGCTCAGCGGTGTCGAAGAAATTCACGCCGCGCTCCACCGCCAGATCCATTTGGGCGTGGGCGTCGGCTTCCGTGTTTTGCTCGCCCCAGGTCATGGTGCCTAAGCAGCAGCTGGAGACCATGATGTCGGTGCGGCCGAGACGGCGTTTTTCCATCAGCGGAGTTCCTTTAAGCGTGGAGTGGGCGGCGCGACGACGGACGCAGCGGGGGCGCGCGTGGCGAGGGGTGCTTAGGCGGCGGCTGCGCCGCGCGTCAACCGAGGCCGCCGCGACATGGTGTGCTCGGCGTGCGCTTTGTCTTGCGTTTTGCGGGGCCCGCTCCAAGTTAGTAGGGTCCGGCGAAACGCCGTGGAAGCCAGTGGTAGAGGACGATGAACGACTTCAATCAAACCTATGCGCGCAGCGGCGTCGCCCGCCCGATGGACATGGCCGCGGACGCCGGTCTGCGCGCGTTCATGCTCGGCGTGTACAACAAAATGGGTTTGGGCCTGCTGTTGTCGGCCGTCTTGGCCTACGCGGTCGGCACGATCCCGGAACTGACGCAGCTGGTCTTCGGCACGCCTTTGCGCCTGGTGGTGCAGTGGGGCCCGATCGCGCTGTTGTTCGGCTCAATGTTTTTCATGCGCAATCCGTCGCCGGCGGGCTCCGCGGTGCTGTATTGGTCCGTGGTGACGCTGATCGGCATGGGCTTGGCCGTGTGGGTGTTCGCGGCGCAAACGGGCGCGGGCCTCACAACGTATGGCGGCCGCGAGCTGCAGGCCTCCTTCACGACGATCGCGCAAGCCTTCACGATGACGGCGGCGGCCTTTGGCGGCTTGTCCTTGTGGGGCTACACCACCAAGCGGGATTTGTCCGGCGTCGGCTCGTTTCTGATTATGGGCATGATCGGCATGATCGTGCTCGGGGTGATGAACATCTTCATCCAATCGAGCCTGCTTGAACTCGGTATTCAGCTCGCTGTACTCGCTCTGATGGCGGGTGTGATCGCATGGCAAACCCAGGGCTTGAAAGAAAGCTATTACGCCTTCGCCAATGACGGCCGGTCCTTGGCGGTCATGACCAATTTCGGTGCGCTTAACCTCTACATAGCGTTCATCAACATCTTCCAGATTTTGATGTCGCTCTTGGGGTCGCGGGAGTAACCGGTCCGCAACGCCTCTCAGGAACGCCCCGGCCGCCTTGGCCGGGGCGTTTTCGTTTGGGGGCTTTCGTGTCGTGAAGCGCCGCGTGCTGGAAAGCGCGCAGCACGAATTCCGACGCCATCGGGCTCACGCCAGCGCCGCCTTGGCCCGCGGCTTGCGGCGCTGGCGTCAGCGGGAAGCGCCCCGGTTCGCCGGCTCAGCCCTTCACGAGTTTCAAAAGCTTACGGTCAAACACTTTGAGCACGTGGGCGAGGTCATGGCCGCGCTTGAGGATTTGGCCCGTCTGCGTCATCACGGCGTAGGCGCCTTGGCGGCGCGCTAAGGCCGGACGCTTTTCCACCGCATAAAGCGGGCGCTCGCTCGCATGGCGATAAATGGAGAACACCGCGCGATCGCGCAGTGCGTTGATCGCGTAATCGCGCCATTCGCCGGCCGCGACCATCCGCCCATACACATTTAAAATGCGATCAAGCTCGCGACGATGGAACCACACCTGTCCGCGCGCCGGCGATGCGCCGTCTATCGCGCGGTCCTCAGCACTCGTCATGGCCCTCCCACACATTGTCGAGCCCCGTGACCGACACAGGGTGCGGCCAAACCTTTAACTTATCAATGACGGAGTTCGAAGTCCGTTGCTCACGTGCCACTGTGACACAGAATTATCCATTTTTGGCCCCGAACCCGCCGCGACCGCAGGCGACGGTATCAGTGTCGATCGGCGGGCGGCCGCGGATCCGGACCCAGACAGCCCCCAGCCCCCCGGGATGTGGCGACGTCGATCGACACCCTTTCCTGACATGCCCTAAGCCAGTGTCGTCGCCTAACAGTCAGCGGCGCGCGCCTGCGCCGGAGCGCGAGGGTCGGCCCTGGCATGATCGCCATCCTTGGAGATGTCGCGCCCTTTTTCGTGCTGATCGCGGTCGGCGCGGCGGCGGGGGGCTTTCGGCTCGTGAACGCTTATGGGCGCGCAGGGCTCAACGCGTTCGTGTTTTACGCGGCCATGCCGGCGTTGCTGTTTGTCAGCGTCCTCGACGGTTTGGGGGGGCCGACGGACGCGGCGCGCGCCGGCGAGGCGCGGTTTGCCCTCAGCTACGCCGCCGCGGGCCTCATCCATTTCACCGGAGCCTGGGCGCTCGCGCGGGCCGCGGGCCGGCCTCAGGCGCAGCGCAGCGCCGGCGCGCCGGCGATGGCCGCGACCCTCGGCAACACCAGCTTCCTTGGCTTGCCGTTGACGCTTGATGTGTTGGGACCGGCCGCCGCCGCGCCGGCGGCTTTGGTCCTCGTGATCGACAACGCGCTGTTGATGCCGGTGGCGGTGGCGGTGCTGCTGGCGGGACGCGGCGATGGCGCGACGCCGGGCGATGCGGCGCGGCGCGCGGCCCTGGGCGTGGTGCGCAATCCGATTGTGTTGGGCGCGGCGGCCGGTTTGGCGTGCGTGACGCTGGGGCTGCGCCCGCCGGCGGTGGTGATGCGCGCTGCCGACGTGTTGGGCGGCGCGGCGAGCCCCGCCGCACTGTTTGCGCTTGGAGCGTTGATGGCGGACAAGGCCGCGCTGTTGACGGCGGCGGGCCGGCGTGTGGCGGGGCTTGTGGCGTTGAAACTCGCCGTCTTTCCTGGGCTCGCTTGGGCGCTGTTGTCCGGTCTGGGCGTGACGGGGCCTCCGCTTGCGGTCGGCGTGATTATGGCGGGGGCGCCGACGGCGGTGAATGTGTTCGTGCAAACGGCGGCCTATGGGGATGATGACGTGGCGGCGGCGGCCGCGGTCGTGGCGACGACGGCCTTGAGCTTTGTGACGCTGTCGCTTCTGATCGGCGTCGTCGCCTGACCCCCGTCGGGCGCGCGCATGGCGGCGCGCGCCTTCAACTTCGCCGCTGCCGCTGCTACGACGCGTCGGGGGCGAAGGCGGTGCGCGCCGTCACTATCGGGCCATGACCCGCGGCTTGCACAAGCACCACGGCGGCGGGCGTCAGCGGCGCGTCCGCCTCAAACGCAGTCGTGAGGCCAGACCACACGCCCAAATGCTGGACGTCCACCACGGCGTTGTGGATCCGCATGCGCTTGCCGGCGTTGTCGCCCCCCTTCACTTGCACGACATGCTCACCAGGGGTGTAAGCCAACAACCACACATCCAACGCTTCGGCGTCGGGCGCGGAGACCTCGCCGTCGCCGCCTTCAGCGCCGTCACCAGCCGCGGGCGACGCCAGGCGCACCTCCAAACCGCCATCGGACCAGGTCACCGCGACCGCCGGTTCGGCGCGGGCCTCATCCGCCGGCTCTGCGCGTTGGGACTGGTGGCGGTCGATCAACCGACGCACCGCCCGCGGCCGCGAGCCCCGCGCATCGTCGCGCCCCGCCACCACGATCTGAGGCGTGTAGGCAAAGCGCACATTCAAGGAGTCGCAATAGGCCTCCTGGCGCGCGGTCAACGGCTCTTGCGCGAGCGTGTCCCGCCAGCCGAGCGCATCCATAATGTTCACCGACAGCGACAAGCCAAGAACGCCCTCTTCAGCGTCGAGCTCGGCCAGGAGCGCGTTCGCCTCAGGGCACAGCGGGCAGCCTTGGCTCGTAAACAGCTCTACAATCACAGGCGCAGCCACGCTCTCGCGCGCCTCAGCGGGCGCGCGCGCGGCGGCGGGAAGGGCGGCGAGGGCGGCCGCGGCCACAAGGCCAAACTGGATCACAGGCTTCATAGCGACAAAGCTAGGCCGTCGCGCGCCTCCGCTCAAATCACACGCACGCGATGCTCAGGCGACGGGAACGCCGTCACGCACGGATAAACGCGGCGATTTCATCGACGGACGCCCTCGACGACCGCAAGGCGTTGACCGCTGCGTCGGGTTCGGCGTGGCTGAGGGCCATGCCGCACTAGAGCCGCTCGCCCTCCGGCAATCCCAACAAGGCGCAGACGGTCGTCGCGCGCACCGCCCAAGCCGCCTCCATGCAGGTCTCACGGCCCCGCTCGAGCGCCACGAGCGCGATCCCGAGCAGAGTGTCCATCGCTTCGCCGAGCTCCAGGCGCCGGCTGCGGACAGGCTCCCACAGCCCCGGAGGATAGACCTTGATCACGCCCTTATCCGCGAACGGATCGGCCGCAATCGCGCCTTGCACCGCGGCGATCAGGCGAGCGCGCGCACCTCGTCGTCGCGCACCGGCGTGCCCAGGAAGGCGCGGATCGAGGTGCGTTGGGTGACCGCCTCAGGCCGCTGTCAGATTGCGCAGCACGTAATGAAGGATGCCGCCGGATTTGTAGTAATCGAGCTCATTGTCGGTATCGATCCGCGCAAGGAGAGGGGTCGTGCGCGTCGCGCCGTCTGCGGCCGTGATCGTCAGCGTCACGGTCGCGCGGGGGCTGAGCGCGCCAAGGCCCGTGAGCGCAACCGTCTCTGCGCCCGTCAGGCCGAGGCCCCTCCAGCCGCCTTCAGTAAATTGCAAGGGCAGAACGCCCATGCCAATCAGGTTGGAGCGGTGAATGCGCTCAAAGCTTTCGGCAATCACCGCCTTCACGCCCAAAAGCCGCGTGCCTTTGGCCGCCCAGTCGCGCGAGGAGCCGGTGCCGTACTCCTTGCCCGCGAAGACGACGAGCGGCGTGTTGTCCTCAGCGTACTTCATGGCGGCGTCGTAAATCGCCATGACGTCGCCGCTGGGGAAGTGCTTCGTCACGCCGCCCTCTGTGCCGGGGACCATCTGGTTCTTGATGCGAATGTTGGCGAACGTGCCGCGCATCATCACGTCGTGATTGCCGCGGCGCGAGCCGTAGGAATTGAAGTCCACCACGTTCACGCCGTGCTCCACCAAGTAACGGCCCGCCGGGCTGTCGGCCTTGATCGAGCCCGCGGGCGAGATGTGGTCAGTGGTGATGGAATCCCCAAAAAGGCCGAGAATGCGCGCGCCCGCGATGTCGGCGACGGTCCCCGCGATCGGCTTGTCGAGATCCGCGAAGAAGGGCGGGTTCGCGACATAGGTGGACGGCGCCCAGGCGTAGGTGAGCCCCTCCGCTCCGCCGATGGCGCGCCAGCGCTCATCGCCTTTGAACACATCGGCGTAGCGGGTGGCGAACATCTCCGGCGTGACATTGGCGCGCACGACCTCAGCAATCTCAGCGGAGGTCGGCCAAATGTCCTTCATCATCACGGGCGCGCCGTTCTCATCTTCGCCCAACGGTTGGGCGGTGAGGTTGACGTTCATGGTGCCCGCCAGCGCGTAAGCGACGACGAGGGGCGGCGAGGCAAGGTAATTCGCGCGCACATCCGGGCTCACCCGGCCTTCGAAATTGCGGTTGCCCGACAACACTGAGCAGGCGACCAGATTGTTCGCATTGATGGTTTTCGAGATCGCCGGCGGCAGCGGACCGGAATTGCCGATGCACGTGGTGCATCCATAGCCCACCAAATTAAAGCCCAACGCGTCTAAATCGTCCTGCAGCCCGGCTTTGGCGAGATAATCCGTCACCACTTGGCTGCCGGGGGCGAGGGAGGTTTTCACCCAGGGCTTGACCTTAAGTCCTTTGGCGTGGGCGTTGCGCGCCAGAAGCCCCGCCGCGACGAGCACGCTCGGATTGGACGTGTTGGTGCAGGAGGTGATCGCCGCGATCACCACATCGCCGTGGCCGAGTTCAAACGCTTCGCCCTCCACCGGGAAGTGCGCCGTCGTGTCGGACACGCCGAACTCGCCGACAAGCGATTGGGCGAAGCTCGACGCAGCGGTCTTCAGCGGCACGCGATCTTGGGGGCGCTTCGGCCCCGCCAAGGACGCTTCAACGCCCGCGAGATCAAGGCTTAAGACGTCGGTGTACTCCGCGGGGGCTGCGTCCGGTCGCCAGAAACCGTTGGCTTTCGCATAAGCCTCCACCAGCGCCACGCGCGCCGGGTCGCGGCCGGTGGCGCTCAAATACTTTAAGACTTCCGCGTCAATCGGAAAGAAGCCGCAGGTCGCGCCATACTCCGGCGCCATGTTGGAGATGGTCGCGCGATCCTCCAGCGAGAGGGAATCGAGGCCCGCGCCGAAGAACTCCACAAACTTGCCCACCACGCCGCGCGCGCGCAGCATTTGAGTGACCGTGAGCACCATGTCCGTGGCGGTCACGCCCTCCGGCAACGCGCCCGTCAGCTCAAACCCGATGACGTCGGGGATCAGCATGGAAACCGGCTGGCCAAGCATCGCAGCTTCGGCTTCGATCCCGCCGACGCCCCAGCCAAGGACCGCGAGGCCGTTGATCATGGTGGTGTGGCTGTCAGTGCCGACGCACGTGTCGGGGAAGGCGTAGGTCACGCCGTCGGCCTCGCGCGTCCAGACAGTCTGGCCGAGATATTCAAGGTTGACTTGGTGGCAAATGCCAGTACCCGGCGGCACGACGCGGAAGTTTTCAAACGCCGTCGAACCCCAGCGTAAGAAGGCGTAGCGTTCGCCATTCCGCTCATATTCGCGAGCGACGTTTTTTGCGAAGCTGTCTGCGCCGGCGAAGTGATCCACCATCACCGAGTGATCAATCACGAGGTCCACAGGCACTTGCGGGTTGATGGCTTTCGGATCGCCGCCGGCCTTGGCCGTTGCGTCGCGCATGGCGGCCAGATCCACCACGGCGGGCACGCCCGTAAAGTCTTGCATAAGCACCCGCGCCGGGCGGTAAGCGATTTCGTGGGTGGAGGATGTGGTCGCGAGCCAGCCCGTGATTGCTTCGATATCGGCTTTCGTGACTGTCTTGCCGTCTTCGTGGCGCAGCAAATTCTCCAACAGCACTTTCAGCGTCATGGGCAGGCGCGACGCGCCGTCGAGGCCGTTTTGCTCCGCGACCTTGAGGTCGTAATAGGCATACGTCGCGCCCCCGACGGCGAGCTCGCGGCGGCAGGAAAAGCTGTCGAGGGCGGCCATGGGCGATCCTTTTCAAAAGCAACGCGGCGCGGATGCGCGTGTGGGACGTGACGGCGTAACGGCGGCGGCCCCGGTGCGACAGGTGAACGTGCGACGCCGTTTCGCGCGCGGGAGTATAGGCGGCTTCGCGCGCGCGTCCATCGCGGGCCGGCGCATGCACGCCTGCTGGTGCTGAAGCGCGCGCATTGGCCGCGGGCGGGCGACGCGCGCCGGCTGGCGGCGGGACCTGCGCCGCAGCGCGTTGGAGGACAGACGCGGCCAAGCGCGCTATGGAGCCGGCATGTCGGTTCTGAGTTCATCCGCCACCGATCCGTCGCGTCCACGCAGCGCCCGCGGTCAGACGCCGAGCCGCGCCCATGGCCTCGCGCTTCGTGTGGACGCCTTGGCGGTGCAGCGCGGCGGGCGCGTGTTGATGCAGGATGTGACGTTTGGGCTCGCGCCCGGAGACGCGCTGTTAATCCGCGGCGCTAATGGCGCGGGCAAATCCTCGCTGCTGCGGGCGTTAGCGGGGCTGACGCCGGTCGCGGCTGGGCGCATCACATATGCGACCGACGGCGAGGACGCGCTGGAGCCGGCGCACGCCGTCGCGCTCCTCAGCCACGCCGAGGGCCTGCGGCCTGATGAAACGCCGCGGGGGCATGTGCGGTTTTTCGCGCGCTGGTTCGGGGCGGCGGCCGAGGCGGAGGCTGTGGAGGCCGCGCTGCAGCTCTATGATCTTATGGCGGCGGCCGACACGCCGGCGCGACGGCTTTCGGCCGGCCAAAAGCGGCGCGCAGCCCTCGCGCGCGTGGCGGCGAGCGCACGGGCGGTGTGGCTGTTGGATGAACCGGCGGTCGGCTTGGACTCTGAAGCGCGTGTCCAGTTTGACCACGTCATCGCCGCCCACCGCGCCGCCGGCGGCGTTGTCGTCGCGGCGGTGCATGAGCCGGTGTCCTGGCCAGACACCCGCGTGCTGCGCATGTCGCCCACCCGCGCCCGGCGCGGCGCCGGGGGCGGCGCGTGAGTGGGGCGCTGCGCCTGGCGCGCTTGTTTGGGCGTGAACTGGCGGCGGCTTGGCGCGGCGGCGGGGGGGCGGCGTCGGCGGCGGCGTTTTTCCTGGGCGCGTCGGCCTTGGCGGCGTTCGCGATCGGCGCTGAGCCGGCGAGCTTGGCGCTCGCGGGACCGGGCGCGATGGTGCTGGCGTTTACGCTCGCCGCGATTATGGGCCTGGAGCACATGTTTCAGGAGGATTTGGAAACCGGCGCGCTGGAGCAGCTGAGCTTGTCGGAGGCGCCGCTGGAAGCGATCGCCGCCGCGAAGATCCTGGCGCGGGCGGTGGCCGCGCTTGGGCCGGCGGCGGCGCTTGCGCCTGTGGCCGCGACGCTTTTGGCGGCGTCGGAGGCGGCGGCGGGCTTGGCCGCGCCGGTGGCGGTGTTGGCGGCGCCGGCGCTCACGGGCGCTGGCGCGACGGCGGCGGCGCTTGCTGCAGGGCGCGCGCGCGGCGGTCTGCTCATTGCGGTGATGGCCCCGCCCTTGCTGGCGCCGACGGTGATTTTCGCCGCCGGCGCGTTGAGCGCGGCCCAAGCGGGCGGCGACCCGACAGGCGCGCTTTATCTTTTGGGCGCGACGATGGTGGCCTCCGTGCTGGTCGGCGCCTTCGGCGCGGCGGCGGCTTTGCGCATGCATTTGGAGTGAGCGGCCGGCGCGTGGGCGAAAGCGCGAGCGCGACGCCGAGGCCCGGCTGTCGGGCCCTCGACCTTGGGGCCCCGACATCGGAACC
>CAZMSO010000003.1:1557-57068 GCA_964568975.1 uncultured Caulobacterales bacterium | reverse complement strand
CGACGCCGAGGCCCGGCTGTCGGGCCCTCGACCTTGGGGCCCCGACATCGGAACCCCGACATCGGAACCCCGACATCAGTCTTTGGGCGACGGCCAGCGGAAAACGCCGCTCGCCCGTTGCTCGGCCGTCGGGGCGACCGTATTTAACGATCATGATTTCTTATCTCGCGAATGCTGAGCGCTTCTGGCGCATCTCCGGCCCGGCGACCTGGGCGTTCGGCGTGCTGGCGGCGGTGAGCATGCCGCTCGGCCTCGGCCTTGGGCTTGCGGCCGCGCCGGCGGAGCAGCTGCAAGGCGACCTCGCGCGGATCATGTTCGTGCATGTGCCGACGGCGTCCTTGTCGTTGCTGGCTTATCTCGCCATGGCGATCGCCAGCTTCACGTATTATATTTGGCGCCATCCTGTGGCGGATGAACTCGCGCGCGCTATGGCGCCCTTGGGCGCAGGGGTTACAGGCGTCGCCCTCGCGACGGGCGCGATTTGGGGCCACCCCACGTGGGGCGCGTGGTGGGTGTGGGATGCGCGGCTGACCTCCACCTTCGTGTTGTTTTTGATTTATTTGGGGTATTTGGCCTTGCGCGCGGCGATTGACGACCCGCGCCAAGGCGCGGTGGCCGGTGCGATTTTGTGCATGGTCGGCGCCGTCAATCTGCCGATTGTGAAATACTCGGTGGAGTGGTGGTTCACGCTGCACCAGCCGGCGAGCAACACCTTGGGCGGCAGCGCGATGGATCCGGCGTTCTTTTGGCCGCTCTTAATCAGCATGGTCGGCGTCAACGCGCTTTTTGCGACGCTGACCTTGCTCGGCGCGCGCACTGCGCTCTTGCGTCGGCGGGCCCAGCGAATGGCGGCCCCGGTCGTGACCGCGCCGGCGGTGGAGGCGGGCTCATGAGCGCCAATCCTTTAGCGTGGATGGCGGCGCTGTGGTCAACGGCAGTCGCGCAGTTTGGCGAGTGGGCCTATATCGGCGCGGCTTATGGTGTGTTCACGCTCGTCTTTGGCGGTCTGCTTGCCGCTTATGTGCGCGATCATCAGCGGGCGCGCGCTGCGGCGAAGGGCGGAAGGGACGCGCTGTGATCCGCGTCGCCACGGTTGCGCCGCTGGCGATCGCCATCGCGCTCGTCGCGCTGGTGGCGGCGGCGCTCAGCCGGGTGGAGACGGGCCCCGACGGGCCGCTCACCGGCCAAGCCTTGCCGGCGTTTACCGCGCCGCCCTTCAACGAAGGGCGCGCCGGCTTAGATGTCGCCGCGATGGTCGGCGCGCCTTATGTGTTGAACGCGTGGGCGTCCTGGTGCGCGCCCTGCCGCGCTGAACACAGCCACCTGGAGCGCTTAGCGGCCGAAGGCGTGGCCGTTCACGGTCTCGTTTGGCGGGATTCCGCCTATGACGCTCAAGCGTTCTTAGACGAGCTGGGCGATCCGTTTTCGCGTCTCGGGCTTGATCAAGAAGGCGTCGTGGGCGAGCGCTTAGGCGTCACGGGCGCGCCGGAAACGCTTATTGTGGGGGCCGACGGGGTGGTTGCGGCCCACATTAAGGGCCCGCTGACGCCGACGATTATGGCGCGCGAGGTGCGCCCCCTTTTGGTTGCGTTAGGCGCTCTTTAAACGGTTTGGCGTAAAGCGCTTGGCGCAATGCCAACGCCACCATCGTCCCGCGATCCGTTGATCACTGCTCAAGCCGCCTTGGCTCGGCTGGGCTCAGAGCGCGCTGGACGCGCGGCCGCGCCGGTCGATCCCGCCTTGCGCCCGCTGCGGCGGCCCGTCGAAGGAAGCGCGGACGGAGTCCGTCCGGGGCAAGACCCGGCGAATGGGCGCATCGCCCCTCAAAGAACCGGAGCGGGGCGTCCAGCGGGGACGGCCTTTGGCGCCAATTCTGCTCGTTCAAGCCTCGACGCCGCCACAGACGGCGGTACCATTGACTCAACGGCGGGACGGCGCGAAGCGCCGCGGGCCGGCGGTCGGTTCGACGCGCCGCCTCGCCCCGGGTCGCTTGTGGATGTGCGGGTTTAGCGCCCGTCGGAAGGGAAGTGAGATGGCGATGTTCACAGCCAGCGGCGCAGGCGAGCGCATCGGCCCGGTGGGCGTGGTGACCCGCCCCGTGATGCGGAAGCTGCGCGATGTGTTACTTCGGCTTTTTCTTATCCGCTGCTTTTTTTGACGCCTTCGCCGTCTTCTTCGGCTTATCGGCGTTCGGCTTCGCGCCTTTTGCTTTCTCGGGCTTCTCGATTTTTTTCGCTTTTTTCTTCGGCTTTTTGGGTTTCGCCGCCGGCGCTTCGTCACTCTCCGGCGCGTCTAACACGCGTGCAATGCGCTGCAGCGCGTCGATAAAGGCGGCCCGTTTCGCTTTCGGCAACGCGTGCATAATGGCGTCGTCGGCGGCGCTGACTTGCGGCAGTGTTTGCTCCAAAGCCGCGCGGCCGTGCTCGGTCAAGCGCACAGTGTTCGCGCGGGCGTCGGCCATCGCCCGTTCACGGACGATGAGGTGGCGGTCAGACATGCGCGCCACGAGTTCCGCCAGTGTTGAACGGTCGATCCCGGTGGCCCGCACCAGCTGGGTTTGGGTGAGGCCTTCATTCGCGGCGACGGCGTTCAGCACCGCGAATTGACGTTGGGTGATCGCTCCTTCGGCGAGCGCTTCAGAATAGCGGTCCGCGGCGAATTGCTGCGCCCGGTGGATCAAATGACTGGCCGAGCCGGCGAGATCAAACGTCTCCAGAGCGTCGTCCAGTTCGCGGTCTAGGGTGTCGGTCATCACGCGCCTCGCGCCATCGCCTTTTGCAGTGTGGGGCCAGGGTGACGAGCTATCATCACAATGCGGCGGTAGTTTAACACGATCGCGCAGGCGATAGGGCATTTTCGTCCGAGTCCGGGCCAATTGGCTGACAAAGGGTTAACAGCGGCCCTCGCGCTGCGCCCCACTGGACGCGCCGGCGCGGCGCGCTCACACTCGCCGCCATGACCCGTCATCCCTCCTTCAGCCAGCGTGTTCCCGACGGCGATGATCGCTCGCGGCGGGTCTGCGACGCGTGCGGGTTTGTCGATTACGTCAATCCGCGGCTTGTGGCGGGCTCGGTGTGTGTCGACGACGCGGGGCGGATTTTGCTTTGCCGCCGCGCGATTGAGCCGCGGCTCGGCTTTTGGACGCTGCCGGCCGGCTATATGGAGGAGGGCGAAGACGTGGAGGAGGCGGCCCGCCGCGAAGCCCGCGAAGAGGCTTGCGCACGCATCGCCATTGACGCGCTGTTGGGCGTCTACTCCATTGCGCGCATCAGCCAGGTGCAGCTGATGTTTCGCGCTGCGCTCCAGTCTGATGTCGCCGCCGGGCCGGAAAGCACGGAAGTGCGGATGTTTCCGTGGGATGATCTTCCGTGGACGGAGTTAGCCTTTCCCACAGTCGGTTGGGCCCTTAAGGACTGGCGCGCCACAAAGGATCGCACGAGCTTTCCGCCATTCTTGCGCGCGGCGGCCTCCTAGCGTCTGCGCGTGCGCGCAGCCAAATGCGCCTAAGGCGTGTCCGGCGCGTCTGCGGCACCGGCGTGTTTTAGTGTGATCGGCAAGTTGGCGAGCGCGAAGAGGAAGGTCAGCGGCAACACGCCGAACACTTTGAAATTCGCCCAAAACGTCTCCGCATCGAGGCCCGTCCAGCGCAGCCAGAACGCGTCTTCAGGCGGGTATGCGAGGATGAGGTTCAACACACCGAGAAAGACAAACCAGCCCGCCCAGCGCAGGGCCAAAATGTTCCACACCCGCTCCGGCAAGGTGAACACCGCGCCGAAGAAAATCTTCCACACATTGCGCCCGATCAAGAGACCGCCAAAGATTGCACCGGCGAACAGGCCATTAATGATAGTGGGTTTCACATACGCGAAATCGTCGGCGTAGTCGGAGCCCGCGAGCCGGAAGCCCAGCGACAGCGCCCCAAACACCAACACAATTACGGTTGTGATGATCAGCATTGGCGGCAGGCGGTCTTGGGTGGTCTTCGCCGCGATCACGGCCGCCACAGCCGCGACCATGTAAACGCCGGTGGCCCAAAACACCGCGTCGTCGCCGACGATCGCCTTGGCGATGTTGTAGCCCGCGACGAACACGATCACCGGGCCAATGTCCACCAGCAGCTTCAGCGCGCCGGCGCGCGTGTGCTCAGCGCCGTTGCGGGGCGTCTCGCCGGCGGGTCGGGCGGTGTTGGTGTCGATCATCGCAATCTCCTCGGCGCGGGGCCACGACGCCCCGCAGGAATGTCTCAGCATTCCATCATACGCACAGTGACGCCAATCCGATCCCTTTGAGCGCGAGCAGGGCGGTCACGCCGGCGTGTCGGCGGTGTCGGAGGCCGCCAGGGCCTGGGCGAACGCGTCTGCGGAAAAGGGCTGAAGATCATCGATCCCTTCGCCCACGCCGGCGAAGTAAATCGGCAAATCCGGGTGGCGATCCGCCAGCGCGACAAGCACCCCGCCTTTGGCGGTGCCGTCGAGCTTAGTCATGATCAGGCCGGTGACATCGCCCGCCTCGCGAAACGCGGCCGCTTGGGAGAGCGCGTTCTGACCCACGGTGGCGTCGAGGACGAGCAGGGAGTGATGAGGGGCGCTGTCGTCGTGTTTCTTCAAGACACGCACGATCTTCTTCAGCTCGTCCATGAGTTGGGCTTTGTTTTGAAGCCGCCCGGCGGTGTCCACTAACAGAACGTCGGCGTCCTCCGCCACAGCGCGTTCATAGGCTTCAAACACCAGGCCTGCGGCGTCCGAGCCCAAGGGTTTCGCCACCACCACACAGCCCGTGCGCGCGCCCCAGACTTGAAGCTGTTCAATCGCGGCGGCGCGAAACGTGTCGCCGGCCGCGAGCACGACTTTGCGTCCTTCGCGGGCGATGAGCGCCGCGATTTTGCCAAGCGTGGTCGTCTTGCCCGCACCGTTGACGCCGACGAACATAACGACCTGAGGCCGCGCGCCAGAGAGATCGAGGGCCGCTTCATGGGGCGCGAGGGTCTCTGTAATGACGGCGGCCATCGCCGTGCGCACATCGGCGTCCGTCACGTCCTTGTCGAACTTATCCTTTGCGAGCCGCGCAATCACCCGCCCAGCCGGCGCCGCGCCGAGATCCGCTGCAAGCAGCATGTCTTCCAGCTCCTCTAGGGCCTCGTCATCCAGGCGGCGTTTCGTGAAGAGCGCCGAGACAGAATCGCTGAGCCGCGATGAGGAGCGTTTAAGGCCTTGGGCCATGCGCGCGAAAAAGCCGCGCTGGGCGTCTGGGGACGGCGCGCCAGGATCGGTGTCGCCAGGATCGGTGTCGCCAGGATCGGTGTCGCCAGGATCAGTATCGCCAGGGGGCGCGGCGTCCTCGGGCTCCGCAGCGACGGTTGGGTCGGGCGGCGCAGCCGTGGCGGATTCCGCGCGCGGCTCACCCTCGGGCGCGGCCGGCGCGGCGTCGGCCTCCGCCGGCGGGCTTGGTGGTTCAGATTCGCGCTTGCCCCAACGGAAAATCACCCGCTCGCCTCCGCTGCGTCGATCAGAAGGGTGCGGCCGTCATGGCCCGTGACGCGTCCGCGCAGCGCAACGCCGGGGGCGGCGGTCGCGCCGGCGGCCCGTCCCGTGACGCGCGCTTCACTGAAATCCGCCAAACGCCCCGTCGCGCCGTCGGGGCCCGCGCGCTCGATCAAAACCTCCCGCTCATGGCCGATATGGGCGTCCAAGCGCCGTGCGAGCGCCGCCGCACCCGCCGCGCGCAAGCGCGCCGCGCGCGCTTTCACCACCTCTCGCGGGAGTTGGGGCATGCGCGCAGCCGGCGCGCCGGGGCGCGGGCTGAACGGAAACACGTGCACATACGCCAGGCCGCAATCCTCCACCAACGCCAGCGAATTCGCGAACATCGCCTCCGTTTCCGTAGGAAAGCCCGCAATCAGATCCGCTCCGAACGCAATCTCCGGCCGCGCTGCGCGCAATCGCTCACACAGCGCGACCGCGTCCGCTCGGCGATGCCGACGCGCCATGCGTTTGAGGATCATGTCGTCGCCGGCTTGCAGTGAGAGATGCAAATGCGGCGCGACTCTGGGCTCAGAAGCCACGAAGTCAAAGAGCTCAGGATCAATCTCCACCGCGTCGAGGGAGGAAAGCCGGAGCCGACCGAGATCCGGGACATGGCGGAGAATCCGCCGCACCAGAGCGCCGAGTTTTGGCGCGCCGGGCAAATCGTGGCCCCAGCTTGTGATGTCCACCCCCGTCAGCACGATTTCGCGATGACCGGCGTCGACCAGACGTTGCGCCTCTTCCACGACTACGCCCGCGGGGACAGAGCGAGAATTGCCGCGGCCATAGGGGATGACGCAAAACGTGCAGCGGTGATCACAGCCGTTTTGCACCTCAAGATTCGCGCGCGCGCGGGGCTGAGCGTGTCCGGCGGCGGCGGGCGGGGGGGGCGCCGTCTCGCGCAGCGCCATAATGTCGGACACGCGCATTAGGCCCGTGACATCGCCAGGGCGAGCCCGCGCAAGATCCCTCCAGGTTTGGGCCTGCATTTTTTCCACATTGCCCACGACCACGTCGGCTTCAGGCATCGCCGCGAAGCTGTCGGGGTCGATTTGGGCCGCACACCCAGTCACGACGATTCGCGCATTGGGCCGCTCACGGCGCAGCCGGCGCACTGTTTGGCGCGCTTGGCGGGCGGCTTCCGCCGTCACTGCGCAGGTGTTGACGACCACAAGATCGCCGCCCGCTCCGGCGGTGTCGGCCATGCGGGCGATGGCGTCGCTTTCAGCGGCGTTGAGGCGACACCCAAAGGTCACAGTCTCCACGCGTCCCGTTGCCTGCGGCGATGGGTCTGCGGGGCGCGGCGGAGAAACAGCGTCGATCGTCATAGTCGCGTGAAGCTGGGCGTGCGGGCCCGGCGCGTCAAGCGCAGGGGCTCTTGGTGTTGAGCGCCGCCGCGCCCATGTTGCACTGCAACGCTCTCACATCCCTTCACGCCGGGAGGACGTTTGCTGTGACGGTCATTGCTGATGGGTCTAATCGCGCGTTTTCGTGGCGGGTGTTTGTGGACGCGCCGCGTGCGGCGGTGTGGCGGTTGTGGAGCGATGTCGCGCTCTGGCCGGAATGGGACGCTGAAGTCCGCGCGGCGGAGCTTGATGGCCCGTATCAGGCCGGCGCCCGCGGGATGCTGACGCCGACGCGAGGTCAGGCCTCTCATTTTTATATTGAAGAATGCGCGCCCGGCGAACGCACTGTGGTCGTGGTGGCGATGCCCATGGCGCGGCTGGTGATCACGCGTCAGTTCGTGGATGGCTCTGTCATTGAACACGCTGTGGCGTTTGAAGGACCGTTAGCGGGGCTGTGGGCGGTGGTGTTCGGCGCGCGGTTCCGCGCCGCGCTTCCCAAAGCGATGGAGCAGGTGCGGGTCATGGCGGAGCTGGCGGCGCGCGAACCGAAGGACTAGCGCGGACCGGTCAGGCGGTTTCGCGAGTCATGTCGGTGGCGAATTCAAGCTCGACCGGCCCCGTCATCCGCACGCGGTTGTCGCGCTCGCTCCAGTCAATCGCTAAGACGCCGCCATCAAGCACGACCTCCACAGAGCGCGCGCAGAGCCCGCGGCGGGCGGCCGCGACCACCGCCGCGCACGCGCCCGTGCCGCAGGCTTTTGTGAGGCCTGCGCCCCGTTCCCACACCCGCACGCGTAGGCGCGTCGCGCTTTGGATCTCTGCGAAGCCGACATTCACCCGCTCAGGAAAGAGCGGGTGGCGCTCCATCATCCGGCCGAGGCGCTCCACGGGAAACCGCTCCACGCCGTCGACAAAGAACACGCAATGGGGGTTGCCCATGCTGACGGCGCCGGGGTCGGCGGCCAACGGCGCGGCCACATCGCCCAATAGAATGTCGAGAGTGCGGGTGTCGCGGGGCTCAGCCAGGGGAATCTGCGACCAGCTGAGCCCAGGCGGGCCCATGTCGACACACACCTCCCGCGGGCCGCGTCGCTCGGCCTCAAGCACGCCGGCGTCCGTCTCAATGCGGATCGCCAGGGCGTCGGTTTCCTCCATCAGCAGCCAGGCGACGCAGCGCGCCGCGTTGCCGCAGGCCGCCACTTCCCCGCCATCTGCGTTCCAAATGCGCATGCGCGCCGCGCCAAGGGGGCTCGCCTCCATAACGATGACTTGGTCGCAACCGATCCCATCGACGGGATCGGCGATGGCGCGCGCCTGGGCCGGCGACAAATTCAGCGCCGCGCGGCGGCGCGCGTCGAAAATGGCGAAGCTGTTGCCGAGGCCGTTCATCTTAAAAATTCTCATGGCGTGAACCATACAAATTCCAGACCGCCACGCCATCCATCGGCGTCCCCGGCGCGGAGCAATTGCAGTTGGCGCGCGTTCAGGCTCTGATAGGCGCTGACGGCGGTTGGGCTTCTGTGGTTTGGGCGAGGGCGCGACGGGGAGGCGGCGATGCGGTTGGCGGCGGCGATTTTGAGCTTGGCGGCGGCGGCGGCTCTCCTTTACTTCAGCGATCCCACCGAGGCCGCGCCGCCGGCTGGCCGTCCGTCTCCATCCCCCACTGCAGAGGCGCCCTCCATGGCTGACACGTCCGACACCGCCGCTGAGTCCGATGCGCCGCGCGCCAATTCGGGGGCGCAGGATCCGTATCTGTGGCTGGAGGAGGTGGAGGGGACGCGGGCCTTAGATCAGGTCCGGGCGTGGAACGCGGAAGGCCTTGCGCGGCTGCAGAACGATCCGCGCTACGCCGCGCTTGAAGCTGACGCGCTCGCGATCGTCAACGCTCAGGATAAGCTGGCCTACGGCGCGTATCGCGGCGGCTGGGTCTACAATTTCTGGCAAGATGAAACCCATGTCCGCGGGCTTGTGCGGCGCGCGCCCCTTGACGCGTATCTGGCCCCCTCCGCCGACGGCGTCGCGTGGGAGACGCTTTTGGACGTGGACGCCCTCGCCGCCGCGGAGGACGAGAATTGGGTCTACAAAGGCTCGACCTGCCTGCCGCCCCATTACGAACGCTGCATCCTGACGCTGTCGCGCGGCGGCAAGGACGCGGCTGTCCGCCGCGAATGGGACCATGGCGCGAAGGCCTTTGTAGAGGGCGGTTTCACGCTTCCCGAGACCAAAGGCGGCGTGGCCTGGGTTGACGAGGACACCTTGCTTGCGGGCGCCGATTGGGGCGAGGACGCGGCCGGCCCCACGATCACGGCGTCTGGCTATCCGTTTGTGCTGAAGCGCGTGCGTCGCGGCCAACCGATGGCGGAGGCTGAGGAGGTGTTTCGCGGCGCGCCGACCGATGTGGGCGTGAGCCCGGTGCGGCTGTCCACGGATGGGACGCCGATCATGCTGGCGTGGCGGTCGGAGAGCTTCTTTGAACGCAGCCTTTATTGGCTGCCGGCCTTGAGCGACCCCGCCGCAGATCCTGCGCCCGTCATGTTGCCGTTGCCGCGCAAATCCGGCGTCGCTGGATGGTTCAAGGGCCACATGCTGGTGAGCCTCCAGGAGCCGTGGACCCCGGTCGCGGGGGGCGAGACCTTTCCCGAGGGAGCGCTGGTGGCGTTTTCCTGGGACGCGTTCGCCAAAACCCGCACGTTGCCGGCTGTCGAGCTGGTGTTTGCGCCGGGACCGCGCCAAGCGCTCGGGGGTGTGGCGTTCACCCGCTCAAAAATGCTCCTGCAAACCACCGACAATGTGCGCGGCGCGGTGGACGTGATGGATTGGGCGGACGGCGCGTGGTCACGCACGCGCCTCGCCTTGCCGGAGCTGGGGTCTGTCGGCGTCGCTTCGGCGTATCGCGACAGCGACGTCGCGTTCGTCAATCACCAGGGATACCTGACGCCGGACACGCTGGCGGCGTTTGATCTCGCTGATGAGGCGGCCACGCCCGACGGCCCCGCGCGCGTGGGCGCTCAAGCCGCGCCGGCGCGGTTCGCCGCGGAGGGGCTTACTGTGCGTCAATTCGAGGCGGTGTCCTCCGACGGCGCGGCGATCCCGTATTTCGTGGTTCACAAACAGGACATCGCCCTTGATGGCGCGAACCCGACGCTGCTTTACGGCTATGGCGGGTTTGAGATCCCGCTGACCCCCGCATACAGCGGCGTCACCGGCAAGCTCTGGCTGGAGCGCGGCGGCGTCTATGTCGTGGCGAACATCCGTGGCGGCGGGGAGTTTGGTCCCGCCTGGCACCAAGCGGGCCTTAAGACCAAACGCCAAACCGTGTTCGACGACTTCATCGCCGTGGCGGAGGACGTCATCGCGCGCGGGATCTCCAGCCCGCGGCGCTTGGGGATCGCCGGCGGGTCGAATGGCGGGCTGTTGGTCGGGGCGATGTATGTCCAGCGGCCGGAGCTGTTCAACGCCGTGGTGTGCGTCGTGCCGCTTCTGGACATGCTGCGCTACCACCGGCTGCTCGCCGGCGCGTCGTGGATTGGCGAGTATGGCGATCCGGACATCCCGGAGGAGCGCGCGTTTCTGGAGACGATCTCGCCCTATCACAATGTTACGCAAGAGCGGGCGTACCCTGAAATCCTCTTTCTCACCTCCACCAAAGATGACCGCGTCCATCCCGGGCATGCGCGCAAAATGGCCGCGCGGTTAGAGGCGTTTGGCCACGACTTCGTTTACTATGAGAACATTGACGGCGGCCACGCCGCAGCCGCGAATTTGCAAGAAGCGGCTAAGCGCGCGGCGTTGCAATACACCTTCTTGGCTCAACGCTTGATGGATTAACGCGCGTCGGCGCGGCGCCGGCC
The DNA here is from genome assembly GCA_964568975.1 of uncultured Caulobacterales bacterium. Lineage (GTDB taxonomy): Bacteria > Pseudomonadota > Alphaproteobacteria > Caulobacterales > Maricaulaceae > CAZADA01. The sequence continues at coordinate 46,349 of CAZMSO010000003.1, read as the reverse complement.
GCGCGTCACCGAGGGCGCGGCGGACAACGCCAGACAAAAACCAAATACGCCGTGCCAAGCCACAAAAACACCGAGGCGCTCACTAACGCCCAGTCAATCACGCGCACCGCAAAGTCGTTCTGCTGGCTCATCCACGCGCGCGCCGCAAACGAGTCAAAGCCCGATGCTTTGAGATCATAACGCAGCCCAACAAGCGTGTCAGTGTGGAGATGAAAGAGTCCGGCTAACACAATGTAACCTAGAGTATGCAAAGTAAACGTCAAAAATTTGATGCCATTTGTCGTGTGGTTTAGGTAATAATAGCTGGCGCCAAACATGGCAAAGTTGAGGGTAATCAACAACCCAATCGATTCGCCTTGGGCTTTACGCGTCTCCACCAGGAGACTCAACAAGTCGTGTTCATTCATTGCGCCCGAGCCCTGACCCTGTCGTCATCCCATAGCCTGCACGTAACAGATCCCGCGCTGCAGCGCCCGTCACGCCTGCACACACGCGCGCGTGAGATGTGACGACGGGGCGAGACGCGCTCTGGCGGCGTCGCACGCTTGTTCAGAGGGCGCGTCGCGTTAGGCTCCTCGCGCCACACAATGGCGAGGCGTGGGAGCGGGCGTATGCGGGCGTGGTTTGACAGTCCTTTGTGGGCGCGGGTGATGGCGGGCTTAGTCGTGGGGCTGATCTTTGGGCTCGGCTTGCGCTACGGCCTGGGTCCTGAGACCGGCGGCGCGGTCGCCACGACGTTCATCAAACCCTTCGGCGACGCGTTCATTCGGTTGATCCGCATGCTCGTCGTGCCGCTGATCTTCTTCACACTGACGGCCGGCGTGATCGCCATGGGCGATCCCAAACGCCTTGGCTCCCTCGGCGGGCGTGCGATCGGCATGTACATGGCCACGACGGTGTTTGCAGTCACGCTCGGGCTGGTGTCAGCGACGCTGTTCATGCCGGGCGTGGGGGTGGATGTGTCCGGCGCGGATGCCGGCCAAGCCGCAGCGCTCCTGGAGACGCGGGCCGAGCAGGAGGCCGCGCGCGGTCTCGCCAAACAAGTACTCGCCATCATTCCGGAGAACCCGTTCGCAGCGCTCGCGAACGCGGACGTGTTGGCGGTGATTTTCTTCTCCATCATTTTCGGCGCTGGCGTTCTGGTCTCTGGCGAACCGGGCAAGCCCATGGCGGCGCTGATGAATTCCGGGGCGGACGTGATGATCCGCATCACGGAGTTTGTGATGGAGACCGCGCCCTTCGGCGTCGCGGCTTTAATGATTAATGTCATGGCGACGCAAGGGCTGGCGATCCTCGATAACCTTTTGTTGTTGGCGCTGGCGCTTTACGCCGCCTGCCTGGCGCACATGGTGGTCACCTATGGCGTGGTGATTGTGCGGGTGATCTTGCGCTTGCCGATGGTCCGGTTCTTCCGCGGCATGGCTGACGCGATCGCAGTGGCCTACTCCACGGCGTCATCATCAGCGACGCTGCCGGTGACGATCGCCAACGCGGTGGAGAACCTTGGGATCAAGCGGCCGGTGGCGTCCTCCGTTTTGCCGCTTGGCGCGACCATCAACATGGATGGGACCGCGCTTTATCAAGGCATCATCGCGGTGTTCGCCGCTCAAGTGTTCGGCATCGACATGACGCTTGGCCAGTATGTGATGGTGGCGCTGGCGGCGACGCTGGTGTCGATCGGCACCGCCGGGATACCGTCGGTCAGCCTCTTCCTGGCCTTCATCACGCTAGGGGTGATTGGCGTGGAGGCCGATCAGGCCGCGCTGCTCGTCGCCTTCATTTTCCCGTTCGACCGGCTGCTGGACATGATGCGCACCGCCACCAACGTCACCGGCGATGCGGCTGTCGCCTCTGCGGTCGCGAAATGGGAGGGCGAGCTCGACGAAGAGACGTTCCGCCGCGTCGCAACGCTTTAGCGCCCCGCGCGGGCCCAAATCGCATCCGGCGACAGCATGGGCGGGCCGGCGTCGGCGGCTTCGGCCTCGCGGATGAGGTCGTGCACCGCCTGACACACAGGCGCGTCGCGGCCGTGCTCGACGGCCAGGCGGATGATCTCGCCCTGCAGAGCATCAATCTCCGTCGGCCGGCGCGCGATCAAATCATCCTGCATGGAGGAGCGGGCCTGGGCGTCCACCTTCACCCGGCGCAGCACCAGCGGCGTGAACAGGATCGTCGGCAAACGCAGAGACATCGCCATGGACCGCGGGTTGGGCAGCGCCTTGTCCGGTGCAGTCACGGGGATGCCCGCAGCGTCCAGCGCGCGGAGGCCTTCGCTCAAGCACGCCGCCATCACGTTGCGCCAGCGCGGATCAAGCAGCTGAGCCCTCAAGGGCAAACCGCTCAGCGCGTTGACGGCGTTGTTCAAATTGATCAGCACTTTGCCCCAAATCACGGCCGGCATGTCGGTGCGTTCCTCCACCTCAAGGCCAGGAACAGACAGCAGGGCCGCGAGGCCGGGCCGCACCCCTTCCGCGAGCATGACCGCCCCCGCGGTCGCGCGATGCATGTGCGTGGGCGCGCGCTGAACGACGTTGTAGGGCACGACGCCGGCGCGGACGTCCCAGCCCGGCAAGGTCGCTGTGAGGATGTCGGCGTTGCGCGGCCCGTTTTGCAGGCTCACCACCACCGTCTCGGCGCTGGCGTGGGCGCGGATCGCCTCAGCCATGGTCGCTGTGTCGCGGGATTTCACCGTCACCAGCACCACCTCCGCGTCCCCAACCACGGCCGGGTTGGCTGTGGCGCGCACCGCCTCAGGCGCGAGCGCGCGGTCGCCGCCATCAATGTCGGTCAGGCGCAAACCCTCGCGCGTGGCCGCCGCCACGAACGACTCCCGCGCCAGAAAGCGCACATCGCGACCTCCGGTCGCCAGAAGACCGCCCACAAAGCGTCCGATGGAGCCAGCGCCAGCGACCACAATGCGGGCGTCGCGCGACAAGGAACGGGTCATGCGAATCCTCTTCTGGGGCGTCGCGCCGTGGCGCGTGTGTGGACCGATCCGCTCGCGGCGCGGCGGCGTAAAACGCAGGGGAAAACAGTTACGCGAAACGGTAATTTGATACCGTATAACTCACGGAGGTGCGCGTCATGGTCGTTTTGCGCGTCCTGATTGGTTTAGCGGGCGCAGGCCTCGCGGCGGCGATTGGCGCCGAGATCGCCGGGGATCTGGTGTGGCGGGCGCCGGGCGAGGGGGGCTTTATCGCTGAGCTGAACCGGTTGATGGCGACCGAGTGGGGCGTTGTCAGTTTGATTGACCTTTATGTGGGCTTTGTGATTGCGACCATTGTGATCGTTGCGTTTGAACGGCGCTTGTGGGTCGGCCTCGCTTGGGCGATCCCAGTGTTTTTCTTGGGCAACATCGTGACAGCGGCATGGATGGCGCTGCGTCTGCCGGCCCTCGTCGCACGGTTGCGGGCGGGCGCTTAGACCTCCCCGACAAAGCGCACAGGCGGTTGGGGAGCGGTGTTGACGGTCAGCTGGAAGAGATCCGGCCGCGCGTAATGGCCGACCACGTCGAATTCGTATTTGCCTTTGGCGATCTCGCGCGGATCAAGGGCGGCGGTGAGGATCGCGTCCTCGTCATAGACGGGCGCCGCCAGCACGGAGCCCAGCGGCGACACAATCGTGGAGCCGCCGCGGATCAGCACTGTGTCCGGCGCGTCGCTTTCATTCGTGGCGTAATCGGCCGGCGCGTCAGACCGCCGCAAATGCTGCACCGCCGACACCACGAAGCAGCGGCCCTCCATTGCGATGGTGCGCATCGTCGTCGCCCAGCTGTCGCGATCATCGACAGTGGGCGCGGCGTAAATCTCCACGGCTTGGGCGTACATGGCCGCGCGCAGCAGCGGCATGTAGTTCTCCCAGCAAATCACAGCGCCGACGCGGCCGGCGGGCGTGTCCGCGGCGTGTAACGTCGCGCCGTCGCCATAGCCCCAAATAATCCGCTCCATGACAGTCGGCATGACTTTGCGATGACGCGCGAGCAGCGCGCCGTCGGGCCCGACGATAAGCGCTGTGCAATACAGCGTGCCGCGTCCTTGGGCGCGGCTTGCACGCTCGATCACGCCGACGACGAGGGTTGCGCCGGCCGCCGCCGCGGCGGTCTGGATCCGCTCAAGTTCCGGGCCCGGAATGTCGATGGCGGCGTCCCAATAGCGGGCGAACCAGTCGCGGCCTTCTCGCGTGCGCGAGCCGACGCGGGCGCCGAAGTCATGGCCTTTGGGGTAGCCGCCGACAAAGGCTTCAGGAAACACAATGACCTTTTCAGAGGTCTCTGCGCCGCTTTCGCCCACACTCTCACCCAAGCTCTCGCCGACGGTGTCGAGCGCGCGCCCGGCGTCGGCGGTCAGGTCTTCAAGCTTCTCCAGCGTGCGCGGCGTGTCGAACAAGATCGTGCCGGTTTGCACGGCGGCGGCGAGGGTGGGGCGCATGGGCGAGGCTCCGACGGCGGGGAGACAGAAGGCCCCTCGGTTATGAACGCTGAAGTCAGCGTCGCCAATCAATCAACGCTGAACCGGCGGCGGCGACACGCCGTCACGCATGCGCGCGCGGCGGTCCCGCCCGTCGGATGAGGGTGCGCCGCCCAGTTTTCCCGTGTACAAGATAAGGGGTTGGGGGCTGATGCGTCGGGGCGTGAAGGATTGACGCATTACACGGGCACGGGGGTCTCGTGATTATTCGGATTGTCTTGGCAGGCGTCTTGGCGGCCGGCGTTTATGCGATGTGGCGCTTGGAGTCTGCGGCGGCGTTCGCGATCGCCACTATGGTCGCGTCATTGCTTGTTTCGCTTCAGCTGGAGCATAAGCGCGTTCGCTTAGAACGCCCGTTTTTTGTGGGCGCGCCGAAGTCCGCGATCACGCTGCTTTCGCTCAGCACGGCCGGCGTCAACGCCATAGGCCGCAGCATTGCGGTGGGCGCGATTGCGCTGTTCAGCTTCGCGACGCCGAAAACCTTAGGCGGCGTCGCGGGCGTCGACGCGGCCCAAGTTGAGGCGGATTTCATCGCCACGGCTGCTGTGATGGGCGGGTTCATCGCGCTGTGCGTCGTGGCGTCGCTTGTGCTGGACACGTGGACGCGCCGCCGCGGCCATCGTTGGGTCTTTTATCGGTTTCCGTTCGTCATCGGCCTGATGTTTTCAGCCGTTGTGTTCACGGTCAGCGAGCGCACAAGCGCCAGCACAGATCCGATCTTCGCGCCGATACCATGGGAAGGCATTAAGGGCGCGCTGAAAGACGTCATTGACGGCGGCGGCGGTGGTTTCGCGTGTGAGGCCTTAAAAGTGCCTGCAGACGTGGGCGCGCGTGACGAATGGAAGCGCCCAGACGGATTGGTCGCAGGACACGCCTGGCGGACAAATGGATGTGGTCAGGTGTTCACGCCGAATCTATGCCGCGACTTCCGCGATAACAACGCGAAGTATCTCTTCCTTGGTGATGTGCACTGGAACAACCATGGCTGCGGCGGTCCACAGAGAACGATAAGCACGGAGCGGCTGCTCGGGATATCAACAATTGTCGATGGTTTTCTCGACCAGCTTATTCGCGGCGCGATCAGCAGCATTGTCGGTGATCGTGGCTGGGTGTCTGAGGTTTTGACACTCGTCTTACCTGTGGTGATTTCATCGAACGTGCTGCAAGGACTGGTCATTTGCACATACGCCGCCGCGCTGTTGCTCGTCGTGGCGGGCGCGCGCGTGCGGGCTGAAAGCGCGCCGGCGCAGCCGCTGTGACGTGACCGCGCGGTCGGCGCGCCGGTCGGCGTGCCGGCAGCGGGGTTGGTTCGCCGTTGACGCCGCGCCGCCCGCCCGCTACCCAATCGCCTCCCCGCCCGGCGAAGGCTCGCTCGGCGGGGCGCATGTATTGGAGCCTTGATGTTCGACACGCTCTCTGAACGCCTCTCTGGCGTCTTTGACGGCCTCACGGGCCGCGGCGCGCTGTCTGAAAAAGACGTGGAGGCGGCGCTGCGCGAAGTGCGCATTGCGTTGCTGGAAGCCGATGTGGCGCTGCCCGTCGTTAAGGACTTCATCACCACGGTCAAAACGGAAGCGGTGGGCGAGGCGGTCATTCGTTCCGTCACCCCGGGCCAGCAAGTCGTCAAAATCGTCCACGACGCGCTGGTGGAGATGCTCGGCGGCGATGTCGCCACGGGTCTTGCGCTGGAGGTCACGCCGCCGGCGGTGATTATGATGGCGGGCCTGCAGGGGTCGGGCAAAACCACCACGGCTGGGAAAATCGCGCTGCGGCTGAAGAAGGACCGCAAGCGCGTCCTCCTCGCCTCCCTTGACACGCGCCGGCCGGCGGCGATGGAGCAGCTGGCGACGCTTGCTGGCCAGGCCGAGGTCGACAGCCTGCCCATCGTCAAAGGCCAGACCGCCGTCGACATTGCGCGGCGCGCGCTGAAGGCCGCTGAGCTTGGCGGCCATGACGTGCTCGTCCTCGACACCGCCGGCCGCACCTCTATCGATGAAGACCTGATGGCGGAGGCCGCCGCCATCGCTGACGTCGCGCGCCCCCATGAGACGCTCTTAGTCGCTGACAGCCTCACCGGTCAGGACGCGGTGGAGACGGCCCGGCGTTTTCACGCGCGTTTGCCGCTGACCGGCCTCGTGCTCACGCGTATTGACGGCGACGGTCGGGGCGGGGCGGCGCTTTCCATGCGCGCGGTGACGGGTCTGCCGATCAAGCTTCTCGGCGTGGGCGAGAAGCTCGACGGGCTGGAGGTGTTTGATCCGCGCCGTATCGCCGGACGGATTTTGGGCCAGGGCGACATTGTCTCCCTGGTCGAGAAAGCGGCCGAGACCGCCGACCACGCCCAGGCGGAAAAGCTCGCAAAGAAGCTCGCGAAAGGCAAATTCGACTTAGACGACCTCGCCGGCCAGCTGCGCCAGCTGCAAAGCATGGGCGGGCTTGGCGCGATGCTCGGCATGCTGCCGGGGGGCGGTAAGCTGAAAGCCGCGAAAGCCGGCTTGCCGGACATGGACGACACCTCCCTAAAGCGGCAGGAGGCGATTATCCTCTCCATGACGCCGGAGGAGCGGTCGAAGCCCGACATCCTCAAAGCCAGCCGCAAGCGCCGCATCGCCGCGGGGTCCGGCGTGCAGGTGGCCGACGTCAACAAGCTCCTGAAAATGCACCGACAAATGGCCGATATGGTCAAGGCCATGGGCAAGGGCAAAGGCGGCCTTGGCGGCATGATGAACGCGCTCGGCGGGATGGGGGGCGCTATGGGCGGGCCGGGCGGCGGCGCCATGCCCGGCGGACTTCCAGGTGGGGCGATGCCGGACCCTGCGGCGCTGGCGGCGCTCGGCGGCGGCGGTCGCGCGGTCACGGGCAAAGCCAAGGGCGCGCGAGGGACGACGAAGCGCGCGAAGGGTCAGCCGCGCAAAGGAAAAGGCGCGCCCCAAGCGCTGCCGGGCTTGCCCAGCGGCGAGGGGGGCGGTCTCCCGGGATTGCCGGGCGGCGACCTGCCGCTTGGGCCGGATGGCCTCCCCCTCGGCCTGCCGCGGGGCAAGAAGTGATCGGCGTGGACACCCCCATCCTCACCTCAGAACGCCTCACCCTGCGCGGTTGGCGCGAGGAGGATCTCGAGCCGCTGGCCGCGCTCTACGCCGATGAGGAGAACGCCCGCTATATCGGCGGCGTGCTCACCCGCGCGGAGGCCTGGCGGCGGCTGGCGGCCCATATCGGCCATTGGGCTCTGCGCGGCTTTGGCATGTTCGCAGTGGAGGAGACCGCCACGGGCGCCTTTGTCGGCTTTGGCGGCCCTTGGTGTCCTGAGACCTGGCCGCAGCCGGAGATTGGCTACTCCCTCGCCAAGGCCCATTGGGGCAAGGGCTATGCGACTGAGCTCGCCATACGCGCCCGCGCCTTCGCTTATGAAGAGCTGGGTTGGACGACGGCGATCAGCCTGATCGCTCATGAGAACGTCGCCTCTCAGCGCGTCGCCGCGCGCCTCGGCGCGGTGAAGGAGCGCGACGCTGAGGTCATGGGCTATGCGTGCGCGATCCACCGCCATCCCGGGCCCGAGGCGCTTGGCTTCACAGTGCGCGGGCGCGCGGAGGCTGCGTCGTGAGGCGTGCGTCGGTCTTCGGCGCCGCCCTCGCGGCGGTTGGCGTGCTTGTCGCCCCCGCACACGCCAACGATCGCGAGCGCCCGCAGCTCGCCATCGCGGCGCCGGCGGGCGAGGCGGTTCCGGAGCAACTCCTTTACATCGGCCCGGAGCAGACGACGCAGGTTACCCCGCTCCTTGGCGTGGAGGCCGCCTGCCGTGCGGTGTTCGACATCCGCGCTGACGGCCGCACGGAAAACGCCCGCGTGTGCTGCGCGCTGCCGGAGCGTGATCGGCGTGAGGCGCTTGGCCAACCGGCGCTGGAGCGTGGGATCGCGGCGGCGGTCGACCGCTGGCGGTTTCGGCCGGATTACGACGCCGCGCCATACCAAATCCGTGAACTGACGACCGTCACCTGGTTCCGCGACGACCGCTTCGACCCCAACCCAAGCAAAATCCGTCGCGGCTTCCTACCCGACCCGCCGCCGGTCGCCGGCTGTGCGTTTAGCGACGCGACGCTGAAAGCCCAGATCCTTGATGATTTGCGGCGTCATAATCTTCGTCACCCTTAATGAAAACATCGAAAATGTAAAGAAAAGGAACAGAGAAGACCTATGCCCCTGAAGATGAGACTGAGCCGTGGCGGCTCCAAGAAGCGCCCCTACTACCGCATCGTCATCGCCGACGCCCGCGCGCCGCGCGACGGCCGCTATATTGAACGCGTCGGGCGCTACAACCCGCTCTTGCCGAAGGATCATGAGGAACGCGTCGTGATCGACGCCGCCAAGGCCGACGCGTGGATTAAAAAGGGCGCGACGCCGACGGACCGCGTGGCGCGGTTCCTCTCCCAAATCCATGTGAAAGAAGTCGACGCCGCGGAGTTCGCCGCCCACCAAGCCGCTTTGGCGAAAGCCGACAGCCAGAGCGAGGAAGGCGCGGAGGCCGCCGCCGCACCGCTTGAGTCGTTTGAGGGCTTGCGCCTGATCCGCGTGCCGGAAGGGGAGTCGGGCGCGCGCCCGCTCTACACCTGGGCGCACGGGAACAATCCGAAAAAAGGTGAACCTGGCGAAAAAGCGAAGCTGCGCGTCGCGGAAAAAGCCGAGAAGGAAGAAGCCCGCCGTCAAGCGGAGGAAGAGGCCAAAGCCGCCGCGGCTGCGGAGGCTGAAGCCGCCAAAGCGGAGCCGGCCGACAGCAGCGACGCCCAGCCCGAAGGCGAAGCGGCCGACGCCTAAGCCGCCGAGGGCGGGGCGAGGGTCCGGGGGGAGCCGCCATGACGGACCCGGTCGAGGATCAAAGAGCGCGCGCGCCGGCGTCGGCGGCGCGCGCGCCCGACGTCGACAACGCCCTAGAGTTGCGCGTGTTCGCCCTCCAGCGCTCAGGCCACCACGCGGTGATGAACTGGGTGCTCGCGAACACGCCCGGTCGGTATTGCTTCTTGAACGATTGCCGGCCCCAGCATCCGCCCTTCCATGTGGAGCGGATCGCGAAAAACCCCGACCATTGGTTACAGACCAACATTCCAGACTTCGATTACCGGGCCGAAGCCGCGGGCGATCACGCGGTCAAAGACCTCATGATTTACAATTATGAAGACCGCAGCCTGGCGCAGGTCGACACCGCGGCCTTCCGTCGCCATCGCGCGGCGTGGGTGGGGACAAGCGCGCACCGGCGCGACCTGATTATTGTGCGCGACCCGCTCAATCTCGTCGCGAGCCGGCTAAAAAAATTCCTGCCACGGATCAAAAATCGCAAGCGCTGGTATCGCCGCATGACCATGGATCTGTGGTTGGAGCACGCGCGCGCCGCCCTCGGTGAACCGCAGGGTTTCGAGGACCCAATTATCATCAATTACAACCGTTTCGTTGCGGATCCCGCCGCCCGCGCAGAGGCCGCCCATGCCCTTGGCTTTGAGGCCTCTGACGCGGCGTTGGAGACTGTCTCTGCCTATGGCGGCGGCAGCTCGTTCAGCGGCGTGGAGCGGCCGCCGACGATCGAGGAGCTGACGGCGCGCTGGCGGAGCTTTGAGACGGACCCGTACTTTGTCAGTTTTTTCAACGACCCCGCGGTCTTGGGCGCCGCGGAGGCGCTCTTTGGCGCGCATGAGGGGTTTGCGCCCATGCGCGCCTTCCTCACGGAGTGTGCGGGCGCGGCGCACCGTCGCGGCGCTGGGGCGGGAGGCTTGCCAGGCTGGATCCGCTGGCGTTTCTAGCCACGGAGGGATGCGACGGCGGCGCGGTGGCTGGCGTGGCGGGGCCTGGGAGGCGAAACGATGGGCGTAGTCGCGTTGATGGTGGGATTGGCGCTGTTTATCGCCGGCCACAGCGTGCCGATGATGGCCGCCCGGCGCGCGCGCTGGGCGGCGCGGTTCGGCGTCGGCCCGGTGAAGCTGGGCGTGACGGCGGTCGTGCTCACGGGCTTTCTCCTCATCATTTGGGGCGTCGCCAACCGGCCGATTGTGTCCCTGTGGGTCCCGCCGATTTGGACGCGGCATGTGGCGCTCACTGTGATGGCGCCGGCGATGATCCTCCTCGTCTTGGCGTATCTGCCGATGGGCAGAGTCAGAGCGGTGGTGCGCCACCCCATGCTGCTGGCGGTGAAGATCTGGGCCCTGGCGCATTTGCTGGCTAACGGCGATGTGTGGTCAATGGTGCTCTTCGGCGTGCTCTTAGTGTGGGCGGGGGTGGATCGGGCCTCTGTGGCGCGGCGCGATCGCGCTGCGGGCGTGAAGCCCGACGTCGCGGCCGCCTCTGTTGTTTGGGACGGGGTGGGCCTCGTCCTCGGCGCGGCCGCCTTTTGGGTGTTCGCGGCGTATCTTCATCCCATGTGGATCGGGGTCCCGGTTTTGCCATGAGCGCCTCTGACTCGGGCGGCGCGCAGGCGCGCGATCTGGTGCTGGTGGGCGCTGTGGCGGGGGCGTTCGGCGTGCGCGGCGAAGTGCGGCTGAAGTCCTTTACCGATGTCGCAGAGGACTTGTTTGACTACAGCCCCTTCATCAATGAACACCGCGACACGGTGCTGACCGTGGTCTCGTGGCGGCCGATCAAGGACGGATTTGCGGCCTATGTGTCCGAGGTCTCCAGCCGCGAAGACGCCGAAGCGCTGAAGTCAACGCGGCTTTATGTGGAACGCGAGCGTTTGCCTGAGCCCGAGGACGATGAATTTTACTACACCGATCTTGTGGGGCTGGCGGTGCGCGATCAAGCAGGCCGCGATCTCGGGCGCGTGAAGGCGGTGCAGAATTTCGGCGCGGCCGATCTCTTAGAGATCCACCAAACGCCGGGCGCCCGCGGCTCGTGGTTTTTGCCCTTCACGCACGACACCGCCCCTGAAGTGGACGTCGCCGGCGGCGTGATTGTCGTGGCCCCGCCTGAGGGCGCGGCGCCGGTCTAGCGGCGCCGGTCTAGCGGCGCCGCGTGCAAGCCTCCGCGCCGGGCGCTTGCTGGGCGCGGGCTTGGCGCTCTAGGCTCCATGCGGGGGCGCGGCGGGTGTACAGGCCCGAACTGGGGCGGAGTGACCTCTTCTATGGTGTGGAGGCTGGGACGTTGGGGCGCGGCGCGGCTCGCCGCCACCGCCCTACACCTCATCGCCGCGCACGCGCTGGCGGATCTTCCCGCGACCGACGCTGGCCCAATCGCGGGCCCAGTCGCGGGCCCAGTCGCGGGTCCAGTCGCGGGCTCAGTCACGCCGCCCGTCGATGAGATCATTGTCACCGGCGGACGCTTGGCGGGCGCGCGGGCGGGCGCGACGCTTGTGGGTTTCAACGAAGCCGAGATCATCGCCACCCGCGCGAGGAGCCTTGATCAGCTTTTGGCGTTCGCCCCCGGCGCCGCGGTGCAAACCAACTCCCGCGGCGAGACGCTGGTCTATTTGCGCGGGGCCGGCGAGCGCCAGACCGCTGTGTTCTTTGCGGGCGCGCCGCTTAACATTCCCTGGGACAATAGGCTGTCGCTGGATCTTGTTCCCACCGGCGCGGCGTCGGACATCCACATCACGTCGGGGCCGGCGTCTGTGCTTTACGGCGCAAACACCGCCGGCGGCGTGATCGACGTGTCGCCCGCGGCGTTTTCCCTCAACCCCCGCGCAGCGTTTGAGCTGCAAGCGGGCGCCGGCGGCTTGCGCGCGGCCTCAGCCCTTGGCGGGACAGCGTGGGGGCCGGCGGAGGTCGTCGCAGCGGCGGGGCGTCTCACCCGCGACGGCCAGCCGCTTTCTGGGGACGCCGCGCTCCCGTTCTTTCAAGATCCCAACGACGTGCGCACCAACACCGACCTTAAGCGGACCAGCGCCCTGGCGCGCATCGCCTTTGACCAGGGCGGGCCGCTGGCGGTGTCGGCGACGGCGCTTGTCCTCGACAGCGCTTTTGGGATTGCGCCAGAGGGGACGGTCGATCCCGCGATCGATCCGCCGCGATTTTGGCGGTACCCGGAGAGCCGCACCCTGATGACGGTGGTCAATGCGGGGTATCAGAACGCGGGCTTTGACGTCGCCGCCGCCGCCTGGGGCCAGCGCCATCGCCAGGTGATCGAGAGCTTCGCCTCCGACGCCTATGAGGTGATTGATGATCGCCAAACAGACCGCGATCGCGCATTCGGCGCCCGCGCGGTCGCGCGCCAGGCCTGGGGCGTCCATACTCTGCGCGGCGCGTTCAGTGCTGAGGACGCGCGTCACCGCCAGATTGACGAGGCGTTTTCCTCAGCCGCGCCCACGTCCCGCTCGATCGACGACGCCGTGTTTCGACGGCGCACCTACAGTCTTGGGGCGGAGTATGAGCGGGCGCGCGGTGATGTGAGCGTCGTCCTCGGCGCGGGCGGCGATATCGTTGAGTCAGTGGACACTGGCGGTCGCGACAGCGATGGCGGCTTTAGGGCGTGGTCGGTCATTGCGGCGGCGGAGTGGCGCGCGACGGACCGCTGGGCGCTGTCGGCGGCCGCGGGGCGTAAGCCGCGCCTTCCCACCCAGCGCGAGCTTTTCGGTGAGGCGATCAATCGCTTTGTGCTTAATCCGGATCTGACGGCGGAGACCGCGGTCCAATTGGAGGCCTCAGCCCGATATGGAGGCGACCGCATCACTGTGACGGCCACGCCCTTTGGGGTGATGACGGATGACACGATTGATCAAGAGATCCTCCGTGTTGATGGCGATGTGCGCCGCAGGCGGATCAATCTTGATGGCGCGCGGGCGTTCGGCGCCGACGTCACGGGTGCTCTCGCGCTGACGGAGGCGTTAGGCCTCACAGGCCATGTGAGCGTCCTCAATGTGCGCCGACGCAGCGATGACGAGGGAGGCGGGGACGGCGCGCGGTTCATCGCGGAACGGCCGTCGCTGTTGGGAGAGATCGCCGCGGTCTATCGCGGACCGTCGGGCTTGGGTTTGCGCGTGGAGGCGCGCCGCCGCGGCCGCGCTTATGCGGCGGTGGAGGACGGTTTTGTCGCTTTGCCGCGCGCCACGAGCGTGAATGCGGAAGCCGCCTTCGCGCCGCCGCGCCTTGGACCGGCGGGCCTTGAGTTCTTTGTCCGCGTGGACAACCTCACAGACGCGCGGATTGAGCCGCAACTGGGCTTGCCGGCGCCGGGACGCTGGCTGCGCGGCGGCGTGCGCGTGGCGCTGGAGTAGCGCTGGGCCACGCCGGGCCTTGCCATTCACGCCGTTGCAGCGCACAGCGTGGGGGAGTTTGGCCGGACCCTGCGTGGATCATGACTGAAAGCTTGCGCAACATTGCCATCATCGCCCATGTCGACCACGGCAAAACGACGCTGGTCGACGCGCTTTTGAGCCAATCAGGGGCGGTGCGCGCCAATGAGCAGGTCGCCGAACGGGCGATGGACTCCAACGACCAAGAGCGTGAGCGCGGCATCACGATCCTGGCGAAACCCACCTCAGTTCTGTGGAACGACACGCGGCTCAACATTGTCGACACGCCCGGCCATGCGGATTTCGGCGGCGAGGTGGAGCGCATCCTCTCCATGGTCGATGGCTGCGTGCTCTTAGTGGACGCCACCGAAGGGCCGATGCCGCAAACGAAGTTCGTGCTGTCGAAGGCGCTCGCACTCGGGCTGAAGCCGATGGTCGTCCTCAACAAAGTCGACCGCGACACCGCCCGCCCCGATGATGTGGTGGGCGAGGTGTTCGACCTGTTTGCGTTGTTGGGCGCTGACGAAGAGCAGCTCGATTTCCCCTATCTCTACGCGTCCGGCCGCGACGGGTGGGCGGCCGACAGTTTGGATGCGCCGCGCGAAAGCCTTGGGCCTTTGTTCGATCTGATTCTGCGCCACGTCCCGGCGCCGCAGGCCGTTGGCCATCGTGACGAACCGTTCCGTATGCTCGCGACGCTGTTGGACGCCGATCCATTTTTGGGCCGGGTGCTGACCGGCCGGATTGAGACGGGCCGCATTAAGGTTGGCGAGACGGTGAAGGCGGTGAGCCTCGATGGACGACACGTGGAGCAGGCGCGCCTCTCCAAGCTCTTAGCGTTCCGCGGACTCAAGCGTGAACCCGTGACGGAGGCCGCAGCGGGCGATCTCGTGGCCATTGCGGGGCTCTCCGCCGCGACCGTGGCCGACACCATTATGGCGCTTGACGCCTCAGATCCCGTGCCCGCGCCGCCGATTGATCCGCCGACGCTGGCGGTGACAGTGTCGATTAATGACAGCCCGCTCGCCGGCCGCGAGGGCGACAAAGTCCAGTCGCGCGTGATCCGCGAGCGCCTGATGAAGCAAGCGGAGGGCGACGTCGCCATTGAGGTGCGCGAAACCAGCGACAAAGACGCGTTTGAAGTCGCTGGCCGCGGCGAGCTTCAACTCGGCGTGCTGGTGGAGACGCTGCGCCGGGAGGGCTTTGAGCTGTCGGTGTCGCGGCCGCGGGTGCTGATTAAGGAGGAGGACGGCCAACGGCATGAGCCCATTGAAGAGGTGGTGATTGACGTTGATGAGGAGTTCTCTGGCGCCGTCATCGAAACGTTGAGCCAAAAGAAAGCGCAAATCCAGGAGATGAAACCCTCCGGCGGCGGCAAGACGCGGGTGGTGTTGCACGCCCCATCGCGGGCGCTGGTGGGCTATCACTCGGAGTTTCTCACCCAAACCCGCGGCTCCGGGGTTATGAACCGCGTGTTCCACGACTGGACGCCTTATCTTGGCGATTTGGGCGGGCGAGCCCGCGGCGCGCTAATCTCCGCAGAGCAGGGCGACGCCGTCGCGTACGCTTTGTGGAATTTGGAGGAGCGCGGCGTGTTGTTCGTCGAGCCGGGCGAGCCCGTTTATGAGGGCATGATCATTGGCGAAAACGCCAAGCCTGACGACCTCATCGTCAACCCGCTCAAGACAAAAAAACTCACCAACATTCGCGCCGCCGGCAAAGACGATGCGGTGCGCTTGACCCCGCCGCGGCGGCTGACGCTCGAGCAAGCCATCGCTTGGATTGATGATGATGAGCTGGTGGAGGTGACGCCCAAAGCCATCCGCGTGCGCAAGCGCTGGCTCGACCCTCATGAGCGCAAGCGCAAAGCGAAAGAAGCGGTTGGGGTGTAAATGACGCCTGCGGCGGGGTTGGGCTATGCAGTCGCGAGTGCCAATTATAAAGGCAAGTAATGAAGAGGTGGTTTTTCATCAGACCTTGCGGTCAACAATCACTCAACTCGATGTTTTGCGGATCCAAACCGCGATTTCGTCTCTTGCAGTCGTAAGCGCCCTGTTCGCGTCTGCGATTGCATTGTTGGTGCTTGATCCGAACCGAGTGTTTACTGCACCCGTTGGTGCAAAGTGGGGTGCGGCGATGTCCATTCCTGTATGGTTCCTCGGGTCAACTGCGTCACGTGTGTTTAAGAGTAACTTGGATTTGTTTGGTGAATTTCTTGAGTTGGCCGTGCGGGTGTCTCTTGATGTCGAAGCGAAGATTTTGGCGAGTGAGCGACATAAAATTACGAAATTATTTGACGCAAAAACTAATGCAGGCGCCAGAAACCTTATTGTTCTTGAGCGTATTCTGGATTTCTTTAAATTCTTTGGGTGCGCGGGATGTGTTTGGGGAGCGGTTGTTTTTATTGTCTCTCTAAGGGATTGGGCCCCTTCGTTTCTTAATACTCTGAAGTCAGTGTATTAGCTTAAACATGGCTGCGCGTATCACCTTTAGATGCATCTGCACAGAGCTGGGCTGCTCCTTACGGCAGAGTATGCAGCTCACAAGCTTCACTGGCTGACCCACGCGATGCGCGCGACCCAGGCGATGCGCCCGCGCGCGAGCCGCAGCGTCGGCGGCTCGCCGGCGCCCGCATGCGCGGCGAACACAGCGTCCAACGGCGCCACCCACAAAGCCGAGGCACCGCTGCGGCGCACCTCCACAACCATCGGCGGACGCCGCCGCGGCTTCACCAGCGCCCGCCGGCCGACCTCCACATCGCTGACGGGGCGCACAATCAAATGATCGCCCCGGCGATAAGCCGGCGCAAACGCATTCGTCGTCACGCGCAGCGCATACGCGCCGGCCCACAGCGCCGCCGCCCCATACTCCGCCCGCCATCGCCACGTCACCGGCGCGCCAGCGTCGTCAAACAACGCCTCATCGGCGATGCGCTCAAAGTCCGTCAGCGGAATGCGCGCGCCGTCGGCGGCCGGCCCGCGCCGCGACGCCAAGGCCGCGAACTCCTCAAAACTCGTACCCGTGGCGTTGAGCACTTTCGCTATGCTTTCCGTGGACGGCCAGCGCGCTTTCACGCCCGATCCCGCAAAGCGCTTGGACGGATTAAACGTGGTGGGATCAAGGCCCGCTTGACGGGCCAGCCCGGAAGGCGACATCTCAAGCCGGCGCGCAAGGGCGTCGATCGCGGCCCAAACCTGGTCGTGGTTGATCATGGAGAGAGCTCCGCGCGCTCCGCATTAGCATCCTCTTGGGGCATCATGTCCTCACACACGTATGGGGAGAAATGAACACTGCGATGCACCCCGTGGGGCGCGTGCACGCCTGCGCGGCGCTTGGGGGCGGTCACGCCCGCAGCGCGCGAGGGTGGCGGGCGCCGTCGTGATGAGCGCGGTGGACCGTCTCCTCACCGGGCTGGCGCAGAGCCTGCCGCCGGAGACTGCTCATCGCGCCGCGATTGTGAGCTTGCGCGCGGCCCAACGCGTCGCGCGGCGGATGGGGACGTCGGCGCCCCGCGACGGCGCGAGCTTGGCGGTGTCGGTGGCCGGCCTTGATTTGCCCAATCCGATTGGCCTCGCGGCCGGTTTCGACAAAGACGCCGAAGCGCCGGACGCCTGCCTCGCATTGGGCTTTGGCTTTGTGGAGTGCGGCACCGTGACGCCGCGCCCGCAGGCCGGCAATCCTCGGCCGCGGGTGTTTCGTCTTGCGCCTGAACGCGCGCTGATCAACCGCTTAGGCTTTAACTCCGGCGGTTTTCAGCCGGCCGCGGCGCGGTTGGCGCGGCGCCTGGAGGCCGGCGCGGCCCATGGCGGACGCCATGGCGTGGTGGGCGTCAATCTCGGCGCGAACAAGGACAGCGCGGATCGCGTCGCTGATTATGTGGCGGGCCTGGAGCGGTTTTGGTCGCTTGTGGATTATGTGACGATTAATGTGTCCTCGCCGAACACGCCGGGTCTGCGGGGCTTGCAAGAAGGCGCGGCGCTGAGCGTGTTGCTCGCGCGCCTCGGCGAGGCGAAGGCACGGTTGACCGCCCATGCGCCCACGCGGCCCTTGTTCTTGAAAGTTGCGCCCGACCTTGATGGCGACGCAGTCGTCGCGATCGCGCGCACGGTGCAGGCGCAACGCGCGGTGGTCGACGGGCTGATTGTGTCCAACACGACGCTGGCGCGGCCGACAGGCCTCGCGGGCCCGGCGTCGGAGGAGGCGGGGGGCCTCTCCGGCCGGCCGCTGTTTGTGCGCTCGACGCGCGTGCTGGCGCAGTTTCGCCGCGCGCTCGGCCCGGCGACGCCCTTAATCGGCGCCGGCGGTGTAGACAGCGGCGCGACGGCCTACGCCAAGATCCGCGCCGGGGCGAGCGCAGTCCAGTTGTACACTGGCCTCGTGTATCAGGGCCCTTTCTTGGCGCGTCGCATCGCCCGCGAGCTCGCCGCGCTGCTCGCCGCCGACGGGCACAGCCGCCTCGCCGACGCTGTGGGGGTGGACGCTGTCATGTGGGCGGATGCGCGCGCGGCGCGACCGCCTGCTCAAGGCCCGGATAGGCCGCCGCCAAAGTGATGGCGCGCGCGACATAAAAGCCGGTGAAGGCGAGCCACATGCCGTGCGCGGCGAAGGCCGTCCGCAAAACAAGGTCGGAGGCGATGTAGAGCCCGAGGCTCGCCAGCATGGCGTTGCGCATAGCGACGCTGCGCGCCGCGCCGATGAAAATCCCGTCGAGCTGCCAGGCCGGCGCGCCGAGGAGCGGGATCGCGGCGCAATAGGGCAAGAAGCGCTCAGCTTCAGCGCGCGCGGCCGGGTCCGCCACAATCGCGTCAAGCACCGCCGCGCCGCCAAGCAGCGTCGCCAGCGACAACACAGCGCCGGAGCCGAGCGCGAGTTCGCTCGTCACCCGCACCGCACGACGCAGAGCCGCGCGCGCGCCGGCGCCGGCCGCGCGGCCCACGAAGCTCTCTGCGGTGAACGCATAGGCGTCGAGCACGAAAGCCCACACCGTGACGAACTGGAGAAGCACATGCGTCCCCGCCAGGACCGCGGCTCCCTCGCCGGCGGCCGCGTTGGCGAACCACGAGAACCCCGCGATTAAGCACAGCGTGCGGATCATGAGGTCGCGGTTGACAATGAACAGCCGCCGCCACGCCTCCGCCGCGAACAGCCTTGTCCAGCGCATCGATCCCGCAGGATCCGGGCCGTCGCGGCGCATAATCCGCCACGCAAGGCCCGCGCCGACGGCCGCCGCCGCCCAATCAGCTGACGCGGTGGCCATAGCCACCCCGGCCGCGCCCAAACCGAGACCGAACACGAACACGATGTCGAGCGCCACATTCGCTGCGCTGAACACGCCGTGCACGATCAGCACCGCGCCGGACCGGCCCCGTCCAATCAGCCAGCCCGAGAACGCAAACACCGCCAGCGCCGCCGGCGCGCCAAGAAGACGCGCGCGCACATACGCATCGCCTTGCGCCTCCACCGGCGCTGAACCTTGGAAGAGCGCAAACGCCGCGTCCGACGCCAGGCCGCGCATGGCGGTCAGCGCCAGACCCGCAGCGACGCCCAGAATCACTGCGCGCGCCAATGTCAGGCGGCCTTCGCTCCGATCGCCGCGGCCATCGGCTTGGGCGGCCAGGGCGGTCGTGCTCATGCGCAAGAAGTAAAACGCTGCGATCAGGGCGTTGAACACCGTCGCTCCCAACGCCACGCCCGCGAGGTCGACGCGTGAGCCGGCCATGCCGATGATGACGGTGTCGGCGACGCCCGCCGCCGGCGCCACGGCGTTGGCGGCCATGAGCGGGACGGCGAGGGCGAGCGCGTCGCGCCGCCCCAGGGGCGGGCACGGCGTCGTCGCATGGCGCGAGGCGGTGGGCGGGCCGGTGTCGGGCGGGATGGAAGCCATGGGTCCCCTTTAGCGCATGCGCGCCTCAATCGCCTCTCAGTGGGGTCATGGGCCCGCCGCGCCAGCGATCAGCGCCGCCCGGTCCGCCGCGTTGGCCGCGCCGGCCTCGGCGCTTAAGTCTCACACTATGCCTGTGCGTCCGCCGCCCATTGTCCATCACCCCGCTTATGCCCACGCGGCGGCGCCGGCGGGGCATCGCTTTCCGTCCGGTAAATTCATGCGGCTCGCTCAGCGCTTGCAGGCGGACGGTCTGGCCGGCCCGGACGGCTTCGTGATCGCGGAGCCTGCGCCGGCGTCTTGGCTCGCTCTCGCCCACGATCGCGACTACGTGGCGGCGGTGATGGCCGCGGAGCTTCCGGCCAAGCAGGCCCGGCGCATCGGCTTTCCCATCACGCCGGCGGCGGCGGAGCGTGCGGCCGCAGCGGTGGGCGGCACGGTGTTGG
Source organism: uncultured Caulobacterales bacterium (assembly GCA_964568975.1). GTDB lineage: Bacteria > Pseudomonadota > Alphaproteobacteria > Caulobacterales > Maricaulaceae > CAZADA01. Next base: position 26,351 of record CAZMSO010000003.1, on the reverse strand, counting down.
CGGCGCGCTTGGCGCTCGCGCGCGGGCTTGCGTGCAACACCGCCGGCGGCAGTCACCATGCCGATTATGACGGCGGCGCCGGCTTTTGCGTGTTCAATGATGTCGCGGTCGCCGCGCGGGTGCTGCTGGCGGAAGGGGCGATCCGTTCAGCGTTAGTGATTGATCTTGACGTGCATCAAGGCGACGGTACGGCGCGGGTGTTTGCTGATGATTCGCGCGTGTTTACATACTCCGCCCACTGCGAAAAGAATTGGCCTCACCGCAAAGCGCGCAGCGATTGGGACGAGGGGCTTGAGCCCGGCCTCGGCGACGCCGCCTATTTGGAGCGGGTGGCGCGGGCGCTGCCTTTGTTGTTGGCGCGCCGGCCGGATCTGGTGTTCTACATCGCCGGCGTCGATCCCCACACGGATGACCAGCTCGGCTTGCTCGCCCTCTCCGACGAGGGGTTGGCCCGCCGCGAGGCGATGGTGGCGCAGGCGTGTCTCAGCGCGGGCGCACCTATGGTTGGCGTGCTGGGCGGGGGGTATGACGCCGACCTTGACCGCTTAGCCGCGCGCCACGCCGTGCTCCACCGCGCAGTCGCCGACGCGTTCACGGGGCGGCGTCCGCTGGCGGAGGATGTCCCGGCGGATCGCAAGGCGCGGGACGCTCACACCGAGCGCGACCCGTCCACGGCTTCAGCGCGCCGGGAACGCGCTTAGCCCGTCACGGCGTAGGCGTAGCCCTCCAGACGCAAGAGCGCGTCATTGTTGTCCAGCGACAGGCGCGGGTCGTCGCCGACACTGGCGCATGCGGCTGTGACGGCGAGGGCGCTGAACAGGGCGAGGCGCGCCAGCATCATCGTTCCCTTCCCCGCGCGAGGCGCGCGTGTGGGTCCCTGAGGGGCCGTTGCACGCAGCCGCCGGCGTCCCGACGACCGCGCGCACACAGTGTGAGAGGCTAGCGCAGAGCGATGCGCGCGCCCGTTTCGTCACCCACTTCCAACACATGGACGCGGGTCATGCTCGGCGCGTCGATCGCGCTGACGGCTTTCGCGACCAGATCGGCGGCGCAGGCCTCTTGGATTTGGCGATCCCGCAAGGTCAGACGGCTTGCAGACCCGCAGGCTTTACGCGCCGCGCGCTCAAGATCCTCGTAAACGCGCTCGGCGTCGGCGATGCTCGCGGTTTCCGCGAGCGTATAGTCGAATTCGAAGGTCACCTCGTCTTCAGCGATCGCGACAGACGCGAAACCGGCGGCGGCCAGAGCGGCGATGGTGGTGGCGAAACGGGTCATGCGTGTTCTCCTTCAACAGACCACGCCGGGCCGTCAGTCTTTGTGTGCACAGTGTACCCGGCGGATCTTTTCTAACCGATTGACCCGCATGAACAAGAAGGATTTTGTGAAGATGTTGTCATTTTTAGAATTGTTCTTCACTGCATAACTGCATAGCTGGTTGTGCGTTCCCGCAAACCCGCGTTACGCGCATAGAATGTGCACAACGTCGCCCACGAGGCCGCCGCTGGGACGCGGGTCGCTGCGCCGTCCGGCGCGTTCGACCACCGCTCGGCGGACCAAGCGTGCTCACGCCTGCAAGTATTCACACGCCACTATGCGGCGCTCAGTATCCACGCACGGCCAAGGCGACCAAGTTAAATGCCCGTCATGTCTTGTGCGCGGCACAGGCTTTGCTGCAGTAGCGAACATTGGCCCAATCCCGCGCCCATTTTTTGCGCCATCGAAACGGGCGGCCGCACACTGCGCAGATCTTTTCGGGAAGATCCGCCTTCGCCGGCGCCCCGCGGCCGCGACGGACATTCTTGGCCATCGGCTCAGCGTCGCTTGCGCCGGGCGGCCGTGGCCAAGGCGGCGCGGCGTCTGGTCATGACGGGTCCGAAAAGTCGAAGGACGTCTGGTTGTCGGCGCTGCGGCGATTCCGTGCGGCCGTCCCCCGCATGCGCATGCCCGATTTGCGGCTGCCGTGCTTGTCTTGGATGGCGTTGGCCGCCGCGCGATAGGCCTCGCCGCGGCGCACGGCGTAAATCCGCTCTCGGGCGGCGCGGGCGGCCGTCTCATGATTGACGATCCGGCGGGGGTAATCGCGCCCGATGACGCAGCCGGCTTGGACTTGCAGCGCCTCGGGCATGCGCCAGGGCTCGTGGAGGAAGGCGAGAGGCGCGTCGCGGAGTTCAGGGACCCAATGGCGAATAAACTGGCCGTTGGGATCCTGGTCTTGGGATTGCTTCACGGGATTGTAAATGCGCGCCGTGTTCACGCCCGTGACGCCCGATTGCATTTGGATTTGCGGATAGTGGATCCCCGCTTCGAAGTCTGTGAACGCCCGCGCCAAATGGGCGGCTGGCGCGCGCCAGTCGCGCCAGAGGTGATAGCTCGCAAACGCGGTGACCATGGCGCGCATGCGAAAGTTCAGCCAGCCCGTGGCGTTGAGCGCGCGCATGCACGCATCCACAAAGGGAAAGCCCGTGGCCCCCGCCGCCCAGGAGGCCAGGACCCGATCGGGATCCTGGTGGGGCGGCCGCAGTCCTTCATAGGCCGGGTGCAGGCAGCGGCGCTCAAGATCCGGCTCGTCCTCCAACTTTTGCATGAAGTGGCAATGCCAATGGAGGCGTCCGATGAAGCTGTCGAGGGAGGCCGCAAAGCCGTGATCGCCTTGGCGTCGTTTGTCGTTCCGCGCGGCCCAAGCGGCTTGGGCGGCTTCGCGCATGGAGACAGCGCCGAATGCGAGATGAGGCGACAGACGCGAGCAGGCGTCGAACGCGGTCACTGGGCTCGACATCGCGCGGCGATAATTCGCCCCGCGATGGTGAAAGAAACTGTCGAGCACCCGCAAGCCCGCCGCGCGCCCGCCGTCTTGGCGTTCGGGGCAAGGATCGCGCGCAAGCCCAAGGCCTTCGGCGTCGGGCCACGCATCGCTTTGGATCTCGGCCATGCGCAGGCGTCGGGGCGGCGCGGCGATGGGCTGGGCCATCAGCCGGTCCCAGCGCTTGGCCCAGCCATTGCGCGTCGGCAAACGGCGCACCACGCCGTGCTGAGGCGTTTCAAGGACAGGCACCCCGGCGCGGCGGGCCCAGCGGCGGACCGCCTTATCCCGCTCGTAAGTCCACAACAGTCCCGTCTCTTCATGGGCGTGGATGGCGGTGAGGCCGTAGCGGGCGTGTAAGTCGCTGAACACGTCCACCGCCTCGCCCAGCCGCACAATCAGCCGCGCGCCCATCGTGGCGAGGGCGCCGTCAAGATCGCGCACGCAGTCTGTGAGGAAGGCGTGGTGGCGACCCGACAGGTGAGGCTCGGCCCAGAGCTCCGGCTCAAGAATGTAAAGCGGGGCCACCGGCGCGCCGGACGCCGCGGCCGCCACGAGGGGCGCGTGGTCGCCGACGCGCAAATCCCGCTTGAACCAAACGACATGCATGGCTCTGTCCTTGAACGATCTGGCGCGCGACCGTCAGCGCCGAAGCGGGCCGCGCAGCCGCGTGAGGAGGCCCGCCAGCAGCGGCCGAACCGGCAAGAACGCGCGATATCCAAGCTCCAGCAGCCAGATGATGGGCGGCGCGCCCGCAATAGGGGCGAGCCGCCGCCAGCCCGGCAAGCGCCGCCACAAGGCCACGAACGCCCGCGCGCCGGAAGCCACGTCGCCCTCTGCGGTGATGACGTGCAGCCGCGCCAGCGCTTGCGCGCGGGTGAGCCCGTGGGCGGCGAGCAGCGCTTCTGACTCCGCGGAAGCGGCGTCCACAAACGTCACCGCGCCCGCGGTGTCCACGCGCTGATAGTGGGCGACTTCAAGGCTGCACAACGGACATGCGCCGTCGTGGAACATAATCGCGCAGGGCGCAGCGCCCGGCGGCGTGTCTGCGGTGGTGTCAGTCATCACCGGAGACTTAGCGCGCCGTAGGCCCGCCGACACCGGCGTCGGCGTCTTTTGTCTCCGACGCCGGCGGCGTCTGAGAGGCCACGCGCGCGTCGGGGCCGTCAGGCGGAGCGGAGGATGGGGCGGCGCGGTTCGGGGACGGCGACGGCGCGGCGAGCTTGCACAGCCAAGGCATCGTGACCGTCAACGCCAGCACCCGCGCCACATGGGCCGCGCTCACAAGCGCGGGCTCCAAATCCAGCGCGGCGGCCAGCGCCACCATCGCTTCAAAGCCGCCGGGCGTGTAAGCGAGCATCAGCGCTGTAAACGACAGCGGGGTGAGGGCGGCCGTCACCGCCGCGATGGCCGTCGTTGCGCTCAACATCACAATGAGTGCGGCCGTCATGGCGATGAAGTCCTTCCGCGTGAGCTTGGTTCCGCGGGCGCCGCCGCCGCCGCGGACCCGCGCACCGGACGCCGCGCCGATAATCAACAAGCCGCCATGGAACGCCCAAACTGGCGGTTGGCCGGTGGTCAGCCCGCTGGCGGACAGAACGGCGCTGACGCCGGCGGGGCCGAGGATCCACGCCGCCGGCGCGCCAACGCGCTGGAGCGCAAACCCCGCCGCGGCCGCCGCGGGGAGGGTGATGGCGGCGTCGCGCCAGGCCCAGGTCGCACTGGCCGGGCCGGCGGGCTCAGCGACGAAAACCAGCGGCAACAGCGCCACCAGCACCGCCAGGCGCAGTGTCTGGGCGGTGATGACGCGCCGATCATCGGCCTGCGTCACAGCGACAAGCGCTAAGGTCGTGGAGAACGCGCCCGGCGCGGCGGCCAAGAACGCTGTCGCGGGGTCCCAGCGCGCCAGGCGTCGCAGGACGCTGTAGGCAAGGCCCATAGCCGTGATCGTCGCCACCGCGAGGCCGAGCGCCGCCAGCGGCAATCCCGCCAATCGCGAAGCCGTTTCCGGCGTAAGAGTCGAACCGATTTGAAGACCAAGCGCGCCGAGACCGAGGTCGCGCACCCACTCCGCGACGCCCGTTTTCGTCACCAGCGACGCCGCAGCCACGGCCGCGGCCGCGCCTAAAAGCCACGGCAATGGCGCGCCGATCAGCTGAAACGCAGCCGCTCCAACCAGCGCCGCCCCTAAGGTCAGCGGCGTGGTGGCGACGGCGGACGTGACGGAAAAAGACCGGGAGATGGGGAGGACTCCGCGCGGTGAGTGTGACTTGGGTCTATCGTGACCCGATGATCGGCGCTAGCGCGGCCCCTTGAGAGAATCGCGCGACGCCGATCTTGGTGATGAAAGCCTGGGGTGGACGGATGACGATTGCCGTGATCGGCGCCGGCGTGGCTGGCGCGGCGTGTGCCCGGCGGCTCGCTGAGGCGGGCCGCGACGTGGTGTTGTTCGATAAAGGCCGCGGCGCTGGCGGGCGTTTGTCAGCGCGGCGGGCGGAGACGCCCATGGGCGCTGTCGTGTTTGACCATGGCGGCCAGTATGTCACGGCGCGCGTGCCGGCGTTCGCGGAGGTGATCGCCGCCTGGAGCGCCGGCGGCGCGGCTGAGGTGTGGGACGGGCCGTTTGCGACCCTTGGCCCCGCGGACGCTGAGCCGGTGGCGCCGTCCGCGCCCCGCTGGGTCGGCGCGCCCGCAATGAACGCGCTCGTGCGCGCGGCGTTGGACGGGCTTGATGCGCGCTTCGGCGCTCAGGTGACCGCCATTGAGGGCGATGCGAAAGCTTGGCGGTTGCGCTTCAACGATGGCGAGCAAGCCGGGCCGTTCGCGGCGGTGGTGTCGGCGGTTCCCGCCGAACAGGCGGCGCCGCTGCTTGCAGACGTTGCGCCGGCCCTTGCTGAACAAGCCAGCTTGGCGGTCACAGCGCCCTGCTGGAGCGTGATGGCGGTGTTTGAACACCCGCCGGCGGCGTTGTTCGCGGCTGCGCATGTGACGGATTCGCCGTTGGCGTGGGTCGCGCGCCAATGTGCGAAGCCTGGTCGCCCGCGGCTGGGCGAGGCGGCGGAGGCTTGGGTGTTGCACGCGTCAGCGGCCTGGTCGCGCGCGCATTTGGAGGACGCGCCGGAGGATGTCGTGACGGCGCTGGTCGCGGCCTTGCGTGAGCGGGTTGATTCTGCTGCGCCCGTGTGGACGTCCGCCCATCGTTGGCGGTTCGCCCAAGTGGAGCAGGCCGCCGGCGCGCCGTTCGGCTTTGACATGGAGCGGGGGCTCGCTTCCTGCGGCGATTGGCGGCTCGGCCCTCGGGTGGAGCTGGCGTGGACCTCAGGCGACGCCCTCGGCCGGGCGCTCGCCGGCGGTTAGCGTGCGGCGCGGCGCGCGCGCGTCTCCACAACCTTTTTCAAGCTCGCCACGGCGGTGGAGCGGTAGATGTGGCCCGCCGGCAGTGTCAGAAGCTGGCGCATGGTGCTGATGTGCATCTGCACAATGTCGGACTCGGCGGCGCCGCTCATGCCCTGGGCGGCGACATAGCGCTGCATGGTCTCAGCCAGTTCGGCGAAATGGCCGTCGCCCGCGCCGTGGGCGGCGTCGCCCATGCGCAGCGCCACAGCGCCCAGTTTTTTCAAGCTCTTACGGTCTCGCGGATCGAGGTTTTTCGCCAGCGCCACGAGCTCGTCGATTTGGCGCTGCAGGACGGCCGTTAAACCCTCTGCGCCGACGCCGCCGTCCTGCGTCGCGTGATCGTCCGCGCGCCGCTTCTTGCCGGCGTAGCCTTCGATTCGGCGACGACGACGGCAAGGCCCGACATAATCCTTTGTGCGAATGAACACGCGCGGCTGTGTGACGATGGCGTCGATGCGGCTGCGGATGGCGGCGGGCGTGACGGGCTTGATCAAAAACTCTGACACGCCGGCGTCGCGCGCGCGCACGATATCGCTGGCCTGGTTGCTGGCGGTCAGCATGATGACGCCCGCTTCCGGGTGGGGCGAGTCCGGCGCTTGGCGGATCCAGTTGAGAAGCTCCAGGCCCGACATACCCGGCATGTTCCAATCGGTGATGACGAGCGCGGGGACCATTTGGCGGAAACGGGCGATCGCTTCTCGCCCGTCTCCGGCCATCTCCACGCGCTGCATGCCAAAGCTCCGCAACACTTGGAAGACGGCCCCCAACATGAAGGCATTGTCTTCCACAAGCAGGGTCGGCAAGTGCGCCAGCGTGTCTGTCGTGTCCGTCACGGCCTTTACCTCGCGCTGACAGCCATAAGCATGGCGCCGCGACGTAAAGGCCGGCTTTAGACGCTCAAACGGTCAGCCCGCGGCGGTTTTCTGGATCTCCACTGAATGGGGGTAGGGGATCTCCACGCCCTGGGCGTCGAAGGCCTCTTTCACCGCGCGGATCACAGCAAAGCGCGCTTCCCAATAGTCTGCGGCGTTGACCCAGGCCCGCAACTGCAAATCCACGGAGCTGTCGCCCAAATTGACGACGCGCACCCACGGCTCGGCGGGGCTGGACAAAAACCGTCCATCGGCCCGCACGACCCCCAAAATGGCGTCGGTGGCCTTTTGAATGTCGTCGTCATAGGAGATGCCGAAAGTCAGATCACACCGACGCGTCGGGTGGGCGGAATAGTTCGTGATCGTGCCTCCCCAGCATGCGCCGTTGGGAATGACGATTTGAACATTGTCGACAGTCACCAGCTCCGTGGTGAAGATGTCGATGTCTTTGACGGTGCCCGCTTGGCCCGCGACTTCAATGAACTGGCCGACTTTGTAAGGGCGGAAAAGAATGATCATGACGCCGGCGGCGATGTTGCCCAACGTGCCTTGCAAGGCGAGGCCGACCGCCAACGCCAAGGCTGACAGGATGCCGACAAAGGCGATCACGTCGACGCCGGCTTGCTGAGCCGCAGTCAGGATCGCCAAGAGGATGATCGCATACCGTGCGATCGAGGCGAAGAAATTGCCAAGCGTGGTGTCGATCCGCTCGGATGCTTCCGTCTGTCGACGAATAAGCTTAGCGACAAAGCCGGCGAGCCAATTGCCCGCCAAAATGATGACGACAGCGATCACCAGCTTAAACAGCAGCGTGGTGACGCTTGCTCCCAGGAAATCTTCCACGGCTCACTCCTCGACTGATGACGCCTGACAACGAGTTCGACCTGTTTACCCCAGTCTCAAGAAACTGCAGCACGCGCGTGCAGCAAATCTGCAGCATCAGCCCGATATTCTCAACGGGGTGCTAAGGCCTCCAACGCCTCCAACCCGTCGGCCTCCCGCGCCGGCTTGTCCCACCGGATCCGGTTGATCCGCGGAAACCGCATTGCAAGACCGGATTTGTGGCGTGTCGAGCGGTTCAGCCCTTCAAACGCCACCTCCAACACCAGACCTTGGCTGGCGTCGGCGGCGACGGCGCGCACGGGACCAAAGCGCTCTACAGTGTGGTCGCGGACGTATTTGTCCAAGAGTTTCAACTCCTCATCGGTAAAGCCAAAATACGCTTTGCCGACGGGCGTGAGTTCGCGCGCGCCGTCGGCGGCCGTGCGCCACACCCCAAACGTAAAGTCGGAGTAGAAACTGGAGCGCTTGCCGTGTCCACGCTGGGCGTAAAGCAACACAGCGTCGACGAGATAGGGGTCGCGTTTCCACTTAAACCACGGCCCCTTCGGCCGCCCCGCCTCATACGCGCTCTCCCAGCGCTTGAGCATCAAGCCTTCGATTTCCGGCGCGGGCGGCTGGGCGCGGCGGTTAGCGAGCTCAGCGAAATCGGCGAACGGCACCAGCGGCGAGAGGTCGAACCGCGCTGGATCCAACGCCTCGACAACACAGTGGAGTCGCGCGCGCCGGGTGCGAAACGGCGCCGCGCGCAGATCCTCGTCATCCGCCACCAGCACGTCATAGGCGCGAACGAACGCAGGGCGCTGGGCCATGAGCTTGGCGCTGACTGTCTTGCGGTTCAGCCGCTGCTGCAGCTCGTTAAAGGGCGCGACCGCGCCGTCGGCCGCCCGCACCAAAAGCTCTCCATCCAAAGCGCCTTCAAACGTCATCGCCGCGAGCACATCTGGGAAGGTGTGGGAAATGTCCTCGCCGGTGCGCGTGTAGAGCCGCCGCACGCCGGCTTCGCTGACCGCTTGAACGCGCACGCCGTCCCATTTCCACTCCGCGGCGAAGGCGTCCGGCGTGATGGCGGTTGGATCCACGGCGTCGGGATCATCACGTTTGGCTTTTGTAATGAGCGCATGGGCGAGCATCACCGGGCGAAAGGGCGCATGCCGCGCTGGCGCAGGCTTGGGCCCACGAGCTTCTAACCACGCGAAGAGCTCTGTGTAGGGCGGAGCCAGGCCATGCCAAAGCTCCTCAATCTCGGCGACGGGCTGGCCCCCAAAATCAGCCAGCGCTTGCTTAGCCAACCGCGCCGAGACGCCGACGCGCAGCCCGCCCGTGACAAGTTTCAAGAGCGCCCATCGACCGCTGGCGTCGAGGCCGTCGAGCCAGGTCTCGATCAAGGCGGGCGCTTGGGCGCGGGTAGCCTCCGCCAGCTGCTCGACCACGTCTGTAAGGGTCGCAGGAGACGGCGGCGTCCCCCGTCCGGCGGCCTGAGCCCGGTCCCGCGCAGGCCAGGTGAGGGCGATTGTCTCGGCCATGTCGCCGACATAATCATAGGAAAGCGCGAACAATTCCGGGTCCATCCGCGCCTCGATCAGCCCACGGAGCATGGCGGGCTTGGCCGTTCGAAATTCCAAATCCCGCGTGATCGCTGCAATCGCCCAACCGCGCGCGGGATCAGGCGTCGTCGCGCAATAATCCTGGATCAGCCGCAGCTTCGCGGTGCGGGCGGGCGTGAGAAGCAACCGATCGAGGAGCGCGGCGAACGCGTGCATAGGGCTGATGTGGCTGATCCGCGCGGCCTTGGCCAGCCGCGGCGCTCTGGTCTTGCCGCAGCAACGCCCCCGCGCCTATCACCGGAGGCTGGCGGCGCAGGGGGCCGGCGCACGCGGCGCACAAAGGAGCAGTCGTGACCACATCCAAGACAACCCGGCGGCCTGGCGCGCGGTGGGCCGTCCTCGCTGCAGCGCTGGCCTTTGGCGTCGCCGGCGCGGCGACGGCGTGGATGCTGTGGGGTGCAGACCGCCTCCGCGGCGGCGCAACCCGCGTGATCGACACCAACCTCGTCACGCTCGCTGTTGAGCGCACGGATTTCGCGCCGGGGCGCAGAGCCGATCGCGGCGGCGCGGTGACCAGCTTTGGCGATGACGCGCTGGTGCTGTCCGGCGCGGGGCGGCTGTGGACCTATGATCTTGCGACCGGCGGCGTGGAGCCGTTAGCCATCGCCGCGCCGGTCTCCAATCGCGCCGGCGTGCCGCCGCTGGAGGACAAGCTCGGCGTGCGCATCCGCACCGACCGGATCCGCCATCTCGACATCGCCTATCTCCAGCGGCCGGGGCGGTCGCTGCTCCTCATCGCGCACATGCACATGAACAGGGAAGGCGAGTGCTTCCACATGCGGCTGAGCGCCTTGGAGGTTCCAGACACGCCGGCGGCGGTGGCCGCCCTCGTCGCCGAGGCGCAGGATTGGCGCACCGTGTTCACCTCCGAGCCCTGCGTGGGCGTGAAACAGAAAGGAACGCCCTTCGCCTTGCACATGACGGGCGGGCGTATGGCGGTGCTGGATGATGCGCATGTGCTTTTAAACGTCGGCGACTTTCAGCATGACGGGCGCAACAGCGACGCGCCTTGGGCCCAGATGGACGACGTCGATTACGGCAAGACTCACCGGATCAACGTGGACACGGGTGCAGCGACGGTGTTCTCCAAAGGCCACCGTAACAATCAAGGCCTGACCGTCGCGGACGATGGCCGCATTTGGGCGCTGGAGCATGGCCCCCAGGGCGGCGACGAGCTCAACCTCTTGGTTGAAGGCGGCAATTACGGTTGGCCTTACGCAAGCTATGGCGTTCATTACGGCACTAAGGATTGGCCGCTAGCGCCCGCGCCGGGCCGCCACGACCAGCCGGAATTCATCCGCCCCATTTATGCGTGGGTGCCGAGTTTCGGGATTTCTCATCTCGACGCCGTTACGGGATTTCATCCGGCCTGGGAGGGCGACCTGCTTGTGGGCTCCATGGCGGGAGAGACCGTGTTTCGCCTCCATGTCCGCGAGGGGCGGGTGATTGTCGCGGAGCCGATCCAGGTGGGCGCGCGGGTGCGCTATGTGCATCAGCACGCCGCGGGACCGATCCTCCTATGGACTGATGATGAGGAGCTGATTGTCGTGCGTCCGGGCGTGGATCGCGCGCGGGAGGCCTTAGCCGCGGCGCGCGCGGATCTGAGCCCGCGGGCGGAGGCGGTGTTTGATCAATGCTGGGAGTGCCATGCCGCGGGCGGGGCGAACGCCGCGGCCCCGGACCTTGAAGGCGTGGTCGGCCGCCGCGTCGCGCGGGCGGATTTTCCGCGCTATTCGCAGGCGTTGAAGCGCGTCGGCGGTCGGTGGAGCGAGGCGCGCCTGGACGCTTATCTCGCCGATCCCCAAGCGTTCGCCCCCGGCGGCGCTATGGTCGCGATGGGTCTTGAGGATGACCGCGCCACGCGCGCAGAGATCATTGCGCTCTTGAAGGCGTTCCGCGCGCCTTAACAGCGGCTAGATCAGCCCGCGCAGGCCAGTGACGCCGATCAACATCGCAAGGCCTGTCATTAAGAAACGAAAGCCAAACCGGAACACCGCCTCCGGCATCGCCCGCAGCAGCCGCCCGCCCGCCAGCGTCCCGGCGAAACCGGAGACGATCATGGCCGTCACAAGCAGCACCCAAGGCCCGAACGCGAAGCCTAGAATTCCAAACGCGATCACCTTCAGCACATGTTGGACGCTCATGCAGAGTGAAAAGGTCGCGACTTGCGCCAGCCGATCGAGACGCTGGGCGGCCAACACCGCCGCCGTGAACGGGCCCGTCGCGCCGACATACATCGTCACCAGCCCGCCCAGCGCGCCGCCGCGGGCCGCTGCGCCCCGCCCACGGCCAAACCCCCGCGGCTTCGGCCCCCACACCGCAAACAGAATGAACGCCGCGACCGCAAGCTTCAGCGGTGCGTCCGGCGCGTTGACGACCGTGGCGCCGCCAATCGCCGCGCCAACAGCGCCCCCGCCGCAAAACCAGGCCGTCACCGCCCAGTCGATGTGAGCGCGCTGCACCGCCGCGCGTCCCGCATTCGAGCCAAGCTGCACGACGCCATGGACCGGGATCACGGTCGTTAGCGGCAGGCCCGCCGCCATCACGGCCAACAACGACACGCCGCCGCCGATGCCAAACGCCGCGGTCAAGGCGGACGTGAAAAAGCTCGCAACAATGAGCACGCCGGCGAACACCGGCGCGACGTCAGGAGGAAGAAGCGCCATAGCGGGTGTTCTACACCCGTTAGGCTTCCGCGTGTTTCGCCGGCGGCGCCTTAAATGCCTTGGCCGCCAGCCGCCTCAAATTGCTCAAGCAAACGCTCGTGCAAATCGCTGCTGTCGCCGCCGCCGAACACCAGCGCGCCGGAGGAGAATGTTGTTCCAAACGTCTCCGCCGCCGTGACCGTTTGCGCGAGGCCCGACAAGGCCTGTTCATCTGTCAGCGGGCTTAAGGGATGGATGTAGACGCTCCAAATCACGTCCTGGGCGATCGCGTAACGGGCGTCGAGGACCGCGTCGAAATTCGCCTGCATCATGCGCGTCAGCAGCGCCTCGCCCGCTGGGTCAGCCGGCGCGATCGGGGTGAGGATGCGCATGCGATCGGCGGTTTCATCAAAGATGATCGTCACCGGGCGCTCGCCGATCACCAAGTCATAGCCGTTCGGGGATCCTTCGGCGTTCGGGTCGAGGGTGCGCACGATCGCGCCGAGGCGTTCGCCCGTCATCGGGCCGGCGGTGTCAGCGGCGTCGCCGTCCGCACCGTTCTCCTGGGCGGCGGCGCGCCCGACGACCCCAAGCGCGACCACGCCTCCGGCGATCAGAAGCAGGCGGATCATAAGCGCATCCTTTCCGTGAGCGACGACAGAGCGCTCACCGTCGCACCCGTCGCGAGAGGGCGCGACACACGCACGCGCACACTCCCGCGAGCGGCGCGTGACGACGCTGTGTCTCGCGCGGCCGCGGGCGCATGCGCTGGAACCGACTGACTCCCATGAGCGCACATGCCGCTGCGCGCCTTGACCGCGGCTCGCCCTTAGAGTCATGCAGAATTTGTGTACGGATAAGGTATCTCAGGTCACAAAGGCATTCATGATTAAAGGTCGCAGCGCTCATATTGGATCAGTTGCAGCATGTCTGCGCTCAAGATGCGTTGCGAGCGGCTTCATTTTTGTATTTGCATTGGGCGTGAGCGGCGTGGCGTCAGAACAAGACGTTCCTGTGAGGTTTTGGGTGACTGTGGGTGGTCAAATCGAAGGTTTGCCCAGTGAAGGTGACTGGAGTCGATATATTAAACGGACGGATTTCTGCGCCATTGCCGGCATGGTCTTTGACACAGTGCGCGTTCCCATTCGTTGGACCAACAAAGCCGGCGACGCGCCGCCTTACACACACCAGCCGACCTGGATGGACCGGGAGGCGGAGGGCGTCCGTTGGGCCCAGAGGTTCAACCTCCAGGGCGCAGGCGCGCCAGCACCACGCCGAGGCGGTGGAGATCGCGCCTGACAGCGCCTCCGCCGCGATCGCCATCGTCGCGGCGCCTCCGCGGCTTGAGCCTTGCTTCGCCGGCGATAGACTGGGGCGTGAGAGCTCCACCGGTCGCGACGACGATGGCGCTTCCATAGTCGCCGACGCCGTCGCCATGCCAAAAGCGCTCACGATCCGCTAAAGCCGGGCCTGCTTGGCCGCCAGCATGGGGCGACGTCAGTACGGGGCGACGTCAGCACCGGACGAAACGGGTGGGCGACGCGGCGCAAGGGGGGGGATGATGCAGGCCAGCCGTTTGCTTTCTTGGCTTAGCGGCGCCGCGGCCGACGCCGCCGGACGCCTGGTGCTGCAAGTGGCGGTGACGGCTGCGCTCGCCCGCCTGATCGCGCCGGAAAGCTTTGGCGCAGCGGCGTTGGCGCTGAGCTTGATCACGCTCATCGTCACAATCGCGGGGGGCGTCCCCTTTGAGGAGGCGCTGGTGCAGCGCCGCCGGTTGCGGCGCGCACACCTGGAAAGCGCGTTGGCGGCGTCGTGGCTAGTGTCTGTGGGCTTCACCGCCGCGATCATCGCCGCACGCGACGTCATCGCCGCGGCGCTGGACGCGCCGGAGCTTGGCGACCTCCTCGTGGGCGCGTGTGTGTTGCTGTACGCCAACGCCGTCACGGTGACGCTCACCGCGCTTGCACGCCGGCGGCGACGCTTCAACACTATGGCGCGCGCAAGTTTGCTTGCACACATCTCCGGCGCGTGCGCCGCCGTGGCCATCGCTGTCCTTGCGCCGCGCGCGGGAGCCTGGGCCATCATCAGCTTCCGCATCACGACCGTGATTGTGCAAGGCGTGATCTTGGCGGCGAGTTTGGGCGTGATCATCCCGCCGCGCCTTAACGTTGCGCGGCTGCGGGAATTGTCTTCGTTTGCACGGATCTCCCTCGGTGCGCGTTTTGTTGAGAACTTCAGCTATTTTTTATTAAATTACGGAGTCGGGGCGACCTTGGGATTGTCCGCCCTCGGCCAAGTGAACATGGCGATGCGCATAGTTGAGCCGATCCGCGGCGCGTTCAACACGATCGCCCATAATCTCGCCTATCCAAGCCTTGTGTCCGCCGCGCGCCAGGTTGACGCCCTGCCGGCGCGTGTGGGGGATGTCGCCGCCGTCACATCCTTGATCGCTGTGCCGATGTTTCTCGGCGTCGCGGCGGTGAGCCCCACGCTTGTGCCGCTCCTCGCCGGGCCGGGCTGGGAGGAGGCGATCGCCATCGCTATCCTGATGGCCCTCGGCGCCGCCGTGGTCGCCGTCGTGCAAGGTCTCAACACCGCGACGCTGGTGATTGGCCGCCCGGCGCTTAATCTTCAACGGCGCGTGGTCGGCGTTGTGGCGATGGCGTGCGTGCTGCTCGCGTGCGCGCCATTGGGCCCGATCGCAGCGGGCTGCGCCCGTGTGGCGGCGGACACCGCTGAGGCGGCGTGGACGGCGCTGGTGTCGGGGCGCGCTGTGGGGGTTGGTCTTGGCCAGATCACCGGAGCGGTCGCAGGCGTGTGGCTGTGCGCTGGCGCGATGGCGGTGCTGGTGGCGTGGCTGGGGGCGGGGCCGGCGACGGCGTTCCCCGCTGTGGCCGCCCTGGCGGCCTTGGTCGGCGTTGGAGTCGTCGCCTATGCCGGTCTTTTAGCGCTCTTCGCCCGCCAACGGTTCACCATGATTGTCCACTGGCTGATCGCGGCCCTCCGCCCCGCCGCCCGCACGCCGCGCTGACGCGATCCACACAAACCGGCCACGCCCTCGCGGGCCGGGACGCGGACGGTCACGATCGACGGCGCCGGCCGCTCCCATGCTCCCAACGCGCGATCGGCGCGTCACACCCCGCGGGCGTCGGGTTCGCTCAGGAGTGCGGGCCCGCCGCCGCATTGAGAGTATGAGCGTCACGATGATCGCCCGCGCTTGGCGCGGTCTGGGCGGCTGTGTAGGCGCTCAAGAGCTTGTCCGTCACCGCCTCCACCGAAAAGGACTGACGGAGATGGTCGCGGCCGCGCGCGGCCATAGCCGGCCAATCGTCATTGCGCTCCAAAAGCGCGAGAACGCCATTGCCCAGCGCGATGGCGTCATTCTCGCGCACCAACACGCCCGTGACCCCGTCACGCACCAAATCAGCGAGACTGGCGTGGCGCGTCGCGACCACCGGCACGCCCATGGCCATCGCTTGCTGCACAGCGTCGGGCGCGGCGTCGATCACGCCCTCGCGGGTGCGCATGGACGGGGCGAGCATCACATGCGCGGCGTCGAGCAGGCGATGGGCCGCCATCGTCGAACACGCGCCATGGAAGCGCACGCTCTCGCTGAGCCCCAGGCGAGCCGCTAACGCTCCAAGGTGTTCACGCTCGCTCCCGTCGCCAATCAGATCATACGTCACAGCCAGGCCTTTGCCGCGCAGGCGCGCCAGGGCCCCAAGGGCCCGATGAAAGCCCTTTTGCGCCGTTAAGGGGCCCATGCTGATGAAGCGGATCGGCCCGGCCTCAACCGCTCGCGGCGCGCGAAACGGAATGTCGTTTACGCGCACGCCCGCGCCGATCACGCTGACGCGTTCCGCCGGACATCCCAGCGCCACTGCGGCGTCTTTGGCGAAGCTGGACGACGCCACGAAATAGTCGGCGTCGCGGCATGCCCTAATCTGATCTGTCTCGCCCCGCTCGCGGGCGGGCCGCGTCACGTCGTCATCGCGAACATGAACGATCACGCGGCCGCGGACGACGCCGGCCGATCGCCGCGTCATAATGGTGTGGGCGAGAGCCGCAGATTGACAATAGAGGACGTCAAAAGCCTCAGCGCCGTGGGCGTGGGGCGCCTCACCCGGCGTCGGCGCGGGGGCGGCGCCGGACCCAGCCCCTCCGCTGCGCCGCAAGCCGCCCCACTGTGCGCGGGGCGCTGCAGCCGCCCGCCGCCACGGACGCCGCCATGGACTCTGCGGCGACGCAATCGCGCGCACCGTCACAGGCACATGCGCGGGAAAGACTGGCGGCGTCGGCGCGCCCGCAGGACGCGTGGTCGCGAGCTCCAGAATGTGGACGGCGTGGCCTCGGCGCGCGAAGGCGAGGGCGCTGGGCGCGACAACGCCCGGCGCGCCTTCGGGAAATGACGTCACAACAAAGGCGATCCGCATCAGCGCACTTGGCCCAAGCGCTCGCCGCCACGGTTGTCATGCGCTGCAGCCTCCTGACGCGATGGGCCGCGCACCACCCGACGACACGCCGTCACAATCAGACCGATCGCCGACTTCACAGACGCCCACGGCCCCCACGCAAGGGCTTCTTTTCGCCGAAGCCCAAACAATGCGGCGAACACCCGGTGAGTGATCCGCCCGTCATACCGGGGAAAGCCGCTCGCGCGGCGGAAGGCGCGGATATCGGCCTCTAACTCGACAAACCCGTGCATGCACGCTTCCCGCTCGGCGCGATGCGTGACAATCGACACCGCGCGGCGCACGTGATCATCGCCGCGCAACGCCTCGCCGGCGTTGGCCCAAAACGCGTCCAGCACCTCGAAACTATCGGCGACGTGCCGTTCGCTCGCATTGTTAGTGATGCGGCCCTCTGATCGGTGATGGAAGTACGAGGCCACGCCCGCGCGTCCGCGCGCCATGCGAGGCTGCAAAAGTGCGGCCCGCAGCAAGAAGTCGCCATCCTGGCCCCGCAACAAGGCCGGGTTCCACCCGCCCACCGCCTCCACGAAGCCCCGCCGCCATAGCAAGGCGCACGGCGGCACGAACCGACCCGTCAGCCAGTCGCAGATGAGATTGCGCGCGCTGTCGATCCGCGGCGGACGCCGACGACGCGGCGGCGGCCCCCAATCAAACACGTCCTGGCATTGTCCCACCACGAGGTCGGCATTCTCCTCGCGCGCGGCGTGCAGCTGGCCAGCGAGGAAATCGGCGCTTACATAATCATCGGCGTCGTGAAACACCACATAAGAGCCCCGAGATGCGCGAAAGCCAAAATTGCGTGCGTGGCAAGCGCCAATATAAGGGTTGCTCAAGACTGTAATATCTCTCACATGTTTTTTGAGTGTCTCGAGAGATTCATCAGTGGATCCGTCATCGACCACGATGATTTCGCATTGAACACCGCTTTGCAGCAAAAGCGCCGTAATGCTGCGATCGAGCCATTGCGCGCTGTTGTAGCACGGGATCACAACAGAGACATCGATGTCGGCGTCTCGCGGCGCGCCAGCCATAGCGATTTCATCGCGCTTGAAGTCAAACGCGCCCCTCACGCGAGCGGCGCCCCGAAAGGTCGCGTCCCCAGACCTCCATCAGGCGCATGTCAGCGTGCTTCCAACCAACGGCACGGTTTCATACCACCCGTCAGTCCGTCGCAGTCACTTTTCAACGGAAACCAGCGGGTCATCAAGGGGTGGGGCGCCCCTGGTTGCACGAGCGCACTCAACCCGCGCTTACATCTCGCCGTTGGCCACTTGGGGCGGGGGCGCGGCGAGGACCTCGCGTTTGCCGGCGTGGTTGGGCGCGGACACCACGCCTTCAGCCTCCAGCCGGTCCATAAGGTTAGCGGCGCGATTATAGCCGATTGAGAGCTGGCGCTGGAGGTAAGACGTCGACGCGCGCCGCTGCGTCGTGACCACATAAACCGCCTGGTCGTAGAGATCATTGCCTTGGGGCCCAGCGGCGGGCCCGACGGCGTCCGCCGGCGCTTCGTCGGGATCGTCGTCAATGCCTTCAATGTATTCCGGCGCGCCTTGGGCGCGGAAGTATTGCGCAATCGTCTCCACCTCTTCATCGGCCACGAACGGCCCGTGCAGACGCCGAATGCGTCCGCCGCCAGCCATGAAAAGGAGGTCGCCCATGCCGAGCAATTGCTCAGCGCCCTGTTCGCCCAAAATTGTGCGGCTGTCGACTTTCGACGTCACCATATAGCTGATGCGTGTGGGGAAATTCGCTTTAATCGTGCCGGTGATGACATCCACGGACGGCCGCTGCGTCGCGGTGATCAAGTGAATGCCCGCCGCCCGCGCCATTTGCGCCAAACGCTGCACCAGGCTTTCAATGTCTTTACCGGCCACAAGCATAAGGTCGGCCATTTCGTCGATCACGACGACGATGTAGGGCATGATCTCTGCGGGGATCGGCTCCAGATCAAGCTTTGGCTGGCCCGTTTCCTGGTCATAGGCCTGCTGTTGCGTCGCTTCGAGGTGATCATAGCCCGCGGCCAGCGCCTCTTCCGCGCGGCGGTTGTAGCTGGCGATGTTGCGCACGCCGAGTTTGGACATCAACGCATAGCGGCGCTCCATTTCCCGCACAGTCCATTTGAGCGCGGCGACCGCCTTTTTGGGGTCCGTCAGCACTGGCGACAGCAAATGCGGGATGCCGTCATAGACCGACAGCTCCAGCATTTTCGGGTCCACCATCAAGAACCGGCAGCGATCCGGCGGCAGATGGAACATAAGCGAGAGGATCATGGCGTTGATCCCCACCGACTTGCCCGAGCCCGTGGTGCCGGCGATGAGCAAATGCGGCATGCGCGCGAGGTCGGCCACAAACGGCTCGCCCCCGATGGTCTCGCCCAAAGCGAGGGGCAGGGCGGCTTTGCGCGAGCGGTACGGCTCGCTGTCGAGAAGTCCACTGAGATAGACGGTCTGGCGCGCCGGCGTCGGCAGCTCAATGCCGATGACGGTGGAGCCCGGCACCACCGCCACCCGCGCGGACTGGGCCGCCAGGGAGCGCGCAATGTCCTCCGCCAAACCAATGACGCGCGCCGCGCGCACGCCCGGGGCGGGCTCGAACTCAAACAACGTCACCACAGGGCCTGGGCGCGCGGCGACAATCTCGCCTTTTACGCCGAAATCGAGAAGCACGCGCTCCAGCTGGGCCGCGCGGTCTTCGAGGTCGGCTTCGTCCTCGGCGTTGTGACGCGGGGCGGGCGGCTCCAGCAAGCTGATGTCGGGCAGGGTGAAGGCGTCGACCGATAAGCTGCGCGGCGCCACGGCGGTCGTGGCGGGGGTCGCGCGCGGCGCGGGCGCCACCCGCGGCGAGGTGGTTGCGCCCGCGGCGGGCTCGGAGCGCGCGGCGGCGTCCGTCGCCGCCGCCTCTTGGGGGCGCAGGCGGCCTGCGGCGCGACGCGCGGCCTCCGCCATCAGATTGACGCCAGCGCCTGCGGCTTTGGCCGCGCCGCGCACGGTCGGGTGCGGAAGCTGGCGGTTTTCCGGCGCCTCCACCGGCTCAAGGCTCACAATTTCGGCGTTCACACGCTTGGTGAACCGCTCCACAGCCCGCCGCGCCCGCTCGGCGGCGGTCTCCGCCAACCGCCCCGCGCTGTCGGCGGCGTCCGCCACATCGTCAGGCGTGACGCCATAGCCTGTGAAGAGGCCGATGACAGCGCCCGCAAGGCCAAGCAATCCGGCCAGGACCTCAGGGAACGGAATCGACAAGGCGTTCAACCACAAACTGATTTCGCTGTGGGCGGCGTCGCCGATCACCCCGCCGAGCCCCACCGCGAACGGCCAGTTGGCGGGGATCGGCAAGCTGGAGGCCCCCGTCGCCAGGCCGATGACGGCGAGCAAGCCCGCCATGGCGCGCAAGCTCACAATCTTAGGCCCGCGTCGGCGCGGGCCGCGAAAGAGCATGGTCAGCCCCCACGCGCACAGCATCACGCCAAGCGCCGCGCCCGCCCAGCCGAGCCACTGCAACGCCAAATCCGCGATAAACGCGCCAAACGGTCCAAGAACATTCACAGGCGCGCCCGGCCCGTCCACATTTCCGCTGGCGTCGAAGGGGTGATGGGTGATCACCGACACCACCACAATCAGGCCGGCGGCGGTCATGGCGAGGCTGGCCGCTTCATTGCGCCGCGCGCGCATGAAGGCGGTGAACCAGTCCTCATTGACAAACTTTTCGCCGTCAGGCGTGTCCGACGTCATCACCCGGCCCTACCTTCTTTACGCTTGTCCTTTTGGAAACCAGCACACGGTGAGGCTTCCCGGTTAATAGATCGTTTACCAACACACTTCAGGGAAAATTGTTTTCGCCGCCGAATCAACCCAGGCCCCGTGCGCGCCAACTCCAACCTCTTGCTGGCTGTGTTCGCGGCGTGCCTCAAGTTTGTTTTTGCCGGACTTGCCGTGCGTGACGCTATGGTGTGGATGAAAGCGGCGAAACCGCGGCCGCGACGCACGGGCGCCGCGACACGCCGCGGTCTGCTGGTGTATGAGACGGAGCCATGAACGCCACGCCCGCCTTTAGGTCCGACGTCGTAGTGATCGGCGGCGGCATGACCGGCCTCGCCGTCTCTGTGGCGCTGGCCCAAGCGGGATGTGCGTGCGCCGTGCTTGACGCAGCGCCGCCATCGGCTGACCGTGACGGGACGAGCGCGCCGGATCCGCGCGCGTCCGCCATCGCCTACGCCACAATGCGCATGCTGGACGCCCTCGGCGCGGGTGCGGCGTTGCGCGCGTCGGCGGGGCGCATGGATCAGATTCTCGTGACCGACGGCCGCGCGCCCGATCGCTCCGGGCTGCCTGTCGGCCCCGGCGCGGGGCCGGCAGCGGCGTTTTTGCGTTTCGACGCCGCGGAGCTGGGATCACAGGCGGCCGGCGAACCCTTGGCGTTCATGGTGGAGAACACCGCTCTTCGGCGGGCCTTGGGCGCCGCCGCTGACGCCGAGCCGGGGATCACCCGTCATGCGCCCGTAAGCGTCGCCGACATCGCGTTCGCTGCGGACGCCGCGACGGTGACCGCCACGGACGGGCGCACCTGGCGCGCGCCCCTCGTCATCGGGGCGGAGGCGCAGACGGCCGCAGCCCGGCGTGCGGCCGGCATCCGCGTCCATGGGTGGACGTACCGGCAAAAAGGGGTGGTGACGGCCGTGCGTCTCGAAAAGCCCCATGACAACACCGCCCATGAATACTTCTTGCCGAGCGGGCCCTTCGCCATCCTGCCTTTGCCGGACAAGCGCGCGAGCTTGGTGTGGACGGAACGCGCGGAAGCGGCCGACGCCGCCATCGCCTTGCCGGATGAGGCGTTCGCCGCGGAGATCCGCCGCCGCTTCGGCTCCTTTCTCGGCGCCGTCACAGTGGAGGGGCCACGTTTTGCGTTTCCCCTCAAGCTCGCTATCGCGGAACGGTTCGTCGCGCCGCGCCTCGCCCTTGTCGGGGACGCCGCGCGCGCAATTCATCCCATCGCCGGCCAGGGCTTTAACCTGGCGTTGAAGGACGCCGCAGCCCTGGCGGAAGTGGTGCGCGACGCGCGCGGGCTGGGCGAGGATATTGGCGCCCTGACGGTGCTTGAGCGCTATGAGCGCTGGCGGCGCTTTGATTCCGTCGTCATGGCGTTGGCCACAGACGGTCTCAACCGCGTGTTCTCCAACGACGCCGCGCCGATCCGCTGGGCGCGCGACGCCGGCATGGCGCTGGTTAACCGCGTCGGCGCGGCGCGGCGTCTGTTCGCGCAAGACGCAGGCGCGGATTTGGGGGCGCTGCCGCAGCTTTTGCGGGGCGAGCGGCTGGACACGCCCACCGTCGGCCCGTGAGGCGCGCGAGCGCGTTAAACACGGCGCGTGACGCCGCGGCGGCCGGCCGATCATAGCCCGCAGTCAGCCGCCGTCGTCCGCCTTCGCCAGCTGGGCGCGATAAGCCGCCAGGCGCGTCGCGCTTTCCTCACCCAAGCGGCGCAAATAGTCCCAGGTGAACAAGCCGCTGTCATGGCCGTCGTCAAACACGATCCGCACCGCGTAATGGCCCACCGGCTCTGCGTCGCGCACATTCACATCCGCTTTGCCGCGCACGAGGCGCTTGCCGCCCGCGCCATGGCCTTGGACTTCGGCGCTGGGGCTTTCCACGCGCAAGAGCTCAAACGGGATCTCCACCGTCGCGCCGTCGTC
Source organism: uncultured Caulobacterales bacterium (assembly GCA_964568975.1). Lineage (GTDB taxonomy): Bacteria > Pseudomonadota > Alphaproteobacteria > Caulobacterales > Maricaulaceae > CAZADA01. The sequence goes on along the minus strand of CAZMSO010000003.1, from coordinate 4,033 downwards.
ATACGACACCGCCAGCACCCGCCGCGCGCGGTCGAAATGCAAGTCTTGCGGCCAAGGCGCGGCGTTCGACGCGGCCGCCCTCTCGGCCGCATCCGCGCTGTCCGGCCCGCCGCGGGCGCGCCGGCGCATCACGACGCCGGCGCGTCGTCCGCCAACGACCGGGCCTCTTCCGGCAGCATAATTGGGATGCCGCTGCGGATCGGGTAGGCGAGGCGCGCATTCGGGCTAATCAGCTCCTGGGCCTCGCGGTCATAGGTCAGCGGCCCGCGCGTCACCGGACACACCAGGATCTCAAGAAGTTTCGGGTCCGGCCCCGCCGCGTCCGCGGACGCGGCGCCGTCGGCTGCGGGCGTGTCTGTGTCAGGGATGTCGGCCATAAGCGAACTCCGTTGGACGCGCTATTGCATAGACGATGAGGAGCCGTCAGGACTGCCCGACAGCGCGCTCATGCGCATGAGCGCCGCCAGCGCCTGGCTTCGATCATGCAGGGTCTCGGCCTCAAGCAAGGCTTGTTTTTCCGGCGGATCAAAGGGGCAGATCATCGCCAGCGAGTTCACCAGCGTCTCCACCGGCGCGCTTTCGATGGAACTCCAATCGGCCTTTAACTCATTGGCTTCCAAGTAGACGCGTAAGACTTTAATCAATTCAGCGCGGTCGATCTCGGCGTCTTCCGGTTTCGCGCGCAAATCGTGGGCGTAGCGTGCGAAGTCAGCGCGCACTTGGCGGTAAGGCGTTTTCGCCCGCAACTCCTCCACCACGCGATAGCGGCACACACCCGACAGCGTGATCAAATACCGCCCGTCCGGCGTTTCAGTGAAACTCGTAATGCGGCCCACGCACCCCACATCCGCCAGCGCCGGCGCCTCCGCCTCGCCGCCGGGGGATGTTTGCACCATCCCGATCAAACGCGCGCCCATCAACGCGTCATCGACCATGTTGAGATAGCGCGGCTCAAAAATGTTCAGCGGCAAGGGCGCGCGCGGCAACACCAGCGCGCCGTCGAGGGGAAACACCGGAATGGTGTCTGGCAAGTCTTCCGGCTTGCGATAGGCGTGGGCGACGGTCATTGACGCGTCCTCCGATCACCGGCGCACGCCGGCGTGCTGAAGCGCCTCGCGACGCCGCGGCGCGGCTGACTGAGCGCCGGAGCCGGCGTCATGTCGCGCGCGCTGTCCCCACAATGTCGGGCGCAGGCCTCTGATGTCCAGGGCCAAGGGTGAGAAACGCTCGCAAGAACCAGCGACGTCACCAGCCACAAACCGGGTTACGCGAACAAAATCGTCGACAAACGCCGCCGACCCTCGACGGTCACCGGCGAGGTCGGGCCAGCGGCCTCAAAGATCTTCAACGCTTCGGCGCGCGCTGCGCCGTCATTCCAATCACGATCGGCTGCGACAATCTCCAGCAAATGCTCTGACGCGCTCTTCAAGTCGCCCTGGGACGCGAGCGCACGCGCCAAATCAAAGCGCACGTGGTGGTCGTGCGGCGCAGCCGCGAGGCGCGCGCGCAAATCCGCGACCTCGCCCGTCTCTGAGGCCGACGCCGCCAGCTCCAGCGCCGCCTGCGCGCTTTGAAACGCCGGGTCTTTCTGGGCGTCCGCCGACGCGCTCGCCAGCACATCGCGCGCGCGCTCGACATCGCCATTGGCCAGGTAACACCGCGCCACGCCCGCAAGCGCGGCGGCGTTCTCCGGCTCAGCCTGCAGCACCTGGGCGTAAGTCTGGATGGCTGTCCCCACATCCCCAGCCTCAAGCGCGGCGGCGGCCGCCGCTAACGCGTCCGCCACCGCTTGGGCGGCCGGACCCCCAGCGGCGAGGCGCTCCACAAAGCGCGCCACCTCGCTCGCCGGCAGCGCGCCGGCGAATCCGTCCACGGGCCGGCCTTGGTCGAAAGCGAACACGGCGGGAATGGACTGCACCCGCAATTGCCCGGCGATGTGGGGGTTTTCGTCGATGTTGATTTTCACCAAACGGACTTTGCCGCCGGCCTTCGCGACCGCTTGCTCCAGCGCCGGCTGCAGGGTCTTGCACGGCCCGCACCACGGCGCCCAGAAGTCCACGATCACAGGCCGTTGCAGCGATTCCTGCAGCACGTCGGTCTGAAAGCTGTGGTCTGAGCCGTCGAGAATGTCTCCAGCGCTGGCCGCAGTCGCCTCGGCCGGGCCGGACGGACGGGGCGTGGCGCCAATGATGGTCATGGGAGGCTCCTGATGTGTGCGGTGCGGATGGGGCGGCCAACGGCTCTCCCCGCGCGATGTGGTGATGTCGCATCGGAAAGTGGGTCGCGCCCCGCGTCCGCGCAAGCCATGGGCTGGGCCCGCCCCGCGACGCCCAGGCGGCTCTAATGCACGCGGCTCTGATGCAGACGGCTCTGATGCACGCGGCTCTGATGCACGCGGCTCTGATGCAGGCGGCCGAGGCTGAGGCGCATCACCCTAAGGCGGCGAAGTCGACAATCTGGGGCGTGCGGCCCGTCG
>CAZMSO010000003.1:0-1457 GCA_964568975.1 uncultured Caulobacterales bacterium | reverse complement strand
GAGGCGCATCACCCTAAGGCGGCGAAGTCGACAATCTGGGGCGTGCGGCCCGTCGCGGCGATGAAACGCAACAGGTCCTCGCGTGCAATGGCTGTGGTGGCGGTGTTCTCGAGAGGGTGAAAATTCACCACCTCATGGGCGAGCAATGCGGCGTCCAACACCATGCGCACCCGCCGGTGCGGATCGTTGATCAGCGCAAACGCCGTTACGGAGCCCGGCCGCACGCCGAGCGCGTCATAAAGCCGCTCGGCTGCGCCAAAAGACAGCCGCGCCACCCCCAAATGCGCGTGGAGCGCGTTAAGCCGGATCGCGGTCTCGCCTAACGCGGAGATGAGAACAAGCTCGCCCTTTTTGCTCTTCAAAAAGAGGTTCTTGGTGTGGCCGCCGGGCATGCCGGCCTTGAACGCGTCGCCGTCTCCCACCGAGAAAACGGGCGGATGCTCGACCGTGCGGTGGCTGACGCCGAGGGCGTCCAGCACGTTAAACACATCAGCGCGGGTTGCGGGCGGCGTCAGCGCGGCGATGCGGGGGTGCAGCGCGGGAGCGCCGTCTGGGGCGGGATCAGGCGAAGCGGTGGTCATCGGCGTTCTCAAACGCACCGGGCGGAGCAGGGCGCGCGCACGCATCCGTGCATTGGTTGTCAGCGCGTTTTCGTTCATATCGTTTACCAACGCCCGTCAACCCGCCGCCCCAGGAGAAGGCCTGATGATCCCCAGCCCCGCGCGACTGTACGCCGTCCTGATAAGCGTGGCCGCCTTGGCGGCGTGCGCCACAGAGCCTGTCTACGCGCCGGCTGAACGCCCCGGCGGTCCGGGGTATGAGGAGCAACAGATCGAGACCAACCGCTTCCGCATCACTTATATCGGCCGGGCTTCCGCGGATTTGGCGGAGATTGACGATTTGGCGTTGTTGCGCGCGGCGGATGTGACGCTTGCGGAGGGGCGGGCGTGGTTTGAGGTGGTCAACCGCCGGGTGGAGGCTGACAGCGCCGCGCCGCCGACCTCGCCGCGGTTTTCCTTCGGCGTGGGCGTGGGCTCGGTGGGCCGCAGCGGCGGGGTCAGCGTCGGCGCTTCCACAAGCACGGGCGTTGACGCGCGTGGAACGCCGCGCGGCGTGGTGCTGGAGATCCTGTTGGGGGACGGTGAGAAACCCGACGGCGCTTACGCCGCCGCGGAGGTGGCCGACAACATCCGCGCGACGCGCTTGAGCCCGGCGGGCGACGCCGAGAGCTAAGCGCAGCGGGCGCCGGCCGCGCGTGCGTGGTGCGGCGCATGGGGTGCGCGGGGCCGGGGCCTGTGATGTGAAGCCTGGGGCGCGTGCGGCGTCTTGCGTCGGCCGCGGCTTTGGGCCATACCCACACTCCGCCGTCGCGCCGGCTGATGTCAGCGCAACCCGCGGCGGGTGAGCGGGCGTAGCTCAGGGGTAGAGCACAACCTTGCCAAGGTTGGGGTCGTGAG
>CAZMSO010000002.1:110061-133279 GCA_964568975.1 uncultured Caulobacterales bacterium | reverse complement strand
AGACCATGTGGTGGAGGCCCGAGCCGTCGTCGGTGTCGCCGATATACATGCCCGGGCGCTTGCGCACCGCCTCTAAGCCGCGCAGCACTTTGATGGAATCAGCGCCATAGCCGTTGGGCTCAGCGCCCGCTGTGGGAAGGGATTCAGAAGCCGCGTCAGACATGCATTTCATCCAAACTCCGCGCAGGGACCGGCCGCGCCGACGCCGTCGACGCGCCCAGGGCGCGTGTTGACCCTGAAGCGTCCCCCCGGTCCGAAAACCACATCACCCCTCGCCAGGCCGCACGGGGCGGCGGCGCGCCGCAGGTCGAACGGGTGCGTTCTCTCCAGCGGCGAGGGCGCTGTCATTGGGGCCTGGCCATCCCCAAACCCACCGACGCGCCATATTGTTATCCACCTTAAGTAAGGCGCGCCGCCCCCGCGCACAACACGCAAAGCGCGACCTGACCACGATCCGTCAGGGGCTGTCTCCCCCGTGCGACGTTAACGCTCGACGTCCCGCAACGCGTCCGCCGCCGGCGAGGCGAATTGACGATAGACAAGAACAGCCGCAACCAACGCGGTGCATCCGACCAGGCTCCACGGCCCCGCAAAGCCCCCAAGATAGCCGATGGAGAAAAACAACGCTCGCAAGCCCCGGTTGAATTGAGCGCCGGCGGCGCTGTTGAGCGCGGCCAAACGCGCGGCGTGGGCGTCCGCCTGCGCATCCCCCTGGTAAGGCGCGGCGCCGACCAATATCGCGGTGTAGCTGAACAGGCGATACGCCCAGCCGAACTTGAAAAACGCATAAGCGTAAATCAGGAAGAGGCCCATCACCCGCACTTGGAACGCCTCGCGGGTCATGCCTTCGTTGAAATGGAGCGTCCGCAGCACCTGGACCACCGGATCCGCCGCGGTGATCAGCGTGAACGCCGCGCCCACGCCCAAAAGGCATGTGGAGGCGAAGAAACCCGTGCCTTGCAGCTGGCTGGTCACCACGCCGGTGTCGATGATCCGCAGCTCGCGCGTGATCAGCACCCGCATCCATGCGCGCCTCTGGGCGTCGATGGCCGCGTTCAGCGAGCGCCGGCGCAAGGGGCTGTAATCCACGACCCAGGAAAACGACGCCGCCATCGCCAAGAACAAGCCGAGCGCCAGGCCATCACTCATTGCACACCCTCACGCGCTACGACTCCTGCGGCCCCGACCCGCCGGGGCCCCGCTGCGGCTATTCATGATTGGACGACAGCCGCGACTTGTGAAACACGTCCTTTATACTCTGCACTCACGGACGCGTCGCACCTTAAGGAGACCCCCATGGCCGCCGCAGAATCCTCCGCCTCGAAATCCCGCCGCACCGCCGAAGAGGCCGCGAAAGCTGTGTGGGATCCGCAAACGTTCACCGCGCCCTTCTTCGCCGCCCTCGACGGCAAAACCGCCGAGGACATGATGCGCTCGGCGATGGACTGGCAAAAGATGGTGGCGAAAGCTGCGGAAAGCGGCAACGCCATGATGGCCATGCAAGAGCCCTTCATGAAGCTCGCCGTCACGCGCATGCAGCATTCTTTGGAAGCCGCCAACACGCTGGCCACGGCCCGCACGCCCACCGACGCGATGGAAGCCTGGACGACCATCGCGAAAACCCTGGCGGAAGATTACCAAGAAGCTTGGCGCCTGATGTCGGAGACGACGACCAAGGCGATGAAAGCCGGCGACGATAAATAACGCGTTACGGGGAGCCGTCGCGGGCGCAGCGGGGGACTCAGCAGAGCCGCGCGGCGCGACCACTATAGGCGTTGCGGCCTGAGGCGGACCTCGCGCCGACGCCCTTGTGCGGGCTCCTCGTCATCGCGAAGAGCTCGCACGCCCGCCGCGGCGCCTCCAGTGGGGAGGGGGCGCAGCGACGCCGTAGCGCAGACGCGATCCATGTCAGGCGCTGGCCACGCGGCCATCCTGAACCGACCAGATTTGCGCGCGATCAACGAACGCGTCGAACAGCGCTTCGTCAGTACCCGTGAGCCAGGTCTGGCCGTCCAACGCGCACACCTCCTCCGCCAACGCCGCGCGCCGCGCCGGATCGAGATGCGCCACCGCCTCGTCCAGCAGCAAAATCGGCCCGCCGCGCGCGCCCGCGACGCCGCCGACATCGTCCAGGGCGCGCGCGTGCGCAATGACGAGGCCCACCAGCAACGCTTTTTGTTCGCCGGTCGAGCATTCCGCCGCCGGCATCGCTTTCGCGCGATGGCGCGCCTGGAAATCCGTGCGATGAGGGCCGTCAAGCGCCCGGCCCGCGGCCGCGTCGCGCCGACGCTCGCGCGCTAAGCGCTCCAGAAAACCGGCTTCGAGGGTCGCCATCGCGGCGCCGGCGGCCGCCTGCGCTTCAAGATCGCCGGCGAGCGCTAAGTCGGCTTTGGGAAACGCGGTGTCCGGCCGGGCGTCGACGGCCCGCTGCAGCCGCGCCAGCAAATCCGCCCGCGCCGTCGCGATCCGCGCGCCATGAACGGCCATCTGCGCCTCCAGGCCGGCGACCCAAGCGGGATCCGCGCCCCCCTCCGCCAGAAGCCGCGTGCGCTCACGCAGGGCGCGCTCATAAGCGGTCGCCGCCGCGCCATGGCCGGGCTCAAGCGCCAGCGTTAAGCGATCATAGAATCGCAGCCGCTCGCTGCGCGGCCCTGTGAACACACGGTCTTGAGCGGGGGTGAGCCACGCCACCCGCGCCACGGAGCCGAGCGCAGCGTGGGCCACAGCCTCCCCGTTAAGCCGGATTATGCGCCGCGAGGGCGCAGCGGGGTCTTGGCCGACGCCCAGTCGTTGCGTCTCGCCGGCGAGCATCAGGTCCGCCGAGACGACCCATGGCCCGGCGACGTCGTCGGCGCCCGGCGCGCGCCGGGCGATGTCGGCCGTCGCCGCGCGCCGCAAGCCGCGCCCCGGCGCAAGGCATGAAATCGCCTCAAGCACGTTGGTTTTGCCGGCGCCATTCGCGCCGCATAGCACCACGGGCTGCGCCGCAACCACGAGGTCGAGGGCGGCGTAATTGCGAAAATTCTGCAGCCGCAGCGTCGTGACGGCGCGCTGAAGCGCAGGCGCCGCGCCGGTCTGGCCCACCGCGGCCTCCCCGTTGAGCGCCGCTGCGCCCGTCACACCCGCAGCGGCATAAGCACGTATTGCGCGCGGTCATCGCCGCGATCGAGGATCAGTGTCGGCGAGGCGCCGTCAGCGAGGCGAAACTCCGCCGTCTCGCCCTCGATCTGACCGGCGACGTCCAGCAAATACTTAGCGTTGAAGCCGATATCGAGGGGCTCAGCGGCGTATTCCACCGGCAGCTCCTCCGTGGCTTGGCCCGTGTCGGGATTGTCGACGGCGAGCGTCAACCGCTCCGCCTCCAGCGACATTTTGACCGAGCGCGTCTTTTCCGCAGAGATCGTGGCCACCCGATCAACAGCGTCGGCGAACGCCTTATTGTCGAGCACCAGCGTTTTGTCGTTCGTCTTGGGGATCACGCGCTCATAATCGGGGAATGAGCCTTCGATCAATTTGGAGGTGAGGGTCGCGTCGCCGATTTGGAAGCGGATTTTCGATTCCGAGACCGACACGTCCACCGCCCCGTCGGCGTCATCGAGGAGGCGGCGCACCTCCTGGACGGTTTTGCGCGGCACAATCACGCCCGGCATCGCCTCCGAGCCCGGTGGCGCGGCGCTTTCTGCAAGCGCCAGGCGATGCCCATCGGTTGCGACCACGCGCAACACCGGCTCATCGCCGGCGGTGTGGGCGTGCATGTGCACGCCATTGAGATAATAGCGCGTCTCTTCGGTGGAGATGGCGAAGCGCGTTTTGTCGATCAGGCGCGCCAACGCGTCCGCCGACAGCGTGAACGTGCACGTCAAGCCGTCTGCAGCCAAACTCGGAAAATCGCCCGGCGGCAAACACGGCAGTGCAAAACGCGAGCGGCCGGCTTTCAGCGTCAGCCGCCCCGCCGCCTCGCCGTCGCTTGGGGGGCTGAGCTCCAGGGCGACTTGGGCGCCGTCAGGCAGCTTGCGCACAATGTCGTAAAGGGTGTGGGCCGGCGCTGTCGCCGCGCCGGGACGCTCCACGCCCGCGGGCGCGCTTTCCAGCATCTCCACATCCAAGTCCGTGGCGGTGAACCGCACGGCGTCCGCCTCTGCAGCGATCAGGACGTGTGACAACAACGGAATGGTGTGGCGGCGTTCGACCACGCTTTGCACGTGGCCCAGCGTGCGCATCAGCGCCGCGCGTTCAATGGTCAGCTTCATGGGTCAGACCGATCGGGCTGGAAGAACAAAAGCACGAGGCGAAGCGGTGTGGCGCTGAGACGGGCGCGGGGCGGATCGCCCGCCGCCGCGGCCGGCCGCGCCGAAACTGATTCGAGCATCACGTCAGTGTAGACCAAACCGCGCCGCTGCAAGAGCTCTCTCGCAGCGGCGCGGCCTTGGCTCAACGCCGGGGGCGGCCCAGGGGCGCTTTAAGAGCCCGTCAAGAACGCCCGACAACGACCCCGCTCCGGCGAATGACGGAGAACACCAGAGCGCCATCGGGCGTCCATCAGGGGCCCGCGCCCCCAATCTCGCCCGTCGGCAGAGCCCCGACAGCTCCGTCGCGCCGGTCCTTACAGGCCCACGGCGACGCCCCGCGGACCCCGCTGGCGCAGCATGCGCCGCAGCGCGTCCACATCCGAACGCACGGCGGCGTCGTCATGGCACAGCTCCTGGATGCGGCGGCAGGAATACAACACCGTTGTGTGATCCATATTCCCAAACCGGCGCGCAATGTCCGGCAGAGACCGGGTCGTCATCTCTTTGCAGAGATACATCGCTTGCTGGCGCGGCCGCACAATTTCGCGCGTGCGTTTTTTCGACAACAGATCCGACATCCGCAGGCCGTGATACGCCGCGACGCACTTTTGGATGTCCTCCACCGTCACCCGCCGCGCGGCGCCGACGAGCATGTCCGCAAGCGCTTCTTTCGCCGTCACGCGCGTCACAGGACGGTCCATCATGACGGTGCGCAAGAGCACGGTCGCCAGCGCCGCCTCCAATTGCCGCGGCGGCCCGATCACGGCTGAGGCGATGAAGTCAATCACCTCGCTCGGCACCTCGCGGTGGCGACGCATGTCGGCGTTGTCCGCCACCATGCGCTCCAGAATTCGGCGGCGCAGCGTCAGATCCGGCTTGCCCAACTCACAGCTCACCGCCGCGCCAAGCCGCGTCTTCAGCCGCGCATCCAGGTCCTCTATGTGATCCAGCGGCCGGTCGGCCGCCACCGCCACGCGCCCGCCATTGGCGATGACGGTGCCGATGATGTTGGCGAGCTCGGCTTGTGTCGATTTCGCCCCGGCCAACACATGCAAGTCGTCGATCAACAACACGTCCGCCGCGCTCAGCCGGTCTTTGAATTGGAGGCCGGTCTTGGCTTTGAGCGCCGCTAAGTAATCCGCCCGGAAACGGTCAGCTGCATAAAAGATGACGCCGCACGCCTGCGTCGACGCTGGACCACGCCCCGCCGCCCGGGCGGCTTCCGCTTCAATTGCGGTGAGCAAATGAGTCTTGCCCGCGCCGTTTTCGCCGTGAAACACGCACGCGCGGAAAGGCGACCGCGGTTCGCTCGCAAGCGCTTTCGCGGCGGTGGCGGCGGTGCGGTTGGCGTCGCCGGCCACAAAGGTTTCAAACGTCCGCGCGCGTTCGACGCTGGGCGCAAGATCCACCGCCTCCGCGGGCGCCGGCGTCGGCGCCGGGCCGCTGTCATTAGCAGTCGGCCCCGGCTTCTCCGGCGGCTGCGGGTTCACCGCCAGCGAGACAGACCGACGCTCGGGATCAATGTCGCGCCACATTTGCGCAAACCGCCGCGGCCCGACGCGGTCAAGCACCCGCTCGCAATGGAGCGGCGTCGGCGCCCACAACACCACTTCGGCGTCGCTCGCGCGCCCGACGCGCAACTCCGCGCCCCACGCCCGCCACGCGCCATCGCCCATAATGTGGCGCAAGCCGTCGCAAAATCGATCGACCATTCGGCGTTCCGCCGCATCCCGATGTGTGGCCGATAAACGCGTTTCCAGGTTTCGATAACTCATCAACGTCGCCCCCATGTTATTGTTCGAGGTTTGAGCATGATTTACGCAACACCAAAGTAAAAATGTCCCGTCGCCAAGTTCTTTGGCGTGGGCAGGCACTGAATGTTCAGATATCGCTAACGCGAAAGTGGAGGTTTGTTTTCACGAAGAGGTCGGCCGAAATCAAGAACGCAGCCGCTTCGCAGGAAACTCGCCCGCACTGTGGATGGCGAATCTATCCGCCCCCAGACAAACTTCGACCGGCCGCCAAAACGGCTTTCCAGCCCCAGTTCATCAAGGAAAACGAATACATGATTGCCTCCCATTATGGACCCTCCCAGCGCCGGAATGAGCCGCCCGCCCCCCCTATGCGGGCGATGCGGCGGCAGCGCCGGTCCAGATAGGAAAGCGCAGAATGGGACCCAGGAATAGTCTTGACAGACTTGAATCCTTCCCGAGAGGCGAATTTTTTAGAGATTTTCACAATCTAGATTGAGGGGCGCTGAGTCGGCGACAGAATAGGTCTCCGGGAATCGGAGATTCAGTCGCTCGTGACTTGCAGTGAACTGGCGCGGCGAGTCCGGCCAGGGCACGCTGTTCCCTAAGCGCTAAGGGACCGCACGCGTCGCGACAGGCGCGAAATTTTGCGCGCCCCTGTGTTCTTGTGGAGGACGCCCCGCGACACGGCGCGCATCACCTCAGGTTCAGCCGCCGCCAAAGCCGCTTTCGCCGCCTCCGCGTCGCCGGATGCGATCGCGTCTTCGACTTGGCGAAGAAATGACCGCATCCGCGACCGGCGCGCGCGGTTGACCACCGTGCGCCGCTGGATTTTGCGGATCGTCTTCTTCGCTGACGCCGAATTGGCCATATCGCAGTCCGTTTGGGTTGGCCGCGTCCACGCGGCGTGCCTGCACTGAGGCGCGCGGGTATACGGCCGCGAAAGCCCGCCGTCAACACACCCATTCCGCGGCGCGCGCCGCGCGGCGCGCGCCGCGCGGCGGCCCGCCCACGCAGACATCCGTGGTTCGAGGACAAACGGCAGACGCCGTTCGCCACGCTCGCGCCATGGGACGCGTCTGCGGCAGTGCGCCACATGGCGCATCGCGCCGACTCACCGTCGGTCCAGCAAGGCGTTGACGTTACAGCGCTCGCGCACGCCTGAAGGCTCAAACCGCAGACGGCGGCCTTGGGGAATCCGCTCTGCGGTCGCGTCGTTCGCGCTCAGTGTGCAGATCAAATCAAGTCACACCCGCCGCGGCCGCGCTCACCGATCTTTGAAGTGGGGTGTGCGCTTGGCCACAAAGGCGGCCATCCCCTCCGCCTGGTCTTCCGTGGCGAACATGGCGTGGAACAAGCGCCGCTCAAACCGCACGCCCTGGGCGAGGGTGGTTTCAAACGCTGCGTTGACCGCCTCCTTCGTCATCATCGCGATCGGTCGCGACATGGACGCAATTTTGCGTGCGGCCTCCATCGCCTCCTCCCGCAAGTCATCGACGCCGACGATCCGGCTCGCCAAACCGCAGCGTTCGGCCTCCGCGGCGTCCATCATCCGACCGGTCAAGCACATGTCCATGGCTTTGGCTTTGCCGACGAACCGCGACAGACGCTGGGTGCCGCCAGCGCCCGGCATCACCCCGATGGTGATCTCCGGCTGGCCGAACTTCGCGTTCTCCGCAGCGATAATGAAGTCGCACATCATCGCCAGTTCACAGCCGCCGCCGAGGGCGTAGCCCGCGACCGCCGCGATCAGGGGCTTAGGAAACCGGGCCAGGGCCTCCCATGTCTCCGCAAAGGGGTCGTTTTCATAAAGCCCAATGAAGGTGTGGCTCTGCAGCTCCTCAATGTCGGCGCCGGCGGCGAACGCCTTCTCAGAGCCAGTGAGCACGACGCACCGGACCGCGTCGTCCTTGGCGAAGCCTGACAGCGCTTGCGCCAATTCCGAGGTCAACGCGTTGTTGAGCGCGTTGAGCTTCTGGGGCCGGTTGAGGGTGACCACCGCCACGCCGCCATCGGTGTCCACGAGAATGTTGTCATAGGCCATCGTCAAAACTCCCCTCGCCCGCCGGCGTCGCGCCGGCCCCTAAAGGACGCAGATTAAACGCCGCGCGGGTGCGCCCGCCGCCCAGCTCCGTGATCGTGATCGTCAACTGCTCGCCAGCCCGGTGAAACTCCAGCGCCAGCGCCCCGTTCCCCGCCGTCGGCGCCGCGGCGACGCGCCGCCAGCCCAGGGCCGTCAGCGCCGGCTCATACGCCGCCGCCACCTCCGACGCCGTCGCGCCGCCTTCCGCCACCACCCGCGCCAGCCGGCCGCCGGCGGTTTCAAACGCATGCCCGCCCACGGTCTCCGCTAAGCCGACCAACAGAGGCAAGTCATCAATGTGGCGCGTGAAAAGGGGCGCTTGAGCCGCGCCCGCGCCGGCGATGAACACCGCCGCAAAGCCCGCCAACAGACTTGCAAGTCCCCGGCGCCGCGGGTGCGCGCGCATCATGTCACCTTCACCCCTTGGACCGTGACGCGGACCGTACGCCGCGTCGTGGGGCGCGGCAATTGTTTCCCCGGCCCCGCGCCGCTCAGCGCTGGCAGACGGGGCAAAAATAGCTCGATCGGTTCGCTTGCACGATCCGCCGCACCGCGCCGGCGCAGCCTTCGCGCGCACACGCGGCGCCTTCGCGCCCATAAACAGCGAAGGCGTGCTGGAAATAGCCTAACGAACCGTCGGCGTGGGCGTAATCGCGCAGCGTGGAGCCGCCGGCGGCGATCGCGTCCGCCAGCACCGCTTTCACCGCCTCCGCCAAGCGCGCCGCCTGACGCGCCGTGAGCGCGCCGGCTGGGCGTTGCGGGTTAATCCCTGCGCGAAAAAGCGCCTCGCACACATAAATGTTGCCGAGGCCCGCCACGACCCGTTGATCAAGCAGCGCCGCCTTAATCGGCGCGGCGCGTCCAGCCAGCGCCCGCGTCAAGGCCGCCCCGTCAAACGCCGCCGACAACGGCTCCGGCCCTAAGCGGGCGAAATGGCGGCACGCGGCCAGCGTCGCGGTCGGCGCCAAATCCATATAGCCGAACCGACGGGGATCGTTGAACGTCACCCGCGCGCCAGCGTCGAGCTCAAAGACCACATGGTCGTGCTTAGGATCGAGCGCGCGCGCCTGCGTGAACGCGCCCTGCGCGACAGCGCCGGCGGCGGGCGCGCCGGCGGCGGGCGCGCCATCGCCGCCCATCGCCACCGTGAACCGGCCAGACATTCCCAAATGCATAAGCAGTGTTTCACCGGACCCTAACGGCGCCAGCAAATACTTGCCGCGCCGCTCAAGGCTGCGGATCTCGGTTCCCGTGAGCCGCGCCGCAAAATTCTCAGGAAACGGGAACCGCAAATCCGCGCGCGCCAAGCTCACGCTCAGAAGTCGCCGGCCAGCCATCGCCGACTCAAGACCCCGGCGCACTGTCTCCACCTCCGGCAATTCAGGCATGGCCGACATCCGTTCTCAGATCGCGCGCGCCGCACCCGTGACGACGCCCGCCGATGTGGGGTAAAAGCCGATCCATGACCAGCCCCCCCGACTCCGCGCCGCCATTGTCTGACGACGTCGCCAGCTTTGGCGACCACGACGTGCCGCGGCCTGAGAAGGCGCGGCTCGTGCGCGGCGTGTTTGATCGCGTCGCGCGCCGCTATGACCTCATGAACGACGTGATGTCGTTGGGCGTCCACCGCGTGTGGAAAGATATGACGATTGTGCGCGCCAACCCTCAGCCGGGCGAACGGCTGGCGGACGTGGCCGGCGGCACCGGCGATGTGGCGCGCGCGTGGATCGCGCGCGGCGCGCGCGCCGCGGCGCGCCGCGGCGGGCCGCCGGCGGACGCGGTGGTGATCGACGTTAATGAGCACATGGTGCGCGCGGGGCGGGCGCGGGGGACCGCCGCGCGCGCTCAAGGCCGCGCGCTCGCCCGCGCAGCGCCCATCCGCGAGCCGATGTGGGTGGTCGGCGACGCGGAGCGGCTGCCGCTGCCGGACGCCGCCGTCGATTGCGTGACCATCGCCTTCGGAATTCGCAACGTCACCGACCGCGCCGCAGCCCTGGCGGAGATGAAGCGGGTGCTGAAGCCGGGCGGGCGGTTTGTGTGCTTGGAGTTTTCGCGGCCGACCACGGCCGCGCTCGATTCGCTTTACCAGCCCTGGTCCCAGCACGTTATTCCGCGCCTCGGCGGCATGATCGCCGATGATGAGGCCAGCTACCGCTATTTGGTGGAGTCCATTCGCCGCTTCCCCGACCAAGAGGCCTTCGCACGCGAGCTGGACGCGGCGGGTTTCCACAGAGTTGCGGTGACAAACTTTTCCGGAGGCGTCGCGGCCTTGCATCAGGGCTGGCGTCCTCGTTAATTTTCAGCGCAGATAGCGGGACCGCCATATTCCCGCCGCCTGGCGTGACGAGCCTATCGCGGGGAATGCGGCGACGAGCCGACGCTGATACTGAGTGTTCGCGGGGGCGACGGAGTGGGGGGGGGGGCGTGGTGGTCACAACGCTCGCAAAGGTGAAAGCGTTGACCATGGCCGGCGTCGCCGCTGGCGCGGTCGTGATGGCGACGACCGCCGCGGCTCAAGAGGCGCCGTCTGAACCCGCGCCGCCAGATCCTGAACCCGTCTTTGGGAGCGACGCCTCCGCCGTTATTGTGGAGGAGGAGATCCGCGCCCTTATCCGCATCGGCGACGTGTTAATGGAGCGCGAGCGCTATGGGCGCGCGCGCGAACGGTATCAATCAGCGCTGCGCTTGTCGGAGATCAGTGGGGATTTGCGCGCCACCGCCGACAGTTTTGAGCGGCTCGGCCGCGTGGCCGCCGCTCAAAGCGAGTGGTTTTGGGCGGCGAAGTATTACGGCGCGGCGCTGAACCGCTATGAGATGCTGACGGATTTGCCGGAACAGGCGCGCTTGCATTTTATGCTCGCCAGCGTCGCTGCTGAACGGGGCAATCTCGACGCCGCCGAGGATGAGTACCGCCGCGCCCTTTACGGCTATGAGGAGGCGCACGAATACTCCGGCCAAGTCGAGGTCCTCAATGGCTGGGCCGATTTTGAGCAAGAGCGGGGCAACGCCGATGAGGCGGACCGGCTCAACATGCTGATGGTCAAAACCATGATCCTCTATGAAGAGGAAAACTTGGACGCGCTGACGTACACCCGCTGAGCCTCGCCCCGTCCTGGCGTCTGCGCCCGTCGTGTCGCATGCGCCGGCGCAGACAGCGACACCGTCGCCGCCGCCGCCCCTCGCCAAACCGCCCGCTGCGCCCTATCCCTTCGTTTAGGCGCCCCGCGCTAACAACGCCGCCCGCCTGTGGTCGCGGTGGAGGACCGCATGTTCGCCACGCTCGCTAAAATCGCCCGCCTCACCCGCGCCGCCTGGGTTCTGGCGCGCCATGACGCGTTGCTGCCGCGGGAGTACCAAGACGCCTTGCCGCCCCATGGGCGCTGGATTGGACGCCTGGGGCGGCTGTTCGCCAATCCCGCCCGCGCCAAAGACCCTGGCGCACGGTTTGCGCGCGCGCTGGAGAAACTCGGACCCGCCTATGTGAAGCTTGGCCAATTCCTGGCCACCCGCGGCGACATTTTCGGCGCGCCCTTTGTTGAGGGTCTTGCGACTCTCAAAGACCGTATGCCGCCCTTCAGCGAACGCGCCGCGCGCCGGGCGCTGGAGGCGGAGTTCGGCGACGACGCCCGCCGCTTGTTTCCGAACTTGGGCGCGCCTGTCGCCGCGGCTTCCGTCGCGCAAGTGCACAAAGTCGAGATCACGCCCGGGCGATTCGCGGCGGTGAAAATCCTTAGGCCCGGAATTGAGCGGCGCATCACACGCGATGTCGAGTCCTTCGATCTCGGCGCGCGCTTGGCTGAAGGCCTTGTCCCGGCGGCGCGGCGTATGCGCCCGCGCGACCTAACGGCCACGCTGGCGCGCTCCATGCGCTTGGAAATGGATTTGCGCCTGGAAGCCGCCGGCGCCTCGGAGATGGGCGAGATCGCCGCAGAGGTGGACGGCTTTCGCGTGCCGCAAGTCGACTGGACCCGCTCGGGCAAGCGCGTGCTCACCACCGATTGGGTGGACGCCATCCCCCTTTCCCAAGACGACGCGTTGGCGCGCCTGACGCCGGCGGCGCGCACCCGGCTCAGCCAAACCGCAATCACGGCCTTCCTGACGGGCGCGCTCGACCACGGCGTTTTTCACGCCGACATGCATGAAGGCAATCTGTTCGCAACGGAGGCCGGCGAGCTCGTGGCGGTGGATTTCGGCATTATGGGACGGATCGGCCCCGATGAGCGCCGCTATCTCGCCCAGATCCTCCATGGCTTCATTTTGCGTGATTACGCCCGTATCGCAGAGGTGCACTTTGAGGCCGGCTATGTGCCCGATCACCATGACCCTGCGGATTTCGCCAGCGCGCTGCGCGCCATTGGCGAGCCGATTTGGGGCAAGCGCGCAAGCGACGTCTCCATGGGCCGGCTGTTGTTGCAGCTGTTTGAGGTGACGGAGCTGTTCGACATGGCTCTGCGTCCCGAGCTTGTGCTGTTGCAAAAGACAATGGTCCAAGCCGAGGGCGTGGCCCGGCGGCTTGATCCCAACCTTAACATTTGGTCAGCCTCCGAGCCCGTCGTCATGCGCTGGATGGCGCGCGAACTCGGGCCCCAGGGCGTCGTGCGCGACGCCATGGCGGACGCGAAACGCTTGCGTCGCGCGATGCGCCGGCTGCCGGAGGCGTTGGAACGGTTGGAAGCCGCAGCCGACAGCGCCACCGCCGACGGCCTGAAGCTTGATGACGACACTCTCAGCCGCCTCGCCCAGGCCCACGCCAAAGCCACGCGCTGGCGCGGACGGGCGTTGTGGTCGCTGACCGCCGGCGCGCTTGTGAGCGCGGGCGTGTTGGCGTTGACGCATTGGCGTTGATCGCGGATCTTGCGATTGTAGTCTGTCACTCGCGCACGCTCTATGCGATCGCGACAATCTTAGCTCTGGACCCGTTCCGGCTGCGGCCTGTATGCGCATAGTTTTGGCTGTCGCCTCCCGCGCGGCTCAAGGGAGCATTGTCACAATGGTTGTGTTTTCAAAGCTTGCGGTCCTGGTCGGGCCTGTCGCGGCGATCGCGACCGCCGGCGCGGCGTTCGCGGATTCCACCCTCACTTTTGACGCCGGCGACAAAGGATTGATTGTGGAAAGCCGGGGGGAGGACGTGCGTATGGGTCCGGCGTCGGGCGACGAAGGCTATGTCGTGATGACACAAGGGTCTGTGTATGCAATTACCACCACCGATGACGGGCCGCTTGTGATGGATCTCGGGGCAATGATGGAATCTTTATCCGCGATGATGCCGCCCGGTGCGTTGGACCGCGCGACACCCGCCCCACAGCAGGAGGCTGAACCGACCGTCACGCCCACCGGCCGCTTCGAGACTCATGCCGGCGTGAAGGGGGAAGTCGTCGTGTTGACGATGCCGAAAAGCGATCCGGTCGAGGTTGTGGTGACAGACGATGCGGATGTGCGTGCGGGCTTTGATGCGTTTCAGCGCCTGGCCCAAAACCTCGCGGCGGACATGCCGGCGGCGTTGGGCGGCCCTGCGGTGATCGCCCCAGACGTGTATGTCGGCGATGAACTCGCCAAACGCGGCGTGTTGCGTGTCGGCGACACCATGACGCTGATCGCCATTGACCGCGCGACGCCGGAGGCCGCGCGCTTCGCCTTGCCCGCGACGCCAGTCACCAATCCGATGCAGCTGATGGCCCGCTAGCGGCTCGCCCGCCCCTTTCGTGACCACCACCCCATCTCCAGTGGCGAGACATGACTGATCGTTTGGAAGAAAAGAAGAAACTGCGTCGCACAGGCAATTCGCTCGGCGTAACGTTGTCGAGACCCATTCTCGCGGCGGTCGGCCTCGCCAGCGGCAGCGAAGTTATTGTGAGCGTCGTCGATGGGCGCATCGTGATCACGCCGACGCACAACGCCGCTCACTTGACAGCCTCCGCCGGGCAAGCCGTGCTGGAGCAGTACCGCTACGCGTTCGAACGGCTTGGCTATGAGGGACGCATGCCATGACCAACCGTGGGGGCGATGACGACGCCGCGTCGGGGGCTGACGCGGCGGGTATTGTGTTGCCGCATTACGGCGCACTGCTGGAGACGACCCGGGTGATGCTCAAAGAGAGCAGCAACACCGACATGCGTTTCCGCGACGAGGGCCTTTATGAAAGCGCTTATGCGCGGCCGCAAAACGTCATTGCGTATTCCAGCGGGGAGACGAGCGTGTTCGCCGCGGCGGCGTCCCTGACTTATGGCATCGCCACAAACCATCCGCTGGTGGACGGCAACAAGCGCTCGGCGGCGATCGCGTTGGGGGTGACGCTGTTGCTGAACGGCGTGCGCTTGGACGTCTCCCAAAGGGAGTTTGAAGAGACGATCTTAGCCGTCGCACGCGGCGACTTTAAAGAACACGACATTGAACGCTGGGCGGAAGCGAACGCCGTGCCGGACACCCGGTTCCGTCCCGGCTGACGCCGTCGTCGCTAGGGGTCCGCGGACGCCGCAGCAGCCCCAGATGGGATGATACGATGCCGTTTGAGTATCTTGCCGTTGACGACGCAATCGCTGCGCGCGGCTTACGCATGGTCGTGGTCGGCGCGGTCCCGAGCCCCTGGGGGGAAGGCGCTAAGGGCGTGCTCCATGTGAAGGGCGTCCCGTGGTCGGCGGTGCGGCTGGTTTATGACGATCCGCGTTTGGCGGGCTGGGCCGGCGGGCTGAGCGGCCCTGTGGCGCTCTATGATGACGAGCCGCCACGGGACGGGTGGCGCGACATTCTTGAGCTGGCCGAGCGCCTTGCGCCGAAGCCGGCGCTGCTGCCCGCCGACGCCCCCTCCCGCGAGGCGGTTCTGGCGATCAGCAGCGATCTGTTGGACACTGGCGGCCTTGCTTATTCGCGACGCTTGCAGCTCGTCCACCACGGGCTCAGCGACGGTGAGGGCGGCTTTGTGCGCCCCGTGGCTGAATACATCGGCCAGAAGTATGGCTACACCGCCGAAACCGGCGCCGGCTGCGGCGCGCGGGTGCGCAGCCATTTGGCGGCCTTAGCGGCGCGTCTACGCGCCCAGAGCGATCAGGGGTCGGATTATTATGTCGGCGACGCCGTCACAGCCGCCGACATTTACAGCGCTGCGACGATGGCCATGTTCGATCCCTTGCCGGAGGATGTGTGCGCCATGTCGTCGCGCGCGCGCGCCGCCTTCTCAAGCCGCGACGCCGAGACAACCGCTGCGCTCGATCCGATCCTGCTTGAGCACCGCGACATGATGTATGCGCGCCATCTGGAGACGCCGCTGGTGTTGTGAGCCATCTCAGCCGCGCCGCATCTCCGTCAACGTCACCGGCCGGGCCCATCGGAACCCAAGGCGCTCATAGACACGGATGGCGGCGGTGTTGTCGGCGTAGGCGTGCAAGAACGCCGTCTCGCCCCGTTGCGCGATGTGGGCGGCGGCTTTCGCTGTCAGCACGCCCGCCAAACCGCGTCCGCGGAACGCGGGATGAGTGCACACGCCGCTGACTTCGGTGTAGCCCACAAGCCTCATGCGCTCGCCCGCCATAGCGGCCAAACGCCCGTCGATCATCACGCCCCAGAACGCGCCAAGGCGATGGGTGCGCGCCAAGAACGGCCCGGGCTGAGTGAGCGCCGCCAGCGCGCGCATCGCCGGCGCGTCAGCCTCGCTCAACCGCGCGACGGTCAGGCCGTCCAGGTCGCCGGGATCGCCGATCGCGGTCTCCGCGATCATCTGGACGCCGGCGTCACGGCGCACCGCCTCCAGACCCGGCGGCGTCGGCGCGTCGCCCTCTTGCAAGAAGTAAAGTGCGCCTTCGTCGGGTGCGAGCGCCGCTAAGGCTGCAAGGCTTTCACGAGTGTCGTCACAGGTCGCGGCGAACGGCCCCACATCGGCCTGCATCCGACGCGCGCGCGCGCCGCCCACCGAAAACGCCGAGTGGCGCCCCGTCAGGGCGCTCCACACGGGCCGCGCGAGCGGATCCATTGCCTGCGCCCCGCTAGGCGTTTCGCGCGCCATCCCGCCACACTCCATGGACTTGGCTCCCGAGCGGAAAATTATAACGTGTTATATAGCGTGCTATGTAAGCGTCAAGATGATGGGAAAGCGGGGCCATCCGCCCACGACCGCCCCGCGCCACGCCGCGCCACGCCACGCCACGCCTGACCACTGCGCGCCAGGCGACGGGCTTTACGTCGCGATCGCAGCCATCGCAAACCGCGCCCACATGACCATCAGCACCAGCACGCCCAGGCGGTGCGTCAAAAACCGCAGGCCGACATTGTTAATCGTCACATGCACCAGGGTGTGCGCCACGCGCGTCCCCACAAACGCCCAGGCGAGGATGACCTGCAGCCCATCGGCCGCGCCGGGCGCGAACGCCACGTGCAGCGCCACGACGACGTAAAAGAGGACAGGCGCCTCCAGCAAGTTGACGAAGTTCCGCCCCCAATTGCCCACCCAGGCGGGGGGCGGCGCGCCGGCTTTCGTTTTCACGAAATCCCGCGACAGTGCGCCTTGAGCGCTCGCCACGACGCCCACAATCGTCATGGCCCAATAGACCGCGAACGTCAGCCCCGCCATGGCGAACGCCGCATAGAGCAATTGAAAATCGTCCGTGTTCATACGCCCCTCCGAATGCGCGCCCATCGCGCACCGCCTCTTAACGGATCAAACCGCCTGCGCCCATGATTTGTGCAGAGGCGCCCGCGCCTCCATCTAAGCGAAGACGCGGAGGCCCGGCGGGTCGGCGGGCACGCGAGCGATTGGCCGAAGGGCGCAGGGCGATGGCGGAAACGAACACGGGCGCGGCGGGCCGGCGCGTCTTGCTGATTATCGGCGGCGGCATCGCGGCCTATAAAAGCTTGGAGCTCATTCGCGAGCTCGATCGCCGCGGGATCGCGTCCCGCTGCATCCTCACCAGCGCCGCCAAGCAGTTCGTGACGCCGCTTTCGGTCGCGGCGCTCTCCGGCGAGAAGGTCTATGATGACCTCTTCTCCCTCACCGATGAAACGGAGATGGGCCACATCGAGCTCTCGCGCTCAGCGGATCTCGTGGTCGTCGCGCCCGCGACCGCCGACCTCATGGCCAAAGCCGCCCAGGGCCTGGCGACGGACATGGCCACCACCGCGCTGCTCGCCACTGACAAGCCTGTGATGATGGCGCCGGCGATGAATGTGCGGATGTGGGAGCACCCCGCCACTCAACGCAACCGCGCCATCCTTGAGGGCGACGGCGTTGTAATGGTCGGGCCCAATGAAGGCGGCATGGCCTGCGGTGAGTTCGGGCCCGGGCGCATGGCCGAGCCCTTAGAGATCGCCTTAGCCGTGGAGGCTTGGTATCGCGAGCGCTCAGGCCGCGCCGCGCCGTCCCTCAAGGCCGCGCCCCTCGCTGGACGACGCGTCGTCATCACCGCCGGCCCGACGCGCGAACCGCTCGATCCCGTGCGCCACCTCACAAACCATTCCTCCGGCGCCCAGGGCTACGCCATCGCGGAGGCCGCCGCGGCCCTCGGCGCGGAGACGGTCCTGGTCAGCGGACCCACCGCCCTCGCGGACCCTGAGGGCGTCGAGACCGTGCGGGTGGAGACCGCGCGCGACATGCTCGCCGCCGTGGAGGAAGCGCTGCCCGCGGACGTGTTCATCGCGGTGGCCGCTGTCGCGGATTGGCGCCCCGCCGAGGCCGCGCCGACGAAACTCAAGCTTAAAGCCAAACGCAAAGACGCCCCCCCGCCCGTGATCACGCTCGTTGAAAACCCCGACATCCTGCGCACCATCGCCAAGCGCCGCAAAAACCGCCCGGCCCTGGTCATCGGCTTCGCCGCGGAAACCCACGACGTCTTGCCCCACGCGCGAGCCAAGCGCACGCGCAAGGGCTGCGACTGGATCCTCGCCAACGACGTCTCCGGCGATGTGATGGGCGGGGCGGAGAACGCGGTGACCCTCGTGACCGCGGAGGGGGAGGAGAGCTGGGCGCGCGCGGCGAAATCCGATGTTGCGGCGCGGCTTATGGCGCGCGTCGGCGACGCGCTCGCGCCGGCGGTCTCCAACGCCGCCGAGTGAGTGAACCGCGGTTACGCTGCGTTGCGTTGGGGCGCGGGCGACGTGAGCGGCTCGTGGGACACGCTGGCTTCAGACGCGTCGCCGGCTAAAGCTGCAAAGGTCTCTTGGTGTTTCTTCAACGCGTAGGCGTAAGCGCTGGCGGCGGCTTCAGCCTTGGCGGCGTCGGCGTCCTGGCCCTTAGCGCGCATCGCGATGGCGGCGCGATGTTCGGCCATCGCGCTTGCAAACAGCAGGGCTTCATAGCTCTTGATCGACGTTTGCAGGGTGGCGGCCATGGTGTTTTCTCCCCATCTCGCGGCACCGCTACGCTGATTCGCCGACGCCGAGAAGCGACCCGCCTCGCAGCGCCGCAGCGCGCTCCCAGTGCGTTCCCAACGCGCCCCACAGTCCCGCCCCACAGTCCCGCCCCACAGTCCCGCCCTTGTGGGAAAGCTGGACGTCTGCGGGGCGAGGGGCGTTAAGGTGGGCCCATGCTGACGACGACACCTGCGCCTTTGCTCGACCTTGCCGACGCCGAAGGCCCCACCATTGCGGTCAAACCGCTGGATCATTTCCTCGGCCTGGATCTGCCGCGCTACCAAACCGCGGGCGCAGCGGGCATGGATGTGTGCGCTGCTTTGCCTGAGGCTGAGCCCGCGACGCTCCAGCCCGGCCAGCGCGCGCTCATCCCCACGGGCCTCGCCATCGCCTTGCCTGAGGGCTTTGAGGCGCAAGTGCGCCCGCGCTCCGGCCTTGCGCTGAAACACGGCGTTACTTGCCTCAACGCGCCGGGCACGATTGACGCCGATTATCGCGGCGAGCTGCTGGTGTTGCTGATTAATCATGGGGAGGCGGATTTCGTGGTGCGCCGGGGCGAGCGCATCGCCCAGCTGGTGATCGCCCCCGTCGTGCAGGCGCGCTGGGACGTGGTGACGCTCCTGCCGGCCGCCGCCCGCGGCGCCGGCGGGTTTGGCAGCACGGGGACCTAAGCGCCCGCGCCCCTCACACCGCCGCGCCGATCGCGAGGCCCACAAGGCTCGTCACCGCCATCGCGAGCGCGCCCCAAAACGTCACCCGCGTCACGGCCTTAAGGACGCTCGCGCCGCCGGCGCGCGCCCCGAACCCGCCCAGCACCGCAAGGCTCCCCAGCGACACCGCCGCCACGCCCGGGCCGATCACGGCGTGGGGAGCAAGCAACGCCGCCACGAGCGGCGCGCCCGCGCCTGCTGCGAACGCCGCCGCGGACGCCAGCGCCGCTTGCACAGGGCGCGCGGCGGTGACGTCGACAATGTGCAGCTCATCGCGAGCGTGAGCGTCGAGGGCGTCTTTCGCCATCAGCTGGTCCGCCACACGCCGCGCCAAGGCGGGCTCGACCCCGCGGGCTACGTAAATCTGCGCCAGCTCCTCGCGCTCAAACGCAGGATCCTCCGCAAGCTCGGCCCGCTCGCGCGCAAGATCCGCTTGCTCGGCGTCCGATTGCGAGCTGACGGAGACATACTCCCCCGCCGCCATGGACATCGCGCCGGCCACCAGCGCCGCCACGCCGGCCAAAATGACCTCGCCCCGGCCCGCGCCGCCCGCAGCGACCCCGACAATAAGGCTCGCGGTCGAGACCACGCCGTCATTGGCCCCAAGAATGGTCGGGCGCAGCCAGCTCACCCGCGTCACCACGTGATGTTCGCGGTGATGTTCGCGACCCCGGTCTTTGCGACGCGCCATGACAAGCCTCTGATATGCCTAGAGCGACTGTGGCGATGTCCGCCGCGCCGCGCCAGCGCCGCGTCCCACACGCCTCGCCGCCATTGGCCCGCGCGATCCGGCGCCCTAGGGTCGCGGCACCCACGCGATCGCCATTCCAGCGTCGAGACGAGACCCAAAATGAGCAGGGACCACCGCCATGACCGACACCCTCCCCGCCACTGACGCGCCCGCCCGCCCGCGGCCCCATGGCCGCGTGTATGACAGCATTCTGGAGACCATCGGCGCGACGCCCCTGGTCCGGCTCAACGCTCTGGCTCGCGACCGCGGCGCGAAGGCGGACGTGCTCGCCAAGCTCGAATTCTTCAATCCGCTGGCCAGCGTGAAGGACCGCATCGGCCTCGCCATGATTGACGCGCTGGAGGCGGACGGCCGCTTGAAGCCCGGCGGAATGCTGGTGGAGCCCACCTCCGGCAACACCGGCATCGGCCTTGCTTTTGTCGCCGCGACGAAAGGCTATCGCCTGGTCCTGTGCATGCCCGAAAGCATGTCGATTGAACGGCGCAAAATGCTCACCCTCCTGGGCGCGGAGCTTGAGCTCACGCCCGCCGAGGACGGCGTGAAAGGCGCGATTGCGAAGGCGGAGGAGATTTTGGCCGCCAACCCTGGTGCGGTGATGCCGGCCCAGTTCGACAACCCGGCCAACCCGGCGATCCACGAGGTCACGACGGCGGAAGAAATCTGGACCGACACCGGCGGCCGCTTCGACGCCTTCGTCTCCGGCATCGGCACCGGCGGCACCATCACCGGCTGCGCGCGGGTCTTTAAACAGCGCGACCCCGCCATTCGCATCATCGCCGTGGAGCCCGCCGACAGCCCCGTCCTCTCGGGCGGGGAGCCGGGCAAGCACAAAATTCAGGGCATCGGCACGGGCTTTATCCCGGCCAATGTCGACACGACCCTGCTCGACGAGGTCGTCACCGTCACAAATGAGGAGAGCTTTGAGACCGCGCGGGCGGCCGCCCGCCTTGACGGGCTGCCGGTGGGCATCTCCTCCGGCGCCGCTTTGACAGCCGCGCTCACCGTCGCCGCGCGCGAAGAGATGGCGGGCAAGCGGATTGTGGTGATCATTCCCTCCTTCGCAGAGCGCTACCTCTCAACCGCCCTCTTTGACGACTAATCCGGGCTGACGAGGACACACAGCAAGCGACGGCGACCATCATGGCCTTTGCGGAAATCATCGCGATCGTCTCCGCGCTGATCGCGATAGCGTCGCTCGCGTTCAACGCGCTGATCGTGCGCCGCCAGCACGCGATGGCGTTTGAGGGGCTCAAGCTCAGCCTCGACAGCGACGTGCTCGCCTGGGGCCGCCATGCGGTGGACGCCATCGCAGACGCCGAGCGTTTTGCAGCGTCCGCCGCCCTGAGCGCGGACCCCGCGGACGCACGCCGCGAACAAACGCGCATCGCCTTGCATCTGTCGGCGCTGGCGGACCAAGGCCGGTTCTATTTTCCCAACATCGAGGTCGGCGATGACCATGGCCGCGAGAAATGGGCGGCGTTTCGCGGCCATCGCCCCCCCATCATTCACGCGATGGTGTTTGCACACTACGCCATCAAGAAGTTCGACCTAAGCGACGCCGAGGCCTTAGCGCCGCTGTGCGCGTTGCTGTTTCGGTGCCGGCGGCTTGTGGTCTCCGAGATCCAATCCGCGATCGACCCTCGACGCCGCGCCAAAGCGTTTTCCGACCTGTCGGAGGCGAAACAAGATTCCGTCGGCGCGAGCATTGAGGAGGCCGCCGACCTCGCAGCGGACCTGGAAGCCCTCCACCCCGGCGTGCTCGCAGAGCACAACGACCGCATTTATCGTCACGCCACGGTGCGCGCGGCGAAAAGGCCGACGTCGCCGTGACGGCCCTGGAGCCATCGTCTGTGAGCGCCCAAACCCGTTTTGTGCGGCCTGTGATCGCGTTCCTGGCGGCGGCGGCCGCGGCGGCCGTCACCGCCGCCACGCTCTTGATCGGATTGGATGTCGCGGGCGGGCATCACCGCGCCACGCCGGCGCAAACCGCCGCCCAAGCCACGACCGTGTCCATCATCATGTTTGGCTACATTGTCGGGTTCGCGGCCTTACCCGCGATCGGCCTCACCTGGCTCGCCCATGGAACGCGCGCGCCGCGGCCGTGGACGGATATTCTCGCCGGCGCCGCAATCCCCGTGATCGTCTTCACGTTGGTCTTCGGGCTCGCAACGCAGGAGTTCGTGCTGACGTCGCTGCGGACGTGGCGACGCCTGAGCCCTTTGTGCGCGGCCGGCGCTGTGGGCGGGCTGGTCTACGCCGTCATGCTGGGCCCGCGTCGGCCGCGCGCCGGGCGTTGACCGAGCCGAAGGCGGGCGCCGGACCACACGCGCCGCCGCCGCGCGCATCGACAGCGCCGCGCCCGCGCTTTACATGCACGCCATGCCGCTAACACCCGACTACGTGGAGCGCTACGCCCGTCACATCGTCCTGAAGGAGATCGGCGGCCCGGGGCAGCGCGCGCTGCGTGACGCGCGCGTGCTGATTGTCGGCGTCGGCGGGTTGGGGTCCCCGGCGGCGCTTTACCTCGCCGCGGCCGGGGTGGGCGTGCTGGGCCTCGCGGACCCCGACACGGTGGGGCTCAGCAATTTGCAGCGCCAAGTGGCGTTTCGCACCCGCGATGTCGGCGCGCCGAAGCCCGACGCGGCCGGCGAGACACTGCGCGCGCTCAACCCCGATGTGGAGACGATCACGATCCGCGACGCCCTCACCGCCGACACCGCCGCAGATGTGATCCAAGACTATGATTTGGTGGTGGAGGGGGTGGACAGCTTCGCGACGCGCTTTGTCGTGAATGATGCGTGCTATGCGCGCGAACGCGCGCTGGTGTCGGGCGCGGTCGGACGCTGGACTGGCCATGTGACTGTGTTCAAAGCCGGATTGAGCAAAGGCCACCCCGTCGAGACACGGTGGCCGTGCTATCGGTGTCTGACGCCCGACGAGCCCCCCGAGGCGGACAGCTGCGCCCGCGCGGGCATTGTCGGCGCGCTCACCGGCGTGATTGGCGCGGCCATGGCCCTTGAAGCGATTAAAGAGATTACAGGCGCAGGCGACACCCTCGCGGGCCGCCTCCTCATTTATGAAGGTCTTGCGGGGCAAGCGCGCACGATCGCGCTGCCTGCCGATCCGGCCTGCCGGTTGTGCGGCGACGCCCCGAAATCCGCCAACGGCGCGGATCAAGCACGCCCGCGCGACGCCGCGGAGTGAGGGGCGCGCGGATCGTGCGCGCCGCAAGTTCCCAGCGCCCAGTCCTCCAGCGCCCAGTCCTCCAGCGCCCAGTCCTGGGGCCTCAGTCTCCGGTC
>CAZMSO010000002.1:1524-109961 GCA_964568975.1 uncultured Caulobacterales bacterium | reverse complement strand
AGTCCTCCAGCGCCCAGTCCTCCAGCGCCCAGTCCTGGGGCCTCAGTCTCCGGTCGCCAGTCGCCCGTCCTCAGCCCGCAGCGGCCTCAGTCTCGGCGTCCGCCTCATCCGCCGGCGCTGCGTCCGGATTGCGCAGCCGCAGTTTCGCGCGTCCGCCGCGGCTCGGGATGTGGAGCTTCAGCTCATACGTGTCGCCGCCGAGGTTCAGCGTCTGTCCCGTCGCGTCGTCCGCGTCCGCAGCAAGCGCGGCGACCGCCCGCGCCACCGCTTGCAGCGCGACGGTTCCCGCGTCGTCGCCCTCCAAGCCGGCGTCGAGGAGCCGGTCGAGCTCTCGGGATTTCTCCGGATTGCCAACCGCCCCGGCGCGAGGGAAGCGCACCTCCACCCACTCGCCCGCCTCCGCGGCGGTTCGCAGGGTGGGGATCGCCTGCTCCAACAGCGCCTCGGCGTCGTCGTTCGGGCGTAGGTCTTTCAGGCGCGCCTTCAGCGCGGCGTCATCAATCATTACAGCATCCTGTCATGGGCGATGGGCGCAACCGCCCTTAGCGGAGACCGGGGCGCCCGGGGCGCGCGAAACGGGGCGCAGCGACCACGCGCGAGGCCGCCCCGACCACCCCGCCATTGCGGCATAGCGCGAAACGGCGCGGTGCAAAACGCGCTTTCATCAGCGTCGCGCGCCGCGGCTCAGATAAGCGCGCCAGACGTCTCTTCGGGCAAAATCCGGTCCGGCGGACGTTCGCCGTCCTGCCACACGCGGATGTTGATGATGACTTTCTCGCCCATCTCGACCCGGCTTTCGAGGGTCGCAGAACTCATATGCGGAATGAGGATCACATTCGGCCGGCCGAGGAGTTTCGGGCTCACCGCCGGCTCGGCCTCGAACACGTCAAGCGCCGCGCCGGCCAAACGTCCCTGCGCTAAGGCGTCGCCGAGGGCGTCTTCATCGATCACGTCGCCGCGCGACGTGTTCACCAAGAACGCATGGGGCTGCAAGCGCGTCAGACGCTCGCGGGAAAACAGATGATAAGTCGCCGGCGTGCGCGGCGTGTGGATGGTGACGATGTCGGCGGTGGCGAGCAGCGCATCAAGGTCGTCCCAATAAGTGGCGTCCAGCGCTTCCTCAATCATCGGGCTTACGGGCCGGCGGTTGTGGTAATGGATCGCCATGCCGAAGGCCTGGGCCCGCGCCGCGACCGCCTGGCCGATGCGCCCCATGCCGATAATGGCGAGACGCTTGCCATGGACGCGCCGGCCCATCATCCACGTCGGCGACCAGCCCTGAAAGCCGCCGCGCTGCAGCACTTGAGCGCCCTCAAAAATCCGCCGCGGCCCAGCGAGGATCAGGGCCATGGCCATGTCGGCGGTGTCGTCGGTCAACACGCGCGGCGTGTTGGTGACCGTGATGCCGCGCGCCGCCGCCGCCGCCACGTCGATGTGATCCACGCCGACGCCGAAATTCGCGATCAGCTTCAACCGCGGCCCCGCCGCGGCGATCAGGTCGGCGTGAATGCGGTCCGTCACTGTGGGCGCGAGCACGTCGGCGTCCGCCATCGCCGCCACCAGCGCCGCATCATCCATGGGAACGTCATCGACATTCAGCCGCACGTCGAACAGCTCGGCCATGCGCGCCTGCACCGGTTGCGGCAGCGCGCGGGTGACGACGACCCGGGGGCGGGCCCCATGGCCGATATCAGCGGAGGCGGTGGCGTGAAGACGGTCGCTCATGGGCCCATCAGAGCCGCGCCGCCGGCAAGGTCAAGCGCTTCATGAGGCTAAGGCGCACCTCCCGTCCGCCGGCGACGCGTGCGCGCGGCTTCAATCATCGCCGCTTCGACCAGCGCCGCGCGCCAGGACAAATCCCAATCCGCCTCGCCCCCATCGGCGAGGCGGCGGATCTGCGCCAAGCTCCACGCCAAGCGCCCAAACGCGTTGGCTGAGCGGATCGCCGCGAACGGAGTCGACGGCCCCAACAGCCCCGGGCCGAGCCGCAGCCGGGCGTCGGGGTCCGGCGCGACCGCCGCCGGATCCGCCAACAAGCGCTGGCCCACATCCGGCTCGGTGCAAAACGGGCGCGCTAACGCGATGACGTCCACCCGCCCGGCGGCGAGGGCGGCGTCCATAGCCGCGCGGGCCCGCCAACCGCCGGCGGTCATGACGGCCAGCGCGCACTCAGCCCGCAAGGTCGCCGCAAACGACGTGAAATAGCCCGCGCCTGAGTCGGTTGCGACCTGTTCCGCGTCGCGGCCTTCCGCCATGGGCGCGCCGAGCATCGCCGGCCGCTCCCAATCCCCGCCCGAGACCTCAAGCACGTCCACGCCGCGCGCATCAAGCCACGCCGCCACAGTCCGGCACTCGCCAAAGGTGAAGCCATGCGGATCAAAGTCGGAGGCGTTGATCTTCACCGCGAGCGGAAAATCCGGCCCGACCCGCGCCCGCACCGCCTCCACCACCTCCAACACCGCGCGCGCACGCCCGGGAAGGTCCCCGCCATAGCCGTCCTGGCGCTGATTGGCGTGGGGGGAGAGAAACTGGCCGAGCAGCGCGCCATGGGCGGCGTGGATCTGCACGCCGGTGAAGCCGGTGTCGCGCGCGGCCTCCGCCGCGAAGGCGAACCGTTCGACGGCATCGCGGATTTGCGGCCGGCTCATGGCTTGCGGCGCGCCAAAGCGCCGCCATCCCCCGCGCACGGGAACCGCGGACGCCGCCAGCGGCGTGGGATTTACGCGCCGCGGCGTTTGGCGTCCGGCATGGCTTAACTGCATCCACAGATGCGCGCCATGGACCGTGCCGGCCTCCGCCCAACGCCGCAGCGCCGCGCGTAAGCGCGCGGTGATCGGCGCCGCCACCACCACAGAGCCTGCTTGGTCCACATGATCACGGTCGATGTGGACATTGCCCGTGATCAAAAGGCCCGCCCCGCAATCCGCCCAGGCGCGATAAAGCCGGAACATGCGCTCATCGGGCTGGTTGTCCGCGTCAGTCAGCCCCTCGCTCAAAGCGGCTTTCGCGAGGCGGTTCGCCAAGATCGCGCCGCAGCGCAGAGTGAGGGAGGACGCGACGCCGCGAGCGCCGAAACGGGTGGGCATAAGCCTTGTGTTTAATCCAAAGCCGCCAGCGCTTCGAGGGGGTCGTCGATCCAGGTGAGCGCCGCCTCGCCGGCTGCGGCGAAATAATCAGTCCAAAACGCGCGATGCGCTTGGGTTTGATGCTGGGCGAGCTCCGGACGCACGACGTAATATGTGGTGACGGCGTCCGCGCCGAGATAAGCGGTCAGACGCGCGC
Organism: uncultured Caulobacterales bacterium; assembly: GCA_964568975.1. GTDB lineage: Bacteria > Pseudomonadota > Alphaproteobacteria > Caulobacterales > Maricaulaceae > CAZADA01. The sequence goes on along the minus strand of CAZMSO010000002.1, from coordinate 106,679 downwards.
CGCGCGGCGTCGCCCGATAGGTCGCGAAATCGGGATAGGAGGCGTAATGATTCAGCCGCCCCCGCACGTATTGCATCATGTCCGACACCAGAATGATGTCAGTGCGCACCGCCGGCGTTTGCGCCAACGCCTCCTGCAGCGCGACCATCGCCTCAAGCAGCGGCGTCGCCTCCCGGGGTCCGGCGTTAGCGGTGCGCCCGACGGCTGCTTGGATGCGCTCTTCGTAAAAGGCGTCAAAGCGTTCACGCCGGGCGTTGCGCTCCGTGCGCGTGTCAAACAGCATCGAGCCCGCTTCCGGACTGGGCGGGCGGCATTCCGACAAAATGGCGTCTAAGGGCGCGTCCGCGTCCCCGGCGACGCCAAACACTGTGAGACGGCTGCCGGGCGGAAAGCCTGGGTCTTCAGCAATGTCGGGGATCAACGCGCGCACAAAGGCCCGCCAAGCCGGCGGCAACTCATCCGTTTGATCAATGACTACAACCACATGACGCGGCGCGGTCCCCAGCGGACAGCCTTGGGCGTCAAGCTCGACCGTCGGCGCGCTCAGATAACGCCACGCCAAAACGCCCGGCAGCGCGAGGCCGATCGCAACCAGCGCCGCGATGGCGGCCGTGGCGAGCGCGCGTCGGCGCCGATCCTCTTTGTGTTCGCGGGCCCGTCGTTCACGTCGTGTTCGTGCGCGTCGCACGGCGGGATCCCCTCACTTTGCTCTCAAGCTGTCCAACACCGGCTTTGGCGGCCCCGTCGGGGCCGGCCGTCAGCCGTTCCGGATCATTGGCCGCGCCGCCGGGCCGCCCGCCCGCGGTGTCGGACAAGGCCGCGCTCCCCCCGGATCGCAACGCCCCTGCGGGACTGGCGACGCCCACGCTTGTCCGCCCAGAGCCGCGGCCCGTCAACTCTTTCGGCGCGTCCGCGCCGCCTTCCGCCGTGCGCTGCACTTGGGCGGTGGTGCGCGCAAGCGCCGCGAACGCCGCCAAATCCGTCTCCAGATTCTCCATCACATCGTGGAGGTCCTTCAGGCCGCGCGCATACGCTTTTTCATTCTCCGCCAGCCGCTCCTCGACGCGTTTCAGCGCTTGGCGCGCACGGTCGGCGGTGGGGAGCTCAGCGCCCAGCGCTTGGTCAGGATCGAGCAAGCCGGCGCGCGCTTCGCCGCGCACTTCCGCGTTGGTTTCGCGATAGACACGGATCAGCCAGCGGGCGCGGCCGCGCAGTTCCTCGGCGGCGTCGTGGCCTTGCTGTTCGGCCTCCTCGGCCTGGGAGACGATGGTGCGGATGGCGGTGACGGTGTCGCGATCAGCGTCCAGCTCGTCTTCAAGATCTTCCATCACCTCTTCGACCGCGCGCATCGCCCCGTGATTGAAGTCATGGCGCAAGTCTTCCAGCCGACGACGCGACCGGATCAGCCGTTTCGCGATGTGGCCGTATCCAGGATACGTCTCGAAAAAGCCTTGCCAGCCCTTATAGGCGGCGAACAGAAACCCAATCGCTGCAAACGTCGTAAACGCCACCGTCAGCACTTCCGGGCTTAAGCCTGCGAGATCCTCCGCCCCGGCGGACAAACGCCGCGCCGCCATCAAGCCATTCAGCGACACCGCGCCCAGAACAGCCGCCGCCGTCACCGCCACGCCGCCGAGCTTCCAAGGCAAAAGCTGACGGTGGCTCGCAAGACGCAAGCCCACCATCCCCGCCAACAGCCCAAGGCCGACATTCGCCCCGCCGATCAACAAGCCTTCAAACGCCGCGCCCATCAGGCTTTGGCCTTCGACAAAAAAGAACGGCGCGTTAAACAGCGTCTCCAACAACAAAATCGCCGCCAGCCAAGCGGCCGACACGACGATGTCGCCGGGAATGTGCGGTTCGCGGGCGAGATTGTGCTGGGCGCGAAACACCCGCAAATCCCGCTCCGCCGACATCACCTCACGCTCAGCGGCCACAAGGTCGTCGCGATGCTCTGCGCGCACCGCCGCGAGCTTGAACCGCCCGCGCGCGCCAGCTTCCTCACCCCGCGCGGCGTCAAGTTTTGAGCCGAGCTTGGCCGCGTCCGCGACCGCCGCCGTGATCCGCGCGCGGACTGTATCGCGCACCCGGTTGACCGCTTCGGTAAACTCCGCGGCGATGCGGCGTTCGGCGGCGTCATAATCCCCGTCATTAATCGGCGGGGCGTCGTTCACCGCGCGCAGAAACGCTTGCTCGCGCACTTTCCAAGCGTCGCGAATGTCCTCGATCCGCAGGCCGCTCGCCACGCCGCCAGCGCCAGCGTCTGACGCGGCGGGGGCTAATCCGCTCCATTTCGGCAGTTTTGCGCGCGAAAGCGGGGCGTTTGAGCCGTCTTGGGCCATGAGCGTCGTTCCTTTGCGAAGCGAATCGTCGGTCAAATCGCACCGAATCATGACCGTTGCGCGTCGCCACGATAGCCACGCGAACCCGGCGAGGTCGAGACGATGATCATTTCGGCGGCGATACATTTTTTCCGCAGGCCGCACGCGACCGGGCCGCGCCCGCGTCTGTCGGCGTTGGCGCTGGCCGTCGCGACGCTTCTGGCGGGCGGGCCCTCCCAGGCCGATGATCCGCCACGGTCTGACCGCGACCAAACCAACGCCTTCGCGTTGCGCACCGCCGACGCGCCCACGCCTTCCGGGGATCCCGTGCCGCGCTATATGAGCTTGCGGTATGACGAAGTGAACGGCCGCCGGGGTCCAGGGTTTCAGTACCCCGTGATTTGGCTTTATGTGCGCCAAGGCTTGCCCGTCCAAGTCATTGCGGAAACCGACACATGGCGCAAAGTGCGCGACCCGCTGGGCGATGAGGTGTGGATGCACCGGCGCACGCTGACGCGTCGGCGCACGGTCTATACGCTAGGCGGAGCGCGGGAGGGCGACTTGACGCCCCTTTACGCCCAGCCCGAGCCGCTGGCGGCGATCGTGGCGTTGGCGGAACGCGGCGCGGTGTTTGCGCTCGACTCATGCCGCGGCGCGTGGTGCCGTATCGATGGCGACAAAGCCGCCGGCTGGGCGCCGGCGGCTCAACTGTGGGGTGTGGAGACGAGCGCCGCTGCGCTTGCTATGGCCGTGCGCGACGCTGAGTAACGCGCCGCGCGCCTCAGCGCTTCGCTGGATCGCTCAGCCGCACGACGACGTCCACCCGCGCCACGGCGCGGCCGGCCGGCGGCGGTGGCAACTGGGTGATGGCGACGTGATGGGCGGGGATGTCCGTCAGCTCCCCGCTCGCTTCGTCCAAGAAGTGATGGTGGGCGTCTGTGTTGGTGTCGAAGAAGACCCGCGCGCCGTCGACGGCGACTTGGCGCACTAAGCCTGCATCCGTAAACGCGCGCAGCGTGTTGTAGACTGTCGCCAAGGACACGGGCGCGCCCGCGGCCTCGACCTCGCTGTGCAGCGCCTCAGCCGTGACATGGCGACAGCCCGCGCGAAACAACGCCGCCGCCAACGCCACGCGCTGGCGCGTCGGGCGCAAGCCCGCAGCCTCCAAACGCTCGCGCACGGACGGGCCGCCACGGTCCGCCGCAGGGGGGGACAGCCGGTCGCTTGTATCGGACATCCTCACTCGCCTTTCCACGCCACACGCGCCGGGATGGGACGGGCCGCTCCTCGTCCGCGGCCGCAACCGACGCGATCCGCACTGACGCCGCGCTCAACCACGCCCCGCCCGTCCAGCTCACCCGTATCCGCCGCGAGACCTTCCCCGGGCTCTTCCCCAAAGGCCTTGCCCAAAACGCGCGGCCGGCGGGGGCGCCAAGCGCGCCTCGCGTGGTCGGCGCTTGAGCCGACGGCGGCGCGCGTGCTACCCGCTAACGCGGCGCGTCGACGCCCACCCACAGAGTATCCCGCTTAGATGTGAGAGCAAGTCTTCGGATTTGCAACGCCGCCCATGACCCAGCCCCAAAACGCCTTCACTTACGACGATCTTATCGCGTGCGGCAAAGGCGTGATGTTCGGCCCCGGCAACGCCCAGTTGCCACTGCCGCCGATGCTGATGGCCGATCGCATCACCCACATCTCCGCAGACGGCGGCGCCCATGGCAAAGGCGTTGTGGAGGCGGAGCTTGATGTCCGCAAAGACCACTGGTTCTTCGCCTGTCATTTCGAAGGCGATCCGGTGATGCCGGGGTGTCTCGGCCTCGACGCCATGTGGCAATTGACGGGCTTTTTCCTTGGCTGGTCCGGCGCGCCGGGCCGCGGGCGCGCCCTCGGCGTGAAGGAAGTAAAGTTCGCCGGTCAGGTGCAGCCGGACGCAAAATTGGTCCGCTATGTCATCGACATCCGGCGCACGCGTTTGCGCCCGCCCGTTCTGGGCTACGCCGATGGGGTGATGTCCGTCGACGGCGAACCCATCTACAAAGCCAGCGAGCTCAAGGTGGGATTGTTCCCCGCAGAAAATCTGAGCGAGTGATTCGGAGAAGCGGGCATGCGGCGTGTGGTGATCACCGGACTGGGCGTCGTGTCCTGCATTGGCGATGCGCGCGAGGATGTGGCCGCGGCGCTGAAAGCCGGCCGCTCGGGGATCACTCACAACCCGAAGCAGGCGGAGTTAGGCTTTCGCAGTCACGTCGCCGGCGCGCCGAGCCTTGACCCGAAAGAGGTGGTCGATAAGCGCACGCTGCGCTTTATGGGCGACGGCGCGGCATGGTGCTGGGCCGCGATGGATCAAGCGATCCGCGACGCCGGCCTAACGCCGGAGGACGTGTCGCACCCGCGCACGGGCCTGATTATCGGCACGGGGGGGCCCTCGACGCACGCCATTGTGGCCGCTGCCGACATTACGCGCGAAAAAGGGCCCAAACGCGTGGGCCCCTTCGCGGTGCCGAAAGCGATGTCCTCCACCGCCTCTGCGACGCTTGCGACGCATTTCAAAATCCTCGGCGTCAATTTCTCGCTGTCGAGCGCGTGCACCACCTCGCTCCATTGCATCGGCGAGGCCGCGGAGATGATCCGCGCCGGCCGCCAAGACGTCATTTTCGCCGGCGGCGGGGAAGAATTGGACTGGACGCTGTCAGTGCTGTTCGACGCGATGGGCGCAATGTCGTCCCACTTCAATGACGAGCCCGCGCGCGCCAGCCGCGCCTTCGATAAAGACCGCGACGGCTTCGTCATCGCCGGCGGCGCAGGCGTTCTGGCGCTTGAAGAGGCGGAGCGGGCGAAAGCGCGCGGCGCGACGATTTATGGCGAGATCGTCGGCTACGGCCTCAGTTCTGATGGGTATGACATGGTCCAACCCTCCGGCGAGGGGGCGGAGCGCGCTATGCGCGACGCCCTTGCGGCCGCGGGCGGGCGTCGGATTGATTACATCAACCCTCACGCCACCTCCACGCCTGTGGGCGACTGTCGCGAGATGGAGGCGATCCGCGCCGTCTTCGGGACTGGCTCACGCATGCCGCCGATCTCGGCCACCAAATCCATGACCGGCCACAGCCTCGGCGGCGCCGGCGCGCAAGAAGCGATTTACAGCCTTTTGATGATGCGCGACGGGTTCATCGCCCCCTCGATCAATGTCGACGCCATTGATCCTGATTTCGCAAGCGACAACATCGTCACCACCACCCGCGAAGGCGTCGCCCTTGAGACAGTGATGTCGAACTCCTTCGGCTTTGGCGGCACCAATGGCTCGCTGGTGATCGCGCGCTATGACGGCTGACGCCCAGACGCCCGACACAGCGCCCACCCCACGGTTCTGGATCTCGTCGCCTGGCCCCGCGCCGAACGGAGGGAGCGCGAGGGAACAGCGCTAGCCCGCGTCAGGCCGCGGCGGCGGCGCTACGAGGTCGGCCAACCGCACGTCCACGGGAGGCTGGAACGGCGCGCGCAGCAACGCGTCAAACCGCACCGTGCGCCTGTCCCGGTAGCCGTCAGGGCTCGGCCCCGTCAGCACGGTGGTCACATCGCCACGCACATCAATCACCCACACCGTGGGGATGCCGGCGCGCGCATAAAGCGGCGCCTTCACCTGCAGGTCGAAGCTCAATGTTGCGTCGGCCACCTCCACCGCCAACACAACGTCGCGCCCGCGCACCTCTTTGATGCGCAACCGATCCGGGAAGAGTGCGAGATCAGGCTCTGGCGCGGACTCCGCCGTCAGATACAGGCTCGGCTCCACCGACACCGCCATCGCCTCCGGTGCGTGGCGCACAAGCCAGCGCGCCAGCCGGCGCTGCATCATTTCGTGGCGATTGCCTTTCGGCGCCATCTGGTAAAGCTCGCCTTCGATGAGTTCGACACGCTCCTCATCCACCAGAATGCCGGCGTGGGCCATGCGCACGACCTCATCGGCGCGCCACCGGCGCCGCGGCGGCGCGCTCCCGGCGGGAGCTTGAGACATGAGGGGAGCATCAGCGCGCATCACCGCAGACTACCACAGCGTCACGTCAATCCGCATCACCATCGCGCGCCAAGTCGCGCGCGACGTCCGGTTGTTTAAGCAGACGGTCGATTCGCGTGGCTTCGTCGAAGGACTCATCAGCGGCGAACCGCAGCGCCGGCGTGAATTTAAGGGCGATCTCGCGGCCAAGCTGGCCACGTAAAAACGCCACGCAGCGATTGAGCGCAGCGACCGTCTTCGCCGGGTCGCCGCCGCCAAGCGGCGCGCAAAACACCGTCGCCTGGCGCAAATCCGGGGACGCGCGCACCTCCGACACCGTCACCGACACCCCCGCCAAATCCGGATCACGCAAGTCTTCGCGCGCCAAGATCGCCGTCAACGCATGCCGGATCAGCTCGCCAGCGCGCAATTGGCGTTGGGAAGGACCCCGCGGAGCGCGGGCGGCGGAGGGTGAACGCCGGGCCATGACGCGGTGAGATAAGCGCCGTGACCGCCGCCGTCATCCCCTCGCAATCCATCCGTTCAAAATTCCGCGAGCCCGGGCGACAGCGTCGCCCGGTCGTCGCACATAAGTCATGCGCGCGATCACACCCGCCCCGGGCGGGCGCCGACATGCACGAGAGGAGACGCTGGTGACCACGCAATCCATGACCCCCGCCGCGCCCGCAGCGCTGAGCGCCCTGGCGGCCGTCGCTTTGGCGTCTTTCTTCGTGACCCTCCCGGCGGCGCCCGCCAGCGCCGGTGAAGCCGACGTCGTGGCGGTGGACGCGCGCCCCCTCGACGGGGATCGGTGGCGGTTCAATGTCACGGTGCGCCACGCTGATGAAGGCTGGGACCATTACGCGGATCTGTGGCAGGTGCGCGGGCCGGATGGGACGCTGCTGGGCGAGCGTGTCCTCGCCCATCCCCACGTCAATGAGCAGCCCTTCACACGCTCCGCCGTGATCGTGATCCCCTCTGACCTTGAGACCGTCACGGTCCGCGCCCGCGACACAGTCCACGGCTTCGGCGGCGCGGAAATGGAGGTCGCGCTCAACCGCGAGTGACCAACAGCGCCCCGCTGATCAAACACGTCACGCCCGCGAGCCGCAGCAGCGTGATCGGGCGCTCTTGCAGACCCGCCAAGCCGAAATGATCAAGCGCCATCGCGGCCGTGAGCTGGGCGGTGACGAGAATGCTCATATAAACCGCCACCCCGACGCGCGGCGCCGCCCACGTTGCTGATATCACAAACAGTGTGCCCATCACCCCGCCCATCACCCACAAATGCTTCGGCGTGGTTGCAATCGTCTCCGCGTCAGGCCAACGCGCGCGCGTCACAAGCAGCAGAAACCCAGCAAAGAGCGCGCCGGCGAAGAAGTTCACGAACACCGCCTTCAGCGTCGAGCCCAAATGGTTGGCGAGTTGGGCGTTGAACGCCGGCTGAGTGATGACGATCGTGCCCGCAACCACAGCCAAGCCGGCGGCGGCGAGAAAGGTGGGGTTGGAGACGGACGCCATAGCTTTTCCTCGCGCGATCACCGGGTATGAGGAACACTAGACCGCCAAGAGTGGACGTCACGTCAGCGCGCCCGCGGCGGCGGGCCAGACATGGCGCGCGGGCGGAGGCTTGTCACGCACGGCGAGCCGTGAGACCTCCGCGGCCATGGCCCGACGACGCAAAGGCGAAGACATTCACGGCTGGCTTGTCCTCGATAAGCCGATCGACATGACGTCGAACCAAGCGCTGGGCCGTGTGAAGCGGCTCTTGCACCCGAAGAAAGCGGGCCATGCGGGCACCCTCGACCCGCTCGCCACGGGCGTGTTGCCGATCGCTCTCGGCGAAGCGACCAAGACAGTTCCTTTCGCTCTGGAAGGCGCCAAACGCTATCGGTTCACCATTCGCTGGGGCGTCGCCACCGACACCCTCGACGCGGAGGGGACCACGACGGCGGAAAGCGACGTGCGCCCGACGCTGGAGGCGATCCGCGACGCGCTGCCGCAGTTCCACGGCGACATTGAACAAACGCCGCCAGCCTATTCCGCCATCAAAGTGGACGGCGAACGCGCCTATGACTTAGCCCGCGCGGGTGAAACCGTAGAGCTTGAGGCGCGGACCGTGCGGATCGACGCGCTTCATGTGCTCGCAACGCCGAACCCAGATCTCGCCGTCTTGGAAATGGCCTGCGGCAAGGGCGCTTATGTCCGCAGTCTTGCGCGCGACCTCGCTCATGCTCTCGGCGCAGAGGGGCATGTGGCCGCCCTGCGGCGCCTGCAGGTCGGACCCTTTAGCGACGACGCAGCGATAGAACTGGAAACGCTCGAGGAAATGGTGCATAGGGGCGCCATGGCGGAGGCCTTGCGCCCGATTGAGACCGCGCTGGACGACATCCCGGCGGTGGCCGTCACCGGGGAGGAAGCCTCCCGCCTCAAGCAGGGACGCGCGATCGTCCTGCTCCCGCACTTAGCCGAGGATCTTCGGGCCCGTCGGCGCCCGCGGACGGTCAATGGCGAAGACGCCTCGCGTCTGGCTGTGGCCATGCAGGATTCCATCGCGGTCGCTCTTGGCGATGTGCGCGCGGGCCGTTTTCAGCCCACGCGCGTTTTCCAACTGTGATGGAGCCCACGATGTCGATCACCGCTGAGCGGAAAACGGAACTGGTCAAGCAATACGCCCGAGGCGACGGCGACACGGGATCGCCGGAGGTGCAAGTGGCGGTTTTGACGGAGCGAATTGTTAACCTTACAGAGCACTTTAAGTCGCATAAGAAAGACAACCACTCGCGCCGTGGTTTGTTGAAAATGGTGTCCCAGCGCCGCCGGCTCTTGGACTACCTGAAGCGCCGGGATGAAGCGCGCTACCGCGTGTTGATCGCCAAACTCGGCTTACGCCGTTAAGGCGCGCCGCAGCGGAGGCGGGCGGATGCGTGGGTATCGAGGGCGCGTGTTTCGCGTGAGACGCCCGGCCGGCGCGGCGTCTCAACGCGTGCGTGAGGGCGCGCGGGGCGGCGTGGCCGCCCCAGGTCCTTCGGGGCCGACGCTGCATGGGGGCGTGGCCCCCGCCACTGTCGCTGGGCCGATCTCAACGACGGTGAGACGGTCGCGCCAGGGGGCGCGGCCGAACCGGGACGCCGCACGAAGGCCCGAGGAGCGGGCGCGGCCTCCCCTGACCGAAACGGGAACAACTGCATGTTTGATGTCAAGACGCAGACGGTCGAATGGGCCGGCCGCACGCTGAGCCTTGAAACCGGGCGCATGGCCCGCCAGGCCGACGGCGCGGTGGTGGCCACATATGGCGAAACGACTGTCCTGGCCACTGTGGTGGCTCAGCGAGAACCGAAAGAGGGCGTGGACTTTTTCCCTCTTACAGTCAATTATCAAGAGAAATACTACGCCGCCGGCCGCATTCCCGGCGGATACTTCAAACGCGAAGGCCGCCCGACCGAAAAAGAGACCCTGGTCTCGCGCTTAATCGACCGGCCGATCCGCCCGCTCTTTCCCAAGGGCTTTAAGAACGACACGCAAGTCATCATCAACGTCCTCTCCTATGACCAGGAGAATGAGCCGGACGTGGTGGCCATGGTCGCGGCCTCCGCCGCGCTGACGCTGTCGGGCGTACCGTTTTTGGGCCCGATCGGCGGCGCGCGCGTCGCCTTTATCGACGGCCAGTTCGTGGTCAATCCGACCCTGGAGCAGATGGAGGCGAGCGGCCTCGACCTCATGGTCGCCGGCACCGCCGACGCCGTGATGATGGTGGAATCCGAAGCCAAAGAGCTCTCAGAGGAGCAAATGCTCGGCGCGGTCATGGCCGGCCATGCGGGCTTTCAGCCCGTGATCGACGCCATCATCCGCTTGGCGGAAGACGCCGGCAAAGAGCCGTGGGAGTTCCAGCCGGAAACCTTCGTGGAAGAGAAGAAGGCGGTCAAAAAGGCTTGCGGCCCAGCGCTCAAGAAAGCCTACGCGATCGCGGACAAAATGGCGCGCCAAGAAGCGGTCGCCGCCGCGAAGGAAAAAGCCGCGGCCTTGCTCCAAAGCGACGAGAACCCCGACGGCATGACCCCGGCGGTTTTTAAAGACGTCTTTAAGTCGATTGAAGCCGAAACAGTCCGCGGCGCCATCCTTAAAACCGGCGAACGCATTGACGGCCGCACGCTCGACCAAGTGCGCCCGATTGAGTGCTTCGCCGGCATTTTGCCTCGCACCCATGGCTCAGCGCTCTTCACCCGCGGCGAAACCCAAGCGCTGTGCGTGACGACCCTCGGCACGGGTGATGACGAGCAGTATGTCGACGGTCTGGAGGGAACGAAGAAGGAGCAGTTTATGCTCCACTACAACTTCCCGCCCTTTTCTGTGGGCGAAACGGGCCGCCTGGGCGGTCCCGGCCGGCGCGAAATCGGCCACGGCAAGCTCGCATGGCGCGCGCTCCACGCCGTGATGCCGACAAGCGAGAGCTTCCCCTACACGATCCGGCTTGTCTCTGAGATTCTTGAGTCCAACGGCTCCTCCTCCATGGCCACGGTGTGCGGCGGCGCCCTTGCGCTCATGGACGCGGGCGTGCCGATCACACGGCCGGTCTCCGGCATCGCCATGGGGCTGATTAAAGAGAAGAGCGACTTCGCGGTCCTCTCCGACATCCTTGGCGATGAGGACCATTTGGGCGACATGGACTTCAAAGTCGCCGGCACCACTGAAGGCGTCACCAGCCTTCAAATGGACATTAAAATCGCCGGCATCACTGAGGAGATTATGAAAACCGCCCTTGAGCAGGCGAAGGCCGGCCGTCTCCACATTCTCCAGGAGATGGACAAAGCCCTGGGCGCGGCGCGCACGGAGTTCTCCGCCCACGCCCCGCGGATCGAGACGCTGCAAATCCCCGTCGACAAAATCCGCGACGTCATTGGCTCCGGCGGCAAAGTAATCCGCGAAATCGTGGAGACCTCCGGCGCAAAAATTGACATCGGCGATGACGGCCTGATCAAGATCGCAAGCGCCGACGGCGCCTCGATTGAAAAGGCCTTCAAGCTGATTAACGAGATTGTCGCGGAACCAGAAGTCGGGGAGATCTATGACGGCACAGTCGTCAAAGTCGTCGATTTCGGCGTGTTTGTGAATTACTTCGGCAAGCGCGACGGCTTGGTCCATGTCTCTCAAATGGCCGCGGGTCGGGTGAAGCATCCCTCCGACATGCTCAAGGAAGGCGACACCGTGAAGGTCAAGCTCATGGGCTTTGACGAGCGCGGCAAGACCCGCCTTTCCATGAAAGTCGTCGACCAAGACACCGGCCAAGAGATCAAAGAAGAAGCCGGCGCCGACTAAGCCGGCGCCTGACGACGGGCGCTCTGGGGCGCCGCGCCTCTTCGGCGGGTTCCCCAGAGCGTGCCCGCCGCGGTGCGACCCGAGAGCGGCTTGATGCTCTACGATCTGGCGAAGTTTCTGCACATCACCGGCGTGGCGATGCTGATGGGCAACATCACGGTCACCGCGATTTGGAAGTTCTTCGCCGATCGCGATGGGCGCGCCGACGTGCTCAGCTTTGCCCAAAAGCTGGTCACGTATACAGACTGGTCCATGACGTTTTGGGGCGTGGTGTTGATTATGGGCGGCGGCTATTTCATGGCCGTGTCCGCCGGCTACCGGCTCAGCGAGGGGTGGCTGTTGTGGAGCCAAATCCTCTTCGTCATCGCGGGCATGATCTGGCTCCTCGTGCTCGTGCCGATCCAAATCAAGCAAGCGCGCTTAGCGCAATCATTCGCCGCAGAGGGCGTGGGCGCGGAGTATCGCGCGCTGTCGCGACGCTGGCTGGCGTGGGGCCTCATCAGCACGGCGCCTTTAGTCGCCGCGACCTGGCTGATGGTGGCGAAGCCAGGCTGAGACTCCTGCGGCGCGCACAGGGCCGCGTCGCCGGCGGAGGTCATGGACGACGCGCTAAGACTATTTACACGCACGCCGTTACGTGACCACATCCATATCGACTATCGATATGGAGCAGCGCCATGACCACAGCCGCCGCCTTCGACGCCGCGCACTCTGAACGCCGCGAACGCGGCCTCGGCGCCATGAGCCTGGCGGCCGCGGCCTGGTATGTCCCGGTCATCCTCGGTCAATTCATTTTCGTAGCCTACATTGTCTACGCCTATGGCGCGCCGCTGATAATGGGCGACGTCAGCGGCTGGAACGACCACCTCTCCCAAGCGTGGGTTCCCGCGCGCACCCTCGGCAATGCGGCGGTGGCGGCGCATCTCGGCCTCGCCGTCGTGGTGCATGTGGGCGGCCCGCTTCAGCTCGTCCCCGCGGTTCGGCGTCGCTATCCGGCTTTTCACCGCTGGACGGGCCGAGCGTTTGTGGTCGCGGTGCTCATCGCCGTTGCGTCCGGCGGCTACATGCTGGTCGTGCGCGAGATCGGCGCATGGCCCTTGCGGCTCGGCTTCATCGTGCAAGCCGCGCTGATTGTTTGGTTCACCGTCTACGCGGTGCGTCACGCTCTGCGGCGCGACATCGACACCCACATGCGCTGGGCGACGCGGTTGTTCTTAGCGGCGAGCTCGGTGTGGTTCTTCCGCGTGATGACTATGATTTGGTATGTGTTGACGGGCGGCGTCGGCATCGACACGTCCGACGGCACGGGCTGGTTCATCGACGCAATGTCAGCCGGCCAATTTCTCCCTCTCGCGGTTTATGAGGCCTACCACCGCCTGAAAGTCGGCGGGGGCGCCATTGGCCGCTACGCCATGACCGGGTTTTTGTGGATCGCCGCCGGCCTGACCGTCGTCGGCGTCACCCTCGCGGCGCTCGGCATGTGGTTCCCGGTTCTGGGGTAGCCGCCTGCTCTCCCTCACCCGCCTTCAGGGACGGCGACGGCGTGGAAGCCCGCGTCGACGTGGAGCACTTCGCCCGTGCAGCTCGCCCCCAGCGACGACAGGAGATACAGCGCCGCGCCCGCCACGCCTTCCATACGCGTGTCTTCTTTGAGCATGGACCATTCGCGCCCCGTGCTCATGAGCTGCTTGCCGCCGGCGATGCCGGCCATCGCCAGCGTGCGCATCGGCCCGGCGGAGATCGCGTTCACACGGATGCCCTTTGGCCCCAAATCCCGGGCGATATAACGGGTCGAGGCCTCAAGCGCCGCCTTCGCCACGCCCATGACGTTGTAAGACGGCAAAACCCGCTCAGAGCCGAGATAAGTCATCGTGATCATCGCGCCGCCGCCCTGCTCGCGCGGGGGCATAAGCGCGGCCGCCCGGCGCGCGGCGTCGACGAAGGAAAACGCCGACACATCCATCGTGCGCAAGAAATTCGCCCGCGTCGTGTTGTCGACAAACGAGCCCTTCAGCTCCTCCTTATCAGAAAAGGCGATCGCGTGGACGAGGCCGTCGAGCCGGCCCCAGCGCTCGCGAATCGCGCCAAAGGCGGTGTCCATGCTGATGTCATCCGTCACGTCGGCGGCGAACATCAGCGCGTTCACCTCCTCCGCCAGCGGCGCGACACGCTTTTCCAACGCCTCGCCCTGATAAGTGAATGCGAGCTCCGCGCCCTGAGCGGCTAATTGCCGCGCAATGCCCCACGCGATGGAGTTTTTATTGGCCACGCCCATCACGAGCACGCGTTTGCCGCGCATCAGCTCGCCCGCAGGCAGTGTCTCAGCGGCGGTCTCGAGTGTGTCGCTCATAGCGGCGGTCGCTCCGGTTTGGCCGGCGCGGGCGGGGCCCAGACGAAGAACACGTCGCAGGATCACGGGCCGCGCACCGATACGTGAATGGGTTGCCGAGCCCGCTTGGATACCGGCTTTGCGCGCCCGCGTCGACTGTTTGGTCGCCAGCGACGTCGCCGCAGCGCCCGCCGCGCGCCGAAGATGGTTGAACCGACGTCAGATCCCGCACATCCTCCGCGTCACATCAGGGAGGATCAGCGCCGCGTTTGGCTCAAACGCTCGCCGACCACATGTGTGGAACTGTAACCCGCGCCGTGCAGGATGAGCGCGCTCGCGCCACGCCGCACCGATGGGTAAGCTAAAGGACTGTCATGCCGTACACCGCGTCTCTCGACACGACCGCGCGCACGCCTACGCCTCGCTCACAAGCCATCGCGAAAGGCTGGGCGAACCTCGATTGGCCCAGCGTGTTCTCCGCCATCATTTATCCCGCGCTCGGCGTCTTGGGGATGATCGCGGCCATCACCTTGTCCCTCCTCATCCCCGGGGAAGCGTTGAATTGGGGCCACGCCCTCGCGACGCTCGTGGTGTTCGCGGCGAGCCTCATCGTTTGCAATGTCGGCATCGGCCTTCTTCACCGCGTGTGGCAACACAAAGCCGGCCGGCTGCGCCCGCCAGCTCAGATCATGACGGCGCTCAATTGCGTCATCGCCATGCAAGGCACGTTTAAGGACTGGGTGAATTACCACTCCCAACACCATCGCCTGTCGGACAAGCCCGGCGATCCGCACAATCCCGCGGAAGGCAAGTTCTGGGCGTGGATCGGCTGGCTGCTGTGGCGTGATCAAAACGACCTCACGCGGCCCCTCGCGATGTGGTTGCGCGACACCCCGGCCATCCGCGTGGTTGACCGTCATTACACGCTGATGTCGGCCCTGGTGCATTTGATTACGCCGCTGGTGATGTACGCCGTGGTGTGGGCCGCGGGCGGCTCTCTCGTCTTTGCGTTTTTGTTGCACGCCACAGCGGTCACGGCCCGGGGCGTGCAGTTCCACGCCACCACGCTGGGCGTGAATGTGTTCGGTCATTTGGAGACGCCGGCCTGGCTCGATTGGACGTTAGCGATCCTCACGGGCGGGGAAGCGATCCACGATCACCACCACGACCAACCCGACAGCGCGTTGCATTTGCCGCGCCGGGGACTGATCAACCGGCTGGTCGATTACAACGGCACCGCGCTGTTGATTTTGGAAAAGCTCAAACTCGCCAGCGATTTGAAGATCGCGCCGCAATTCCTCAGCGCGGGCGCGAAGGGTTAAGGGCGTCGCGGAGAGCCCGTCTGGCGGGCGGGCCGCGCCCCGGCTTCTGAGGACGGCCGCGCCCCGGCCGGAACGGAGCGACAAGCCGGGGTCCATGAGGCGGTGGCGACCGCTGCAAGGGTCGCGGATAAGCCTTGCGGGCTTTCCGGGACGCGGCGTCTTACCATAAAGGGCGCTGTGTCTGATCAAGGCCGCGCCCCGGCCGGAGCGCGTGAGCGCGCAGAGCCGCGCCCTATGGTCAGCCGAAGACGCGGCGCAAAATCTCGCTCGTGCGCTTGGCGGGATTGGCGCGGATGGCCGCTTCCTCTTGACCGACATAGTAGAACAGGCCGTCGAGCCCCTTGTCCACGGCGTGCGCGACGACCGCGTTCTCCGTGGTGTCGCTCAGCCGCGGCGCGAGCGGAACCGCCGCCAGGCGTGCGTCAATGGCGGCGAGTGTGCGCGTCACCCCCGTCGCGGCGAAAGCCTGCTCCATGGGCGGCGTAAAGAGGCGCGTCAGCGCGGGCGTCGTGCGCGCTTGCAAGTAGTCCGTGGCGGCGGTGTCGGGCCCGCGGACAATGTCGAGGGCGTCTTGGATGGTGAGCGCCGTGATGGCGTCGACGAAAATCGCCCGCGCTTCCGGGGCGGCCTCCTCGGCGGCGCGGTTCAATTGCACCTCAAGATCATCGAACATGCCGGAGAACCCGACCGGGGCCAGCGTCGCTTGCGCGCGTCCGAGCACCCCGGGCAGGGGGATGTGGATCTGAGGATCATCGAGATAGCCGCCGGCGGCGCTGACGTGCGCCACCGCCGCGCTGACGCCTTGGGTAAGCGCGGCGCGGACGCCTTGGGCCGCATCGCCCTCTGTGAGGCCCGCGGCGTCGCCGGATTGCGCGATCTCGGTCAGGCTGCGCAGGAGCGCTTCTTGCTCGGCGGTCGTGCACGCCGCCAGCCCTGCGCCGCTGGCCGCCAGCGCGCCGACAAAGACGCCGCGTCGCGTGTGTAAGTGAGTCATGATCGCCCCCGAGTGCCTTGATCGCCTGGAGAGTGAGCCACGCCGGCCAACCTCGCAAGACTGGGCTTGCCCGCGCCTACTCGCCGCGCGCCTCAAGCTCGCGGCGGCGCATGGGCATGGCGTCAATGACGGCGAAGATCTCATCGAGCCGCGGCATCGTCTCCCACCGCGTTTTCTCCCCGCCATCCAAGCCAATAAGAATCGCGGCGTAGGACCCCGGCGGCACCCGATAGCGGCCGTGATAGCGGCTCCACGCGCCCCGGTCGCCGCACGGCTCTGGGTCATCGGCGTCGCGCGCCTCGACCCCGGACGCGGCCGTCCAGTCCGCGCCGACGAGCCAACCGCCGTCGCCCGTCAGCGCGAAGTCCGTCAACCGACGGTCCTCAGCGCCCGGATTGCTTGTGACATACGGATTGTCATCGTCGCCGGGAAAAATCAGCAGAACCCGCCGCTTCCACCGGAGTCCCATCAGGAACTCTTCAAAACGCTGAGCCACAACCACGCAGCGCGCCGCCCCGGAAGCGGCGTCAAACGAGACTAAATGCGTGTTCTCGGCGTGAGCGCCGGGCGCCGCGGCCAGCGCCCCCAGAAGAACCGCGAACCCCGCCGCCCATCCGTGGTGCGCTGATCGCGTCCACACTGGCCACAGCTCCCGCTAAGCCAGCTTCCGTTCGACCTCGTGGACGTCGAAGCACTCGATCTGGTCGCCTTCTTGGAGATCCTGGTACTTCTCAAACGCCATGCCGCATTCCATGCCGGCGGTGACTTCCGGCACTTCATCCTTAAAGCGTTTGAGCGTCGACAGCTTGCCCTCGTGGATCACCACATCATCGCGCAGCAAGCGCACGCCGCAGCCGCGCTTGACCACGCCCTCAGTGATGCGACAGCCAGCAACCTTACCCACTTTGGAAATGTGGAAGACTTGCAGGATCGAGGCATAACCAAGGAAGGTCTCGCGTTTCTCCGGCGCAAGCATGCCTTCAAGAGAGGTGCGCATATCATCGATCAAGTCATAAATGATCGAGTAATAGCGGATCTCCACACCCTCTTTCTCAGCGAGGTCGCGGGCTTGTTTGTTGGCGCGTACGTTGAACGCAATGATCGGCGAGCCCGTGGATTGCGCCAGCAACACGTCGGATTCATTGATCCCGCCCACAGCCTGGTGGATCACCCGCGCGCGGACTTCATCATTGCCGACTTTCTCTAGCGACTGCGTAATCGCTTCCGCGGAACCTTGGACATCCGCCTTCACCACGACCGCCAGCTCTTGGACTTCTTTGTCCTTAAGCTTCGCCATCATTTGTTCAAGGGACGCCGTCGCTGTCGGCGCGACAGAGCCTTTGTCGCGCTGCTTGCGCTGCCGATACTCCGTCAGCTCTCGCGCGCGCGCCTCGCTGTCGACGACCGCAAAGGCTTCGCCCGGATCCGGCGGCTCCGACAGCCCCAGGATCTCCACCGGCGTGGAGGGTCCGGCCTCGTCGAGCTTTTGGCCGCGTTCGTTGAGCAGCGCGCGCACCTTGCCCCAGCCCACGCCGGCCACGACAATGTCGCCGCGCTTCAGCGTGCCGCGCTTCACCAGGACTGTGGCGACAGGGCCGCGGCCTTTGTCGAGCTGGGACTCCACGACGACGCCGTCGGCGTCGCGGCCTGGATTGGCCTTAAGCTCCAGCACCTCGGCCTGGAGGCTGATCGCCTCCGTCAGCTCATCAAGGCCGGTTTTCTCAAGAGCCGACACCTCCACCGCTTGCACGTCGCCGCCCATGCTTTCCACGACGATTTCATGCTGAAGCAGCTCTTGGAGCACCTTGTTCGGGTTCGCGCCCGGCTTATCGATTTTGTTGACCGCCACAATGATCGGCACGCCCGCGGCTTTGGCGTGGCTGATCGCCTCCACCGTTTGGGGCATGACGCCGTCATCGGCGGCGACGACGAGAATGACGATGTCCGTCACCGAAGCGCCGCGCGCGCGCATGGCCGAGAAGGCGGCGTGGCCCGGCGTGTCCAGAAAGCTGATGCGATCACCGGACTTCAGCCGCACTTGATAAGCGCCGATGTGCTGGGTGATGCCGCCAGCCTCGCCCGACACCACGTCCGTTGAACGCAGGGCGTCAAGCAGGGACGTCTTGCCGTGGTCGACATGGCCCATAATCGTCACCACCGGCGGGCGGCCGGTCGTGGCTTCGTCGGGATCCTCCTCCGCGATGAAGCCTTCCTCAACGTCGGACTCCGACACACGCTTCACGGAGTGGCCGAACTCTTCAACAATCAGCTCGGCGGTGTCAGCGTCCAGCACGTCATTCGCGCGGGCCATTTGGCCTTGCTTCATCAAGAATTTGACGACATCCGCCACGCGCTCAGTCATGCGGTTGGCGAGATCTTGGACCGTGATCGCTTCCGGGATCACGACTTCGCGCATAACCTTTTCGCGCTCTTGGCCGCCTTGCTGGCGACGCTGGCGCTCACGCTCACGCGCCCTGCGCACGGACGCCAACGAGCGCTGGCGCTCCCCATCGCCCTCGCCGAGCGCCGACGAAATGGTCAGCTTGTGGCGACGCCGCTCCGGCTCGCCGCGCTGACGCGATGTCGGCTTCGCCGGGGTGGCGGGCTGTTGCTTGGCTTTTTTGACGCGCCCGCCCATTTCCGCCAGCGGGTTGAATTCTTCAGGCGCAGCGGCTGGGGCGTCGCGGCGGGCCGGGGCGTTGCGATCGCCGGCTTTGTCCGTCCGGCGCGCCGGAGCCGCGGCGTCAGCTTTCGCGGGCGCGCGGGCGGCTTGCTGCTCCGCGGCTTGGCGGGCGGCCTCCTCGTCGGCTTTGCGCTGGGCCTCTTCGTCAGCTTTGCGCTGAGCCTCTTCCTCCGCTTTGCGCCGCTCTTCGTCGAGGCGGCGGCGATCTTCCTCCTCGCGCTGCTCGCGGGCCGCTTGTTCTTTTTTCTTAAGCGCTTCGCGTTCCGCCGATTGGGCGCGCGCGGCGGCGATGGCCGCTTGGCGGCGCTTGACTTCTTCCTCCGACAGACCGAGCTGCTTGGCGGCTTTTTGCGCAGCCGTGAGGTCCTGGCCGCCGGCCTTGTCCTTGGGCGTGATCACACGCCGGCGCTTCTTCTCCACCACAACTTGCTTCTCGCGGCCACGCGCGAAGCTTTGGCGCACAGTGCCAGCGCCTTGATTGCGGTTGAGGGTCAGCGACTGTCGGCCGCCAGCGCCGGGACGCTCAGTATCTTTCGTTTCGCTCATTCGCTCTCGCTTTAAGACCGTGTCGCGCGGCAGGGACAGACCCTTCCCACACAGTGCGCCGACTGGCCGTTAACAGATCGCTACTTTAGAGGCGCGACGACCATGTTCAATCGTCACAAATCGTCCACGAGCTAGGAATCAACGGCCGGAACCCCGCCAGCCGCCCAATCTCGCTCGCAAAGCGCGTCGCCGCAGCCCCGCGCGCCAGCGCCACATGCGCCGTCGCACCCCGCCCCAACACCTTTCCCATATCGGCAGCCAAAAAGCACCCCGCAACCGGCACATCGCCATAAGCGGCGCGTGCAAGCTTCAACACTTTCTCGCGCCCCCCCGCCGCGCCGTCGCGCGCCTGGAGAAGATAGGCCGGGCGGCTCGCCTTTAAGGCGGCGCGCACTTGATCAAAGCCAAGCGACACCTCCCCAGCCCGGCGCGCCAGTCCGACGAGGCTCAAACACCGCGCCTCAAGCAAACCCTCGATTTGAGAGGCGAAAGTCTCCGGAACCCGCACGCTGCGCTGGAAGGATTTTGCAAACAAGCCCTTGCGCGCGGCCGTCTCCACCGCTGCGCGCGTGGCTTCCACCCACGCGCCCCGGCCCGGCAATCGTCCGGCGAGATCCGGCGTCAGCACGCCATCCGGTCCGACCACGACACGGATCAGGGCGTCCTGCGGCAAAACCGCGCGAGAGACGACGCAGCGGCGTTCGCGCTTGCCAGAATGCGCCCCAGAAGACGCCCCCGAGTGCGTGCTCGGGGGTCGTTCAGAGCCCGGCGCGCCGCGCGTCGTCACCGGCCCGGCCACGTCCGCGGCGACCTAGGCTCCCTCCGGATCAGCCGGCTTGCTTGGCGCGAACACATCCTCCGCGGTCAGCGCCGCCAGTTCTTCCTCGCTCATGTTTTCAAGGCCTTCAAAACCCTCCAGCACCTCTGCAAGGTCTTCCTCGGGCTCGGGCTGCGGCCGCGCGGCGTCGTAATCCTCTTGGGAAATCCAGCCCGCCGCGACCCGCGCACGCAGGATCAAATCCTCCGCGGCGTCGGCGTCGATGTCGAAGCCGTCCAAAAAGCCCGGCTCGCGCACGCGCTCGCCATCGCGGGTTTCATACCAGCCGCGCAAATCATCCGGCGTCAGACCCGCCAGATCCTCCATGGTTTTGACGTCGTTCTCGCCGAGCCGCACGACCATCTCGCCGGTGAGGCCTTCATGAGCGGCGACATCGTCCTCGACCCCAAGCTCACGCCGCTTAGCGTCAAGTTCGGCGGCGATTTTGTCCAAGTGTTCGCGGGCGCGGACCTGCAGCTCTTCGGCCGTAGCGTCGCCAAAGCCTTCGATGCTGGCGATTTCGTCAATGTCCACATACGCGACTTCATCAAGGCTTTCAAAACCTTCCGTCACCAGCAGCTGGGCGATCATCTCGTCCACGTCCAGCGCCTCAATGAACATGGCCGTGCGTTCAGCGAATTCTTTTTGACGCCGCTCGGACTCATCGGCCTCCGTGATGATGTCGATCGACCAGCCCGTCAGCTGAGAGGCGAGGCGCACATTCTGGCCGCGCCGCCCGATGGCGAGGGACAATTGGTCATCCGGCACCACGACCTCGATGCGGTTTTCCTCCTCATCAAGCACGACTTTCGCCACTTCCGCCGGCTGCAGCGCGTTCACGATGAAGGTCGCGGGATCCGGCGACCACGGAATAATGTCGATCTTCTCGCCCGCGAGTTCGCTGACCACCGCCTGCACCCGGCTGCCGCGCATCCCCACGCAGGCGCCCACGGGATCAATCGAGCCGTCATTCGTGCGCACCGCGATCTTCGCGCGCGAGCCCGGATCACGCGCGACATGAGGGATCTCGATCACGCCGTCATAGACCTCCGGCACTTCTTGAGCGAACAGCGCGGCCATAAAGCGCGGATGCGAGCGCGACAAAAAGATCTGCGGCCCCCGCGGCTCATGGCGAACATCAGCGATGTATGCGCGCACCCGATCGCCCATTTGCATGTTTTCGCGGGGAATGGAGTCCGCCCGGCGGATCACCGCTTCCGCGCGGCCGAGATCCACAATCACCGAGCCGTACTCCACGCGCTTGACGATGCCGTTGACGATCTCGCCCACGCGATCTTTGTACTCTTCGTATTGGCGCTCCCGCTCAGCTTCGCGCAGGCGTTGCGTTACGACTTGCTTACCGGTTTGGGACACCACCCGGCCAAACTCAAACAGCGGCAAAGGCTCCGTAAAGACCGTCCCAAGCTCAGCCTCGGCGTCGAGTTTCTTCGCTTGGGCGAGCGTCAGCTGCGCCTGCTCGTTCTCCAGAAGCTCGTCCTCAACCACCGTTACGCGCTTTTCCAGCGTGATCTCGCCGCTCTGGACGTCGATGTGGGCTTTGATGTCGAGTTCGGGGCCGTATTTGGCCCGCGCGGCGCGTTCAATCGCCTCCTCGATGGAGCTGAGCACGAGGTCCGCCTCAATGCCCTTCTCCTCCGCGACCGCCCGCGCGATCTGCAACAATTCCAGTTTATTCGCGCTGATACCGACGGCCATCAGTGTTCTCCTTCACCGCCGCCTTGGCGGTCCTCTGAATCCGCGGCGTCCGCAGACGCCGGCTCATCCCACTCATCCTCGCACGCAAGAGCGCGGGCATAGCCCAGCAGGGCCCACGCCCCATACCCAACCAACGCCGCGGCCGCGACCGCCGCCAGCCGCACAACCCACTCACGCGCCTCCGGCGCAAACTGCATGAGCCCCATGACGCCGACGGCCGCCACCCCCGCCGTCACCACCAACCAGGCCAGCTCTTTGAGCACGGCCCGCCGGACTGCGCGATCAACCGAGGCCGCAAGCCGCCGGTCCGCCTCCGGCCACGTCACTCCTCGCGCGACGGCGCGTCGCTGACCGCCAGTCCCTCCATCTCGTCATCATCGGCCGGGGCGGGCTGGGCGGCCCCGCGTCGCAAGCTCTCCGCGATCAGGGCGTCGGTCATGACCAGACGCGCCTCAGCGATCCAATCAAAGGGGAACACGGCGGTGTCGGCCTCGCCCTCCAAATCCACCAGCACCGCGCCGGCGGACGCTCCATCGCCAGGCGCCTCCACGCCCGCCAGCGCGCCCGTAAAGCGCTTGCGCCCCTCCACTAGGCGATCAAGTTCAAGTTTCGCGTCAAACCCCGCCCAGCGTTCGAAATGCTCCAGCCGCGTCAGCGGCCGATCGACACCCGGCGAAGACACCTCCAACTCCCATGCGCCCACAAACGGGTCTTCCACGTCTAACAGGGCCGAGAGCTGACGCGACAAGTCCGCGCAATCATCAACGCCCATTGTCCCGTCCGCGCGTTCGGCCATGATTTGCAGCCGCCGCCCGTCGCCCGAGCGCCCTTGCACCCTGACGCGCACAATCTCAAAGCCGGCTGTCGCCGCCGCTGGTTCGATCCGCGCCAACAGCCGTTCTTCAAGCGGCGTTTTCGCCCGCATGGCTCTCTTCGCCCTCCACGCCGGCGCGGCTGCGCCATCCCGCAGGCAACAAAAAAGCGGCCTCCCGGGGGAGCCGCTTGTCTGACGCGTCTGCGTCGAACTCGCGATGTGTGCTCAAAATAAGCGAGGCGCGGAGAGGGCGCAAGGGGCGCGGCGGCGTCGACTGACGAGCGACGATGGCGATCGCCCCCGCTCCCACAGCCCTTACACAGCGTCGCGTGCGGTGGGCGCGGCCTCGGTCGCCGCCGCGCCAGAAGCCGTCACGCCCACGGACGCGACCATAACGAGCCCGATCGCGCCCCACTGGCTCGCCGTCAACGCCTCCGACAACACAAGCAGGCCGAACAACGCCCCCATCGCCGGCTCCACGCTCATCATCACGCCGAACACCCGCCGCGGCAGCCGTGTGAGCGAAAACATCTCCAAACTGTAAGGGATCACCGTGGACAAAATCGCCACCGCCGCCGCCACGGGAAAAAGCTCCGGCGCCCACAGCCCCGCACCCGTGTGCGCGACGCCGACAGGCGCAGCCACCGCCGCCGCGATCACCGCCCCAAGCGCCACCGCCCGCGGCCCATGATCAGCCCCCGCCTTTTGGCCGAAAATGATATAGAGACCCCAAAATCCCCCAGCCGTAAGAGCAAGCGCGGCGCCCGCCGGGTCGATGGCGTCGACCCCGCCCGCCAGCGGCGACAGCAACACCACGCCGCCCGCTGCGAACGTCACCCACACCATGTCCCGCAACCGCCGTGACGACGCCACGGCGACCATCAGCGGGCCGACAAACTCAAGCGCCACCGCCACGCCCAACGGGATCCGCGCCAGCGCCAAGTAAAACGTCAGATTCATCAGACCGAGCGACACGCCATAGACCGCAAGCGCGCGCCAAGGACGCCGGGGCGCCGCCGCCCCGCCTGCGCTGCGCCGCCAGGGACGGTGCAACGCCGCCAGTATCGCTGCGCCGAACACTAAACGCAGCGTCACCGCGCCGACTGCGCCCAGCTCCGGAAACAGGGATTTCGCCAGCGACGCCCCGCCCTGGATCGACATCATCGCCGCCAGCAGCGCCACAATCGGCACATGCGCCGCGCCCATCGGCGCCCCTCCCGTGCTGAGCCCTAGGTCGACCGTGCTGCGCGTCGCGGCCCCCATGGCCTCATAGCTCGCCCCACGGCGTGGCGCCATGCCGCATTGTCACCACCTCAGCGGCGAGCGCAGGCACGAGGCTCACGCCATC
Source organism: uncultured Caulobacterales bacterium (assembly GCA_964568975.1). GTDB lineage: Bacteria > Pseudomonadota > Alphaproteobacteria > Caulobacterales > Maricaulaceae > CAZADA01. The sequence goes on along the minus strand of CAZMSO010000002.1, from coordinate 82,482 downwards.
GCGGGGTCTCTCATGCGCTTGTTCGTCTCTCCCACATCGCCTTATGCCCGCATGGCGCGGGTGGTTGTGCGGGAAAAACACCTGCTCGATCGCGTCGAGGAAGTGATGGTCGATCCTCACGACGACCCAGCGGAGCTGATCGCGGCCAACCCGGCCGGCTTGATCCCAGCCCTCACCCGCGATGACGGCCCCGCGCTTTTCCAAAGCAGCCTCATTTGCGCGTGGCTTGATCATGCGCCGTCGGACGCGCCGCCGCTGTTGCCGGAGGGCGGGATGGCGCGGCTGGAGGCGCGCTTAGGCGAAGCGCTGGGCCAGCAGCTCACGGATCTTTCCGTGGGGATGGTGTATGAAAACCGACGGCCCGAGGCGCTGCGCTGGCGCGAGGCCCAAGAGCGCCGCCGGACAAAGGCGTTGCGCATCGCCGCGGCGGCGCGTGCGTATGTCAGCGAGCCCGGGGCGCCGGCGCGCCTTGGCGACATCGCCATCGCCTGCGCGCTCGCGCACTTGGATTTCCGCCACCCGGCCCTCGATTGGCGCGGCCCCAACGCGCCCCTCGCGGCGTGGTTGGACACCTTTCAAGGGCGCGAGAGCATGGCCGCCACCGCCCCGCCCACGACCGCCTGAGGCGCGCGACGCCTTACAGCTGCGAATAGGCGATCGAGCGCGTTTCGCACGCGTCAGCATCACCGCCGTCAAAACCCGTCTCAAACCATCGCTTGCGTTGCGCGGCTGTGCCGTGGGTGAAAGCATCAGGCACGACGCGGCCTTGGGAGCGACGTTGGAGGGTGTCGTCGCCCACGGCTTCAGCAGCCCCGATCGCTTCGTCGAGATCACCCGGTTCAATGATTTGGCGCGCATGGTGGGCCCACACCCCAGCTAAGCAATCGGCCATCAACTCGACACGCACTTGCACTTGATTGGCCGCGGCGGATTGGCCGCCGGCGCGTTGTTTCTCCCGCGCCGCCCAGTCCAGCACGCCCGTTAACTCTTGGACGTGGTGGCCCACCTCATGGGCCACGACATAGGCCTGGGCGAAGTCCCCCGGCGCATTGAGCTTGCGCCCCATCTCGGAGAAAAACCGCAAGTCGATGTAAAGCTTCTGGTCCCCGGGGCAGTAGAACGGCCCCGCCGCTGACGACCCATAGCCGCACGCCGTCGTTGTGCCGCCGGAATAAAGCACCAGCGTCGGTTCGCGATAGGACAGCCCGTCATTTGCAAACAAGCGGTCCCACACATCTTCCGTGGACGCGAGGGCGACCGACGTCGTCGCTTCCAACCGTTCGCGCTCCGCTTCAGGCAAGGGCTCAGCCGGCGGCGCCAGACTGCCGCCCGTGGACATCGCGATGATCTGGTTCAGGATCGCCTGGGTCGGGCCGGGGAAGAACACAAAGCCCACAACCGCCACAATGACTAGTGGCAACACAAACCGCCGCCCCAATCGGGAAAACATCAGCCGGAACAGAAACGGCAACAGCGCGAACACGCCGCCGCCGCCCCGACGCGCGCCCCGCTGACCGCGCCGGTCCTCAATGTTGGATGAACGCCGTTGTCCCTCAGTGCGCATCGCCCCCTCCCGCTGCTGACGCCGGACTTTAGCCGCTCGCGGGCGCGCTGAATACGGGTGAAGATTCCACTGGTTCGTCCCGACGCGCTTATGGCGCTGCGCCGGCGCGCCGCACGAAGTCGAGATAAGTCGGCGGACAATCGCCAATGTTTTTCGTCTCATAGCGTGTGCGGACATGATCAGCGGGCGGAGCGCGCCAATCCGCCGGCCGCCGCGCGCGCCAAGAGAAGCCGCCGTGAGCGCGCACATGCTGGAGCGTCCAATCCACATAAGACCGCACGTCCGTCGCCACCCGCAACCGTCCTCCGCGGACAAGCGCCCGCGCCATCAGCGCGACGGTGTCGGGCTGGATAAGGCGACGCTTGTGGTGACGCGTCTTCGGCCACGGGTCCGGAAACAAAACATAAATCAGAGCAAGGGACGCCGGCGCGATCCGCTCAAGGATCTCACGCCCGTCGCCCTGGTGAAGACGCACATTCGCCAGCGCCGCGCCCTGTCGCCGCGCGTCGTCAATCCGCGCCAGCGCCTTGCCCACGCCTTCGCGAAAAAACTCCGCGCCGATGAACCCCACATCCGGGTGCGCCAGCGCTTGCGCCACGAGATGATCGCCGGCGCCGAACCCGATCTCCAACCGCGCCTCCCGCGCCGTAGGGAAGAGCGCGCGCGGGTCAAACGGCCCCTCCGGGAGCGCCAGCGCGGGCATCAGCGTGTCGCACAGCGCCTGCTGCCGGGGCGAGAGGGGACGCCCCTTGCCCCGGCCAAAGAGGCGGCGCGACCCGCTGTCGGCCTCAGACCGCGGCAAGGGCGGCCAGCGCCTCAGCTTCGTCGACGACGTCGGCATAGCTCAACATTCGCCGGATCTCGCGTGTGTCTGTGTGCATATCCCGCCGGAAGTCATCGGCGTCTTCATCACGCCTCATCCCAAATCGTGCTGGAAGACGCTCCAGCCGCGCGCTGATTGTCGGCGTCTGCGCCTCGCCGAGATTGACGGTTTCGTCGGCCGCAACCGGGTCTAGGGCCGCACACGCCATCGCGGCGGCGACATGCGCGACAGGCCCGAGCGCCCACCGCCTCGTCGCGTGATGGGCGAAGCCGCAGACGGTGCTGAGCGTGGCGTTCCCATTCGGACCATCGACCTTCGGCAACCGCACACCCACAGTCTCAGACCGGGGTCGCGGCCGTCGCCGTCTCCTCTGCCATAATCGTGTCATACTACGCCAGGTCCGACGTGTCTGACGCCCGCGCCCGCAGGAAGCGCCCGGCGACCCGTGTGATGCACGCCGACGTGGACGCCGCGCGCGGCGAAGGCCAGTGCGATATCTCGCCCGGGGACGCCATAGCCCGCCGGGAGCAGAACCCGCGCCGGCTTGCGCGGCGTCACGCCGCCGCCAGCCACCGCTTAAGACGCCAGGTCTTTCAGGCTGTCCGCAAGATCGGTCTTCTCCCAGGAGAAGCCGCCATCGGCGTCCGGTTCACGGCCGAAATGACCGTAAGCCGATGTGCGCGCGTAAATCGGCTTATTCAGCTGCAAGTGATCGCGGATGCCGCGCGGCGAGAGATCCATCACCTCCGTGAGGCGTTTTTCCACCGCCTCGGCGTCACACCGGACCTCCCCGCCATAGAGATCGACATAGACCGACAGCGGTTTGGCCACGCCGATCGCGTACGACACCTGGATGGTGCAGTTGTCCGCGAGGCCGGCGGCCACGACGTTCTTCGCCAGATAGCGGCACGCATAGGCCGCCGACCGGTCGACTTTCGTGGGGTCTTTGCCGGAGAACGCGCCGCCGCCATGGGGCGCCGCGCCGCCATACGTGTCCACGATGATCTTGCGGCCCGTAAGACCGGCGTCGCCGTCGGGACCGCCGATCACGAACGCCCCGGTCGGGTTCACATAAAAGCTGTCCTCCGGGCACATCCATCCGTCCGGCAAAACCTCCAGCACAAAGGGCCGCACCAACTCCCGCACATCGGCTTGGGAGAGGCCGTCGGCGTGCTGGGTGGAGACAACCACCGAGGTCGCTGCGACGGGCTTGCCGCGCTCGTAGCGCAGCGTGACTTGGGACTTCGCGTCCGGTTCAAACTCCGGGCGCGCGCCGGACTTCCGCGCCGCCGCCATCGCCTTCAAGATCTGATGGCTGTAGTGGATTGGCGCCGGCATCAGGCTTGGGGTCTCATTCGTGGCGTGACCGAACATGATGCCCTGGTCGCCCGCGCCGACATCCTTGTTTCCGCCTTCGTCAACCCCTTGAGCGATTTCCGCAGACTGGCCGTGAATGTGGCTCATGAACTGAAGATCGGCGTGGTGGAAGCCATCCTGCTCATAGCCAATGTCTTTCACCGCCGCGCGCACAATGTCGTTCAAGTCATGGCGACGAATTTTCGGACCGCGCACTTCGCCGGCCAACACGACGAGGTTTGTGGTCGCCAACGTCTCCACCGCGACCCGGACTTGGCTTGGATCCATGCCCTGGCGCAGCGCCGCGGCGAAATAGGCGTCCACCACCTCGTCCGAGATCCGATCACACACCTTATCCGGGTGTCCTTCAGATACGCTCTCGCTGGTGAAAAGATAGGTGGTGCGCGTCACAACGGCCTCCTGCAGGTCATATAAGCCTAGCTTTATATCGGCCGGGACCTAAGCCGATGCGCGCCGCCTCCGCAAGGGAGGCAGGACGCTTTTCGCCGCCCAGGAAAGGGATGATCAAAGCCGCCGCGCCGCAGATCGGCGGCAGTCACTCGCCGTCGCCGGCCTCCGACCCGTCGCCGTCGGCGAGCACCCGCACCAGCTCCAGCACGCGCCGGCGCACACGGGAATCGCGAATCCGCGAAAACGCCGCCGCCAGGGCCACGCCTTCGGGGCTATTGATGAAGTCGTCTACAAGTGGTGTTTGGTCGCCTTCAGCAAATCCCGTGGCGGTCGTGTCTTCCATCCCCTCGAAGAAGAAAGAGATGGGCACGGATAAAACTCTGGCCATCTGAAAGAGCCGGCTCGCACCAATTCGATTCGCGCCGCGCTCATATTTCTGGACTTGTTGAAAAGTCACACCCAGCTCGTCGCCAAGTTTATCCTGACTCATTCCAACCAATAAACGGCGAAGACGTACCCGCGAACCCACGTGCACGTCTATTGGGTTCGGTGACCTAACTGTTACTTGCATGGAACCTGCCATTACTCTGTTTTTCGCTTTATTGGTTGCAAAACGCTTTACGCAACCATTGGCTGCAATTAGCTATATTACGGCGGTTTTTAAACGTTGTAAAACTAATGTGCTTTCCAAGCGGGCGACTGGCGCCCCGCCCGCGGACGCCGCGCCGTCAGCGCTAAGCCCGTGAACAACAACGCAAACACCGCATCGCCGACCAAAGCGTAAAGCGTCGGCGCTAACGCCGCCGGCAGCGGCGCGTCCAGCACGCCGTCCTCCTTGAAGGGGAGCTGCATGGCCTCCGGCAACCGGCCATAGGGGTCGATAACCGCTGAGACGCCGCCTGTCGCCGCCCGCACCAGGGGAACGCCCTCTTCAATCGCGCGATAGCGTGCTTGGTTCAAATGCTGGCGCGGCCCAGCGGTGTCGCCATACCAGCCGTCATTCGACACATTAATGATCCACGCGGGCCGATCTTGCCCACGCGGGGTAAATCCAGGGAAAATCGTCTCATAACAGATCTGCGGCGCCGCGGGCGGCGCGCCGGTGATCGGCACCGTCGCTGGACCGGGCCCCGGCGTAAAGCCGCCGGGCAAGCGCCGCGACAATGTCGCCAGGCCCATGCGCTCCATCACGCCGCTCAAGGGCAGAAACTCGCCGAACGGCACGAGCTTGGATTTGTCGTAAATCATTTCCGGAAAGGGCGAACCGCCGCGAAACGCCAGCGCCAAAAACGAATTGTAAACTGTCAAACGCGCGGGATCATCAGGCTCGCGCCGGGCTGAGCCCATGAGCAGCATCTGCTCGTCGTCAAACACCTCCGCCAGCCGGTTGAGCGCCGGCGGCGATTCCAAAATCGGAAACGGCAGCGCCCCTTCCGGCCAGACGATGTGGGTGCGTGTCTCCAGCCCCTCGCGCGCCGACAGCGCCAAATAATGCTCCAGCACGCGCACGCGTCCGTCGCCGCGCCATTTGTCAGCTTCCGTCAGATCCGCTTGGATCACCCGCAAGCGCACCCCCGGCGCAAAGGCGTCGGCGGCGTCGCTTAACCGCCCCACGCCCGCAGCGAACACGAACGCCAAAACCGCGAAGGCCGCCGCCGTCGGCGCCCAGCGCGGAATCCGCGACGGGTTCGGCCCCAACAGCGCCGCCGGCGCCGCAAAAGCGTAAAGCGTCACTAAGGTCAGGCCCCACACCCCGAAAAACGCCGCCGATTGCGACATCGGCCCACCCGCCGGCCACACATGCCCGAACACGTTCCACGGAAAGCCCGACAGCACGAAGCCGCGCAGATACTCAAACAGGGCGAACGCCACGGCGAACACCGCGATGCGCCGCGGCCCGTCGCGCCAAAACGCGCCCGCTAGGGCCGCCGCCCCGCCATGAAAAAGCGCAAGCCCTAACGCCAGCGCCGCCGCGCCAAAGGGCGCAAAGGGCGCAAACTCCGGCCCGCGCACCACAAACGCCGACGCCACCCACCACGTGCCCGCCAAAAAATAGCCGACGCCGAAACACCAGCCGCGCCAGAACGCCGCTTTCAGATTCTTATCAAGCGCACACGCCGCATCCAGCAGCCACACCAGCCCGACCAGGGCCACAGCCGTCGCCGGCCAGGCGTGCAAAGGCGCATGGCCCGTGGCCGCGACGCCCCCCAGAACAAAAGCGAGAAAACCGGCTTGACGGCCGTTCAATCGGGCGAAAGCGCCCGCCATGCGCGTCACACCGGGCGCAGGCGCGCGCGCAATCGTCATGGCGCGGCGTCGCTCTCAAGGCTCGCCCGCGCCGGCGGTTGGACCCGCACCAAAAGGCGTTTAATCCGGCGAGGATCAGCGTCGGACACTTCAAACTCCACACCCGCGGGATGGCGGATCACCTCGCCCCGCTCCGGCACACGCCCCACAAGCGTGAACACTAAGCCCCCGAGCGTGTCCACCTCCTCTGTCACGTCATCGCTGGCCAAATCGCGCTTAATGATCGCTTCGAACTCGTGGATGTCGCAGCGCGCATCCACCTCCCAGCACGCCGGACCGCGCGTGCGCACTAAAGGCCCGGTGTCGGAATCGTGTTCGTCTTCGATGTCGCCAACAATTTCTTCCACGAGATCTTCAAGCGTCACCAGGCCGTCCGTCCCGCCAAATTCATCGACGACAAGCGCCATATGCACGCGCCGGCTTTGCATTTTGAACAGCAAGTCCGCCGCCGGCATCGACGGCGGCGCGAACAGGACGGGCCGGCGGATGCGCTCTAGGATTTTCAGGTCGCCATGTTCATGGCCGTTGCCGACGCTCGGCGCCAAATGGCGCACCACGTCTTTGATGTGCACCATGCCCAAGGGATCGTCCAAGGTCTCGCGAAACACCGGCACGCGCGAGTGCGGGTTCTGCGCAAACACTTGAGCCACCTCCTTTAGGGTGGCGTCCACATCGACCGCGACAATGTCGGCGCGCGGCACCATGACATCCTCCACCCGCAACCGGTCGAACAAGGCTGCATTAATCAGACGCGCGCGGGCTTGCGGCGTGGGCGCATCAACCCCCGGCGGCCAAGCCAAGAGCCGGCCGCCGCCGCCCTCTGCGGCCGCGGCGGCGTCCCCGCCCGCGCCGCGCGCGCCCGCAAGCCGCGCTGTGAGCCATGCTGTGAGCCGCGCCCACCAGGACCGCTCGCCGGCCTCACTCACCATCGCCCCCCGCAACAACGACCGGCGCGCTCGCCTCGGCGGCCGCGGCGTGCGGGTCGGCGCCGCCATCGCCAGAGCGCGGTGCGGCGTCGCGGCGTTCGCGGTCGCCGGCATAAGGGTCAGGTCGACCGAGGCGGGCGAGCGCAGCGCGCTCCACCCCTTCCATAAGGCGGGCTTTATCATCGGTTTGGTGGTCATATCCTTGCAAATGCAAATAGCCGTGAATGATCAGATGCGTAAGGTGATCGCGCGGGTCCACGCGCTGGGCGGCGGCTTCAGCCCAAATTGTCTCCACCGCCAGGACGACGTCGCCCAAAGGGACGTCATCATGGGCCTGCGGCTCCGTCGCGGCGGGGAAGGCGAGAACGTTGGTGGCGGCGTCTTTGCCGCGATAGCGGGCGTTAAGCGCGCGCACGAGGGCGTCATCGGCGAAAACGACGGCCGTCTCCCCCCCGCGACGCGGCGATCCAGCACCTGAGGAGGCGTCGTCCAGCGCCGCCGCGGCCGCCGCCAACGCCGCCGCCGTCAGCGCCTCCATATCGGCGTCGAAGCGCGACCAATCGCCGGCGTGACGCACGACCGCATGGGGCGGGGGGTCCAGGGCCGGCGCTTGGGTCGCCGTGGAAGTCGCGTCCGCCGTCATGACGAACCGACGCCGCCCTTCGCGGCGAAAGGCGCGGCGCTGCGTTTTTTCTGCGGTTGGACGCCGTCGGCGTCGCGCGCATAAGCCTCGATAATCCGCCCAACAAGGGGGTGGCGCTGCACATCCGCCTTAGTGAAGCGCACCGCCGCAACCCCCTCCACCCCGTCGAGGATGCGCAGCGCGTGCGCGAGACCGGAGCGTTCGCCCTCGCGCCCATCGCGGCCGGGCCGGCTGACAGGCAGATCCACTTGGCTCGGATCGCCCGTCACGACCATGCGCGCGCCCTCGCCAATGCGCGTGAGCACCATTTGCATTTGGCTGACGGTGGCGTTTTGCGCTTCATCGACAATCACGAACGCGTCGCGCAAGGTGCGCCCGCGCATGAACGCCAGCGGCGCGACTTCGACGCCGCCGTCCTCGCGGCGCTTCTCCACCACGCGTTGGCCGAGGCTTTCGCGCAGCGCGTCCCAAATCGGCAGCATGTAAGGATCGACCTTTTCCGTCAGATCCCCCGGCAGATAGCCAAGCTTTTCACCCGCCTCCACGGCTGGGCGCGCGACGATAAGACGCTCGACCTTGCCCGCCGCCAGCAACGCCGCGCCATAAACGACGGCGAGAAATGTCTTACCCGTACCCGCCGGCCCGACGCCGAACACAAGCGGCGTCGCTTCATCCGCCAACGCCGCCAAATACTGGTGCTGGGCGTCGGTTCGGCCGCGAAAGCTCTTCGCGCCGATGCGCACGACGCCGTCGTCCCCCGCGGCGCCGTCGGTGAGAATCCGCCGCGCCGCGGCCGCGCAATCATCCGCGCTCAACACCACGCCGCTTTCCACATCCGCGCGCAATTGCGTCAGCACCAGCCGCGCGCGCGCCCGGTCGTCCGCAGCGCCAGAGATGCGCACGCCGCCGCCCGGCGCCTCAAGGCGCACATTGAGCACATCTTCCAACGCCGCCAAATGCGCATCATGGGGCCCCGCGAGCGCGCGCAAATGCCCGGGATCCTCCACCGGCACGGTCTCCACCGGCGCGCGTCTGCGCTCAGCTCGCGGTTTGTCGCTCAAGCCGGAGCGCCCTCCGTCGCCGGTCGCAGGCCCGCCGCCGCATCGTGATCGCACACAAGACGGCCCGTGAGGCTGTTGCGGGTCGCGCCCGTCACCTCGACCTCCACAAGCGCACCCAAAAGCGTCGCGGGACCGTCCACATGCACCGCCTGGAGGTAGGGGCTGCGGCCGTGTAGCTGGCCCTCGCGGGCGCCTGGTTTTTCCACCAGCACCGGCAAACGCCGCCCGATTTGACCGTGATTAAACCGTGTCTGCTGCTCGTTGAGCAGGGCCTGAAGCCGCGCCAAGCGCGCAGCCTTCACATCCTCGCGAACGCGTCCGGGCGCGCCGGCGGCCGGGGTGCCCGGGCGCACGGAATACTTAAACGAAAATGCTTGGGCGTAGCCCACAGCCCTCACCGCCTCGAGTGTCGCGTCAAAATCAGCATCGCTCTCGCCCGGAAAACCCACGATAAAATCGCCAGAGATCGCAATGTCCGGCCGCGCGGCGCGCACCCGCGCGACAATGTCGAGATACGTCGCAAGCGTATGGCCGCGATTCATCGCCTTCAGCACGCGGTCTGAGCCCGCCTGCAACGGCAAGTGCAGATAAGGCATCAGCTTCGGCTCATCCGCGAAGGCTGCGATGAGATCCTCATCCATGTCGCGGGGATGGCTCGTTGTGAAGCGGATGCGCTCCAACCCGTCAATGCGCGCCAAATGCCGCACAAGCGCGCCAAGACCCCACACCCGCCGGCCGCCGGGATCTCCCGCCGGCGCCGCGCCATGATAAGCGTTCACGTTCTGGCCCAAAAGCGTGATCTCGCGCACGCCCTGGGCGACGAGCGCGCGCGCCTCCGCCGCGATCTGGTCCACAGGACGCGACCACTCCGCGCCGCGTGTGTAGGGCACGACACAGAACGTGCAGAACTTGTCGCAGCCCTCTTGCACCGTCACAAACGCCGTCGGCCCCTCCGCCCGGGGCGTCGGCAGCTGATCGAACTTCGCCTCGACGTTGAAATCCACGGCCAGCGCTTCGCCGCGCGCGCGGTGGGCGCGCGCGATCAATTCCGGCAAGTGGTGATAGGCTTGCGGCCCCACGACCAGGTCCACCACGGGCGCGCGGCGGCGGATCTCCTCGCCCTCGGCCTGGGCCACGCAACCCGCAACCACAAGCGTCATGGGCCCGCGCTCCGTCGCACGCGCCGCCCGCGCCGCCTTGAGCGGACGCAGTCGGCCGAGCTCGGAGTACATTTTCTCCGCGGCCTTTTCGCGGATATGACAGGTGTTGAGCACCACCAGATCCGCGTCATCCGGCGCGTCTACAGGCTGATAGCCCAGCGGCGCGAGCAAATCGCGCATGCGCGCGCTGTCATAGACATTCATCTGACAGCCATACGTCTTGATGAACAGACGCTTCATGGGGAGCGGAGTCGCGGCGTCCCCATCGGGACATCGAGCCGGTTCGGCGCGCGGGGCTGCGTCGATCATGCCGTGTGGACAGCGGCGCGGACACACCGCGCGACTCCTTGTTGTTGGTGCATCCGTTATGGGGGATGCGCGGGGTCCCTGCAAGAGGCGCCGTCGGCGTGAGGGGGCCGAAACATGCAGCGCGACCCCGCAGCGCCCAAAGGAAGAGGAGGCGCGATGCGCGAAGCCGCGAAGCGAGGCCGCGCCGACGCGCGTCCTCGCCCCTCGTCCCTCACCCGGTCGCGACGCCTTAAAAGCGTGTCGACAACGCCACGCGGACATTGCGGCCCGCCAAGGGCACGATGTCCTTCAGCTGGGAGGTGTGCAGCCGCCCTTCCTCATCGGCGAGGTTCAAAAGCGCCACCGTCAGCTGGATGTCACGCTCCTTAAACGGCCGCGCCGTCGCCGACAGGTTCACAAAGGCAAAGCCATCTGTCGGCAGCTCGAAGGTGGCGGTGTCTTCCTGCTCCGTCACCCATTCCACTTCCGCACGCAGGTCCACGAAGGAATGATTCAACTCCGCGCCGACAATACCTTGGAGCGGTGGAATGAACGGCAAGTCGCCTAGAGTGTCGGTTTCCCCGCGGACATATTCGATGGTGGTGTCGCCCACCAACGTCCACTCCCCATATTCAAAAATGTCGCGCGCCAGGAACGCTTCACCGCCCCACAGCATCGCGTCATCTTGGAAGAATTGGAAGATCGGCAAGCCCTCATCGGGATCTTCCCCGCCCGTCGGCGCGAGGAAAATGAAATCGGCGTAGTCGGTGTAGAACGCGCCGGCTTGGCCGCGCCACCCGCCGCGATTGAGCGTGAACGTCGCATCGACGGACAACGCCGTTTCCTTGTCGAGGTTCGGATCACCGACCTCAAAGGCGCCCGTGGCGGCGTGCGGCCCATTGGAGAAGAGCTCTAAATCCGTCGGCGCGCGTTCCGTGCGCGCAAAGTTCAAGCCGGCGAACACGCCCGCGGCCGGACGCACAAACGCGCCGACGGAGGCGCTGACGGTGTTGAAATCGCGGTCGTCGCCGACGCCGTCATTGATTGCGTCCACGCCGTCGGATTCCAAATCGCGGGTCTCCACCCGCACGCCGCCCTCAAATCCATACTGATCAAGATCATAGCGCTGGGCGGCGAACACCGCGACGTCGCGGGTGACTGTCGGCGGCACGAAAGCTTCTTCGCCGGCGGCGGAGAAGTCCGTGCGGAAAGCTTGAACGCCGATGGTCCCGCTCCAAGGTCCTGGGCCCTCATTGACGAGAGCGGTGCGGAGCTCAAAGCCGTCATTCTCAAACAGCGTGCCGACTTCGCCATTGGGCTCCACTTCGGCGTGCTCATAATCGGAATAGCCGGCCGAAAACGTCAGCTGAGAGAAGGGGCCGAAATCCAGATTGAGCGCGCCGCGGGTGTCCACGCGCAGCTGGTCGAGATCAATGAAGAGGCCGCCTTCCTCCTCCTCGGCCTCGCCGGGACCGCCGGGCTCCTCCTCTTCTTCCTCCTCCTCGACGGGCAAGCCGTATTCGGAGGTCAGGCTGCGCACGGCGACGCCGAAAAAGCCCCAATCGCCAACCACGGACGCGCCGCCGCCGACAGTGGAGAAGGTGAAGTCAGAGTTTTCAACGGTGTCGCGCGGCTCCTCTTCGCCATCCTCCAGCGGCTCAATGGCGCGCAGAATGTCGGAGCGGGCGAAGCCTGGAATGTCGAAATCATCAGCGTCCCGGCGCGAGCCTTCGACCTGAAACACGACCGGGCCGACGCCGCTGCGCACGCGGCCAGCGAATTGCGTGCCGTCATCAACGCTGGTGTAGCCGGCGAAGAGTTGGCCATCGACCAGACCGTCAGCCGCCTCCGACGGAATGCGTCCGTCGACGACGTTCACCACGCCGCCGACGGCGTTGCCGCCATAAGCAATCGCAGCGGGGCCGCGCAGCACTTCGATTTTCTCCGCCTCCAGCACATCAACCGCCGGCGCGTGGTCGACGCTGATGGACGAGGCGTCGATCAAGCCGACGCCGTTTTGAAGAATGCGCACGCGATCACCGCCCAAGCCGCGAATGATCGGGCGCCCGACCGCCGGGCCGAAATCCGTCGTGTTGATCCCCGGCAAATCCGCCAGCGTCCGGCCGAGCGAGCCGTCAAACCGCTCCAAGATCTCGATCGGATCAAGCACATCAGCGGCTTGCAAAGCCTCCGTGCTGAACACTTGGGTGCCGGAGCCAGTGACGATGATCACGTCCTCGACGTCGGATCCGTCGTCGGGTTGAGCATAAGCGACGGGCGCGACAGCCAAGACAGCCGTCGTCGCTAAAAAAAGTGAGCGAGTCATTGAAATTCCCCAGTCAATGTCGCGGTCCGCAGCGGCGTCCCGGCCGCGCGGCGACCTGCGTCAAAACCGCAATGCAATGGACAGTGTGGCGTTTAGGCGCGCGGATGCGGCGGCGCGCGGCCCCGCCACGCATGACCATTGCGCGTGGGCGGCGCGCGGCGCGCAAAGCCGACGTCAGCGCCTAACGGCGCCCACGCGATCGCGAACGCCCCCGGCCCCCGGGGGTCCAAGCCGACGCTCGCCCCGGCCGTCGCCGCGCACCCGGCGCAGTCGTCGGCGTCCGGCCCGCGATGGCCGCGATCACCGCGGTGATGATGGTCCTCGACCGCGCCCAGCGCACTCGCGCTCCGCCGCGCGCCTTGGTCCACCGCTACAGCCGCTTCGGCCTCTGCGGCCGCGTGGCCCGCGCTGTGGCCCGGAGCGCCGACGCACAAGCAGCTGAAGAGGACGATCGCGGCCAGCCGCGCCCACCACGCCGCCCCGGCGCGGCGCCCTCGGACGCCGCGCGTGCGACCGCTGCGTGCGGCACGGGAGATCATGACCGTCATGGCGCGGTGTTACATCATCACATTCGCCCGCGCCAAACGGAAACCGCGGCGCGTGCGGCCAAGCGGCTCAACAGGCGAGCGGGTGTTGCGCGCAAAAGACATCAATCGGCGTGGCGTCCTCAGCCTCGGCGCCCAGATGCGTCACAGCGCCGATGGCCGCTAAATCCCGCAAGCTTGGCTCATACATGCGCCGCGGCGGCGTCGCGTCGCAGGCTGCGATCAGCCGCGCGTGCACAGGCGCAGCGTCATCAGGGGGGTGAATGTCGCGAAAATTGCGCGCCGCGCCCGCTGGCGCGCCGGTCAAGCCGTCCGACATTTGATGGCATCCCAGCGCCGCGCCCGGCGCCAACACCCGCCGCCGCCCCGCGAGGAAAATCGGCAAGCACGCGCTCGCGCAGTATTCACCCACCACCACGTCAACGCCGTGCGCGCGCACCACCGCCGCGATGGCGTCGCCGGACGCAACGAGGCCGCCGCCGCTGTCGATGCGCAGCTCGCGCACGCCCGCACGGCTCTCCAACGCGTCGCGAATGTCGCTCGCAAACGCCGGGCCGATGGCGCCGCGCGCAATCACAGCATCGCCCGCCAGCCGCACCGTGCCCCACGGCGTGACGTTCCGCCAGGCCAACGCCTCCGTGATCGGCGCGCCGCGACTGAGCATCACGACGCCGCGGCCCGCCCATCCGACGGCAAGCGCCGCCATCACGGTCATAACGACGAGGTTGTCGCGCCCCCAAGCGCGCTCCACGGCGCCGCCCGCGCGCCGAACCCGCGCGGCGCGCCGGGCCACACTCGCCACAACGCCCTCAATGAACCACACGCCCGCAAGGCCGAGCGCCGCCAGCGCCCCGCCCACGCCAAGCCGCCCCGGATGGGGTATGGGATCGTTGACGCTCCAGCCGAACGCCGCGAACGCGACGCCAAGCGCAAGCCCGAGAAGGATAAACGTCCCCGCTAAGCGCATAAACGCCGCGCCCGCATCGCCTGGGGTGGAGAAGCCCAGCGCGTGGCGCAACGCCACGCGCGCAAACGCGCTCACCGTTCGGAGTCGTCGAGGGGAACGGCGTAGAGCTCCATGCGATGGTCAATGAGCTTGTAGCCCAAGTCCCGGGCCACCCGCTCTTGAAGCTTTTCAATTTCCGTGTTCACGAACTCAATCACTTCACCCGTCTTCACATTAATCAGGTGATCGTGGTGTTCTTCCGGACGCTCTTCATAGCGGGCGCGGCCATCGCCAAAGTCATGGCGCGAAATGATCCCCGCGTCTTCGAACAAGCGCATCGTGCGATACACTGTCGCAAGAGAAATCCGGTCGTCGATCGCCGCCGCGCGGCGATGAAGCTCCTCCGCATCGGGATGGTCCGTGGCGACGCTTAGCACCCGCGCAATGACCCGACGTTGGTCAGTCATGCGCAGGCCCTTTTGATTGCACAACTTCTCTAACCGCTCCGGCACGCCCGCCTCCATGTGCGCACTACCTCCTTACGCTAGGGGGATTTGGCGGCGACGTCACCACAGCCGTCGGCGCTAACGCGCATTGGCACGCGATCGCGTCGCCGCCATCGGCATAGTATCGCGGCCGCCGCCCGACCTCGCGAAATCCAGTGGCGTCATAAAGACGCCGGGCCGTGGTGTTGGTGACCGCCACCTCCAGGTGCATCAGCCGCGCTCCCTGATCAAGAGCTGTGTCCATGGCGGCCTTCAAAAGCGCGCGCCCGACGCCCAGGCGGCGCGCCTCCGGGTCCACGCCGATGGTCAGGAGTTCCGCCTCCTCCATCGCGACGCGGGTGAGCGCGAACCCCACCGCCGCTTGGTCGCTCCAGGCCAAATGTCCGGTGGTGTTGCGCAAATGCAGGAAAGCGGTGAACGACCGCTCGCTCCAGGGATCAGGAAAGCTGTCAGCGTGCAGGGCCGCGAACAGACCCGCAGCACCGGGGCCGGCGCGCTTGACGTCCACCACTAAGCGCCGCCGAAACCACATCTCAGCCCGCCGTCCGCTGCGCGTCGCCTAAAGTCGTCGCCATCGCGCGCGAGGGGATGGCGTCAGGCGGGCGATGATAGAAGGGGCGCGCCGGTTGCGGGTCCGCCGCCGCGACGGCCGCGAGAACCGCTAAGTCCACGGCGCGCACGCCCGTATCGATCCGCGCGCCGCCGGCAAGCAGCGCCGCCCCGCTTCCGGCAAGCCGGACCGGCCCGCCGGCGCCAGCGGCGTCCAGCGCCGCGCACGCAACCTCACGCGGCTCCGTCACAGCCGCGCCCGCCGGCGCGCCATCGCGAAAGGCCCGCCACACCACCTCGCCGCGGCGCGCGTCATGGACGCCCGCGCTTACGCCCGCCCCGTCCACAGCGGCGCTGAGCGCCCACGCATCAAGCGCCGAGGCGCCAACCGCCTCCACACCCAACGCCCGAGCAAAGCCGCGCGCAAAAGCCACGCCCACCCGCACGCCGGCGAAGCTCCCTGGCCCAACGCACGCGACGACGCGACCCACATCCGCCGGACGCCGCCGCGCCGCCGCGAGAACATCCTTCACCATCGGGGCCAAGGCTTGGTCATGGCCGCGCTCAAGGCGCGCGCGCCGCTCCGCCACGGCCTCGCCGTCCGTTGGATCCATAAGCATGACCGCACACCACGGCCCGCTGGTGTCGAGGATAAGCTGCACCATGCCCGCCGATAGCCCGCCCGCCGCCGCCGCTCAAGCGCGGAACGACGCCCGCCATGTCAGACAATGCGGCACGCGTCCTCAAACGGCAGGCGCGGCGACCGCGGGAAGGGCTCATCCGCGCCATAGCCGATGTTGCACAGCCAGTTGGATTTCCACGCCGCCATGTCAGACGCGCCTTCAAAAAAGGCTTGATCGACGCCCGCGCGGTCAAAACCGGACATCGGCCCGCAATCAAGGCCCATCGCGCGCGCCGCCAGCATCAGATAGGCCCCCTGCAAGGTGCCGTTGCGAAACGCGTTGTCGAACGTCGCGTCCGGCGAGCCGGTAAACCACTCCCGCGCGCCCGGATTGTGGGGGAAAAGCTGCGGGATCTTTTCGTAGAACTCCATGTCATACGCGATGATCACTGTCCACGGCGCGGCCATCGTCTTTGCAACATTGCCCTCTCCCAGGTGCGGTTTCAGGCGCTCCTTGCCTTCGGGCGTGTGCACGAACACAAACCGGGCCGGGCTGTTATTGGCGCTGGTCGGACCCATTTTCGCGAGATCATAGACGCCGCGGATCAACGCCTCCGGCACCGCGTCCGCCGCCCAGGCGTTGCGCGTGCGCGCGGAGCGAAAAATCTGATCAAGGGCGATGTCAGCGAGCGGCTCAGCCATCGGGGGAACTCCTTCCAAAAAAAACGCAGGGCCAAAAACGCAGGGCCAAAAACGCAGGGCCAAAAACGCAGGGCGGCGTGTCGGGCGCGCGCCGACGCGACCACGCCGTGCGTTCACCCTCGGCGGGCATGCTTACTGGGTTTCGCCGCCAGCGGCCGCGGAAAACCGCTGAGCACGCGAAAGCGTGGCCGCGCGGCCACGCTTTCACTCTTAACTGTTCCTTTCACGAATTATCAGCGGCGCGCTGTGGAGATTCACCCTCCGTTAACCAAACCCCGGGCTTTGTTAACCCGCGTTGATGAGGGACACCCTGATGCCGCTAACGACTCACATTCGGCCCCGCAAAGGCGACACCGCCGGTGGATCCCAGGCCGCTGCGCGCCCCGGCCTGTCGGCGCCGCGCGCGGCCATGGTGAGCGCCCTTGTCGCGCGGTTCCGCCGCCGGTGCGATCGCGCAAGCGGCGCATGCACGGACGTGGCGACATTTCTGGCGTCCTTGCGCGCGGAGAATGCGCCGAGCGAGGTGATTGAGGCGGTCGCTGCGCACTTGCAGCGCGAAGCGCGCGAGATGCCGTGGGATCCGGGCGTCGCTCGCGGCCCGACCCCGTCCTTCGCCGCGCGAATCGCGGCCGAACGCGCCGCCGCCGCGCCAGCGCTGGCGCGCTAAACGTTAATACACCGCCTCGACGCTGGTGACTTCCGGCACATAGTGCTTGAGCAAATTCTCGATCCCCATTTTGAGGGTCGCGGTGGAGCTCGGGCAGCCCGCACAAGCGCCGCGCATCGTTAAAAACACCACTCCGCTGTCGGGCTCAAAGCGGTGGAACGTGATGTCGCCGCCGTCAGCCGCCACGGCCGGGCGCACCCGTGTGTCGAGAAGCTCTTTAATCTCAGTGACGATTTCCGCCGCCTCGCCCTCATACGCGCCATCGTCGGCATGAGCGGCGCTGGCCGCGGCGTCGCGATCGCCCTCAGCGAGGACCGGCGCGCCGGAGACATAAAAGTCCATAATCGCGCCGAGCAGCGCGGGTTTGATATGAGCCCAATCGGCGGCGTCCGTTTTCGTGACGGTGAGGAAATCGCCAGCGAAAAACACGCCGCTCACGCCCTCGACGGCGAACAGCGCGTGCGCCAAAGGCGACGCCGCGGCGTCCTCAGCGGAGTGAAACTCGCGCGTTCCCGCGCCCAACACATCGCGTCCGGGGAGAAACTTCAGGCTCGCCGGATTTGGGGTCGCTTCCGTTTGGATGAACATGACGCCTCCCTGCCAGTGCACGCGATGTGGCGCCCCGGCGCGGCGGCGTCAATGCGACAAGGCTTAGAGTTCCGCCGCCGCCTCCGCCAAGGCCGCGGTGTGTTCAAGCAGCTCCAGCCCGCCGACTGCGCCATGGCCCGGCACGACGAGGGCGGCTTGCGGAAACGTCTCTTGCACGCGCCGGGCGGAGCTCGCCCACGCATCAATGACGGCGTCTTGGGTGTTGCCGAGATCCGGCGCGTCCTTGGCGCGGATCAAACAGCCGCCGAACAACACACCGCTGCGATCATGGAAAACCACGATGTTGTCTTCCGTGTGCCCCGCGCCAGGGTGGAACAGCTCAATCTGTTCGCCGCCAATCACCAGCGTTTGACGCTCTTGCACGAAGGCCTGGTTGAGAGTGCCTAGGCCGTTGATTTCGCCAAACGCGCGGGTCTTAGCATGGCCGATGCTCAACGCCCCCGCCTCCTGCATCACCGCAAGCCCGCCCATGGCGTCATTATGGGCGTGGGAGACGATCAGCGCGCGCACCGGCTTGTCGATGGTGTCCTCAATCCAATCCAGAAGCGCCAAGGTGTCGCGCTCTGTCGCCGGCGTGTCGACGACAATCACCCCCTTCGGCCCTTCAATCACCAGACCATTGCACGGCACAGGGCCAAACCCCGGCGCGTCGATGGTGGTGGTGTGCACCCACACCCCCTCCGCCACTCGTCGTGTGCGAACCTCGCCCGCATCATCATCCTGGGCGCGCGCCGCCATTGCGAGCGCGGCCACCGCCAAAAGCGCACTAATCAGACGCATCGCTCTCCCCCCCGCCAGCAACCTGGCGCGACGCTGCCGGAAAATCACGTCCGCAAAATGTCGGTGATCTCGCGCATGCGCATGCGCGCGCGCATGACATGAAAGCCCAAGCTGGCGAGGTGATTGGGCGCTAATGCACCATCAGTCGCGCCGTTCATGACGATCAACGGCCGCAAGCCGGCCGCCCGCTCAAGGTCGATCAGCAATTCCTGATACCGCGCCGCCACCCGTTCATCGGGATCGATGACATTCGCGAAATCCTGGCGCAACCCACGCAGCAAGATCAGATAGGCGTAGGCTTTGCCCTTGATCCGGTAGAAGATTTTATCCGCACGCCGATCAATAATCACCCGCCGGCCGCGCTCCACCGCGTCATCGACTGTTCCGGAATCGGAGCCTAAATCTAGGGCGATCGCCTCAATCACCCGCAGCAAATTGTCCCGGCCAAGCTCCAGCTCCGCGGCCCCCGCCGCTAAGCGCGTGTTGTAATCAATCAGCGCGTCGCGGGCGATGCGATACTCCGCCGGCGAGGAGCGCTGGGGCAGCAAATTCGGCCGCAACACCCACCGCGCGCCGTCGATCTGCAAGCGGCTGGCGGCCAGGTCGAGGTCCGGATCCTCAGAATCGCCGCCGCGCCCCCGCGCGCCATAGCGGCGCATAGCGAGCGCGAACTCGCCCACGGCGTCGATCTGGCCGATTTGGTAATTCATCATGTTGCCGCCGAACTTCAGCAACGCGTTCGGCGCAAACAAGGGCGTGTTGGCGACCCAGCCGGTGTCGTCCACCTCCCGCGAGATCAGCGCGACAGCCCCGGCGATGGCGTGGCTGGCGCCGGCGGTCGGCGTGGGCGGCGCGAACGCCACGTCGTCATTGATGTCGTGATCGAGGATCGATCCCAATGGAAAATAGAGCGTCACCAACGCCGCAGCCGCCGCCGCCCATGGCCACCACGGCCCGGCGCCTCCGCCGCGCGACGCGCGCGCGCCCCAATCGGCGCTTCCCGCGTCGCCGGCGTCGTTCAGCGGCGGCTCTGCTTCTTGTGTCGGGCGTTCCGGTCCCGGGGCGCGTCGCCCCAGCGCGCGCCGCCACGCCCGCACCCGTTGACTGAATTGCACGACTGTGTCCTCGCCAACGCCCCCGCTTCACCAAAGCGCGCGGACGCCGGGATGCAAGGGTCTCTGGCGCCCGCACGCGCCCTTCGCGCATACACAGTTATGGTTAATGATGGTTATGCGCGCCGTCAGCGCCGCCAGCACTTTCCGACGGCGTCGCCTCGACATGAAAGTCCACGGTCACTGGTCCCGCGGTCTCAAACGTCAGAGTGACGGGCACCACCGCGCCTTCCGTGACGCCGTCCGCGAGCCCAAACAGCATAATGTGGTCGCCGCCAGGCGCCAGCGTCACCGATCCGCCTGCGGGCGCGGCGATCGCCTCCACCGGACGCATGCGCATCACGCCGTCCTCATCAATGTGGGTGTGCAGCTCGACAGCCTCCGCCAGGGGCGAGGACGCCGCGATCAACCGATCCGCCGCCCCAGCATTGACCACATGGACATAGCCCGCCGTCACGTCACGCCCGCCCCGGGGCGGGCGGATCCAAGGATGCTCCAGCGTCAAATCGCCGAGCGTGTAGTCATGGGCCGCCGCCGGCGCGCCGCCCACGCCCAAAGCCAGAGCTGCAGCGGCGCTCACGGCCGCCGCGAGCGCCGCTGCGCCGGCGCGCGTCAAACGTGATGTCATCATCGTCTCCTTCGCGACCCGCCGCGCCGGTGCGCGCCGTTCGCCTCAAGCACAAGCTGATCACTGGAACGTGTATTGGAGGCCGAGGGTGTAAAGCAGATCCGTTTCCAATTGCGGCCCATTCAGGTTTTGATAGGTCGGCAGCAACACTTCCCCCGCCAAGCGCAAACCCTTCAAAGGCCCTTCAGGCGTCACAAAGTTCACGCCGACGCCGACGTCGAGACGATCGCCGCCCTGAAAGTCCGGGTCAGCGGTTTGAACCGGCGCGACAATCTGAGGATCGATGTCAAGAATTTCGGCCTGGGCGCGGTACGCCAAGCGCCCTGACACGCTCAGCCACGGCTTTAGCGACCAGGAGTTCCAAAACGTCACGGCGTACTCATCGCCCAGACGGTAATCTTCGCTGTTGTCATAGAGCCGCCAGAGCGCTGAGGCTTGCACGCCATAGCCATAGCGGCCCATCTCGCCAGCGACGGTGTAACGCGCGAAGGGATCCAGCGTGCCGGACCCAAGCTGCATCGGATACGGCAAGCGCAGCGTGGGCCGCCCGCCCGTGGGGGTCAGAACGTCGTCCTCCTCCGTGATCGAGCCCGTCGGCGCTGAAAATCCAAGCTGCAGAACTCCGCGAGCATCGCCGACCTCCGGCAAGCGAAACAGCAACGCGAACTGCGTGTCGCCAAAGCCAGCCGCGCGCGTGGTGAACTCCCCCAGCGGAGTGGTTCCCACAGGACCCTGGAACGTGATGTGGTCCATCTCCTTGACGACCACATTGGCCATCGCCGCCACCGTCACAGCGTCCGTCAGACCGTACATCGCGCCGAACATATGCATGTCCATCGTCATCTCGGTGGGCACGACGCGCAACGTCGGCGGCTGGCCCGGCGTTCCGAAGAAGCGATTGGGGACGGTTGTGGCGATCTCCGTCGGGGAGATGCGGCTGCCGGCGACCCGCGAGCCCTGCATGTCCATACGCATGAAGCGGTAGGAGAACATCAGCTCGCCCCGATCATGGGCGTGGTCGCCCATCACGCCGATGGGCGCGTGGGCGTTGGCTGCGCGGTGGTGGGGCTTCTCATCAGCGGACGCGGCCGTCATGGCTGTGATGACGCCGAACGCAGCCATCACCCCTGTGCGTATCCACATAACTCAGTTTCCTAATATCGGCCGTGCATCAGGCCTTCGTGAACGTGAAGCATTGGTCTCCGTCACACGAAAGCCGCCGGCGGCGCCCGGCCGCCCACGGGCGGGCCGACGGCGCGGGGCGCCGCGAGGTGGCGCGAACCGGTCGGGAGCGCTGCGCCCGGCTTTGCGACGTTGGACGCCGCCCGCAGCGCCGGCGTGCCGAGCACGAGGTCCGCCACGCAGGCGAGGCACGCCCCACAGCGGTCGCCGTCAGGCTCCGCAGGCTGCGGCTCGAACGCCCCGCGGCCGTCATGGAGCGTCTGCGCGAGATCTCTCAACGCCCTGCGGGCGGTCGCGCTCGGCCCATGGGCGCCGCACCAGAGCGCCGCCAACGCCGCGTCATCAGACCCGTGACGCTCGGCAAGGCCCGGGGAGACAGCCTGAAGGACAGCGCCGACAAGCGCGAGCGTCGCCACAATGATGCGGGCGGCGCGCGGGACGAACGCTGGTCTGGCGAGACGAACCATAAAAAGGCCATGCCATGACTCGGCCTACGCCGCCAGCAGCATCGGCGCCGCACCCGCTGTGCAGGCCGCGAGCGGCGGGCGTTCAGACGCGCCTCAGCCGTCGCGATCCGGCGCGACCCACCCACGCCGCGCCGCCACAGAAAACAATCGTTCACGCGTGTAGCGCCGCAGCGGATAGGCCCGCTCAGCGATCGGCGCCGCCAACACGATCCGGCACGCGGTCGCGTCGTCAACGTCCGCCCCCGCAAGGCCTTCAGCCTCCAAAAACGCCGATAGCGCGCGCACGTAAAACAGCGTGACCGTGTGGTGGTAGCCGTCCTGGTCCGTGTTCGCGACGCCCGTGGCCTCGTTATAGCGCCGGATCCTGTCCGGCATAACGGCTTCAGCGCGCGAAAGCCCCTCAGCCCGCAGCAGGACCGTCGCGGCCACCAGATGAGCGGCGTGGGTCCATTCCGTCTTCGGCAGCGTGGCGTCCGCGACGCCCGCCGCGATTCGCGCGACGCCCGCGGGCGTCACATCCTGCGGGCCATGGACAGGGGGATGACACGCGCCCGCCGCCGTGTCGCGGGACGCCGCCACGGCTCAGCCCCAAAACCCGACGATCCGCCGCAGATCGGCCATGACGGGCTCCGCGATGGCGCGCGCCCGCTCAGCCCCATCGCTCAAGACAGCGTCGATTTCCTGCGGCGCCTGAAGCAACGCCCGCATGCGCGCAGCAATTGGCGCGAGGGCCTCCACGGCAAGCTCGGCGAGCTTGGGTTTGAACGCGCCGAACCCCTGGCCGCCGAATTCGTTCAAGATCTCGGCTTCCGAGCGTCCAGCCAAGGCCGCGTAAATGCTCACGAGATTGTGCGCCTCCGCCCGGCCCTCCAGGCCCTCGACCGTTTCCGGCAGAGGCTCAGGATCGGTTTTCGCGCGCTTGATTTTCTTCGCAATGTCGTCGGCGGTGTCCGTCAGATTGATGCGAGAAAGCTCCGAGGGGTCAGACTTCGACATCTTCTTCGCCCCATCCTTGAGGCTCATAATCCGCGCGCCCGGCCCCTCCACGAGGGGTTCCGGCAACGGAAAAAAGCCCGGGACGTCGAAGTCAAGATTAAATTTGGCCGCGATGTCGCGGCTGAGTTCTAAGTGTTGTTTTTGGTCTTCACCAACAGGCACATGCGTGCCCTTGTAGAGCAAAATATCGGCCGCCTGCAGCACGGGATACGTGAACAGGCCCACGCTCGCGCGCTCTTTGTCTTTTCCAGCTTTATCCTTGAACTGCGTCATGCGCTGCACCCAGCCCATGCGCGCGACGCAGTTGAAAATCCACGCCAGCTCCGTGTGCTCGCGCACGCTGGACTGGGCGTAAATGATTGAGCGTTTCGGATCGAGGCCAGAGGCGAGAAACGCCGCGGCGATCTCGCGGGTTTGGTCACGCAATTTCGCAGGATCTTGCCACACCGTAATAGCGTGCAAGTCTACAATCCCATAGAGGCAATCATACCGCTCTTGGAGCGCGACAGCCTTCACGAGCATGCCGAGATAATTGCCCAGGTGCAGCTGGCCTGACGGCTGCACGCCGGAATAGACCCGCGTGGGGCCGTCATAGCGGGTGTGGGCGTCAGTATCGCCGCCAGCTCCAGAGCGGGGCGCAGCGGCGTGGGGGGCGGGCGCGTCAGTCATGGCCGGCGGGTTATGGGGCGACGGGGTCAGGGGCGCAAGAGGGCCGCAGTTAAAACGCTCTTAGGGCTAGCGCGCTAGAACGTGTATGAGCGCACGCCTTCAACCGCGATGGACCGTCCAGGGAGCGGCGATGTTCCAAATGCTCTATGTGAGCGCGGCGACCGAGCTGCTCTCGGACGCCGATCTCGACGACATTTTGTCGAAGTCGCGTCGCAACAACACCCGCGACGACGTCACGGGCATGCTGCTTTACGCTAACGGCTCGTTCCTGCAGGTGCTGGAAGGCGACGAAACCGCCGTACGCCAGGTGTATGAGCGGATCAACCGCGACCCCCGCCACCACCGCATTGTCGAGGTTGCGCAACAAACCATCGACCAGCGCGACTTTCCCGACTGGTCGATGGGGTTTCGTCGCGAGCGCAATCTCGATTCCCTACCGCCGGCGTACTTCCGGTTGACCCATGATCAGCTCGACCAGGTGGCCGCCCGCGAGTGCTCACACATCGTCATGGCGATGTTGAAGAGCTTTGCGCAAGTGAACTTGAACGGCTGACGCCGCCTCACGGTTGCTCATACGCGCAGGCGCCGCCGGCCGCCCCGCCTTCGCAGAAGGGCTCATTGCGCTCGGCAAGGCGGGAATCGCACAACGCCTCATTGGCCGGGTCTTCGGGGAACAAGTCCTCACAGCCATTCGTGGCGTCCGCGTTTTGCCGCAGCGCTTCACGCGCGGACGCCTCCAGCACCGCGCAGGCGGACACGCTTGCAGCCGCCATAAGCGCACATCCGATCCGAACCATGCCACCTCCCGCAATCACATTTGAGATCATGGCGGAACCCATACCGCGCGTCACGATCCAACGCACTCCAGCCCCGGGATGTCACTGAAATCCTGCGGGTTGGTCGTGACCAGCGTCGCGCCGCGCACAAGCGCCGTCGCCGCGATCACGCGATCCAGAATCTTTCGGCGCGTATAGCCGGCGTGCGCGACGATCTGTCGGTACGCCGCTGCCGCCGCATCATCAAAAGGGAAGACCGCCAAGCTCTCAAGCAAGTAATCCAGACGCGCGCGCCGCGTCGCGATGTCACCACCGCCTATGCGGTAGACGCCGCCTTCCAACTCCACCCAGTTGATGATCGACAACGCAAACGGCCCATCGAGCTCGGCCACAAGGCTGAGCATCGCCTCATCGCCATCGCGCAGTCCGATCGCGACGCCGGCATCAAGCATCCACGTCACGCGCTAGGGGCCGGGGCGCTCTGGGATTTCGACCGCGCCGCGCTCTTCAACCGTCGCTGGCTTGGGCAGAGCGCGCAGCTGACTTGGCCGCCATCGAAGAGTGTGGGCCCCGCGATTTCTCATCGGCGACGGGACGCGCCGCCCTTGAGGCTCCCTTAGTCTTTTCGTTAGCCATCGACTCACCTCGCGGACTCACGGCGCTACACACCCACGACGCGCGCAGACACGTCGCAGCGATCGCCACGCCCTCGGCAAGCGCCGTAGATACGCGTATAGACACCATGTGGCTCCGGGAGGGAATCGCCGGCTCGCCCGCTCACCCTCGCTTGAGCGCGCGGCGAAGATCGCGGGGCGACGCCGCGCCGAGGGCCAGCGCCGCCGCGGCGTAAACGACCGCGCCTCCCGCCGCGACAGCCCCCGCAACGACCAGGTCATTGACAATGTTCACATCCAGATAAGGGCGCGCGAACCGGGCGCCGGCCCCCACGCCCGCCCCCATGACCACAGAGGCCGCAGCAATCCGCACCAAGCGTGACGTCAACCGGCGCGTGGGCGCGAATTCCCGGCGCCGCGCCAAGCCGGCCGCCAGCAGTCCGGCGTTCAGCCAGCCCGCCGCGCTTGTCCCGATGGCGAGGCCGACAAAGCCGTTCCCCTGGGGCCCGATCGCGTAGAAGAGCCCCACGCCAATGGCGATATTCGCGGCCACTGTCACAATCGCGATGCGCATCGGCGTTTTGGTGTCCTCGCGCGCGAAAAAGGCGGGGCTCAGCACCTTCACAGCGATGAACGCCGGCAAGCCCGCAGCGTAGGCCGTCAGCGCCGCGCCGGTCGGCCCTGTGCTCGCGGGGGCGAAGGCGCCGTGTTCGAACGCGGCCTTCACGAAAAACTCCCCCGCCACGAGCAACGCCGCCGTCGCCGGCAAGGTGAACAGCGCCGCCAGCTCCAGCGCCGCGTTCAGGCTTTGGCGCGCGCCGTCATGGTCGCCGGCCTTCACGCTGCGCGAGAGCGCCGGCAACAGCGCCACGCCCATAGCGATGCCGATCATACCAAGCGGCAGCTGGTAAATCCGATCCGCAAAGGCGAGCCAAGACACCGCCGCCTCGCGGATGGAGGCGATCATCTGACCGATAATCATGTTGATTTGCGTCACGCCCGCCGCCGCAGCGCCCGGCACGCCCAGCGCGATCACGCGCTTGACCCCCGGCGTGAGCCGGGGCGGTCGAAGCCGCAACCGCACGCCCTGGCGGCGCATGCCCAGATAGACGAAGCTCAGCTGCAACAACCCCGCCGCCGCCACGCCCATGGAGAGGTTGCGCGCGGCCGCCCAGGGATCCGCCGGCGCCGCCGCTAAGGCGGCGATCATCACAACATTCAAGAGCACCGGCGCGATGGCGAAGGCCGCGAACCGGCCGTGGGCGTTCAACACGCCGCCGAACATGGCCATCAAGCTCATAAACAGGATGTAGGGGAACATGATCTGGCCCATGACGACGGCCTTGGCGCGCCAGTCCGGATCGTCGAGATAGCCCGGCGCAAAGCCTGCGATGATCCACGGCATGGCGATCTGCGCTGCGATGATCAGGCCCGCAAGGGCGAAGACGAGCATGGAGGCGGTCTCAGACGCGAAGCGGTCGGCGGCCTCCTCGCCGTCGGCTTCGAGTTTGCCGGAATAAAGCGGCACGAACGCCGCGTTGAAGGCGCCCTCCGCGAACACGCGCCGGAACAGATTGGGCAGCCGGAACGCCACCAGAAACGCGTCCGTCACCGGCCCCGCGCCAAGCGCGACGGCGAGCAAGATCTCGCGGATGAAACCGGTGATGCGGCTGACCAGCGTCAGCGATCCAACAACGGCGGTCGAGCGGAGAAGCGACATGAGAGGATCCTCGCGCCGCGCTCAGGGTGCGCAGCCGGACACGGTCTGGCAGAGCGCGTTCCTCGCGTCACCCCATCGTGATCGAACGGCGCGACGAGCAATTGGTCGCGCGGGCGCCTATGTGTGGGCCGGCGGCGTCGCGCTCCCCCAAAAGCGGGCGGGCTTCCGACGACGCGCCGTGTTCACAAGGATGTTCGCCATGACCGCTTCCCAGACCGCCCCCTTGTTTCAACCTTTGGAGATCGGCGCCGTCACGGCGCCCAACCGCGTCTTCATGGCCCCGCTCACCCGCAACCGCGCCCATCCCGACGGCACGCCCCACGCTATGGCGATCGCGTATTACCGCCAACGCGCGTCGGCCGGGCTGATCATCACGGAAGCCACGCAAATCAGCGCCGAGGGCAAGGGCTACATCAACACGCCCGGCATCCATGACGACGCCCATGTCGCCGGCTGGCGCGCGATCACGGACGCCGTCCACGCCGCCGGCGGGCGCATCGCGCTGCAGCTCTGGCACGTCGGGCGCATCAGCCACACCTCGCTGCAACCCGCCGGCCAAGCCCCCGTCGCGCCGTCGGCGATCCGCGCTGACGCGCAAACTTTCACCGCCAACGGCCTTGAGGACGTGTCGGAGCCGCGCGCGCTGGAAACGGACGAGGTCGCCCGCGTCATCGCGGACTATCGTCGCGCAGCGGAACGGGCGAAGGGCGCGGGGTTCGACCTCGTCGAGGTCCACAGCGCCAATGGCTATTTGCTCGACCAATTCCTCCACGCCCACGCCAACACCCGCACCGACGCTTATGGCGGCGACGCCGACAACCGCGCGCGCCTGACGCTTGAGGTCACGCAGGCTGTCGCGGACGTGATGGGCGCTGACCGAGTGGGCGTGCGCCTTTCGCCCACAGGAACGTTCAACGACATGCGCCTGGACGCCGAGACTGAAGCCAGTTTCGAGCGCGTGATTGACGGCCTTAACGGAATGGGCCTCGCCTATCTCCACATGGTCGAGGCGTTCCCCGGCTCTGATGTCAGCGAGGCTGATCGCGACGCCCTAACACGCCTGCGCGGGCGCTGGAGCGGGGTTTACATCGCGAATGGCGAGTTTGACGGCGCGACGGCCGGCGACTGGGTGGCGGCGGGGCGCGCCCAGGCGATCGCCTTCGGCCGGCCCTTCATCGCCAATCCAGACTTGCCGCGACGGCTCAACATTGGGGCGGATCTCACCGCGCCCGACCAGGCCACCTTTTATGGCGGCGATGAGCGCGGCTACACGGATTATCCGTTCCTGGAGGCCGCTGAGGCATAGCGCACCCCCGGGGCCCGACCGGCGACGCGCCATACGCGTGCTGGCCCTTGCAGGGAGGACGGCGGAGTGCGCCCTTGGCCCCGGGGAGGACGACGTCGCCAGGGCTCAGCCCTCCTCCTCCAACGCCGCCTGCAAGCGATAAAGCGCGTCCAAGGCGTCGCGGGGCGTGAGGTCGTCGGGGTCAAGGGCGCGCACCGCCGCCGCCAAGGCGTGGAGGCGGCCATCAGCGGCGCTCGCTCGCGGCTTCCCGGCTGGCGCGCCGGCCTCGCTCACACCAGTTTCGCTGAAGCCGGATTCATAACGATCGGTGGGGTCTTGGGGATACGCCACTGGCGCGCGCGGGTCGCTGCGCCGGCGCGCAGCCTCATCCGCCGCAACCCGCTCCTTAGGCGTTTGGACCGCCGCTTGAAAAAGCGGCAGATCCTCCAGGGCATCGGCGACGCCAAGCCTCGCATCGGCGGCGCCCGCGCGCCCCTCCAGCCGCTCCAGCACCTCTTGAGCGCGCGCGGTGGCGGCCTTGGGCAAGCCCGCGCGCCGCGCCACCTCCACACCGTAAGAGCGGTCGGCCGCGCCAGGCGCGACTTCATGCAGGAAGATCAAATCGCCATTCCAGGCTTTAGCCCGCAAATGCAGATTGGCCGCGCCCTTAAGCGTCTCCGTCAAACGCGTGAGCTCGTGATAGTGGGTGGCGAACATCGCGCGGGCTTGATTGATGTCGTGGAGATGCTCCGCGACCGCCCAGGCGATGGCGAGGCCGTCATAGGTCGCGGTGCCGCGCCCGATCTCATCAAGAATGACGAAGGCGCGCGGGCCCGCTTGGTTCAGGATGGCGGCGGTCTCCACCATTTCAGCCATGAAGGTGGAGCGGCCCCGCGCTAAGTCATCGGCCGCGCCGACACGGCTGAACAGCCGATCCGCCACACCGATCCGCGCGCGCTTCGCCGGCACAAAACACCCCGCTTGGGCGAGGATCGCCATCACCGCGTTTTGACGCAAATACGTGCTCTTGCCCGCCATATTGGGGCCGGTGACGAAGGCGAGCCGCGGCGCGCCCGTCGCTGAGGCCGGACCGGCCCCGTCCAGGCGGCAATCATTCGGCGCAAACGCCAGCCCGTCGGCGCGCAACGCATGCTCGACCACGGGATGGCGGCCAGCCTCCACGTCAAACGCCAGGCTGTCATCCACCACGGGCCGGGCCGCATTCATCTCCGCCGCCCACAGCGCGTTCGCGGCCGCGACATCAAGCGTCGCCAGCGCCTCGCCCGCCGCGCGAAGGGCGTCAGCGGCCGCCGTCACGTCAGCGACCAGCGCGTCAAAGAGCGCAAGCTCCCGCGCCAACGCCTGTGAAGACGCCGCCGCCATGCGCCGTTCGAGGTCAGCGAGCTCCGTCGTTGTGAAGCGCACGGCGTTCGCCATTGTCTGGCGGTGGATGAACTGGGTGTCATGGGGCGCGGCCATCAACCGGTCGGCCTGGCGCGCCGTCACTTCGACAAAGTAACCCAAGACGTTGTTGTGTTTGATTTTGAGCGCCGCAAGGCCCGTCGCGTCGCGATAGCGCGCCTCCAGCGCAGCGATCACGCGCCGGCTTTCATCGCGCAAGGCCTGCGCGTCATCAAGGGCTGTGTCCGCGCCCGCACGGACGAAGCCGCCATCGCGCGCAAGAAGCGGCGCGTCCTCACGGATGGTCGCGCGCACCCGCGCCGCAAGCGCGGCGAGCGCCGGCTGAGCTCCAAAACGCAACCGCTCCATCGCCTCAGCGAGCTCGTGCGGCGGCGCCTCGTCCGCGACACCCGCCACGGCCGTGGCCGCCCCATCGCCCGCCTCAAGTGCGCCCGCAAGGGCAACAAGATCCCGCGGCCCGCCCCGCCCAAGGACCAGCCGCGACACCGCCCGCGCTGGATCGCCCGCCCGCGCGAGCGCGCTCGCCACATCCCGCCCGCCGCCCGGCGCTCCCACGAAAAACGCCACGGCATCCAGGCGGCGCGCAATGGCGGCGGGATCAGTCAGGGGCTGCGCGATCCGCTGGGCCAACAGCCGCGCGCCGGCAGGCGTCGCCGTGCGGTCAATGGCGTGGAGGAGCGAGCCCTTACGATCGCCGGCAAGCGTGCGCGCAATCTCTAAACTCGCCCGTGTGGCGGGATCGATCGCCATGACCGCTGTGTCATTCGTGCGGGCCGGCGGCGCAAGCCGCACTGGCGCGCCGGCCTGTGTGAGGCTGAGATAATCAACGAGCGCGCCGGCGGCGGCGATCTCCTCGGCCGCGAACGCGCCAAAGCCCTCCAGCGTGTCGACAGCGAACGCCGCTTTCAGCCGCGCAGCCGCGCTTTTGACGTTGAACTTCGCGCCCGCCAGCGGCGTGAGCGCCGCCCCCGCCCGCTCTAACGCCGCGCGCGCACCCGCGTCGAGCAGCGTCTCCAGGCTCGCCTCCGCCAGCAGCACCTCCCGGGGGCCGAGGCCGGCGATCCGCTCATCCAGCGCCGCCGCCGGCGCGCGGCCGACGCCAAAAGCGCCCGTCGTCACATCCGCCCAAGCGAGGCCGACACGCGCGTCGGCGCCGCCGGCCGGCGCGACGGCGAGGATCCACGCCGCGTCGCGCGCCTCTAACAGGGCGTCTTCTGTGATCGTGCCCGGCGTGACGACGCGCACAATCTCGCGGCGCACGACCGCCTTTGCGCCGCGTTTCTTCGCCTCCTTCGGGTCTTCAGTCTGCTCGCACACCGCCACGCGAAAGCCTTGGGCGATGAGGCGCGACAAATACGTCTCCGCGGTCGCGACCGGCACGCCGCACATGGGAATGTCTGCACCCTGATGTTTGCCGCGGTGGGTGAGCGCGATGTCGAGCGCCTCAGCGGCTTTGACAGCGTCATCGAAGAACAGCTCGTAGAAATCGCCCATGCGATAAAACACCAGGGCGTCCGCGCCGGCGGTCTCGCTCGCTTGCGCGCGGATCGCGAGATATTGCGCCATCATCGGCGTTGCGCCGGCGGATGCGGTGGTGTCAGGTCCGGAGGAGCGCGTCGCGACGGGCATTGCGGGCTGCGCGTGTTAGTGTTCGACGGACGGTACGGCCCGCGCGTTGGCCGCGGGATTGCCAAACAGCAGGATCACCAGCACCAACGCCGCAGCGGGAACGGCGTAGCTCGCGGTGATCAGGAAAAACGCCACATACCCGACCGCATCGGCCAAAACCCCGGAAAACCCCGACGCGAACTTGGCGAAAAAGGAATAGAGCGAACTGAAGAGCGCGTATTGCGTCGCCGCGTTGGCCGGGTCCGTCAGGCCCGACATGTACGCGATGAACACCGTCGTCACGAACCCGCCCGCCACATTGTCCGCCACAATCGCGACAGTCAGACGCCCAATGTCGTCTGCGCCCGCGGTCGCCGCCAACCACGCATAAGCACCGTTAGTCGCCAGCGTTATCGCCGCGCCCACGATCAACGCCCGCATCACCCCGATCTTCAGCGCCGCGAGACCGCCAATGAACAAGCCCGCAATCGTCGCCGCGACGCCGGGCCCCGATTGGATCCCCCCGACGACCGCTTTGGAGTAGCCAATGTCGGCGTAAAGCGGGCTCGCCATCACGCCCATGGTGAAGTCGCTCAACCGATAGACCGCCACAACCACCAGCACTGGCCCGACCCACAAGCCCAAGCGCGCCCACACTTGGCGGAAAGGCGCAGCGAAGACATTGGCGAACCGCAAGCCGAGGTTGGCGTCTTCAAGCCGCCGCCGCGCAACGCGGTGGGGCTCTTTAATCAGCAACACCAGACCCGCCGTCACCCCCATGGCGGAGGCCATCAGCGCGTAAGAGGCCGCCCAACTCGCCCACTCCGCCACCGCAAGGCCGAATCCGGAGAAGATCAGGGCGCCGCGATAACCCAAAGAATAGGCCGCGGCCATGTTCGCTTGCGCCTGCGTCGGCGCGGATTCTATGCGCCAGGCGTCGATGGAGACATCAAGCGTCGCCCCGGAAAACGCTAACAGCAACGCCCCGACCGCCACCAGGCCCAAACTCACAGTCGGATCCGACACCGCCAGGATCACAAGGCCCGTCGCCGCACCGCCAATGGCCGCAATCATCCACGAGCGCCGGTGTCCGAGCGCTGCGGTGAGGCCGGGCAGGGTGAGGCGGTCCACCACCGGCGCCCACAAAAACTTGAACGAATAAGCGAACGTCACCCAATAGAAAAAGCCGATCGTCGACCGCTCAATTCCGACTTCGCGCAGCCAAAAGGAGAGCTTGTTGAAGACCATGTAGAGCGGCAGGCCCGACGCAAAGCCGAGCATCACCATCGAGGCCATCACGGGCGTCGCGTAATGGGCCAACGCCGCGCGCCAACCCGCGCGGTCGCCGCCGTGGGCGTGATCGGCGTGATCGACCGACCCGGCCGTCGGATCAGCCGCCGAACCAGACGCCGAAGGAGGGGCGGGGTTCGCCTCCTGCGCCACGCTTAAGCCTCCGCCACGCCGGCGCGGCCCGGCGACCGCGGCGCACGAACTGTCCAGCGTTCAAGCGCCTCGCGCAATTCCGCCTCCTTCGCCGGCTTTACAAACACATCATTCATGCCCGCCGCGAGGCAGGCCTCGCGGTCTTTTTCGCGGGCGTTGGCGGTGACCGCGATGACGGGGGCGCGCGCACTCGGCCCGCGGCTGCGGCGCAAGCGCCGCGTCGCCGCCGCGCCATCCATATCCGGGAGGCGAACATCCATGAAAATGATGTCGAAAGCGTGCGCCTCCGCCGCCGCAAGGGCGTCGGCGGCCGTCGTCACGTCCGTCACCCGCGCGCCGAGCCGCAACAAGACGGCCCGGGCCAAGAACCGGTTCACGTCATCGTCCTCAACGAGCAAGACCTCCACCGGCGGCGGCCCGCCCCGATGGGCGCTGCGATGAGTGTCGCGAGGCGTGTCGCGGGGAGCATCCCCCACACCGTCGCGAAAGCTGTCGGAACGCGGCGCGCGCGGGGCGTGGGAACGCCGATCGTCAGTCGCGACTCCCCCGGCGTCGCCGCGCGCGCCCGCGACCACCCCCCGCAGCTCGGGATCCGCTGGCCGCGGCGCGGCCGGCTCGGCCGGACGCTCCGACGCCCGCGCTGAGTCATGAGCGCCCGCGCGCCGCAAGGCCGGCGCCCCTTCGCGCCGCCGCGGCGCCGCCGCCGCTTGGGTGAGCCAGCGGATCATGGAGCCGACGCGCACCGGTTTGACCAGCCACCCGCCATATCCAAGCGCGAGCCACTCCTCCACCGCCTCGCGCCGTTCCGTGCGCACCAGCACCACCCCGCCGCGCGCGCCCGGGGTGATGGCGTCCGCCCAGGCCTCATCCACCAGAAGCAAATGATCCGTCGCCGCCGCCCGGGCGGCGGCCACGCTCTCAAGCCGCGTCACCTGCGCGCCGAGCGCCGCGACTTGGCGGGCCAAGGCGTGGCGCGTCAGCGGCTCCGGCGCCGCCACGCCGATCTGCAACGCGGCCAACGCCTCCGCCTTGGCTAAGGGCGCGCTGTCCAAGATCGGCAGCGCCATGCGCGCCCAAAACCGCGACCCACGCCCCATCTCAGTCTCAAACCCAATATCCCCGCCCATCGCCTCGGCCAGGCGGCGCGCGATCGCCAGCCCCAACCCCGCTCCCTGATGACCGGATTCCGTTTCTGTCTGGGCTTGTGCGAACGCCTCGAAGATGACGCCGCGCTTGGCTTCGGGCACGCCCGGGCCTGTGTCCTCCACCACCAGGCGCACGCCCGCAATCGCGCCCTCGGGCGCGCGATCCTCAGCCTCGTCATCAGCGTTCGCGGGCGCCTGGTCAGGCGATGCGGGATCTCGCGACGCCGCGTCCGGCGCCATCGTCTCAGACGGCGGATCATCGCGTTCGACAGTGATGACGACGCCGCCGGCATCCGTAAACTTCACCGCATTGCCGCCGAGATTGAGCGCGATTTGGCGCACACGGCCGGCGTCGGCCTCCACCAACGCCGGAAGCGCGGGATCAAGGCGGATGGCGAGCTCAAGCCCTTTGTGGTGGGCCTGCGGCGCGAGCCACTCGCCGACCTCGGCGACCAACGCTCCCAGATCCGTCGGCTGGGGGGCCAAATCAAAGGCCCCCGCCTCCAACCGCGTCAGGTCGAGGGTGTCGTCCACAAGCTTGAGCAAATGCCGCCCGCCGGCGCGCAACGCCTCCACATAAGAGGCTTGAGCGGTCGTCAAGGACGTATCGGCCAGCACCTCCGCCAAACCGGCCATGCCCGCCGCAGGCGTGCGCAGCTCATGGGTGATCATCGCAAACAGCGCCTCGCGGTCGCGGGCGCGGGCCTCGGCGGCGGCGCGGTCCTCGCGCAGCGCGGTTTCATGAGCGAGGCGCACCGTCACATCGCGCCCGACCGCCACGGAGCCGCCGTCGGGCAAGCGCGTCTCCTCCCACTCCATGTCGAGGGGGCCCGCGACCGTGCGCAAGGGCCCCGTCACCCGCCAGCGTCCGCCATGAGCCGGCGCGGCGGTCTCCTCAAACATGATCGAGGCCAAGGCGCGGCCGATCCAATCCTCCCGCCGCCCGCCGAACGCGCGCAGCACCGCCGCGTTGACGTATGTGATGCGCCGATCCGGCCCGCGCACGACGACCAGCTCGCCGATCGCGTCCAGCACCGCGCCCATCGCCTCGTCCATGCTCACCTCCGCGGCCGCCGCGGAGGTCGCCGCGACGTCAAGGCGCTCGCGCCGGCGCGGCGTGCCGGCGGCGCAAGCTCAGCGCCTCAGCCACATGCCGACGACGCACGCCCGCCGCGCCGTCCAAATCGGCCACCGTGCGGGCGACCCGCAGCACGCGATGATAGCCGCGCGCCGTCAAGGCCAACTTCTCCGCAGCGTTGGATAAAAGCGCCGCGCCCTCCGCATCCGGACGCGCCGCGCGCTCCAGCGCCGCTGGCGACAGCGCCGCGTTGAGGCCGCCATCGCCCGCGCCCGCGCGCGATCCCAGATCCAGCGCTTTCGCCCGCGCCGCCTGGGCCTCGCGGGCGGCCGCGACCCGGCGCGCCACCTCCGCGGTGCCGTCTTGCGCCGGGGGCGCGGCAAGATCCGCCGGCGACACCGCGGGCGTTTCGAGCCACAAATCCATACGGTCCATCAATGGGCCGGAGACGCGGGCCTGATAGTCGATCGCACACCGCGGCCCGCGCCGGCACGCAATCGCGTCTGCGCCGGCCGCACCGCCGCAGCGGCACGGGTTCATAGCCGCCACCAGCTGAAACCGCGCCGGATACGTCACATGCCGGGCCGCGCGCGCCACCGTGATCTTGCCCGTCTCCAGCGGCTGGCGCAGCGCATCAAGCGCTTGGCGCTGAAACTCCGGCAGCTCATCAAGGAAGAGCACGCCGCGATGGGCGAGCGACACCTCCCCCGGTTTCGCGCGCGCGCCGCCGCCAGTAAGCGCGGCCATGCTGGCGCAATGATGGGGCGCGCGAAACGGCCGCGCGCGGGTGAGGCCGCCCCGCTCCAACAGCCCCGCGACAGAATGCACAAGGCTGGTCTCTAACAGCTCCGCCGCCGACAAGGGCGGCAACAGCCCCGGCAGCCGCGCCGCCAGCATGGATTTGCCCGCGCCCGGCGGGCCGACCATCACAAGATTGTGTCCGCCCGCGGCTGCGATCTCTAACGCGCGCTTGGCCACCTCCTGGCCGCGGACATCGCGCAAATCCCCGACCTCGGCCGAATCCGCCTCATAAAGGGCGTTGAGCCGCCCCTCCGGCGGCGGCGCCAGCACTTGCAGGCCCTTCACATGATTCAGCAGCGCCATCAGGGAAGGCGGCGCGATGACATCGAGATCGCCCGCCCAGCGCGCCTCCGGCCCGCCCGCCTGCGGACAAATCAGAGAAAGCCCCGCCGCATGCGCGGCGATCGCCGCCGGCAATGTCCCCGCCACGGGCGTGATCGTGCCGTCAAGCCCAAGCTCACCCAACGCCACGCAAGAGGCGAAGGCGTCCGCCGGCGCCACGCCGATCGCCGCCAGAACGCCGAGGGCGATGGGCAAATCGTAATGAGCGCCTTCTTTCGGCAAATCCGCTGGCGAGAGGTTCACAATCACCCGCTCGCTCGGCAGCGACAATCCAATGCCTGCAAACGCGCCGCGCACGCGCTCGCGGCTCTCCGCCACGGCTTTGTCCGCTAAGCCGACGATTGAAAAGGCGGGCAGCCCGCCCGTCAGCTGCACTTGCACGGTGACCAAGCGCGCCTCGGCCCCCTCAAACGCGACTGTGCGAATTTGAACGCCCATCGCCACCCCCCGCCTGGGCGCGCCCCACACAATCGCCCCGCCCATGGAGACTGATCATAACGCCTCGCTAAAACGAAGCAAGAACAAACGCCAAACGCGCGCAGCGCTCGAGCACGCCGCGCCGCGCGGGTGGTTAGAGCGCAGCGTCCGGACGCCAGGCGTCGCGCACATGGCGCGGCAGCGCGTCGCGGCTGACGACGATGACATCAAAGCGCACGGGTCCACGCCCGTTTTGGGGCACATGGGCGGCGAGCCAGGCCTGGCCCGCGCGCGCCAAACGCCGCTGGGCCGAGGCGCTCACGGCGTGGAGGCCGTCGCGCCAATGGGCGCGGGTTTTCACCTCCACAAAGACGAGAACCGCGCCCTTGCGCGCGACAATGTCGATTTCGCCCGCGCTTGTGCGCGCGCGACACGCGACGATCGCGTACCCCTTCAGCCGCAGCCACAACGCCGCGAGCGCCTCGCCCCGGCGGCCGCGGCGCTCAGACCGACGCCGGCGGCGCGCCTCAAGCTTGCTGGAGCGTTGCTTGCGCCGTTCAGCCGCCGTCATCCGACCGCCGGCCCGGCCCTGCGTCGCCCCGTTGGTCGGCGCGATCCCCCCTGTCGTCATGAGTTTCTCCCGCACCCCGTTCGTGATCGCGCTTCAGAGCGACCGCGCGCCCGTAGACATCTCGCTTGGCCCGACCAGAAGCCTCAGCCACCGCCGCCACGGCGTCCTTCAAGCTGGACCCCAGGAGGCTGGCGCGCAAGGCGTCGTCGACGCGCGCATCGTCCCAGCGGTCGACGCCTGGGGGCCCCACGATCACGACGAGCTCGCCCTTAGGCGGGCCATCCTCAGCGATGGCGCGCGCAAGCGCCGCCAAAGTCCCGCCGCGCCGTTCCTCAAACGCCTTGGTCAATTCGCGCACCACGGCCGCCGGCCGGTCTCCGAACATGTCGGCCATATCCGCAAGGGAGGCCGCGAGCCGCGACCCGGACTCAAAGAAGACCAAGGTCGCCGGGACGCTCGTCAATTCGTCGAATGTCGCGCGCCGCGCCGCTGACCGCGGCGGAGGAAATCCCGCAAACAAAAACCGGTCCGTCGGCAAGCCCGCCGCCACCAGCGCCGCGAGAACCGCTGACGCGCCGGGGGCGGGGACGACGCGCACGCCCGCCTCCACCGCCGCGCGCACAAGCTTAAAGCCGGGATCTGAAATCAGCGGCGTGCCAGCGTCGCTCATTAAGGCCACAGACGCCCCGCGTTCCAACATCGCGACAATCTGCGGACGCGCCGCCGCCGCATTGTGCTCATGATAGGGCCGGACCTTGGGCTTAAGGCCATAAGCGTCGAACAACACACGGCTGGTGCGGGTGTCCTCCGCCAGCACCACATCCGCCGCCGCCAGCACGTCGAGGGCCCGCAGCGTGATGTCGCGGAGATTGCCAATGGGTGTGGAGACTACATACAGCCCCGGCGCGAGCGCGCCCGCCTCAGCGCCCGCTGGGTCGTGCGGCGCGGCTTGCGCCGGAGGGAGGCTCTGCCTAGTTTGCGGCGGCGAGGGCGTCATGGCGGCTCCGATGATGGACAACCAACACAAGCGTGACCCGCGCGCAACGCCAAGCCGCGCGGGCCGGACGCCTCGGCTCGCTTGGCTGGCGGCGGCGTTAGGCGTGTGGGCGACAGCCGGCTGCGCCAATTTGACCACGGAAGATCCGCTGCCGCCCATCGACCCCCGCGGCGACCGCGCGGGGGTGCGCGTTTATGATCCGTCCGCGACAGAAGATCGGCGCGAACGCCGCCCGCGGCGCTCGCGCCGGGGCGATCCGCTGACGCCGCCGCACAAGGCCGGCCAGGACGGGGCTTTAGTGCGTGTCGCGCTGCTGCTGCCGTTCACGAGCACGAGCGCCGCCGCCCGCGCGGAAGCGGACTCCATGCTCAAAGCCGCCCAGCTCGCCTTGTTTGAGGGCGGCCACAACGGCCTGGTGCTGATCCCGAAAGACACCGCCGGCACGCCGCCGGGCGCGCGCGAGGCCGCCCGCTCCGCGGTGGAGCAAGGCGCGGATGTGATCATCGGACCGCTGTTTGCGTCGGGAGTGGAGGCCGCGGCCAACGCCATCGACGTTGAGGAGACGCCGATTGTCGCGTTCTCCAACGACCGCGCGGCGACGGGCACAGGCGCGTTCCTGTTAGGCCTCGCGCCGGAGGAGGAGATCCGGCGGTTGGTGGAGTATGCGCTGCGTCAAGGCATGGCGCGGTTCGCTTTGCTGGCGCCAGACAATCCCTATGGCCGGCGCGTGCGCGACGCGCTCAACATGACCGCGCAAGGGTATGGCGGGTATTTGGCGAATTACGAGCTCTTTCCGCCCAACGCCAACGCCGATGCGCTGACCCGGCCCGCGCGCGCGCTGGCGCGCTATGACGCGCGCCGCTCCCACAGCTCCGCGGAAGCGCCCTTCGATGTGGGTTATGACGCGATTATTTTGCCGGAAGGCGGGGTGCGCTTGCTCACCTTAGCGCCGCTGATGCCCTATTATGACGTCGACCCGCGGCGGGTGCGCTTTATGGGCACGAGCTTGTGGCGCGACGACCGGGTTCTGGATGAACCGGCCCTTGATCGCGGCTGGTTTGTCGACACTGACCCTAATCCGCGCCAGCGCTTTGAGACGACGTATCGCTTGGCCTATCGCGAAGAGGCGAGCCGGCTGTCGAGCCTCGCCTATGACGCGGTGACGCTGGTGTCGTATTTGACCAACCCTGTGCAGTATCGCGGGCTGACGCGCGAGACGCTGAGCGCCGCGGATGGGTTTTACGGCGTCGACGGCATTTTCCGTTTCCGCGACGATGGGGCGGTGGAGCGCGGCCTCGCCGTCTTCCAGATCCGCGATGGCGAGCTTGTGATTCTTGAGCCTGCGCCGCGGACCTTTGAGGAGTTTGAGGCTCTGCCGCGTCCCGTCACCGTCACGCCCGCGGGCGCTGTAACCGCGCCCGATGGCATTCCCCGCCCGCCCGGGTATGGCGTCCCGACGGCCGGCGCGCAGGGCGTCGAGGGAGCGATCCCACGACCGCCCAACGTTCAACCGGACGACGACATTCCGCGCCCGTCCTACTGAGCTGGCGTCACGCCGGCCGCACGGCCTCACTGAGCGCTAACGCCAAGCGGTCCGTGACCAGCCGGCCCGAGGGCGTGGCGATCACCCGGTCCGGCGAGACGCAGACAAGCCCGTCAGCCTCAAGGCCGCTGAGAACATCGGCCGCAAACGCCACGCCCAGCGTGTCGCGAAGCCGCCCGCGATCGAGCCCCTCGTTCAGCCGCAGGCCCATGAGGATCATCTCGTCGCGCTGGGCGGCCGGCGCCAGCGCCTCGTCTTGC
Organism: uncultured Caulobacterales bacterium; assembly: GCA_964568975.1. Classification (GTDB taxonomy): domain Bacteria; phylum Pseudomonadota; class Alphaproteobacteria; order Caulobacterales; family Maricaulaceae; genus CAZADA01. The sequence goes on along the minus strand of CAZMSO010000002.1, from coordinate 42,615 downwards.
ACCACGCCCCAGCCGGCGGACGCCACGGCCTCCCGGTAGGCGGCGGGCCGGCGGGCGGCGGCCGTCGCGCGCCGCATCCCGCCGACAACGCCAAGCCGGCCATGGGCGCCAGGCCCGACGCCCGCCCACTCCCCCGAACGCCAATAGACCAGATTGTGCCGCGACTGGGACGCGGCGTCGCGGGCGTGGTTGGAAACCTCATAGGCCAGCAAGCCCGCGGTCGTGCAGAGCTCTTGCGTCGCCTCGTAAAGGGCGGCCGCCGCCGGCGTTTGCGCTGCGGGATCCGCGCCGCGCGCAGCCCGGCGCGCAAACGCCGTGCCCGGCTCAATCGTCAGTTGATAAAGCGACACATGCCCGAGCCCTAGCGCAAACGCCGTCGTGAGATCCGCCGCCCACGCCTCCACCGTCTGGCCGGCCCAGGCATAAATCAGATCCACGCTCGCTTGAGGAAACGCCGCGACCGCTGAAGCCGCCGCGCGGCGCGCGTCCTCCGCGCTGTGGGCGCGGCCAAGCGCCGTCAGCGCGTCGTCATGAAAGGACTGCACGCCGAGAGAGACGCGGGTGATCCCCGCCGCGCGCCAGGCCGCGCACTGGGCGGCGTCGACATTCTCCGGATTGGCCTCCAGCGACACCTCTGCGCCCGCTGCTAAGCCCCAGGCGTGGTCCACCGCCTCCAGCAACCGGATCATCGCCGCAGGCGGCATAAGCGACGGCGTGCCGCCGCCAAAGAACACCGAGCCCACTGTCCGCGGTCCCGTACGTGCGCGCCAACCCTGGATGTCAACCGCGATTGCGTCGAGCATGTCGTCATGCGCGCCGCCCCGATTCCGGTACACGTTGAAATCGCAATAAGGGCAGATCGCTGTGCAATAAGGCCAGTGGATGTAAACGCCAAAGCCAGGGCCGTCGGTCACGGCCGCCCTCACAATCGCCCAGAAGCGGTTTCTGAAGCGGTTTCTGAAGCGGTCTCTGAAACGTGCTCGGGAAAGCGGGCGGCTAAGAGCTTCGCAAACGCGCGCGCGCGATGGCTCATGGCGTGTTTGGCGTCGGGATCCATCTCGCCAAACGTCGCGCTCGCGCCGTGCGGCGCAAACATGGGGTCATAGCCGAAACCACGCGTGCCGCGCGGCGGCCAAACCAGCGTCCCCTCCACCCGTCCTTCATACAGCGTCACCGCGCCATCAGGCTCCGCCAGCGCCAACACGCACACGAAAAAGGCCGCACGATTCGTCGCGCCACGCGCCGACAAAGCCTCCTCGACCTTCGCCATCGCGGCGGCGAAGTCCCTTTGCGGACCCGCCCAGCGCGCGGAGTAAATCCCCGGCGCTCCGTCCAAAGCCGGAACCACCAGGCCTGAATCATCCGCCAGCGCCACAAGCCCCGAGCGCGCCGCCGCCGCCCGCGCCTTGAGCGCGGCGTTGCCGGCGAACGTGTCTTCAGTTTCCTCCGGCTCCGGCAAAGCAAGCTCCGCCGCCGAGATCGCCTCAACCCCCAGCGGCGCGAGCAGCGCATGAATCTCGCGCACTTTCCCAGCGTTGTGGCTGGCGACGACCCAGCGCGCGTTCCCCGATAGGGCGGGTGAGGCGGATGGGTGCGAGGCGGCGTCAGTCATTGGAGTCTCCGGCCACGGGGCCTTGATTGAAATTCAATATCCGTTTATCGCTTATCGCTAAGGCTGCGCAAGGGTGCGCAGCGCGGGAGCGTGTGTGTGACAGACGACGCGCAGACATCGCGGGAACCGGGCGGCTCTGCGGCGGCCGCGGCGCTGCGGCTTGTTGTGATCTCCGTGATCGCCGCCCTTGGCGTGTTGGCGGCGGGCGTGGTGGTCTTGGCCGGGGCGACGATGTCGGCCTACATGCTTGACAGCGGACAAGTTTTGGGTGTGCCGGTGGCGCTTGATCTGCCCTGGCCGATCGCCGCCATTCGGTTCGCTGTTCTGGGCGCGATTTTGGTGGTTTTGGCCTTTGCGCTCATCCGCTTGCAACGGATTTTGGGAACGCTCGCCCAGGGCGATCCGTTCGTGGCGATCAACGCGAAGGAAGCGCGGCTGTTGTGGATCGTCTGCGCCCTGTTTGAGTTCTCCCGCTACGCAATGGCGGTGTTTTTGTCCGCCCGCGCAGCCTTGAATCAGCCCGAGCCGCCGCCGGCGGCCATGGCGGTGCTGGTGCCGTTGGTGGGGCAGTTCCGGCCAATTGTCTGGCTCGCGATTCTTGTGATTTTTGTGCTCGCGGAGGTGTTTCGCGAGGGCGCGCGGATGCGCGCGGAGCAACAACTCACCATCTGAGGACCATGCCGATTCGAGTCACCCTCGACCGCGTGTTGTTGGAACGCCGCATGTCGCTGACCGAGCTGTGCGACCGTGTCGGCATCACGCTCGCAAATCTCTCAATCCTGAAAACTGGAAAAGCAAAGGCCGTGCGCTTTACGACGCTGGAGGCGTTGTGCCGCGAGCTGGATTGCCAGCCGGCGGACATTTTGCGTTACGAGCCAAGCGAAGCCGACGTCAAAGCCGCGGAGTAACGGCCCGCCCCGTGGGCGCGCCCATGTCCCGAAACGCTGCGGGCTGTCCAGAAGGCCGCCTGATGTGGGGCCGCATTCATAGGCGTGTCGCGCGCCGGAATCCGCCCAGCGCGTCGTTTATGGGCTGTGTGGGATGGTTGGACCCTCCCCCGGCTCGCCCCCCACGCAGGGGGCGCGGAGATCCCCCCGCGATCAGCCCCGCGGAGTCCGCGCCCCCAACCTTCACGCCCGCGCGGTGCGACAACGGCGACTCCCCTCCCTGCGCGGCAGCGCATAAGCTGGCGGCCGGCGCCGTCGCGCCCGCTGTGAGGACATCCATCATGACGCTGATCCATTTGGGCGCCGCGCTCGCCGCCGCCGCCTCCCTCGCCGCCGCCGCCGAGGCCGACGACAACCCGTTCACGACGGGCCCCGTCATCGCCGACTACGGCCCCGTCGCCGCCGTCGAAGGCGCGCGCGCCATCCCGGACGGCATGGTGTTCCGCGTTGCGTTTGATGTGGCCGAAAGCGCGAAACCCGGAGCAGTCAACCGGCGTCTGGAGACGGCCGCACGCTTTTTAAACATGCACGCTGCGGCCGGCGTGCCCGCTGAGAATCTGCATGTGGCGGTGGTCGTCCACGGACAGGCCGCCAAGGATCTCACGCGCGGGACCGAGGACACGCCGAACGCCAACGCCGGCCTGATCGCAGCGCTGGCGGCCGAGGGGGTGGACATCCTGGTCTGCGGCCAGAGCGCGGCCTATCACGGCGTCGCGGCGGAGGACCTCGCGCCGGGCGTGGAGATGGCGCTTTCGGCCATGACCGCCCACGCCGAACTCCAGCAAGCCGGCTACACGCTCAATCCGTTCTGAGGCCGCGCGCTGCGGCTATGGCGCGCGGATCACGTGCGGCGCGTCATAAACGGTCGCCGCGCACGGCGCGCCGTCATTCGTCACGCGGTGACGGCGGTAGGTCTGGTAGCCGGCGGGGATGACCGTGCCGGGCAACGCCTCGTCGAGGAAAATGTGGATCGTGTTGGCCGGCGTGCGCGCGATGGTCTGCGGCGCGTCGAGGCCGCCGAGATAAAGGCCGATCACGCCGTCGAAGCGCTCGAAGCTGAGATAAAGCCGGCCCCCGCACGCCCCGCAGAAATGAACATGCACCTGCTTGCCGCTGCCCTCTGACACCCGCGTGTGAGCGCGCGGGGGCTCCCCGAGCAGGGTCAAGGCGTCGGCGGGAAAGATCGGCTCGATCATGGCCGCGCCGCCGGTCGCCTTCTGGCAAAAGGCGCAATGGCACACCACGACGCGCAGCGGCTCGCCCCCAAGGCGGTAGCGGCACGCCCCGCAGAGACATCCCCCCCCACGCTCGGTCATCGGCCCCCTCCGCCTCTGCGCCTCACACGCCGTGGGTCAGCAGGCGCGTCAGACGTTCAAAAAAGGTCGGCAGATCCAGCGGCCGCACATGCTCGCCCCGCAATAAGCGCTGGTGAAGCACCGCCATCAGCACCGGGGCGTACAGGAAGAACGCGGTGTCGCGAACTTTGTCCGGCTGCATCCCATCTGGATCCAGAGACGGGCTGAGGCGCGCCTCAATCGCGGCGAGAGACGGCTCAATGATGTGCGTGAGATAGGCCTGCGCGACAATGGGGTCGTGGATCGACTCCACTAACGCGAAGGCGTGGGCGCGCGCGAACAGATCATTGCCGAACCCCTCCATCGCCAAATCCACATACCCGCGCACGGACTGGGCGTAATCCGCCCCCGGGGTCGCCGTGCGCGCCAAAAACGACGCCGCCTCCGCCGCCACATGGCGCAAAATCGCGATCACCAGCCCTTGGCGGTCCGCGAAATGGTGGCGCAAAGTCGGCTCCGACACCCCCGCTTGGATGGCGAATTGCCGGAGGCTCACGGGCGCGGAACTCTGCTGAAGAGCCGTGTGTGACAACAGCTCCAACAACTCCGTCTTCCGGTCTGAGACGCCCGTGCTCACATCCGCCATACGCATCCTTTCACCCGCCGCGCAGGCCGGGCGGTGAACCCGATCCGCATCTGTGCGTTCACCCTAAGGAACATAGCCTGACATGTCGTGTGCGGACAGGCGACCGCACCAAGCCATGGATGCATGATCCAATTGACGAACGACTATCGTATATACGATACACACTATCGTAGCCCAGAGGGGGCTGCGCGAGCAGGGAGCTTTGCGATGCGGTTCACGATGATGATCACGGCGTCAGCGGTGGCGCTTTCGACAGCCAGCGCCGCCCACGCCCAACAATACGCCCGGGTGTCCGGCGGCGTGTCCTTCTTGAGCGACAGCGACAATGAGGGCGACTTCACCTTTGACGGCACGCTGTTGCCCGCGGGCGCGGCTGTCACGGACGGGACCCCGGTGGGTTGGACGACCGAGTTTGACCCCGGCTACTTCGTCAGCGGCGCGTATGGCTACGCCCTGAAAAACGGCCTGCGCTTTGAGGGCGAGGTCTCTTTCTCCGCCAATGACGTCGATACCCACACCGGCGTGACCGTCGGCGGCGGCGCCGTCGGCGCGCTGGATGCGGCCAATCTCGTCCCCGGCGTCGATGACGCGCTGGGCGTGTCGATCGCCGACTTAGTGGCGGACGGCCAAGGGTCTGTGGAGACGCTCGGCTTCGCGGTCAACGGCTATTATGATTATGACTTCGCTGACACGCCCTTCAGCGCCTACATCGGCGCGGGCCTTGGCGTCGGCCAAGTTGATGTCGATTACAGCCCGTCCAACACCGAAATCATTGATGATGACGCCACCGTCTTCCTCTACCAAGTGATGGTCGGCGGCGAGTATGACGTGACGGAGCGCGTCGCGGTGTACAGCGGCTATCGCTTCCGCGGCACCACGGATGTGGAGACGGACGTTGCGCTCTTCCCCGCGGAGCTCGACATCGAAAACCGCGCGAACATCCTCGAAGCCGGTCTGCGGTTCTCTTTCTAGCGACCATCGTTCCCCCCCGCACCTTGGGCGCGGCGCGCAAGCGTCGCGCTTTTTTTTGCGACCGCGCGACGGCCGGACAACCACGACCGCGTGATCGCGGCCCTGCACAGGGGCGACTCATGTCCTAAATGGTGCTTGAGTGTCCTCCCAGGAGATCGGCCGCGTCTGGTCCTCGCCCGGGAGGCGACGCCGCACAAAGGACACCCGCCATGACTGTCGACGCCAAGACCGTGCGCATCGCCGTCGCCGGCCCGGCCGGCCGCCTCGGCGGCGCCATTCTCAAAGCCGCGGAAGACGCGCGCGATTTGACGCTCGTTGCGGGACTTGCGCGCCCCGGCTCCGCCGCCGCCGGGATGGATCTCGGCTTGTTTGTCGAAGGCGGCGGCCGCGACCTCAATCTTCCCGCCGTGGACGATTTGGAAGAAGCGGTCGCGAACGCCGACGTGCTGATCGATGTGTCCACCGCCGAAGCGGCTGCGGACCACGCGCGTGCGCTCGCGGCGCGCGGCGGCCCTGGCTTAGTGATCGGGGCCACGGGCTTCTCTGATGAAGACACCGCCGCCATTGAAGCAGCGTCCGAGCGCATCGCCATTCTGCGGGCGGACAACTTTTCCCTCGGCGTCGCCTTGATGGCGGGACTCGTGAAACGGGCCGCCGCCGCCCTCGGTGATGAATGGGACATTGAGATCCTTGAAATGCACCATCGTGCGAAAGCTGATGCGCCGTCCGGCACCGCCCTGATGCTGGGGCGTGCGGTTGCGGCGGGGCGCGGGGTGGATTTGGACGACAAGGCTGTGCGCGGGCGCGCTGGGGCGGAGTCAACCGGTCCGCGCGGGCGCGGCGAGATCGGCTTCGCTTCTCTGCGCGGCGGCGGCGTTGTTGGCGAGCATGAGGTCCGCTTTGCGGCGGCCGACGGCATGTTGACCATCGCCCACCAGGCCTATGACCGCATCATGTTCGCCCGCGGCGCTCTCGCGGCGGCGCGCTGGGTCGCGCACCAGCGCGAGCCTGGCCTCTACGCCATGGAAGACGTGCTCGGCCTTTGAGGGTTTGGGCGAACGACACCCGCAAACACTGTTCTGACACGGACCTGACATTGCTCAGCGCCCAGGGAGGCCACGGGCGTGTCCGCGCCAAGCTGATGTTGACGCGCCAGGAGGTCGGCGGACGTCGTGGGCGCTGCGCGCACCCTGGCTGACGAGCGCGTGTTGGGCGGCGGCGCGCCGCCTGGACGCCCGGGGGGACCGGGCGCGACGTCGTGCGAGGGGTCAGGTGAGGACGTCGCCCAGCGGCGGCCCGGGGCGCTGACCGCGGTCAGATCCCCGGGCGCGGCCGGATCCAGGCCGCCGGAGACGCGTAAATGGGAAACGCGCCTCCAACAGGGTTGTCCGCGTTACGCGAAATTGGGGAAGAACGCCGCCAACGAGCCGACTGCGACGATGACCACCAGCGCGCTGTAAGCAAAAGCGCCGATGATGCGAGTGTTCGGGGTGCGAGACGCCGTGTTCATTGTCCTGTTCCTTCTCTTTCGACCAAATTCCGGCGACCAACCGGCGGCCCTGGCGGTGTCCGCTCTTGGGGCCGAAGGACCGGGCCCTACGCCCCGTCCTTGTTGATAATCAATAAAGGACGCGGGCCGGCTCCGCCAGCAATTTTTATCGTTTTTCGATGAGATTTTGGTAAGGCGGCGGTGAGGCTTGGGTCATGGTCGGCCCATAGTCCGCCCATGGTCCGCCAACACGACTCCGGACACCGGCGGCCGCGCCGGCGCGCGTCTCACCACGCGCCGGTGTTGGCCATGCTGGCCCAGGGCTCCTCAGGGGCCTTCGCCTCGCCCTTTTGCAGAAGTTCGAACGATATGCCGTCCGGCGAGCGCACAAACGCCATGTGGCCGTCGCGCGGCGGGCGATTAATCACATAGCCCATTGCTTGGAGGTGCGCGCACACGCCGTAGAGGTCCTCGACGCGCCAGGCCAGGTGCCCGAAATTGCGCCCGCCGTCATAGTCCTCACGATCCCAATTGTAAGTGAGTTCGATGCAAGGCAGACCCGCCGGCATCGGACGCTCATCGCCGGTGAAGCCGCCGCGATCGAGGTCCTCCTGGGAGGCCAAGAACACCAGCGTGAACCGGCCCTTGTCATTGTCCATGCGCCGGATCTCCTTCAGACCCAGCCCCTCGCAATAAAACCGCAGCGACTCCTCCAGGTCGCGCACGCGCACCATCGCATGAAGAAACTCCACCGCCGCCTCCTTCGTTCTCCGAGTCAACTCAGCCCGGCGCGCGCGCGGGCCAATTCATGATCCAACGGTCCGGGCCGGCGTCGGTGGTGGCGCGCAGCAAAGCGCGACGCGATGTAGGCCCACACCCCGATCAACCCGAAGAACAAATAAAACTGCCACACCAAATCCCCCGGCGCGTAAGCAACCGGGCGGTCGCTGGCGATCCACGCCCATCGCCACACGCCCGCAAGCGCGGCCAGCACAATCGGCGTGGACGCGACCGCCGCCGCCAGCCCCGCCAGCACATACACTTGCCCGCGCGGCCCATAGACCCGTCGATAGACCCGCACGAACTCGTCGCGAGTCAGGCCCTCTAACCGCTTGTCGCCGCGCGCGGCCCGCGCCCGCCACTCCTGCACGGAGCGGCGCGCCACCGTGGAGCGCCGCCACGCGAACAGGATGGCTTGCAGCAGCGCTAAAGCCGCAAATCCCGCAAGAATGACACCGAACGCGCCCATGCGCGTGATGTAGAACGTGCATGCGCGCGCGTCACGTCACGTCCGCTTTAGCGGCTGCGTCCGCCGCGCGGGCCTGCAGCGCCTCATAGACCAACATCGCCCGCTTGCGATCCACGCCCCAATGATAGCCGGTCAGCCGCTGATCCCGCGCAAGCACGCGGTGGCAGGGGATCAGCCAGGAAATCGGGTTCGCCCCCGCCGCCGCGCCCACCGCGCGGCTCGCCTTGGCGGCGCAAACCTGGCGCGCGATGTCGGAATAGCTGGCGGTGTCGCCCGGCTTAATGGTCAGCAGCGCGCGCCAGACTTGCCGCTGCCAGGGCGTGCCATGCAGGACGAGCGGAATGGGCCGGCGCTCCAAAGCGCTCGGCGTGAAAATCCGCTGCGCCCAGGCGAACGCCGCCGCGTCGTCGCGGACAAAATCCGCCGCAGGAAAGCGCACCGCGAGATCCTCAAACGCCGCCGTTTCAGCGCCAGGATCCGCGAAAGCAAGGCCGGCGAGCCCCCGCGGCGTCGTCAAAAACACACCCGCGCCAAAGGGACTGGGCGCAACGCCCCAGCGAAAGGCGAGACCCGCGCCGCGACGGCGGGCTTGACCCGGCGTCACCCCCTCATGGGCGATATAGACATCATGCAGCCGCGAGGGCCCGGAAAAGCCCGCCTCCCACGCCGCCTCCTCCACGCTCGCCCCGTCTTGAAGCGACGCGCGCGCTTCAGCTTGGGCGATGGCGTCGACATAGCGCTTGGGGCTCAGGCCCACCCAGCGCGAAAACATGCGGTGGAAATGGTAAGGCGACACGCCAAGGCGGCGGGCGGCCTGCGTGTAATCCGGCCGCTCGCGCCAATTCTCCCCGAGATAGGCTAAGGCTGCGATCACCCGCGCGCTGTCGCGGCCCCGCTCCGCCAGCCCATCCGCGCCAAACCCAGACATCGCCGGATCGGGCGCAGCGGAAGCGGCGGGCGTCATCACATCAAGCGTCATTAGCGATCTCCAACGAAGCCGAGCATGACCCTAAACACGCGCCGAGCCAAACACCGCCCGATCCTTGCGCCGCAAACCCCTGCGCTTAAGCGCCGTGGCGGACATCGCGGGCGGCGCGCAGCGCTGCGCGCAGCGCGTCAGCGAACGCCTCCCGCTCCTGGGGCGACAGAAACGCGCCAAGGATCACGGTGTCGCCATGGCTGGTCAGGCGCACTTCTGCGGCGTGCTCGCCCGGCGCGCGCACCTCCACCCGCGCCCAAGCCGGCGCAAGGGCGATGTGTTGCTCGCGACCATTGGGATGCCGGCGCGTCACAAGCACGCGGTCAGCCGAGACCCGCACCCGCTCGCTCAACCGTCCTTGGCGGTAGGACAGTCGAAACGCCAAAACGACCAGCGCAATATCAAGCCCCAAAAAGCCGAGAACCGGCCACGCGCCCGCCGTCACATAAAACACGCCCGCCAAACCGATCGCCGCCACAATCACGACCATCAACGCCACAAACCCCGCCGGCGGCAGGGACCGGTTCGGCGTCAGCACCGCGTCCATCAGCAGCGGTGCATGCGGATCCGCCCACGGGTCCGGCGAGGCGTCGTCATAAGGCGTCATGGAGCGGCATATAAGCGCGCGACGGTCCGCGCCGAGGGGTGGGCTTTGCGATCACCGCCGCGCAGCCTAAACGTTTGGCCCATGACGGACACAGCTTCGCCGAAGGCGCGCACGCCCAAGCCCACGAAGACGCCCACGCCGCGTGGCTTGCCCAAGGCCGCGGCTGCAGACCTTTTTGCGCGCCTCGCCGCGGCCCTGCCCGAGCCGAAAACAGAGCTCGCCTACACCAATCCCTATACGCTGCTCGTGGCGGTCGCCTTGTCCGCCCAAGCCACCGATGTCGGCGTGAACAAAGCCACCAAACGTCTGTTCGCAGAGGCCGACACGCCCGAAGCCATGGCGGCGCTGGGTGAAGAGCATGTGCGCGAGCGCATCAAGACAATCGGCCTCTTCCGCAACAAAGCCAAAAACGTCATCGCGCTCTCAAAGCAGCTGATCGCGGACCACGACGGCGAGGTTCCCCGCGACCGCGCCGCGCTCGAGGCCCTGCCCGGGGTGGGGCGCAAGACCGCCAATGTCGTCCTCAATGAAGCCTTTGGCGAACCGACGATCGCGGTGGACACCCACATTTTCCGTGTCAGCAACCGCACCAAGCTCGCCCCAGGGGACACGCCGCTGGCGGTGGAGCAGCGGCTGGAGCGCGTCACGCCGCCCGCCTTTAAGAAAGGCGCCCACCACTGGCTGATCCTGCATGGACGGTATGTGTGCAAAGCGCGCAAGCCCGAGTGCTGGCGTTGCGTGATCGCGGATCTGTGCCGCTTTAAAGACAAGACGCCCGCTCCGGATGTCGGCTGACCAGCCGACGCTTATCCCTCAAACGCCTCGCGGTGCTGTTTGCCGCCGTCGCCGATCACGTCCCACGGGGCCTTGGAGTCCACCCAGATGTGGTGGGCGACCGCGAGAGCCTCGCCGCCTTCTGTAATCAGGCCGGCGGGCGCAAACATCCGCGCCTCGTCATTCGGCCCCGGCAAGGGCGAACCGCACACCCGGCAAAACGCCATGCGCCAGTCGGCGTTCGGCTTCGCCCAGCTCGTGATCTGGTCTTCGCCGCGCAGCCACCGAAACGCGTCCTTCGCAACGACGATGACGGCGACGCCGTTTGTCCCCGTCGCGCGGCGGCACAGGGAGCAATGGCAAACAAAAACGTCCGTGACGTCCGCGTCGATCGCGAACGCCACCGCGCCGCAATTGCAGGCCCCACGCAGCATCAGCCCCACCTCCGTTCGAACGCCGCGCGTCACGCCAGCGCGCATTCTAGGGCCGCTGCGAACCGCTCCCCGCAGCCCGGGCCCTGCTCGGGATAGTGATAGGGCTCAATCAGCTCGAGCTCCATCAGCACTGGCCGGCCGTCGGGCCCATCGGCCAGATCGACGCGGGCGTAAAGAAACGGCTCCACCCCCGTGGCCGCCGCCGCGGCGCTCAACGCGGCGTCCGCCGCCGCCAGCTCCGCCGTTGACGGCTCATACTCCGCTTCACGTCCGCCATAGACGCTCTGCACCCGGAAATCGCCTTTAGCCGGACGCTTCAGCACCCCGTGGGAAAACACCCCGCCATAGAACAGCAGGGAGATTTCTCCGCGCGTCACCACGCTCTCCAAGAAAGGCTGGATCAAACATGGGCCCGCCGGCAGCGCCTCAGGCGGCGGCGGCGGCGCGCCGCGCGCGACCTGCGCAAGCCGGAGCGCGCCCGCGCCGACCCGCGGCTTCACCACCACACGGTCCGCGCCGAGGACGTCAAACGCCGCCGCGATGGCGTCTTGGTCCGCGCGCTCCGCCCACACCGTCGGGGGAAACGGAACACCGGCCTCGGCCAAGCCCTTCAAATAAACCTTGTCGAGATTCCACATCACCACGCGGTGAGGATTAAAGAGGGGAACCGCCCGCTCAATCGCAGCGAGCGCCGGGCCAAACGCCGCTGCTTTGTCCCAGTAATCCCATGTCGCAGCGATTACAGCGGCGCGAAAGCGTGACCAGTGCGCACCCGGCGCATCCCACACCACCTGCTCCAACCGCAAACCGCGCGCCGCGCACGCCGGCGCCAGCGCGCCATACTGGCTCACAAGCTCAAACTGGTCCGCGCGCGCGTCGGGCGCTCCAGGCGTCATGTTCGAGGAAATCAGAAACGCGATGTCAGCCATAGCCCGGCCCTAGCCGGCCGCCTCCCGCCGCGCAAGACCGCGACGCCACGCGCCCGCGCCGCGCCGAGGAGAGCCACGGCGCCCACCCCCGCGCTTGCCCCGCCCCGGCGAGCCGCCCTAGGTCATGGGCTCGCGCAGCCGTCGCGCGGCCCTCACAGGAGATTATTCATGACCGACGCCACGCCCGCCGCCGCTGAACGCCCATCGACCTACGACGTCGTCGGCGTCGGCAACGCCATTGTCGATGTGATCGCGCGCGTGGATGATGCATTCCTCGGCGCGCATGGCGTGACGAAGGACGTCATGACCTTGATCGATGAGCCGCGCGCGGAAGAGCTTTACGCCGCTATGCCGCCGAGCCAGGAAACCTCCGGCGGTTCAGCCGCCAACACGATGGCCGGCGTCGCGAGTTTCGGCGGCAAAGCCGCTTATCTGGGGAAAGTCGCCGACGATCAGCTGGGCGCGGTGTTCGCCCACGACATCCGCGCCATTGGGGTGGAGTACGCGACCCGGCCCCTTGCGGAGGGGCCGGCCACCGCGCGCTGCTTGATCCTTGTCACGCCCGACGCCGCGCGGTCGATGAACACGTTTTTGGGCGCCTCGGCGTTGTTGGATGAACGCGATGTCGACGCCGCAACCATCGCCGCGAGCCAGATTGTCTATCTCGAAGGCTATTTGTTCGATCGCGACGACGCCAAACGCGCCTTTGTGCGCGCGGCCGAGATCGCCGCCGCCGAGGCCAGGCGGGTGGCCCTGACGCTGTCGGACACGTTTTGCGTGGATCGCCACCGGGCGAGCTTCCGCCATTTGGTCGCCCACCACACCGACATTTTGTTCGCGAACGAAGCAGAGCTTCTATCGCTCTATGAAACGAGCGACTTCGACGCGGCGGTGGAGGCGGTGCGCGCCGACAGCGCTTTGGCGTTTGTCACGCGTTCGGAGAAGGGCGCGCTGGTGATCGCGGAACACGACGTCCAAGCCGTGCCCGCCGCGCCGATTGACGGCGAGCTCACCGACACCACAGGCGCGGGCGACCAATTCGCCGCAGGCGCGCTGTTCGGCCTGGCCCGAGGGCGCGCGCCCGCCGAGTCCGCGCGTCTGGGCGCGCTCGCGGCGGCCGAAGTCATCGCCCATTACGGCGCCCGTCCAGAGACCAATCTGGCGGCGCTCGCCATTCGCGCGTCAGCGAACGCGTGATCGGCGACCGGGGGCTCGCCTATTTGGTGAGGTCGTGGCAGAATGCACGCGTTGGGGACGTGCGGTGATCGGCGAGCGAAACCGCACGCACGATGGGGAGAATCATCAATGCGTTCTGTGTTGTCAGCCCTCGCGACGGTCCTGTGCCTTGCAACTCCGGCCCTCGGCCAATCCTGCTTTTCAAGCTACCAGAAACAATCGCTGCGGTCCGATATCGCGACGGCGGATGAACGGCTTGCTGAGAACGCTTTTGCAGAAAGCTTAACGCGACATCCTGTGGCGACGATCGCCGTACTCGCAGCGGGCGGGGGGGCTGCGGGCTGGGTCGGATCGCTCATCGAAGAAGACGAGTTTCAAGACTACCAAGCGGCATTGTTTATTGCGATGCTCATGGGAGCAGCGTTTTGCTCCGACAGCGAACAAAACAGCCGCGCCTGTTCAAATGTTGCTGGCGTTTTCGGAACCGAATTTGCACAACACCATGTGCTTATGCAAGAACTTGAGCGCGTCAACCGAACGCCCGTGTGCCGCTAACACCGATTCCGGTCACACGAGCCGAGGTGACATCACCCCCCCCACCAGGACGGATCTGGGCGAACCTTCTGGGAGTGCGCATCTGGGGGACGCGAAGGATCCTCGCGCGGTTCAACGCCGGCGGAGGTCCTTCGCTCCAGGGGTCCCATGGCTCAGGGCGGATCGGGTAGTCAGACACAGAGGCTGGTCCAGTGTGGCCTGCCAACCCTAACCCCTCTGAGCCGTTACGCGGCTGAGATTGGGATTTTTTTCGCCCCGGCCTCAAGGGGCGCGGCGCGGGGAATGGCGACCTTCAACACGCCTTTGTCGAAGGTCGCTTGAATGTTGTCTTCGTCCGGCTGAAACGGCAGAGCCAAACGGCGCAGAAACGTGCCGTACGACCGCTCCACCATGTGGTATTGTTTCTTGTCGTCTTTTTCTTCGCGCTCGTCTTTATGCTCGGCGCGCAAGGTCAACACGCCGTCCGACAAATCCAGATCGATCGCGTCCTGGGGAACGCCCGGCAACTCCGCCTCAATTTCCAGGCCAGTCTCTGTCTCCGCAACATTCACACGCGGCGACAAGAACGCGCTCGCCCCGGTCGCGGGCGTCGGCCACTCCCGCAAGAAATCATCAAACATCCGGTCCATTTCGCGGCGCAGAGACGTGAACGGATCCTCCGCCGCCACACGACTGACGCCGCCACCCCGGCGCACCGGAATGAGTGAACGAAAATCCATGGCTAAGCCCCGATTGTTGCGGGCTCAGATCGCGCCGAGCCCGTCGCGCTGATCCAAACGCCGCCGCCCGCGCAAACACGGGGCGTGCGACGCCCATGTGTTAGCACACGTCACTCTGTGGGGCTTCAGGTGATTTTACGTAGGCGCGCTCAGTGCGAGAGCGCGTCCGACCAACACGATGGTGGTCAGACCAGAACGCTCGCCGCAAGGGCCGCGCCGCTCGAGAGCATGACGCCTGAGATCACAGCCAGGAACCGAAGTTCAGATCGCGTGAATTGCTCCAACATGACCAATCTCCTCTGGTGGTCCGTCGTGAGCATAAATATCGCCATGGCGGCATTAAGACGCACCTAAGGCCGAAATTAGATTTGTTAGAAAGACGTCTAGGAAGTGCTTACACTTTGTTAAGTAAAGGCTCAGGCCCCTCCGGAACTGCGTGGTGAATCAGGCGCTTAGCTTTGAACCACATCGGAGGTCGCGGCCGCGAGCGCGGCCGCCGGGTCGAGCCGCCCATCATACAAAGCGCGCCCAATCACCGCCCCGGCGATGGGGCGTCGGCCTTCCGCAGCCTTATGCCAATCCCTCAGGGCGCGGATCTCCGTCACGTCGGCCAGCCCGCCGCTTGCGATCACGGGCATGGTGACGGCCTCCGCGACCCGGCCGGTGAGGTCGATGTTCACCCCCTCATTGAGACCGTCGCGCTCGATGTCGGTGACAATCACGGCCGCCACGCCCGCATCCTCGAAACGCTCCGCCAGCTCCACCGCGTCGCATGTGGTTTGCGCCACCCAACCCTCCACCGCGACGCGCCCCGCGCGCACGTCAATGGCGACCACGATTTGATCGGGGTATTCGCGCGCGGCCGTCTTCACCAGCTCAGGGTCCTGGACCGCTATGGTGCCGAGCACGATCCGCGTCACGCCGGCGTCGAGCCAATACGCGATGCGCGCCAGAGAGCGCACGCCGCCGCCCAGCTGAACAGAGGCGGAGCTCGCATCGAGCACTTTGCGCACGGCGCCGGCGTTCTGGGGCTCGCCCGCAATCGCGCCGTCAAGGTCGACGACGTGCAGCCAGCCGAAGCCCGCCTCGCTCCAGATCCGCGCTTGAGCGCCGGGGTCGTCATTGTAGACGTCGACCTGCTCCATGCGGCCTTGGGTGAGGCGCACCACGGCGCCGCCCTTAATGTCGATGGCGGGATACAGAATCATCACACATGCCCTCGCGTCACGCGCACAACGGTGCGGCCGCTCGTGTCCTACATCAGTTTGACAAAGGGTGTACTGGGACCGAAGGACGCCGTCGCGCGTCGACGCGCGGCCGCGCCGCTCACCCCTCCCATGCCAAAAACGCTGCGAGCACATTAAGACCCGCGTCTTGGCTCTTTTCGGGATGGAATTGGACGCCGAGAATGTTGCCCGCCGCGACGGCCGCCGTGAACGGACCGCCATAATCGCAGCGCAGCGCTTCTTCATGGGCGAATTCCACCGCAAACGCGTAAGAATGCACGAAGTAAAAATGCTCCCCGTCCTGAACGCCGGCGAACACGGGATGACGCGCGGCCACGTCCGGCTGGAGATCGGGTGGCAACACCCCCTCCGCCAGCGTCGCGTCATAGCAGCCGCGCCGCTCAAGCTCCGGCGCGAACGCCTCAATCGGTTCCGGCGGCCGCGCGACAGCGTTCCAGCCCATATGGGGGATTTTCAGCCGCCTGTCTGGCGGGGCGAGCCGCGCCACCTCGCCTGCGATCCAGCCGAAGCCGGCATGCTCGCCATGCTCAAGCCCGCGATCGGCCAGCAGCTGCATGCCCACGCACACGCCGAGAAACGGTTTTTTGTCCGCAAAAGCGACATACTCCATCGCCTCATAAAGGCCGTCCACCGCCGCAACGCCATTGGCGCAGGCGGCGAACGCGCCCACGCCCGGCAACACGATCCGGTCCGCGCGGCGCACTAAAGCCGGGTCGGCGGTCAGCTCCACCGTCACGCGCAAATCCGCGCGCCGCGCCGCCGCGACGAGGGCGTTGCCCATGGAGCGCACATTGCCTGCGCCATAATCAATGAGAGCGACCGTTTGGGTCATGACTCACCGATAAGCCGCCCGCGGCGTCAAATCCAGGGGCGGACCTTGGCGGCCCATGCGGCGTATTCGTCCGGGAAGGCGGCCTTCAGCCCAGCCGCCTCGCCGCGAATGAAGCGCAGATGGATCACCGCCATAAACGAGGGGACCAGCAAGAACGGGCTCAGCGCGCCGAGCCAAACCGCCCAGCCGAAGAGGATCAGCGCGTCGCCGAGATAAATCGGGTTGCGCGAGAACCGGAACGGGCCGCCGGTGACAAGCGCCGCGGGCGCGCGCTTGGGCATGACGGTGGTGCGCGCGGCGAGCATGGTCGCGCCCGCCCACGCCATAATCAGCACGCCGTCGACAATAAACGCCGCACCCACCCATTTGAGGATGCTGGCGTCCCAGCTGGCGATCGGCGCGAGCTTGGCCGCAAGCCACGCCGCGACCATGTGCGCGAGGAGCCAGATCGGCGGCAGGTCAAAGAGTTTGGCCATAGCCCCTGTCTACCGCGCGACGCCGCTGCGTCCAATGGGTGGATCGGTCCGCGACGCGTACAGCCCAGCCTCACAAAACGCCTTTTGTGGACGGGGCTTGGCCGGCGAGGCGGGGGTCGGGCTCAACGGCTGTGCGCAGCGCGCGCGCAAGCGCTTTAAAGCAACTCTCCACGATGTGGTGAGTGTTCGCCCCATGGAGGTTGTCCACATGCACGCACGCCCCGGCGTTCCAAGCAAACGCGTGGAACCATTCTTTGAAGAGCTGCGTGTCCATGCCCGGCCCTGAGCCCACGCCCACAAGCGGCGTCGGCATGCCGACGTTCCACACAAGATAAGGCCGGTTCGCAAGGTCCACCGCCACCCGGCTCAGCGCCTCGTCCATCGGCACATAGGCGTGGCCGAAGCGGCGAATCCCGGTGTGATCGCCCAACGCCTCATGCACCGCCTGACCCATGACGATCCCCACATCCTCCACCGTGTGGTGAGCGTCGACATGCAGATCGCCCTTCGCCCGCACCGTCAGGTCGAACGCGCCGTGCTTGGCGAACGCCTCCAGCATGTGATCGAAGAAGCCAAGGCCGGTGGCGATCTCGCCCGCGCCGGCCCCGTCCAGAGTCAAGGACACGGTGATGTCCGTTTCTTTCGTCGTGCGGGTGATGTCGGCCGCGCGGCCGCTCGTCATGGGGGTTGTTCGTGTGCTCATGACTAAGATTTAACGCGTTCCAGCCGTGTGCGCGAGCCCGCGCCCCTTGATCTTTTTCCCCTCTCACGAGAAGGTTTTATCGATGAACGATATGAACCCCCCTGTCGCGCGACCACGCTATGGCGACCCGAGCGCTTACCACGCCACCACCATTCTGGCCGTGCGCAAGGCCGGCAAGCTCGCAATGGCCGGCGACGGGCAAGTGTCCTTTGGCGACACCGTGATGAAAGGCAATGGCCGCAAAGTGCGCCGGCTGGAGAAGGCCGATGTGGTCACTGGATTTGCGGGCGCGACGGCCGACGCCATGACCCTGCTGGAGCGGCTGGAGAGCAAGCTCGAACAATACCCGGCCCAGCTGGCGCGCGCGTGCGTGGAGCTCGCCAAGGATTGGCGCACGGACCGCTATTTGCGCCGGCTGGAGGCTATGCTGATCGTCGCCGACAATCGCGCGACGTTCCTAATCACCGGCGTCGGCGACGTGCTGGAGCCTGAGCACAATCTCGTGGGTATTGGTTCAGGGGGCAATTACGCCGCAGCCGCCGCGCGGGCGCTTTACGACTATGAAGATGACCCTGAAGTGATCGCACGAAAATCCATGGCGATCGCCGCCGATATCTGTGTCTACACCAATAACGATATAACAGTGGAGGTCTTGCATGAGTGACGCTGACGGCGCCGGCGGCGCATCCTTAACCGCGGCGGACCTCGCCGCGGCGGTGGACGACCACCTCCTCACGGCGGAACAAGCCGAGACCTTGCGCCGCTTCAGCACGACCCGCAGCGCCGGCGCGTCCGATGAAGAGGATTTGCGCTTCATCCGCAATTTCCACGACGTGTTCCTTGCCACGGGCCTCGCAATGTTGATTGTCGGCCTGGGCCTTGGGGCCGGCGCTGTTCTTGCCCAGATGGAAACTGAGCGTGCGACAGTGTGGGCCGCGGCCGGATTGTTCTTCGGATCGGCCGGCGTTTTGTGGATTTTGGGCGAATACTTCGCGCGCCGCCATCGCCTCTTCTTGCCGGCGATTGTGATCTGTTTGGGAGTCACCGGGTTTGCGACCGCCATGGTCGCGGCGGGCTATGTCGCGGCGTTTGCGCCCAGCCTCGACACGGTGATGACGGCGGAGGTTCTCATTGCGCTCAGCCTCTTCACGCGGGCGGGGCCGCTGGTGCTGGCGCTGGGCGCCGTGGCGTCGGCGGCCGTGTTTTATGCGCGGTTTCGCTTACCGTTTTCGATCGGCCTGACCGGATTGTCGGTCGCTATAGCGCTTGCAGCCGCTGTGTTCACGATCGCACCAAACCTCGCATTGGGGGCGAGCGCGGTCATCTCCCTCCTTAGCGGGCTTGGCGTCTTCGCCGCGGCGGTGGCGTTTGACGCGCGCGATCCCGGACGCATGTCGCGGTTCTCCGACAATGGCTTTTGGCTGCACTTCGCCGCCGCGCCGTTGATCTTCAACGGCGTCATGGGGCTGCTCTTCGGCGCGGGCGTCACGGGCCGGCTGCTCGACGCTGGTCAGGTGGCGATCAGCCCGCTCACGATCGCGGGCGCGGTCGCGACGCTGATCGTGGTGGCGGTCTTTGCGGTGATCTCGCTCTTGATTAACCGGCGCGCGCTGTTGGTTTCAGGCCTGTTGAGCGCCGGTGTGGCGCTTGGCGTGATCGTGCGCGCGACGGAGTTGAGCGGGGCGGCCTTAGCGGCGACGACACTCGTGCTCCTCGGCGCGACGGTGGTGCTGCTCGGCGCGGGATGGCGCAGCGCTCGGCGCGCATTGCTGTTTTGGGCCCCGCGCTCAGGTCCGCTGGCGCGCGTCTTTCCGCCGGAGGCGGCCGCGACCCGATCGTCGCGACCCGCTGACCCGTCAAAAACGCCGCGATAGGCTGGCGGCGCCGAAGATTTGGGGGCCGTCCTGCCCGTCAAACTCCTCAGAGCGGTAGACATAGGTGTAAGCAAAGCGGGTTTTGCCGACGGTGACGGCGAGCCCGCCCTGCGCGTCGAAAAAGCCCGCTTTGCTGTCGACGCTTGGGTCGCCGTCGCGGAAGAGGCTTCCATCGAGAAAAATGTCGTGAACGACGCCGACGCCTTGGATCCCCGCGAACACGTAAGGTCCCGCTCCGGGTTGGAAAAAGCCGGCTCCGGCAAGGGCCGGGCGCACGCGCGGCGGTCCGTAATCGGCCGCCAGGTTCACGCCCAAGCGCGCAGTCAGCCCCGCGCGGCCGTTGATGCGCACATTGCCGACTGAAACGCCGACATTTGGCGTGATATCGAAGTCGAGGCCGCCGGGGATCGCCATGTCGAGGACGGTCCGGCGGCGCCCGTCATAAGAGAGCGTCACGCCCACCTCGTCGTCGATTTGATTGTCCCAGCCGCGCGCCTCCTCGCCGCCGATGAGAGCGTGATAATTGTTCTGCAGCGCTTCCCCGCCCGCGCTTGGGCCCACAATCCCAAGTTGGACCGTGAACTGGTGAAGCCGGCCTTCCTGCTCATAGACCTCGGCGTACTCGCCATAAGCGTAACCCGCGTAAGGGTGTTGATCCGGCAGGGGCTCGACGGCCTCGATGTCGCGCGGCGTGAAGATCGAGTGGCCGAGAGCGAAGCTGCGCCGGCGCGTCACGACGTTGTCGCCGCGCTGCACCAACGCCGCGAGCCCGAAGCGCTCCGTCGACGCCGGTTCCGCTCGAGTGACGTAAGACAGGCGCACGCCATTCGTGTAATTGCGGTCCGTGCCGCCGAAGCTGTCGTTTTCCCACACAAAGCCCAGCGTCGGGCCGTCGGTGCGCGGCTCGGCGGAGGTTTGGCGCGCCTCAGCGGCCGCGCCGGCAAGAGCCGCAAGGCCCGCCGCCGCCCAAGTTCCGCACCCCATGTCCACCCCCGCGCGCTCCCATGCGCAGCGAACGTAGCCGCGACAGCCGACGGCCTCAATCCGCGCTCACCAGCTCAGTCGGCGCGAAACAACATGGCGATGTCTTTGAACGCCTTGAACTCCAGCGCGTTGCCGGCGGGGTCGCGCACAAACATCGTCGCGTGCTCGCCCGCCTCGCCCGCAAAGCGTACGCCAGGCGCAAGGATGAACTCCGCGCCCGCCGCGACCAGGCGGTCGCGCAGAGCCTCCCAAGCGGCCCAATCAAGCACCAGGCCGAAATGACGCACCGGCACGGCATGTCCGTCCACCACATTCGTCGCGCCTGGACGACGCGCCTCCGCCGGCGACACATGAGCGACGATCTGATGGCCATAAAGGTCGAAATCGACCCAATCAGGGCTCGAGCGCCCCTCCCCACAGCCCAGAACACCGCTGTAAAACGCACGAGCAGCAGCCAAATCATCGACCGGAAAAGCGATGTGGAAGCGCGGCCGCCCTGGGTCCTCCGTCATGGACTGATGCTCCGTCAAACGCCGGGGGTGTCGTCATCGGCCCCACAGCCTACATGACGCCAAAGCCCGCCGCGAGCGGGCGTGAAGGGACCCCTGCATGACCAACTTCTCCCCCCGCGAAATCGTCTCAGAGCTCGATCGCCATATTATTGGGCAAGCCGACGCCAAGCGCGCGGTGGCGATTGCGCTGCGCAACCGCTGGCGGCGCCGCCAGCTCAAGGGCGCGTTGCGGGATGAAGTGACGCCGAAGAACATCCTCATGATCGGCCCCACGGGCGTCGGCAAGACCGAGATTGCGCGCCGACTGGCGAAACTCGCCCAAGCTCCGTTCATCAAGGTGGAAGCGACGAAGTTCACAGAGGTCGGCTATGTCGGCCGGGACGTGGAGCAAATCATGCGCGACCTCGTGGAGGTCGCCACGACGATGGTGCGCGAACGCCGCCGCGCGGAAGTGCGCGCCAAAGCCCACCGCACGGCCGAGGACCGCGTGCTCGACGCCCTTGTCGGCCCTGGCGCCAGCCCGAGCACGCGCGATTCCTTCCGCAAAAAACTCCGCGCCAGCGAACTCGACGACAAAGAGATCGAGGTGGATGTCTCCGACAGCGCCTCGCCCTTTCAGGGTCTGGAGCTGCCCGGCATGCCCGGCGCCAGCGTCGGCATGCTCAATCTGTCGGACTTGTTGGGCAAGGGCTTCGGCGGGCGCACCAAACGGATCAAAACGACCGTCGCGGAAGCCTATGAGCCGTTGATTAATGAGGAATCCGACAAGCTCCTCGACGATGATCAAATCACCGCTGAAGCCCTGAGCTTAGCGGAGAATGACGGCATCGTCTTTCTCGATGAGATCGACAAAATCACTGTGCGCTCTGAACGCACGGGCGGGGATGTCAGCCGCGAAGGCGTGCAGCGCGATCTCCTACCTCTGATCGAGGGCACGAGCGTGACGACGAAGCACGGCTCAGTGAAAAGCGATCATGTGCTGTTCATCGCCTCGGGGGCGTTCCACGTCGCCAAGCCGTCGGACCTGTTGCCGGAGCTGCAAGGGCGGCTGCCCATTCGCGTCGAGCTGAATTCGCTTGATCAAAAGGATTTCCGCCGCATCCTCACAGAGCCCGAGGCGAGCCTCGTGAAGCAATATGTGGCCCTGATCGGCGCTGAGGGGGTGACGCTCGACTTCACTGACGACGCCGTGGACGAGATTGCGCGCATCGCCGCGGAGGTGAACGCGCGGGTGGAGAACATCGGCGCGCGACGGCTGCAGACCGTGATGGAGCGGCTGCTGGATGAGATTTCCTTCACCGCTTCCGACCGCGAGGGCGAGACGATTGTCGTCGATGCGCCTTACGTGCAAGCGCACGTGGGCGATCTCGCCGCGGACGCAGACCTCAGCAAATTCATTTTGTGAATGCTCACGAAAGCATGAGAACAACTTCAATCAAACTGACGCAGACTGTGCCCAGTTGCAATATAATCATTCACGATGAACACGATATCATAATCTGATCCGAACCAAAATTTCAGAAGCAACCACGCTCCCTCGTCGTCTTCAAAAAATTCTAGATTTAGCGCGTCCGGCTACCCGAGCATCAAATGCTCTCGGATGCTCCGACGTATATTTACATTCTTCTCCAGGCCGAACTCCCGGTGACGCGCGTGCTCAGCGTCATCTGCAAAGACGACGTCACGGAGCTTCATGGCGGGCCGCCTTCATTCTTTCAAGCTCTTCATACGCCTAGGCGACGTCGCGCTCGGTGATTTCGACCGGCTTCATGCCATAGGCGCTTTCATAAGAGATTTCGTCGCCGACACGCCTCGCCTCCCACGCGGCGTTGTGGCTCAGCTCGCTGATGACCTTTGCAGAGTCGCGGCAGACGAATGCGATGACCTCCCGCAACAGCGCCTTCTCCTCTTCAGACACGCGGTTGGACGAGAAGGGCGTCTTGTTTTCAAAATCAATCTTCGGCAGGAGAAAATGGATCATGTCCGCGAAATAAAGGATTTTGTTGAGCTTAATCTTGCCAAGAATATCCTGCTCATCTTTGCAGTCATTGATGATGAAATGCACGACATCTTTGAATTTTTATTCGTCGATCGGATACGCCACTACGCCCTCCGCCTCGTCCCAAAAAACGAGTCATAAACCTAGCGCGTCGCCAACGCGCGCCGAGGCTGATGCGCTGAAGGCCTGCGCCGCCCCGTCCGATCGCCATGCTGGAAGTCTTTGCGCCGCCGCGCCCCTAGCCGTCGTCGGTGTCGCGAGGCGTCCCCGCTCCCGGCTCTAGCGTTTGAAAACGCGGCGTTTCCGCCGTTTGGCCTGACCCGCCGCGATCGTCGCGCGCCGGCGGCGCCAGCGCACTCGGCCGCGCCGCCGGTGCTGGCGCCGAAGCGGGGGCGTGCGCCATAGGCGACGCCTCCCCGCGACGGCCCTGCGCCTCATCCAGCAGCGCCTCAATCTGGGCCACAACATCCGCGCGCGCGCCACCACCGCCGCCGCCCGCTGAACCGCCAATGTTGATAAAGAGTTTTTGCCCAGGCTCTGGGTTGTTCAGCGCTTTGTATTCCGCAAAGGCCATCAGCGCCTTCCGAAATCCATCCGGCGTCGTCGCCGCGTCGCCGAACATATTCACAACCGCGTCGCGAATACGTTCCATATAAGTCACAGCGCCGGCAGCCGCGGCTTCACCATGTTTCTGCTGAATATAGAGCTCCATATCGGCTTTAATGCGCGCTTGCTCCACCGCCGCACGCGCTTGAGCTTTTTGAAGATTCGCCGCTGCAATCTCTTGTGATTGGTCGATACTCGACACAAACCGCTCAAGCTTTACGCCATAGTCTTGGAAAAAACTTGCCCACTGGGTGTCATAAACGGGATCCGGGGGCGGCGGCAACGCCGCCGCCCGCCCCTCGGTCGCGCAATTCTCGATCTCAAACAGCGCCGCATCCACGTCATAGTCCTGGTTAAACATATAACGTGAGACAATCGCGGGATAGGCGTTCAGAGTATTAATGCCGTCGCTATCCACCTTCTTCGTGAGGGAGTCAAGGCGTGCCCGAATAATCGGTGACATGAAGTCCATAAAGAAGCGCTCACCAACATGGGCTGCGCTTTCGGGATACTTAGCGTCCAGCCCCGTCATGTCGATAAACTTCACGGGATTGACAACGGAAAAGACCACCCGCGCATCATGTTCGAAATACGCGTCATCGGAGGTGTCGGCGGCGACTTTAAAGTGAAACGCTTGATGGGACCGCGGCACGACTTCGCTGGCCACACGTCGCCCGGCCGCGAGGTTCTCCAGGCCAGGCAGCAGCATGCGCGGCTGTTCGATATAGGCTTTGTTGAAGCCCCAGCTCGGCCGGCGGCCGTCTTCGCGTTTGAAGAGAATGAAAAGATGTGGCGGGCATTGTTTAATGCGCCGATTGCGCTGATCAAAATATTGTGACAAGTCATTGACAGACAATGTGCCCGCCGTCTGCTCCACATCGACGACGCCGACACGTAAATCGAGCGGTTCCGCTGCGGTTTCCGCAATCAGATCGTCGCCTTGATCTTCCGCCGTCATAGCCACCCCTCGCCACACGCGTTCTCAGGCCATCCATAAAGCACGGGAACACGGCGCTGGCGAGGCGCGGCCTCAGATGCCAGTGTGGGCCCATGCTCGCCCACAGAATCATACCCTGCTTGGACGTCAAGGACGGGCGCGTCGTGAAGGGGATAAACTTCCTCGATTTGCGCGACGCGGGCGATCCGGTGGAGCAAGCGCGGGCGTATAATGATCAGGGGGCAGACGAAATTTGCTTCCTCGACATCACCGCCAGCCACGAGGATCGCGGCACGCTTCTCCACATTGTCGAGGCGACCGCGTCGGTGTGCTTCACGCCGCTGACCGTCGGCGGCGGCGTGCGCACGCCCGAGGACGTTAAAGCCCTCCTGCGCGCGGGTGCGGACAAGGTCGCGGTCAACTCCGCGGCGGTCAAAAACCCCGCGATCATCAGCGAGATGGCCGCCATTGTCGGCGAGCAGTGCGTGGTCGCGGCCATCGACGCCCGCGCCACGGCGGACGGCGCGTGGGAGGTGTTCACCCATGGCGGGCGCACGCCGACGGGGGTCGACGCGCTCGCTCACGCGCGCGACATGGCCGCCCGGGGCGCGGGAGAAATCCTGCTGACAAGCATGGACCGCGACGGCACCCGCCAGGGCTTTGATCTTGCGCTGACGCGCGCGGTCGCGGACGCCGTGCCGATCCCCGTGGTCGCGTCCGGGGGGGTGGGCGCGCTTCAGCATTTGGTGGATGGGGTGGTCGAGGGAGGGGCGGACGCGGTGTTGGCCGCAAGCATTTTTCACTTTGGCGAGCACACCATTGCGGAGGCGAAACAAGCGCTTGCGGCCGCCGGCGCGCCCGTGCGCTTGGGCTGAGATACGCCGCACCGAACCGCTGTGGTCAGGGCCGGGCATCCCCCCAATCATCAGCGGACAATGGCGTTGTTTTGGCTCCGAATTGAACGGGAATTGCGCGTGAAAGCGTCGTGATGCGCGCGACATGGGGGTGATCCGCGCCCTTCTGGACCAATTTCGCCGGCCCCAGCAACACGGTGGGGCCTCACGCCTCGTGAAGTCATGACCAAGTAAAACTGGCGCGCAGCGCGACGAGCCGGGGTCCATGGCGCGTGCGCCGACGGCGCGTGGGTCCCGGATAAGCGCTGCGCCGCTTCCGGGAAGCGGAGCCTCACACGCTAGGCCGCTCCCCGGCCGGAGCGCGCAGCGCGACGAGCCGGGGTCCATGGCGCGTGCGCCGACGGCGCATGGGTCTCGGACAGCGGCTGCGCCGCTTCCGGGAAGCGGAGCGTTAAAGGAGGCCGCGTCTTCAAGTCCGGGAAGCGGCGGTTCCTAACCCGGGAGGCGGCCGATGAGAGCAGGCGGCCTCAAAGACGCGACACCAGAGAGAGAGGAGCGACGGTCATGACGGTGCTGCGCGAGGATATCGGCGGCTGGACATACATCCTCGCCTCCAAGCCTCGCGGCACGCTCTACACAGGCTCGACTCGCGATCTCATCGCCCGCGTGGCCCAGCATCGGACGTCAGCTGTGCGCGGCTTCACCCAACGCTACGGCGTGACACGCTTGGTGTGGTTTGAGCCGCACGCGCGCCTCGCGGAGGCGGCTTTGCTCGAGCAGCGGATCAAGCGCTGGCGACGCGCTTGGAAACTGGCGCTGATTGAGGCGGGCAATCCCGAGTGGCGTGATCTCTGGCGCGACGTCGCACGCTAAACGCCGCGACCAGGGCCGGGAGGCGGAGCGTGAGGGGAAGCCGCTCCCCGGCCGGAGCGCGCAGCGCGACGAGCCGGGGTCCATGGCGCGTGCGCCGACGGCGCATGGGTCTCGGACAGCGGCTGCGCCGCTTCCGGGAAGCGGAGCGTTAAAGGAGGCCGCGTCTTCAAGTCCGGGAAGCGGCGGATGTGATGCGCGCTCCTTCGGTCGTCGAGACACACACAGAGCGTTCCCGCTGCGCGTCGTGCTACACACAGCCCTATGAGCGCGACCCTCCCCACCGCCCTAGAGGCCCTGCTCGCCACAATCGCGGCGCGCGCCGGCGCGGACCCGTCGGAGAGCTACACCGCCAAACTCCTCGCCAAAGGCCCCGCCCGCATCGCGAAGAAACTCGGCGAGGAGGGGGTGGAGGCCGCACTGGCCGGCGCGCTGGAAGACCGCGCGGCGCTGGCGGCGGAAAGCGCGGACGTGCTTTACCACCTCGCGGTGCTCTGGGCGGCGGTGGGCGTGAGCCCGGACGACGTGGCCGCCGAACTCACGCGCCGCACCGGAACCTCCGGCCTGGCCGAAAAAGCCGCGCGGGCCGAGGACTGAGGCCGCCACGCGCGCGCCGCCGGCGCGAAGGCGCCCCTCAGCGCACGCGCTTTGTCATGAATGATATGATGTGGCCTTCCCGCTTCGCTTCCGTGCGGCCATAGGCCACCACGTCCAGGATGCGTCCGTCCTTCGTGGTCAGCTGGATCAGGCCGTCGTCATTGACAAGGCGCACAGGCTTGAGCGGATGCACCTTCAGCGTCTCGCCCG
The DNA here is from genome assembly GCA_964568975.1 of uncultured Caulobacterales bacterium. Classification (GTDB taxonomy): domain Bacteria; phylum Pseudomonadota; class Alphaproteobacteria; order Caulobacterales; family Maricaulaceae; genus CAZADA01. Next base: position 15,531 of record CAZMSO010000002.1, on the reverse strand, counting down.
GGTCCAGCGCACCCGTCAGCGCTTTCTTACGATCGGCCTTGTCGCGCAGCACAAGACCATTGAGCGAGGCCGTCGTCGGGCCGAGATTGACGACGCTTACCCACTCCTCCTGCGACTCCTTGCCGGCCGGGTTCACCAGCGCCGCCATAATGAAGAGGCCCGACACCGGCCGTTGCTCGCCCACACGCGGTTGGCCAGGGTCGATGATATCGGTGTCGGTGTTGACTTCGTGCATTTCCGGGAACGCGTCGACGCCGACCTTCGCCGCCTCCGCCCCGGGCTCGAAAAACATTGGGTTGGCGGCGGGAATCTCCGGCGGGAACTTCAGCCCCGTCAGCTCTTCGATCTGGCGCACGGACACTTGGTAGCGCTGGAGCATGCTCGGCCGCCAGCCCTCATCATCGGCGATGACCTCCGGGCTTTGCGGAATGATGAAGGCGCGCACCGACAACACATCCGGGCAGTCGCGATGACGGAACACCAGCACTTTGAAAAACGCGCTCGGCACGGGGGCCGGCGGCTCGCCTTGGGGCCGGATGAACAAGTTCACATCGCTGTAAATCGGGCCCGTGAACACGGTCAGGCGTTCATTCGCGCCATCTTTGAAATTGCGGACCCAGGATTCCAGCGCCTCCCACTCATCGCCATTGAAGAAGCGATGCTGCAGGGTGGCGTTCGTCCAATAATACGTCTCATCGGAGGCGTGTTTCGCCTCAATCTTATTCTCGCCCCAGGCAATGCCCGCTCGCGGCGCCACATGACCGCGATCGTAGAGATTCGGCTCGCCATCGCGATCGCGGTAGTATTCGTTATCAAGCTGGAACTGGTGGCCAACGCGCGTGTCGAAGCGCCAGCTGCGGCCTTTAAGGCCCGACACGCGCTTGACCTGATCCATATTCGCCGCAGCGTAGACACAGCTGCGCAGCACCTTATTCATCACAAGCGTGTAGTTCGGGTAGTGGAGAAACACGCCGGCGTCCAGGTTTTCCGATTGCAACACCTCGCCCTGCAGCAGCGGCAAGAAAGTCGGCGGCGCAACCCGCAACTGGTCATTGCCCGGGTCGAGAAAGTCATCTTGATAACCAAGCACAGTGCATCCCCGTGAGTGTGTGCGCAGCCGCAGCATCTCCGCTGCGAAAGCCGCACGCCGATTGAAGCGGGACAGCGCCCCCAGTTACAGCGAGCCCGAACGGCATGGCGTGCACACACACAACGCCGAAAATTGACATGAAACACGAAGCCAATCGTGAGCGTGATTGGCCTTTATTTGAAAACATGTAAGTGGAGACTACCAGGCTTTTGGTGTGATTCAAGAACGCATTGAGCCGCGCATGCGCGATCGCGCCGTGACCAGGGGGCGGCCTGACGTCACGCCGCCGGCCGACGCGCCGCAGCGAGCCGGCGCCCACAAACAACGGCGCAGGGGCGCGTGGATCTCAGATCAGCGCGCGCCCTCAGCCGCGCTTGAGGAACACGTAAAACGCGCCGGCCCCGCCATGTTTGGGGTGCGCGGGCGCATAGCCGGACACCCAAGCGCGCAAGTCTGACTCCGCCAGCCAGTGCGGCAAAGCGCGGCGCAAAACGCCAGGCTCCGATCGCGCGAACATATCGAACGGGCGCGTGGGGTCCTCAGCCTCACGCTTGAGACCCTTGCCCGTAATCACAAGCACGCAATGATCGCCCCGCCCCCGCGCTCGCCGCAAAAAGTCGTGCAGCTGGGCCCGCGCTTGGATCTGGCTCAAGCCATGAAGATCAAGGCGTCCGTCAATCTCGCGCTTGCCGCGCCGCGTGCGCCGGTCCGTCATATGGATCAAGCCAGCGCCGCCGTGACTGCGTCCCGGCGCGCCCCCTTCCGGCGGCCCATGCCGGTGCGGCGCCGCTGCGGCCGAGCGCAAGCTCGGGCGCGCCGCTAAGCTGCGCGCATCGCCGGGGTGGGCGTGATCAGGGGCCATGCGCTCCGGCACTGACGCCGCGAGGGAAGGCGGGCTCGCCGCCGCCGGCGTCGCAGCGCCGGATGACGCGGCCGCGCCTGGCGCGTTGTGCAGGGGCTTCACGCCCGAAGCGGTCACGACATGGGCCCACAAGCGCGCCTCCTCGGCCGACAAGCGCCGGGGCCGGCGGTTTTTCGGCCCGCTCATGGCGCTGACGCCCCAGCGGAAGACGCGTCAGAGGGGGATGCGCCAGAGGGGGATGCGCCAGAGGGCGATGTGTCTCGGGATGCAGCGCTCACGCGCGGCGCAAGGCCGAACCACGCTGCGCGATGACGCACTGACGCTGCTCGCGCGCCCGCCTCAGGCCCGGCGCCAAAGAACAAATCGCCCCGCAGCGGCCCTTTGATCGCGCCGCCCGTATCCTGCGCCACGCCAAAGCGCGGAGCAGGCGCATCCGCACCCATCGGCGCGATCCAAAATAACGCCCCAAAGCTGTGAAACGCGGGATCGACCGCGACGCTAACTCCCGGACGCAAACGCGCGCCAGCAGCACCCACGGGACCCTCGCCAGGGTCAGTGATGTCTTCAAACTTAAAAAACACGTAGCGCGGATTGCGCGCGATCACGGCCGACGCCGCGTCAGGGCCCGCCACGTCCAGCCAGCGCTTGACCGCCGCATTCGACGCAATCCCGCGCGGCAAAAGCCCAAGCGCCATCAGCTGCTCGGCGACTGAGCGGTAGGGTTTGCCGTTCGCGCCGTCCCACGCCGCGCGCACAATCTGGCCATCAGCGAACCGCACCCGCCCCGATCCTTGGATTTGTAAAAACAACACGTCTGAACGCCGCCCCCAAGCCAGGGGCTCGCGCGCGCTGGCGACGATGGCGGCGCGATCGGGATAGGGGCGCAGGCCGCCGTCGGGCATGCGTTGGAACACCTCCGGCTCGCCCTGGGCGCGGGGCCGGCTCACCAAATCTGCGGGGCGTGGGAGGATGGGCTCGTCAAACGGGCCGATCGCCTGCGTGCGGACATCAATGATCGGCTCGTAATAGCCCGTGACCACGCCGGCGGTGTCCGTCCCCACCGTTGGCGCCGCGAGGGCGAAGGGCTGGAAATTCATCTCAAAGAAGCGCCGCGCCGCCGCGCTGTGGCCGGCGGCCTCCCCACCCTCAGCACCAGTTTGCGCCAAGGCGCGCGCTTGCCGGCAGGTCCGCGCCCACACCGCATGACCGGCCGACAACCGGCCTTCTTTGCGCGGATCCACGGGCGCAAACCGACCGCACGTGTCGCTGTAGGCCAGCAGCGCGCCCGTGTGATCACCATCGCGCCAACCCGTCAGCGCTGAAAACGGGACCGCCGCGGCCGTCAGCGTCGGGTGAAAAACGGGCGGCGCCGCCACCTCCGCAGGACGCAAGCGCGAGGGCGGCGGGGGCGCTTCCGCCGGCGCACCCGCGCACGCCGCGATGAAAACCGCCAGCAGACTGACGACGCCGCGGCCCGTCCGCGTCGTCCTCACCACCGCCGCGCCGCGCGTCTCACAGGTGTGCGGAGAGAGCGCGCGCGCCACGCCTACCCTTTGCTGACTTTCGAGAGCCGCCAATTGGGATTGTCCGAGGCCACTTGGCGTTCGAACGCCCACACTTCGTCCACGCGCTTGGCGTGGTCAGCGTCGCCTTCAATCGCCACGCCTTCACGGTCGCGCAAGGCCGAGCGGATGTCAGCGGAAAACCGCACCGACACTGAGGCGACCCCGTCAGTCAACGCCGCCTCCTCCACCTCCGCTGAAGCAAGGCGCACCAGCTCAAACACTTGCTCATGGCCGGCGGCCTCCCGCTCGGCGATGGCGTTGGTCCATTTCTCATAAACGTTTGGGGACAAAAGCTGCTCCAAGGTGCGGCGATCCCCCTCCGCGAACGCGCGCCCGACAAGGGCGTAGGCTTCGCGCGCGCCGCTTAAAAACGCGTCAGGATCGAACACGCCGTCGGCGGCGCGAATCGCCTCCATCCCCGCCGCGGCCGGGCCCGTAAACGCGGGACGCAGGCCCGTCGCGCCGTGGCGACCGCCAGGCGCGCGCGGCGCGACGTCCGCCTTCGGCTCTTCACCAGTGCGCCGACCCAGCACCATATAGAGCCGCAGCGCGAACAGCACCGCGATCGTTGCAAACAGCAAAATGGGGAACAGCTCACCCACGCGAAATTCCTTCCGTCCAAAATACGCATATAGGCCGCATGGCGCGCCTCGTCAGCCCGCCGCCTTGCCGGGTTTCGCCCCCCGTGATAGCCCCCGCGCAGACCTTTTTCGACCGCAGAGAACACGAGAGCGCGCCATCACATGGCTGACACACCTGAATCCAACAACGACGCCGCCAGCGGCGCTGCGCCCACGCCGCAAATCCGTGTTTTGGCGCAATACATTAAAGATCTGTCTTTCGAGAACCCCAGCGCTCCCGGCAGTTTGCGCAGCGGCCAAGACGCCCCGCAGATCGATATGGGCATCGACGTCCAAGCACGCCGGGCCGATGAGCACGCCTACGAAGTCGTGCTGAACCTGGAGGCGAAGGCGCAGCGCGGCGACGCCGTCGCCTTCATCGTCGAACTCAAATATGCGGGCTTGTTTCACTTTGTGAACATGCCGGAAAACGCAATCGAGCAGATGCTGCTGATTGAATCGCCGCGCATGCTGTTCCCTTTTGCGCGCCGGCTGATGGCGGAAGTCACGCGCGATGGCGGCTTTCCGCCGCTTTACATCGACCCGATTGATTTCGCCGGCTTGTATCTGGCTCAAAAGCGCCGGGCGGAAACAGGCGCCGACACAGAAGGCGGCGCTCCCACGGCCCAGGCCTAAGCGCGCTCGGCCGGGGTCGCGCTCGTCTCGTCCGCCGCCAGCGACCCCCACACAAGCTCCCCGCCGAGCGTGGCCAGGAAGGCGGCGTGCGCGGCTCGTTCAGCCTCCGTGCTCAAAGGGCCTGTGGGCCGTTTGGCCGCGATCGCCGAGACGTCGCGCCGGGCGGTGCGTTTGTCATCGCTGACAGTGAGATCAAGCGACTGCTCGCGCCCGCCATTGAGGTGGAGATAAACCTCCGCCAAAAGCCGCGAATCCAAAAGCGCGCCATGCTTGTCGCGCGCATCAAGGCTGATGTTGAAGCGCTTACAGAGCGCGTCGAGGGAATTGTGCATGCCGGGAAACATCACGCGCGCGAGTTCCAGGGTGTCCAGCCATCGCGTGTCGGGGATCGGTTCGCGGCCAGCGCGCGCAAGCTCCATATTGAGGAAGCCGCGGTCGAAGGACGCGTTGTGCGCCACCATGCGCGCATCGCCGATGAAGGACAAAAGCGGCTCAACATGAGCGGCGAACACAGGCTTGTCGGCCAAAAACTCATTCGTGAGCCCAGTGATCTCCACCGCTTTGGCGTCTAAGGCGCGCTGCGGGTTCACATAAGCCTGAAACGTGCGCCCGGTGGGGATGTAATCGATGACCTCCACACAGCCGAGCTCTGTGATCCGATCGCCGGACGCGGGATCGAGGCCCGTGGTCTCAACGTCAAACACAATCTCGCGCATGCCCGGCTCCATCTCCAGGGTTCCGCTAGTCCCGCGGCGCAGCGCCGGCGCGGGCTAATAAGTCCGCCATGATTCGCGCCACGTGAGTGCGCGCGGCTTCAAGCCCCTCGCCCGTCTCCACAATGTAATCGGCGCGGGCGCGCTTATCGGCGTCCGGCGTTTGGCGCGCACGGATGGCCTCAAACATCGCCGGCGTCATGCCTGCACGCGCGAGAACGCGCGCGCGCTGCACCGCCTCGGGCGCGCTGACAACGACGACAACATCCACAGAACGATCCCCACCCGTTTCAAACAACAGCGGCACGTCAAGCACCGCCACCCGCCGCCCCTCCTGCGCCGCGGCTTTCAGAAACGCTGCGCGCGCGTCGGCCACAAGCGGGTGCACGAGGGCCTCAAGCCGTTTCAACGTGACGGGATCATCGCGCACCAGCGCCCCTAAGGCCGCGCGATCCACCGCGCCGTGTGTCACGACATCAGGAAACGCTTGCGCCACCAAGCGCGTCGCCGCGCCGCCGGGGGCGTAAAGCTTGTGAACCGCAGCGTCGGCGTCAAACACCGCCGCCCCGGCGTCGGCGAACATGGCCGCCGTCGTGGTTTTGCCCATGCCGATGGAGCCCGTGAGGCCGACGACAATCACGCCCGCGCCTCCCGCGCGCGCAACGCCGCTGAGAGCAATGCGCGCGCATCCACTGAGGTCGGGGGCGGCGCGCCGAAGAACGCCTCAAAACTTGGGATGGCCTGGCCAATCAGCATGTCTAAGCCATCCACGGCGGCTAGGCCCTGCTCTCGCGCGGCGCGCAAAAGCGGGGTCTCTAACGGTGTGTACACACTGTCGAACACCACGCGATCGCCACGGCCTGAAGCCAGATCAAGATCGAGGGGCGGTTGGCCGATCATCCCAAGGCTTGTGGCGTTAGCGATCAGTCCCGCTTCCCTAGCAAGCGCGTGGCGATCCTCCCACGCACGCGCGTCAAGCGCCGCGCCGCTGGACCACGCCCGCGCGTCAGACGCCAAGGCTGCTGCGCGCTCGACTGATCGGTTCACAATCACAAGCCGCCGCCATCCCATGGCGATCAGGGCGCACACAATGGCGCGCGCCGCACCGCCTGCGCCCAGCACCAAAGCGCGGTCCTCAGCCGACGGAGGCGGCGCCGCGCGCAGGGCGTAGCGCACACCCGCGACATCAGTGTTGTCGGCGCAAAGCATGCCAGCAGCGTCAACGGTCAGCAGGTTCGCCGCCCCCACCGTTTCAGCAAGCGTGGTGCGGCTATCAGCGGCGCGCAACGCTGTTTCTTTCAGCGGCAACGTCACATTCACGCCCGCAATTCCCAGCGCGGGCAGGGCGCGAAACGCCGTCGCCGCCGTCTCTGGACGCACCGCAAAGGCGGCGTAGACATCCTCCCGCCCAAGCGTCGCAAGCCACGCCCCGTGCACACGCGGCGACAACGAATGAGCCACCGGCCACCCGGCGACGCCCGCCAGCCGCGGCCCCGCGCCCTCACTCATGAATCGAGGGCGCCATGGACTCGCAACAACGCCAAAAGCGGCAAAAGCGGCAAGCCAAGCACAGCGAAGAAATCCCCCTCCACCCGCTCAAACAGCTGCGCGCCAAGGCCTTCAAATTGATAACAGCCCACGCTCGATAAGATCGCCTCGCCCGCACGGGCGAGATAGCTGTCCAGAAACGCCGGGCTCAGCGGGCGCATGGTTAAGCGTGAGATCTGGAGATGGCGATCAATGAGTGCGCCGTCACGCGCCACGACCATGCCATTGACGAGCTCGTGGGTGTTCCCGCTCAGCGCGGCCAGGCGCGCCCGCGCCGCAGCCATGGTGTCGACTTTGTCGAACAACGCGCCGCCAAACCGCAGGATTTGATCCGCCGCCACCACCACTTCGGCCCCAGCCGTCGCACCTGACGCCATCACGGCGCGCGCTTTCGCCTCCGCCAAAGCAAGAGCGACGTCCTCACCGGCGGCGTCCGCCATGGCGGCTTTAACGGCCGCCTCATCCACGCCCGGGCGCACAATGCGAAAGGACACGCCGGCGTCAGTGAGGATGCGCGCGCGAATCGCGCTGCCAGACGCCAACACGACGTCCGAAAGCGCGCTCTCGGCCGACACGCTCATAGGTGACGCTGCTCGCGATGCTCAGCGAGCAGATTCATAATTTGAGCGGCCGTTTCCTCCACCGACCGCCGGGTCACATCAATGATCGGCCAGTCCCTGCTCTTAAACAGCCGCTTGGCCCGCACCACCTCATCGCGCACGGCGCGGCCGTCCACATAAGGGGTGTCGCGGTCCGCGTTGAGCCCAAGCAAGCGGTTGCGCCGGATCGTCACCAGCCGATCAGGCGTCGCCGTGAGCCCGACAATCAAAGGCGTCGACAACGCCTCCACTTGCGGCGGCAAGGGAACACCCGGCACCAAAGGCACATTCGCCGCGCGCACGCCCCGGTGTGCGAGATACATCGTCGTCGGCGTTTTTGATGTGCGGCTCACCCCGACCAGCACGACATCGGCCTGGTGGAGGCTGTCGAGATGCTGGCCGTCATCGTGGGCCATGGCGAAATCCAGAGCCTCGATCCGGTGATAGTAATTGTCATCGAGAGCCCGTTGGGCGCCGATGCGCTGTTGCACGGGCGCGCCGATATAGCGCGACAGCGTCGCCAGCATGGGATCGAGCACCGCCACGCATGGCAGACCCAGCTCAACGCACCGGCGCTCCAGCGTGCGGCGCAACGTCTCATCAAGGATCGTGAAAAACACCACGCCCGGCGCATCCGCGACCGCATCAAGCACGCGCTGCATTTGCCGCGGCGAACGCACAAGCGCGTAAAAATGCTCAATCGGAATGATCTGATCGAACTGAGCCACCGACGCTTTCATGACGTTCGTCAGCGTTTCCCCCGTGGAGTCCGACACCAAATGCACGTGGAAATACAAGGGCAACCGCCGACGCATCGCCCCAGGCTCGCTGGCATTGTCCACTGGCGGCTCAGAGGGCGGCGGCGAGCCGGCGCCGAAGGTGAAGGGTCTGTTGATGACGCTCTCCTTTCCACCCCTGACGTGCGGTTGCGGCGCGCGGACGGGATTTCTTTCGCCCGCGCCTCACCTGATTTCCACCAGCGCTTAACGCGGCGCCGCTCAAAGCCTCACTGGGTGTGAAGCATATACCCCTTGACTCGCCAAGTGCCGGCGCTCCTTAAACCGCGGGCATGTTTCCACCCGTCCCCACCATGGAGGCGGCGCAGTGTTTCCCGTGAGCCGGCGGTGGAAAGCGTGTGTGCGACGCCGCGTCGCGACGTTCTCCCTGGCCACAACAACAGAAAACACATGATCTTATCTCGATGTGAAAGGAGACGGGCATGGCGCACGATCGATTGATGACGCGCACGCTGCAGGGCGACGCGCTGTCGCCGCCCCCGATTTGGCTCATGCGCCAAGCGGGACGCTATCTGCCGGAATATCGGGCCATCCGCGCGGAAGTGCCGAACTTCATCGAGTTTTGCTTCGACGTGGAGCGCGCGACGGAAGTGACGCTGCAGCCGATCCGCCGCTATGGCTTCGACGCTTCCATCGTTTTCGCCGACATCTTGCTGTTGCCCCATGTGATCGGCGCGGAAGTCCGGTTTGTCGAAAACGAAGGCCCGCGCCTAGAGCCGTTGACGGATCCCCGGCGTGTGGAGGCGTTGAATTGGGACGCCGCCGCATCCGGCCTTGCGCGCGTGGGTGAGACCGTCAGCCGTGTGCGCGCGGGCTTGCCGGAGGCGACGGCGTTGATTGGGTTCGCCGGCGCGCCGTGGACTGTGGCGACGTATATGCTCGGTGGCGGTGGGGGCGATGCGGGCCGCCGGCGCGCGCGGGCCTGGGCGACGGCCAATCTCGACGCGACGGACGCCCTGCTGGCGCATTTGGCCGACGCCACGGCCGATTACCTTGCGATGCAAGTGGCGGCGGGCGCTGACAGCGTGAAGCTGTTTGAAAGCTGGGCGGAAGGCCTCGCGCCGCCGCTGTTTGAGCGATTTGTGATGGCGCCGACTGCGCGGTGCATCACGCGCTTGCGCGCCGCGGGGGTGACGGTTCCCGTGATTGGCTTCCCGCGCGGGGCCGGGCCCTTAGCCCTTGATTTCCAGAAGACGGGCGTCAGTGCGATGGCTTTGGACATGGCGCTTGCAAGTCCGTGGGCGTCGGCGGCGTTTCCCAAGAGCTTTCCGTTGCAAGGCGGGTTGGATCCGGCCGTGCTCGTCGCCGGCGGGGCGATGCTGAAAAGCGAGATTCAGCGGCTGGTGCGGCAGTTTAGCGACCGGCCCTACATCTTCAATCTCGGCCATGGCATATGGCCGGAGACGCCGCCTGAGCATGTGTCCGATTTGATCGCCTGGGTGCGCGATCCGGCCGCGCAAGCAGCCTAGGCGGTGTGGAGGACGCACAGTGGGCGTGATCAGCGATGTTTTGGGCGGGCCGCTGTATCAGTGGATCAAGGCGTTTCACATTCTCAGCGTGATTGCGTGGATGGCCGGCTTGCTCTATTTGCCACGCCTTTATGTTTACCATGTCGGCGCGACCCCGGGCGGGGAGCTTGACGCCACGCTCGTGCAGCAAGAGCGCCGTTTGCTGCGGTTCATTATGAACCCGGCCATGATCGCGGCATGGGCGTTGGGGCTCGCCATGATCGCGGGTCGTCCGGAGCTTCTCAGCTTTGGTTGGCTTCACGTCAAGCTTCTCGCCATTGTGCTGATGACCGTCGCCCACCATGTCTACGCCACGGCGCGCAAAGCGTTTGCGAGCGACGCCAACACGCGCTCGGAGCGGTATTGGCGGATCGTTAACGAAGCGCCGGCTATTTTGGCCATTGTGATCGTCGTTATGGCGGTTGTGGAGCCATTTTGATCCCCTGCAGACCGTCGCCTTGACGAACGCCGCGTCTTGTGGCTCGGTGCTTGCGCGGGAGGCTTTACAGCCAACACCTCGACGGCCGCACTCCGGCCCTTCTTTCCGCGTATTTAAACGCCGCTCCACGAACAGAGATGCGCCGCGCCGTGATCACGGCGGCCACGAACCACGTCCGAAAGACTGACTATGACCAAAGCGTCTGACGCACAAAGCATCGGCGACCTTAAGTCGATGACCCTGGATGATTTAAAGAAACGCGGCCCCACGGAACTCTTAGCTTACGCTGAGACGCTCGAGATTGAAAACGCATCATCCATGCGCAAGCAGGATATGATGTTTGCGATCCTGAAAGAACTGGCTGAACGCGGGGTCGAGATTTCCGGCGGCGGCGTCTTGGAGGTCCTCCAGGACGGGTTCGGATTTCTTCGCGCCCCGGAGGCCAATTATCTCCCCGGCCCCGACGACATTTATGTCAGCCCATCCCAGATCCGGCGCTTTGGCCTGCGCACGGGCGATACAGTCGACGGCCAGATCCGCGCGCCGCGCGATGGCGAACGCTATTTCGCGCTGGTGAAGGTCGCCAACATCAATTTCGAAGATCCCGACCGGGCGCGCCACAAAGTCCACTTCGACAACCTCACCCCGCTTTATCCCAATGAGCGCTTCCACATGGAGATCGATGATCCCACGCGCAAAGACCGCTCGGGCCGGGTGATCGACATTGTCGCGCCCCTCGGCAAGGGCCAACGCGCGCTGATCGTCGCGCCGCCGCGCACGGGTAAGACGGTGCTTTTGCAGAACATCGCCCACTCCATCGAGGCGAACCACCCCGAGTGCTACGTCATTGTGCTGCTGATCGATGAGCGGCCGGAAGAAGTGACGGATATGCAGCGCTCCGTCCAAGGCGAGGTCATCTCCTCCACCTTTGACGAACCGGCTTCGCGCCATGTCCAAGTGGCGGAGATGGTGATCGAAAAGGCGAAACGCCTCACTGAGCATGGTCGCGATGTCGTGATCTTGCTGGATTCCATCACCCGCCTCGGGCGCGCCTACAACACCGTGGTGCCGAGCTCCGGCAAGGTGCTTACGGGCGGCGTCGACGCCAACGCCCTCCAACGGCCCAAGCGCTTCTTCGGTGCTGCGCGGAACTTGGAGGAAGGCGGCAGCCTGACCATCATTGCGACCGCGCTGATCGACACCGGCAGCCGCATGGACGAAGTGATTTTTGAGGAATTCAAAGGCACCGGCAACAGCGAGATCGTCCTTGATCGGAAAGTTGCCGACAAGCGCGTCTTCCCCGCCATGGACGTCACCAAGTCCGGCACCCGTAAGGAAGAGCTCCTCGTCGACAAGCAAATCTTACAAAAAATGTATGTGCTGCGGCGTATCCTGAACCCGATGGGCACGCAGGACGCGATTGAGTTCCTGCTCGATAAGCTGCGCCAGGCGAAGAACAATGACGACTTCTTCCAAAGCATGAACACCTAAGGACTTCAGTCGCTCCATGGTCCCATGACGCGGGAGCCTCAGCGACCCTCGCCACATGTCCTTGTCGTGACAGGGGGAGATCGGGAGGGAGTTCTGGACGTCTCGCGCCATGCGCCGACATCCCCTCGCCGCGTCCAAGACGCTGAGAGCGGGTCTCCTTGGATCTACTGGGATCCGCCAACGTTCGAGCCGAGCCGGCGCTCCCAATGTCGGACGCGGCTGGCGAGCGCGGCAAGGCGCGTCGGGATCCATCAGGCGCTTGAAGCGGCGTGTGCTATAGGCGGCGTGTGCGTCGTTATCGTCTAATCCCGGAAACGCCATGAGCCGCCCCACGCTCTATTTCACGCCCCAATCACGGGCTGTGCGCGCCCGCTGGCTGATGGAGGAGATGGGCGTCGCCTATGATCTCGAGCGCATGGACTTCACTTTCGGCAATGTCGGTGGAGAGGCCTATCGCCGGGTCCACCCTCTTCAGAAGGCGCCGACGCTGATCCACGGCCCGGTGACGATCCATGAATCCACAGCGATCCTTGAGTATCTCACGGGCGTTTTCGGGCCGACGCCACTGGCTGCGGTCCCAAGCGACCCCGATTTCGGGCCCTATCTGCAATGGCTGCATTTCGGCGAGGCTGGGCTTGGGCCCGCAATGAACATGCTCCTGGGCCACACCGTGCTGTTGCCGGAGGCTCACCGCAATGAGCGCATCGCGCGCTGGGCTGAGCGGGAGGTGCTCAAGCTCTTGGGCTTTTTCGCCGGCCATCTCGGAGCGCAGCCGTTTATCTTGGCGCGCGGCTTCACCGCCGCCGACATCAGCATCGGCTATATGCTATTTCTGCTCAAGCTGATGCGCCGTCTCGAGCAGACCCCGGACTCAATCCAAGCCTATTGGGCGCGGCTTATTGAGCGCGAGGCGTGGGAGACCGCCACCCGGCGCTGAGCCTGGCTCTAAGGCGGCGTCTTCGGATCAGGGCCGCTCCCCCGGCCGGACCGCATGAGCGCGCAGAGCCGGGGCCCATGGGGCGTGGGCCAAGGGCGCATGGGTCCCGGATAAGCCCTCCAGGCTTTCCGGGAAGCGGCGCGTTGGCGGAGGCCGCGTCTTATGCGCAAGGCCGCTCCCCCGGCCGCTCACTCCGCGACGTTGCACGCCGCCAGCTCATCGGTCGGGTCGTCGGCGTCAGCCAGCGCCGCCGCCGCAATCAAGGGCGCGTCTGTGGCGATCAGGCCCACGCCGCTGTCGGCGATGCGCGCGTAACGACTGAAATCCCCACTCTCGGCGATCTGATCATCAATCGAGTCGTCAAAGCCCAGCGTGCCGAAGCTCACGGTGACGCCGGCGTCTGCAAACGCCCGCATCCGGGCAGGATCTTCACGCCCATATCCCAACCAGGCCACCACCCGATCCCGCGGCAGCCCGCCGGCCGCTAAGTCCGCAAGATCAGCCGGAGACTCAAGGCTGGTGGAGACCACCGCGACAGGGCTGAGCTGGGCGATCTCCAGCGCCGCCTCCGGCGTGTACGTGATGAACACCACCCGATCGAACGCGTCAGCTTGGCGCACCAGCTCCACAGTCGCGGGAAAAAGCGCGCGCGCCTTGATGTCGAGCTGCAGCACTGTACGGTCCTTCGCCCACACTAAGGCCTCAGCCAATGTCGGGATCGCGAAGGACGTAAGCACGCCGTCATTATCGCGCAAGCGGCAGGCGCGGATCGCATCCATGGGCCGAGCCGCGAGTTCGCCGTCGCAATCGGTGGTGCGGTCAAGGGTGCGGTCGTGCAAGAGCACCAACACCCCGTCGGACGTCGCGCGCACATCAACTTCCAGAAGCGCTGGGCTCTCAGCCACAATCCGCGTGAAGCTCTCCAACGCGTTTTCGGGAAAACCGGGCGCAGGCCCGCCGCGATGGGCGGAGACCAGGGCCGCGCCCTGCTCGCGCAGGCAGGCCAAATATGGCGGTAAGCCGCGCGCATCCGCGTCAATCGCGGCCGCGACGGGCGCTGTGAACGGGTCCGCCGCGCCTGGCGTGGGGGCGGCTTGACCGCCCGCAGGCCCGCAACCGCCCAGCGCCGCCAGCACGGTGAGCGCCGTGAGTGCACGTGCGGCTGGGTGCATGCCTGTCATCATCACCGCGACGCCTCCCCC
>CAZMSO010000002.1:0-1424 GCA_964568975.1 uncultured Caulobacterales bacterium | reverse complement strand
TGAGTGCACGTGCGGCTGGGTGCATGCCTGTCATCATCACCGCGACGCCTCCCCCCGGCTCATCGCCCCGCACTGTCGCTTCAGGCGAGATGCTGTTTGAAAAACGCCAACGTCCGTTCGTCAGCCAGGGCCGCATCCTCGGCGTGGTGGTGCGCGCCGCCCACGCGGGCGAAGGCGTGGTCGCGCTCAGGATAAACGTGCAGCGTCACGTGCGGATCATTGCGCAGAGCTTCGGAAATGACGGCTTGGGCGTCCTGGGGCACGAATTCGTCGCGGCCGGCGATGTGCAGCATCAGCGGCGACGCGATGCGCGAGGCTTCGCCCAAGCGTTCATGAATGGACACGCCGTAATACCCCACTGTGGCGTCCACATCCGTGCGCGAGGCGGTGAGGTAAGCGAGCAAACCGCCCAGGCAGTACCCCACCGCCCCGGCTTTACCCGTGCACGCGGGATGCTCGCGCAAGGCCGCAAGGGCGGCGGCCACATCCTCCATCCCCTGATCCACATTGAACTCGCCGAAGAGGGCGAAGGCGCGCTGGAGGTCTTCCTCCTGGCGATCATCAAGCATAATCCCCGGCTCGATCCGCCAAAAAAAATCGGGCGCAAGGGCGACAAAGCCCTGCCGCGCTAAGTCGTCGCACAGGCTGCGGACAGTGGTGTTGATCCCGAAAATCTCCTGAAGGACAAGCACGCCGGGTCCCGTTCCCGTGAGCCCCGGCCGCGCCAGGTAACCGCCAAAGGCGCCGTCGCGTGTCTCAATCTGAATCGCCGCCGCGCTCATGAGCTGTCCTTTCCTGCTGGGTGGACTAGGCTTAGCAAAGTTTGAGCGGATGCGCTGCATCATCCGCAACGCGCCGCGCCGCGCATGTTGTTATGGGTTGCGGCGGCTGCGCACCCCCGCCCCGCGTTCTGCGGCCCAGCGGACCGATCAGGTGGAGAACGCTATGAAGGTGACGGTGAATGTCGAATGCTCGCCCCAGGAGGCGCGCGCGTTTTTCGGCCTGCCGGATATGAGCCCGGTGAACGAGCTGGTGGTGAACGAGGTCGTGCGTCGCCTGGAGGCGAACATGGAGCTCATCGACCCCACGGATCTCGTAAAGAATTGGACGCAATTCTCCGGCCTGTGGGCGGACAATTTCATCCAGCTCATGAGCGCCGCCCTCACCGGCGGCCACGCCGGGGCGTCCAAGACCGAGGACGATTAGGCGCGCGCCCGTCCGTGTCGTCCCGGCCGGAGGCGGCTTTCATCAGCCGGCGCCCCTCCTGGATGAGAAGACGCCGCCTCCCGCAAGCGCCGCAGGCGCTATCCGGGATCCATGGGCCCGACACCGACGCTCCAGGGGCCCCGGCTCTCCGCGCTGAGGCGCTTCGGCCGGGGGGCGGCATTCTCCAACGCTCCGCTTCCCGGAAGGCGCGCAGCGCC
>CAZMSO010000001.1:111004-178002 GCA_964568975.1 uncultured Caulobacterales bacterium | reverse complement strand
GCTGGCGCTGGCCGCGCGTTACGAAGCCGCGAGCAGGTTCTTGACCGCCGCGCCCGCGGCGGCGGCGTCCACGCGACCGGGAAAGCGGCTTTTCAGCTCCGTCACGCACCGGCCAATGTCTTTCAGGCCGCTGGCGTCGAGATCCGCCACCACCCGTTCAGCGGCGCTGCGCACTTCCTCATCCGGCAAGGGCGGCGGCATAACGCATTTCAGCGCCTCAAGCTCCAGCCGTTCTTGCTCAGCCAAATCGACCCGGCCAGCGTCTTCATAATCGCGGATGGAAGCTTCGCGTTGGCGGATCATTGTGTTCAGCAGCGCCAACACTTCGGCGTCCGGACACCCCGACAAATCGCGGGCGTGAGCGCCGCGGTCACGGTCGCGCACCGCACATGTGAGGAGGCGAAGGGTGGCGATTTTGACGTCATCGCCGTCAGAGACCGCCGAATCCAAACAAGCCGCAATACGCGCGCGCAACGTCATGGTGTCCCGCTCCGCCGACGCCGCGCCCGGCCGTTTGACCCGCAGCGACGGCGCTCCTACAAATCTTCGCCGCCGTATGGCCGATTTGCGGCGAAACTTCGACAAACCGAGACCGCAGAAATATGCAAGGTTGCACCGCAAATCAAGGGACGCGCTCAGGCGCCGCGTCCCGCCGCGTTTTGGAGCGTGCGTCAGGGCGCTGCGCTGCAGCGTCAGCCGCGCTGAAGGGGAAGTCATGAACGCAGCTGTGGTGTTGGCGGACGGGACCGTGTTTTCAGGGCGCGGCGCAGGCGCAACGGGCCGCGTCGTGGGGGAGATTTGCTTCAACACCGCCCTCGCTGGACATCAAGAAGTGCTCAGCGATCCGTCCTACGCCCGCCAAATTGTGTGCTTCACCGCGCCCCATGTGGGCAACACCGGCGCAAATGATCACGATGACCAAGCCGCCTCCGCCGCCAGCGTGCGCGCGGCGTGCGGCGCGATTTTGCGCGCACCGCTGACTCCCGCGTCGAATTGGCGCGCCGAGCAGGGCTTTGACGCGTGGCTCGCCGCGCGCGGGCTAATCGCCATCGCCGGCGTCGACACCCGCGCGCTCACCCGGCGCATTCGCGAACGCGGCATGCCCCATGGCGCGCTCGCCTACAGCCCCGACGCGCCCCTTGACCACGCCGCGCTGGCGGCGGAGGCCGCGGCCTGGAGCGGTGTGGAGGGCGCAGACTTAGCGGTGGATATGACCACGGACGCGCCGTTTGACGCCAACGCCGCCCCATGGCGGCCGTCTGAGGCCGCCGCCGCGGCTCCAGGCGCGTCAGGGCCGCCGCAGTTCACAGTGGTGGTGGTCGATTACGGCGCGAAGCAGGACATTGTGCGCCATGTGGCCGCGCTTAGTGCGCGCGTGCGCGTCGTGGGCGCGCGCGCGACAGCCCCGGAGATCCTCGCGCTTGCGCCTGATGGCGTGGTTTTGTCCAACGGCCCGGGCGATCCCGCCGCCACCGCCGCTCATGCGGGCGCAACAATCCGGGTGTTGGCGGACAGCGGCGTGCCGATGCTGGCGGTGTGCCTCGGCCACCAAATGCTTGCGCTCGCTTTGGGCGGGCGGACGGTGAAAATGGCCCAAGGCCACCATGGCGCGAACCACCCGGTGCATGATCTCGAGACCGGGCGCGTGGAGATCGCCTCCATGAACCATGGCTTCACCGTCGATCGCTCAGCGCTGCCGCCGGGCGCGCGCGAGACGTATGTGTCGCTCTTTGACGGGACGAACAGCGGGCTCGCATTTGAGGGACGCCCGATTTTGTCGGTTCAGCATCACCCCGAGGCCGCGCCGGGACCCCACGACGCGCTTGGCGTGTTTGCGCGCTTTCGCGACCTGATGGCCGCGCGGCGCGGCTGAGGGCGGCTTGTGTCGGCCGCCTCGCCGGCGCTAGGTAATGGGTGCGTGTGGCGACGATCGTGGCGCGTGTGACGATCAGCAAGCGGAGCGTCCGACGGCCCATGAGCGCGTTTTCCAGCACGGACCAGTACATCGCCACAGATGACTTGCGCATCGCTGTTAACGCGGCGGCGACGCTTGAGCGTCCTTTGTTGGTCAAGGGCGAGCCGGGCACGGGCAAGACGGTGCTGGCGCGGGAAATCGCTCATTCCCTCGGCGCGCCGCTGATCGAGTGGCACATTAAATCCACCACCAAGGCCCAGCACGGACTGTACGAGTATGACGCCGTCGCACGCTTGCGAGACAGCCAGCTGGGCGACCCGCGTGTCGCCGACATCAAGCACTATATTAAACGCGGCAAATTGTGGGATGCGTTTACATCGCCGGAACGACCGGTACTCTTGATTGACGAAATCGACAAAGCCGATATCGAGTTCCCCAATGACTTGCTGACGGAGCTCGATCGCATGGAGTTCTTCGTCTACGAAACCCAAGAGGTGGTGCGCGCGGAGCGACGGCCGATCGTGGTCATTACGTCAAACAATGAGAAAGAATTGCCCGACGCATTCTTACGTCGGTGCTTCTTTCATTACATCAAGTTTCCCGACGCGGACACGATGCGTCGGATCATTGATGTGCATTTCCCACAAATCAAAGAACGACTCGTGTCGGAGGCGTTGCGCGTCTTCTACGACTTGCGTGATGCGCCGGGCCTGAAGAAAAAGCCGTCGACCTCCGAGCTCCTGGATTGGTTGAAGCTGCTCCTTGCGGAAGATGTCGATCCCCAGGTGCTGCGTGAACGTGATCCGCGCAACGCCATCCCGCCCTTAGCCGGCGCGTTGGTGAAGAATGAGCAGGACGTGCACTTGCTGGAGCGTTTGGCGTTTCTCGCGCGGCGCGAGCGGACCTAGCCGATCTCAGACGGCCGGGGGTCGGAAGTTTGCCGGGAAACCCGACCGGGAGAGGCGACCGGGAGAGGCGACAAGAGGAGCGAGCGGCGTGTTCATCGACTTCTTCATGCGCCTGAAGGCGGCGGGCTTGCCGGTGTCGCTCAAAGAGCACCTGACCCTTATGGAGGCGATGGAGGCTGACCTTCCCGCCCGCCGGGTCGATGATTTCTACATCGTCGCGCGCGCCTGCCTGGTGAAAGACGAACGCCATTTGGATCGGTTCGACCGGGTGTTCGGCGAAGCGTTTAAAGGTGTGGAGACGCTTGCGGGCGTGGAAACCGCCGAGATCCCCGAAGAATGGCTGCGCGCGCTGGCGCAGCGCTATTTCTCCGAAGACGACAAGGCGCAGGTCGAAGCGCTAGGTGGTTTCGACAAACTCATGGAGACGCTGCGCGAGCGGCTGAAAGAACAAAAGGGCCGCCATGAAGGCGGCGGCCGTTGGATCGGCACGGGCGGGACATCGCCCTTCGGCTCCGGCGGCTATAACCCCGAAGGCGTGCGCATTGGCGACGCCGGCGCGCGCCAGGGCCGGGCGGTTAAGGTGTGGGAGAAGCGCGAATTCAAAAACCTCGACCACGACGTCGAGATCGGCGTGCGCAACATCAAACTCGCCTTGCGGCGCTTGCGGCGGTTCGCGCGTCGCGGCGCCGCAGAGGAATTCGACCTCGAAGGCACGATCGACGCCACGGCCCGCCAGGGATTGCTGGACGTGAAGATGCGGCCTGAGCGGCGCAATCTTGTAAACTTGCTGACGTTTTTTGACGTCGGGGGGTCGATGGACCCCTACATCCAAGTGTGTGAGGAGCTGTTTTCCGCCGCGCACTCCGAATTCAAGCACTTGGAGTACTTTTACTTCCACAATTGCTTGTATGATTTTGTCTGGAAGGACAACCGTCGCCGCCATGACGCGCGCATCGACACATGGGAGGTGTTGCGCACTTTCGGCTGCGACTACCGCGTCATCGTTGTCGGCGACGCGGCGATGTCGCCTTATGAAGTGATCGCGCCGGGCGGGGCGTCGGAATACTTCAACGAGGAGGCGGGCGCGGTGTGGATCTCGCGGCTCGTGGAGACATTCGACCGCATCGCCTGGCTCAACCCGACGCCGGAGGTGGGCTGGGAATACAGCGCCTCCACTAAGATCATCCGCGAGCTGATCGGCGATCGCATGTATCCCTTAACCCTCGACGGCCTTGATCGGGCGATGGTCGCGTTGAAGGCCTAGCGTTCGGGGCGGCGGACGCGCCCAATCATGGCCGGCGAGGCGCGTCGCGTTTCGGTTTCCGCCGCAGCTTCAGGGCCAAGCCCCGCATGCCGCTTGAGCCTAGACCCACGGGCCTCCCTCATCCTCAGGCCGGGCGCACGCGTTGTGCCGAGGGCCCATCGGCCAAAAGGGGCCACGGGCGTTGGATGTTCGGGGCAAGCCCGAGGGTGACGGACGACCAGCACAGGGCGATGGCGCACGCCGCCTCGGCGCGTTCGGCCAGGAGGAGCGCGCATCCCCTCGCCGGCGAGAAAGCCGTGACTAGGTCCCAAGCGCAGCGCCTGTGGTCGTTGCGCATCACTGTGTGCTCCGCCGCCACTCCGACACATTTTTGTCAGGCGACTGTCATCGACCAAGGCTAGGTGTGTGTGCGCACGTCGCTGGTCTCGGGGGACGTCGCGGGGCAGGCGGGGTCGCGCATGGGGGGCGCGGCCCCGCTCTCATATCGGTGTAGCGCCTGTGACACACCCCGGGTCCGCGCAGCGCCCGCGGCTCAGCCGACCCGGACCAATGCACGCCGCCTACGCCATCTCACTCGCCCGGTGCAAACGCGCATACACACCGTCCGGGCGCGCCGCGAGCTCCGCGTGCCGCCCCTGCTCGACAATGCGACCCTGATCAAACACCAAAATCCGATCCGCATCGCGCACGGTCGAGAGCCGGTGAGCGATCACTAAGGTCGTGCGACCGGCCATCAGCGCGTCCATTGCTTCCTGCACCAGGCGCTCTGTTTCGTTGTCGAGGCTCGATGTGGCCTCGTCCAAAATCAGAATCGGCGCGTCAGCAAGAAGCGCGCGAGCGATGGCGATCCGTTGGCGTTCGCCGCCGGACAGTTTCACCCCCCGCTCGCCCACCAGGGTGCGGAAGCCGTCGGGCAAACGCGCGATGAAGTCAGCAGCGCGCGCGCGCCGAGCCACGTCCTCCACCTCCGCCCAGCTCGCATGCGGCTTGGCGTAGGCGATGTTGGCGCCGATCGAGCGATGGAAGAGGGCCGGGTCCTGGGGCACCAGCGCGATGGCCTGGCGCAAACTCGCTTGCGTCACCGCGCGCACGTCTTGCCCGTCAATCAGGATCCGCCCCGCTTGAACGTCATAGAGCCGCTGGACCAGCTTCACGAAGGTCGACTTGCCCGAGCCCGTCGGGCCGACCAAAGCCACGCGCTCGCCGGGGCGGATCTCTAAGGAGAAATCGTCATAGAGCGGCCGCGGCTGGTTCTCATAGGAAAACCGCACCCGCTCGAAGACAATCGCGCCGCGGCCGGGCGCAAACGCGACCGCGTCCGGCGCATCCGCGACGGACGGCGCGGCGTGTTCAAACAGCGAGAGATCCTCCAATTCGTCGAGGCCACGCTGGACTTGCTGCACCTCCTCGCCGAAGCGGCGCAGATAACCCGCCATCAGCAAGAACGCCGACACAGCGAATGTGACGTCCCCCGCCGTCGCGCGCCCGTCGGCCCACAAGCGTGTGACCAGGCCGATCACGCCGCCCGACAACAAAAGCGCCACCACCGATTGCACTAAGCCCATCGTGATGTAGCGCCCCCAGGTGCGCTGGGCCGCGGTTTGCCAGCGCGCCATCACGCGCGCAAACCGCCGGTCTTCACGCGCCTCTGCGCCGAAGCTCTTGACCACGGCGTTGGAGCCGATCGCATCCGCCAGCGCCGCGCCGATCGCGCTGTCGCGGGCGTTGGAGACCACGTTGGCGGGCTTGATGTAGCGCACGCTCGCCACGACGGAGACGCCCATAAACGCCAGCACGACCACGAGGGCGTACGTCCCGACGACCGGCCACACGCTCAACATGTAAAGCGGCAAGCCGATCAACACGACGCTGGTCGGGATCAGCCCGAAGAACAAGGTCGCCGTGACCATGTCATAGGCCCACATGCCGCGGCTAATCTTCCGCACGGTCGCGCCGGCGAAGGTGTTGGCGTGCCAGTCCGTGGAGAAGCGCTGCACATGCGCGAAGCTCTCCGCCGTTAAATCGCGCATGTTGCGGCTGGAGAACCGGATTTCACACTGGGCCAAGACATGACGTCCCAGATACGCCCCTGCCGAGAGCGCCACAAACACGCTCAGCGCGCGCCAGGCCGCGGCCGCCGCCTCCGGCGAGGCCGGATCACCGCGTGCGCCCGCCGCGCCCAGGGCGTCGATCAGCCGCCCCGCCGCGATCGGCAGCGCCAAGTCCGAGGCGGTCGCCACGAGTGTGAACGCCGTCATCGCCGCGAACAGACGCGGGCGACGGGCCCATTGCCGCGCCAGAAACTGCACGACGGCGGCGTTAGAGAGCGTCCGCTCTTTCGCGTCCTCTTCGTCCTCCTCATGGGCGGGAAGTTCGGCGTCAAAATCCGTCGCCGCCGCCTGAGCAGGCTCCTCGCCCGGTCGCGTCGCGGGCGTGGCCTCGGCGTGCGCCGCGTCAATCGAAGACGTCATGGTCGCTGCGCGCCCGCGCGTCCCCAGGAGTTGCGTCGTGAGACGGTCCCGGGGTTTCGGGCGCGACCTCATGCTGAGTGGGAAATAGCGGCGAAGCGGGGGTTTAGACGGCGTCGCCGGCCATGGGCCGCGGCGACGCGTGGAGACGTCCGTTCAGCCGTCTCCTCTGTCAGCGTTTGGTCATCAGCGCGCGTCCTTCCAGCATGGCAAGTCTCGCTTATAAGCGCGGCTTGCGCCAGAATCGACAGAGACCCCGTCAGTGTTGCATGTTAGCGGCGGAGTGTGACTTGGAAGCCATACAAGCGCAAGGGAGCGGCGTCGTGGCGGAAGCTCAAGGTCGCGTCTTAGTCGTGGCGGGGTCGGATTCCGGCGGCGGCGCGGGTGTGCAGGCCGACATAAAGGCCGTCACCGCCATGGGGGGATACGCCGCCACCGCCATCACCGCCATCACGGTGCAAAACACCCTCGGCGTCGACGCCACCCACCCCATTCCTCCCGACGTGGTCGCGGATCAAATGCGCGCCGTGCTCACCGACATCGGCGCAGACGCCGTGAAGACCGGCATGCTCGCGGACACCGCCATGGTCGAGGCCGTGGCTGCGGCCTATGACGCCCACGCCGGCGGCGCGATTTTGGTCGCGGACCCGGTGATGATGGCCAAGGGCGGCGCGCGCCTCCTTGCGGAGGAGGCGGTGGAGGCGGTGTGCGCGGAGATTGTGCCGCGCGCGCATGTCTTGACTCCCAACGCGCCAGAGGCCGCCGCCCTGACGGGCTTGGAGGTGGAGAGCCTTGACGGTCAACATCGCGCCGGCGACGCGCTGCTGCAAATGGGCGCGAAGGCGGTGTTGATCAAAGGCGGCCACGTGCCCGGGCCGATCGTCACGGATTTGCTGCTGACGGCGGATCAAAACCTCGTCTTTGAAGACCACCGCATTGAAAGCCGACACACCCACGGCACGGGCTGCACCTTAGCGTCGGCGATCGCGGCGGGCTTGGCGCTCGGGCTTGGCCTCACCACGGCTGTCGAAGTGGCGCGGACCTATGTGCGTGAGGCGATCCGCCGGGCGCCGGGCTTTGGCGCAGGCTGCGGCCCGATGGATCACGCCTGGCCCTTGCGCGCCGGCATCGCCGCCGGCGTCGTCGGGGGCCCCGCCGCCCAGCCCGCCCGTCGGCGGGCGTAAGCACGCGCGGCGCACAACCAACACAACCGGACAACGTTCCTGGAGCACCGCCATGACTCAAATCGTCTATTGGATCGACGCCTTCGCTGAGCAGCCCTTTGAAGGCAATCCGGCGGTGGTCGCGCCCTTGGAGGACTTGCCCGCGGATGCGCCTTGGCCGGACGATGGGCTGATGCAAGCCATGGCGCAGGAGCACAATCAGGCGGAGACAGCCTTCATCCGCCCGAGCGATGACCGCGGCCGCTGGGATTTGCGTTGGTTCACGCCGACGGTGGAGGTCCCCTTGTGCGGTCACGCGACGCTCGCCTCCGGCGCAGTCGTGCTGGAGACGCTCGCGCCGGAACTCGATCGGGTGCGCTTCGACACCAAAAGCGGCCCGCTCATCGTCACCCGCGAGGGCGATCATTTCGGCCTCGAACTGCCCAGCGCCGCGCCGCAGCCCTGGACGCCGCCGGCTGTCTTCCTCGACGCTCTTGGCGTCACTCCCCAAGCGACGCTTGTAGGGGAGTACGCCATCGCTGTGTTCGCGGACGAAGATGACGTGCGCGAGCTTGACGCCGCCGCCGGCGCGGCCGCCGCGCTCCAGGTGGATGGACGGCGCGCCGGCTGTTTGGCCGTGACGGCGCCGGCGATGGAGGGCTTGGATTTTGTGTCGCGGTTTTTTGGACCCGGCGCAGGCATCCCGGAAGATCACGTCACCGGCTCGTCCTTTTGTGATCTTGCGCCGTATTGGGCCGAGCGGCTGGGCAAGACGCTGCTCAACGGCTTTCAAGCGAGCCCGCGCGGCGGGCGGGTGTGTTGCCGGTTGAGCGAGCCGGGACGCGTGACCCTCATTGGCGGGGCGGTGGAGTATATGCGTGGCGAATTGCGGCTCTGATCACCGACGCTCGGCCATCATCGCGATGGCGAGCAGCATGCGTCCGCACAGCGCCTGATCCGGCGCGCCGGATTGTTTCAACGCGCGTTCGGTGTCGAACACACGTGCGGACGCCGCCGCGAGCGCCCCCTCAGACCAGAGCCTCACATGCGCCTTCACCCGCGCCCGTCGTGGTCCAAACACCGGCGGCCGCGCGCGATTCAGCGCCTCCTCCACGCCGCCTGAGGCGCTGAGGGCTTTGACGGTTTCCAAGCGCGTCAGCGCGCGCTGCACCGCCCGGCACAGCGACACTGGCGATGCGCCGGCCTCCAGCGCGCGTTCATAAGCGGCGTCCGCTTCTGCAGCGTGGCCGGAAAGCGCGGCGTCGGCGATCGCATCGAGGTCTGCAGGCTCGGCGCCGGTGATGATGGCGTCGATGTCGGTTTCCGTCAGCGGCTCGCTTTGGTCGCCGGCGTAAAGAATGAGTTTGTCGAGTTCGCCGCGAGCGAGGGCGCGATCGCCCTCAAGACGCGGCAGCAATCGCGCGTGTGCGGCGGGGGTGAGAGCGACGCCCGCGGCCGTCAACGTCTCCGCAGCCAGCCGCTCAAGATCGGCCACATCGTCGCGATAGCAGGGCAAGGCGGCGGCCCGCGCCGCCCCCTCGAAGGCTTTGCGGATCTTCGCCCGCGGCGTCAGGTCTCCCGCGTCCACAATCAGCCGCGCCGCCGGCGCGAAGGCGTGCGCATCAATCGCCTCCAGCGCCGCCGTCACCGCCGCCGCCGCGCCGTCGCCCGTGAGCGACACACGCACCGCCCGCGCGCCGCCGCCGAACGTCAGCGCGCGCAGTTCGTCTTGCAGCAGCGCGGGCTCGGCCTTCACCGCCGCCTCCTCCAGCGCCGTCACGCCGAAAGGATCCGCGCAGTCGATCCCAAACGCGGTGAGCAGCGCCGCCACCCGCTCCCGCGCAAGGCCGCGGTCCGGGCCATAAACGAGAACCGACCACACATCCGCATTGGGTTTGCGGGTGAAGGCGTCGGCTTTACCCGCAGTGATCTTCACGGGTCGCCGCCGTCGCGCGAGCGGCGCTGCGCAGTCAGCGACGACACCCAAAAATACGCGCCGTCGGACCCCGTCGGACGCGCGTGTCGGACAAGAAATCCCGCGTCCGGCCCAAAGCGCACTTCATTGCGATACGCATGGGCCGCGCCGCCAAAGTCCGCCTCATAATCCATAATCAGCGTGTAGACCCGCCCATCAGGATCGAACGCACAGTCAAACCGCACGGGCGCGAAAAACGCTCTCTCTTCGCCGCCGTCCCGGATTGTGAGCTCAAGCCCCGTGGGCGTCAGCACTTCGGTCGTCACCGACGACGGCGCCGGCGCGTCAGCGGCCTCAAAGCTCTGCAAGATCAGCGTGTCGGGATCGCGCCAAACATTGCGCTCCACCGTGGTGCGCGTGTCCACGCGCAGGGCCGGACCCGGGAGACGGCGCTGCTCCACCACATCCCACGTCCCGGCGTTCGCTTTTTGGGCGGCGACGACGCATGGATCAAGCGCCGGCTCACTGTCCTGCGCCAGGCTGGCGCTCGCTGCGACCGCCAGGCTGGCGATCACAGCGCCGAAACCAGGCCATCGCGGCCGGCTGGTCGCCACGCTGGCCGCTGTCAGGTCCCGCATCGCCAATCACGCCGGGTTGGTTTGGAAATAATAGGCCAATTCCGCCCGCAGACGCTGAGCGGCCAGGTCGGCTGCGCGTTCCTTGGCGTTTTCCTCGGCCGCGATGTTGGAGAAAGGGTCTTCGGTGTTGCTGTCGGGATTAAACGGCACGTCAAAGGACGCCGCGCTCGTCACCCGGCCGGTGTCGAGCACCTGGTTGTCGCTTAAGCGCACAAGCTGGTAATTCACGTTCAGCACCACTTCAAACCGGGTCGCGACATCCTCCGCCGTAATGCCGAAGCCGCGGCGAAACTCCCCCACCGTCAAGCGCAAATCATACTCGGGCACGCCGGTGGAGCCGAAGGCGTTCAACGACGCTTGGCGCACGAGATAAGACGCCCGTCCTTGGCCTGCGGAGACGTCGACGCCTTCAAACGCCTGAGCCAGCCCGGCGCTTTGGGCGTAAATCGGGCGAAAGCCGCACGCGCTCACGCCAAGCGTCGTCACGACCGCCACAGCAAGGCTCGTCAACAGCGGAAAAACGCGGCGGAAGCGGGTCATGGGCGCGGACCTTCTGTGATCACGGGGAGCAGCTTACGGCGTCACTGAGCGACGATGTTAATGATCTTGTCGGGCACGACGATCACTTTGCGCACGGTTTTGCCTTCGAGCGCGCGCGCCACGCCCGGCACGTCGCGGGCGCGGGCCTCAGCGTCCTCCACCGACAACGCCGCGCCCTTAGCGGCCTCAAGCTCGCCGCGCTTTTTGCCATTGACTTGGATCGGCAAAAGCACCGTGTCCTCCACCAAAAGCGCGGCCTCCGCCTCCGGCCATGGCGCGTGGCACACGAAACCCGTCCCGCCTAAGCGCGCCCAGCACTCCTCCGCCAAATGGGGCATGAAGGGCGCGATCAGCCGCGCGAGGATCCCGCACGCCTCCACCCGCGCGGCGCGCATCGCCGCGCTGTCTGCGCTTTCAGCCTTGCGCAACACGCCCGCAAATTCGTGAATGTGAGCGACCGCGACATTAAAGCGGAAGCTTTCCACTCCGTCCGTGACGGCCGCGATAGCGCGATGAGCGGCCTTGCGTACATCACGCGCTGCGCCGTCCGCCTCCGTCGCGGCCGCTCCGATCGGAGCCGCCAGCGGCGCGAGCCCTTCTGCGGCGAGGAGATCCTGAGAGGGGAGGGCGTCCACCACGCTCCACACCTTTTGGACGAAGCGCCACGCGCCCTCCACCCCGCCGGCCGACCACTCCACATCCCGCTCCGGCGGGCTGTCGGACAAGACGAACCACCGCGCCACATCCGCCCCGTAATCGGCGACGAACTCGCCGAGCGGCACGACATTGCGCTTGGATTTCGACATTTTCTCCGCCGGCCCGATGGTCACCGGCTCGCCGTGTGAGTCCGTCGCCGCGCCGTCCGCCAGCGTCACCTCGCCCGGCTCCAGCCACTCGCCATCCGCGCCTTGGAACGTCGCGTGGGTGACCATGCCCTGGGTGAACAGGCCCGCGAAGGGTTCCGGATCCGGAAGCGCGAGCAGCCCGCAATCGATCATCGCGCGCGTGAAAAACCGCGCATAAAGCAGGTGCAACACCGCGTGCTCCACCCCGCCGACATACTGATCCACCGGCAGCCAGCGCGCGCACGCCTGTGTGTCGACGGGGGCGTCGGCTTTCGGATTGCAGAAGCGCGCAAAATACCACGAACTGTCGACAAAAGTGTCGAGCGTGTCGGTCTCGCGCCGCGCCGGCTCGCCGCACGAGGGGCACGCGACATGCTTCCAGGTCGGATGCCGGTCGAGCGGGTTGCCCGGTTCAGAGAAATCCACATCCTCCGGCAACGTCACCGGCAGATCCGCGTCCGGGACCGCGACAACGCCGCACGTCTCGCAATGGATGATGGGGATCGGACAGCCCCAATAGCGTTGCCGCGATACGCCCCAGTCGCGCAAGCGGTAGGTGGTCTGGCCCGCGCCCGCGCCCGTCGCCTCCAGCCGCGCGATGACGCGCGTCTTCGCCTCATCCGTGCTGAGGCCGTTGAGGAAACCGGAGTTGTAAATCGTGCCGGGGCCCGTATAGGCCTCCGCGCCGATGGCGTGGTCTTCAGCCGCCACACCGGGCGGCAGCACGACAGGCAGCACCGGCAGGCCGTATTTTCGCGCAAACTCTAAGTCCCGCTGGTCGCCGGCGGGGGAGCCGAAAATCGCGCCCGTGCCATAGGTGGAGAGCACGAAATTCGCCGCCCACACCGGGATCTCCCAGCCTGGCGCGAGGGGATGCTCCACCCGCACGCCGAGGGGATAGCCGAGCTTTTCGGCTTTTTCGATCGCTTCCTCGGATGTGCCGAGGGCGGCGCATTTCTTCTGAAACGTCTTGAGCTTGCGGTCCTTCTTCGCGAGCGCCTTCACTAAGGGATGATCGGCGGCGACGGCCACAAAGCTTGCGCCGAACAGCGTGTCTGGACGCGTGGTGAACACGTCGATCCCGGCGGCGTTGTCGGGCGCGTCAAAGCCTTTGGGCGGCGGCGTCGCGCGGCAGAACCGGAACCTGACCCGCGCGCCTTCGCTCTTGCCGATCCAATTGGCTTGCATCGTGCGGACTTTGTCCGGCCAGCGGTCGAGGCCTTCCAACGCCGCGCGCAAGGCTTCGCCGTAGCGCGTGATGTTGAAGAACCACTGCTCCAGCTCGCGCGTCTCCACCGGCGCGCCGGAGCGCCAGCCCTTGCCGTCAATGACTTGCTCGTTCGCGAGCACGGTGTGCTCCACCGGGTCCCAATTCACTTTAGAGCTGCGGCGATAGGCGATGCCGTGCTCCAGGAATGACAGGAAGATGCGCTGCTGATGCTCGTAATATTCACGATCGCAGGTCGCGAATTCCCGTGACCAGTCGATGCTGACGCCCAACAATTCCAGCTCCGCGCGCATCAAAGCGATGTTTTCGCGTGTCCAGGCTCCGGGATGGACGTTGTTTTTGATTGCAGCGTTCTCCGCCGGCAAGCCGAACGCGTCCCAGCCCATGGGATGGAGCACGTCATAGCCTTGCATGCGCCGGAAACGCGCCACCACGTCGCCCATGGCGTAATTGCGCGAATGGCCGACATGGATTTTGCCGGAGGGGTAGGGAAACATCTCCAGCACGTAAGACTTGGGCCGCGCCGGATCGTTTGCAGGCGCGAAGGCGTTGGCCTCAGCCCACGCTGTGCGCCAGCGCGGTTCGACATCTTTGGCGTTATAGCGAGCCATGGCGCGATCTCATTCGCAGCCGCGCAGGACGCGCCCCGCGCGGCGACAAGGGGATGAGGATGGGCGCACGCGCGCCGACCTAATCGCGTTATGGAGCGGCGCGGCCACGCCGGCAACCAGGCGCGGGCTCTCATCCGCCCGCGCTGCGCCTCCGCTGGACGCCCGCGCGCGGTGAGAGCCTCACCGGTCGAGCGTTTCGATTTTCAGCTGACGCGCGCGGGTGAGGATCGCGTCCTCCACTTGCAGCGGCGTGTCGGGGTCGATGGAGGCGTCGATCCATGTGCTGACCGCGGGGTCGAACACTTGGCGGAACATATTGACGTTAATCGCGTCAGCCCGCAGGCGCGCATCAAGAATGTAAACCGTGGCCTTGAACCGCTCCCTCGGCGCTTGGGGGTTGGCGTACCAGTCCGTGATGATCACCCCGCCAAAGGGATCGGCTGACGCCAGCGGCCAGAAGTTCAGCGTCTCCAACGTGGCGCGCCACAAAAACCCGTTGACCGCAATCACGCCGGGGTCGTCGCCGCCGCGACGCGACACGACCACCGAGGGCTCCTGACCCGCGCCCGCCCGGTCGCCGGCGCGGCCGCCGCACGCGGCCACGCTCAGCCCCGCCGCCAGCACTACGAAAAGACGTACGAGCATGACGCCTCGCTCCTGGAATGGTTCATCGCCGCGTTCGATCGCCGGGGGGTATAGCACGCGCCGCCGCCGGCGCCAGGGACCCTCTGGCGCCGGAGCATGTGACTTCGGCGGCACACCCGTCCAGCAATTTGCACACTGTCGCGACGGATGTCCGCCAGCGTGTCGTTTAGAGCGTGTCTTGGCGAAGACAGACACGAGAACGTGGACGTTTTGTCATGGGGATGGTTTATCTCGGTTCTTGCATTAAGCGGTCGTTAACCCATACCTCCCTAAGGCCCGAGGTGGTTCTGCGGCGCAGTGGTCTCCCTCGGGCGGGAGCTGTATAGTGGATGCGTTGCGGGAGAGGGAGCGCGACATGATGGGGGCGAGGGTCCTGGCGGTGTGTGCGGCCGCGGCGATTGCCGCGACGCCGGCGCTTGCGCAGGATTCCAGTCAATTCGGCGGGGATTTGACGTCTCTGCGCGGGTTGTTCGAGGATGATTGGTTTACGGAGTTGCCGACCTCCTCCTTGGCGGGCGTGGCCCAGCCCGTGGCCGGCGATCCCGCCTGGAACCAAACCTTCACGCTCACGCCGTCGGGCGACATTGGCTATTTGTCGAACAACAGCGTGTCTCTCGATGAGAGCTTCTTTTCCCTCGGCGATGACCGCGCCTGGGGCTTTACTCTCGCGGTGCAGGAAGCGACCGCACCGTGGAGCGACATACCGGAGCTTGAAAGCTACCGCGCCGGGGCGTTCGTGAACTTAGGATCGCGGTTCCGCTTGGGCGGCTCGCTGCGCTTTTCTGACGCCGAACGCGACGTGCTCTTTTTCGACGGTTCGGCGTCGGACGACATTCCCGAAATTAAGCTCCAGTCCGCCTTCCGGTTTTAGCGCTTCCCTTAGGGAGGAGCCATGAGCGCTTGGGCGGCGTAGGGCGCGCGATGGGGCGCGCGCGATACCGCTCTTACGGTCGTCGGATTAGACGCGCGCGCATGAGGGCCATGCCCATGGGCGCGCGCTGGTCACCGTGGCTCAGCGATCCCTTCCACAGCCGCGAAGCCGACCACCCCGGTCTCGACCAAGCGCCCCGCCGTGCGCGCGGTGACGCCGCCGAGCGCCATCACCGGCGTCGGTCCTGCGCGCGCGAACGCCGCCAGACGCGCGACGCCCAACGCGCGCCCCGCTGAGGGGCTGCGGCTCGGCAAGGCCGGCGACACCAGCGCCGCGTCGACGCCAGCGCCCGCCGCCCAACGCAGCGCTTCGCCCGAATGGGCCGCCGCCGTCATCAGCCAGTCCGGCCGCCGCCGCCGCCACGCTAAGCACTGAGGCAGCCAGCGCTCAGGCCAATGCACGCCGTCGGCGCCGATCGCGTCGGCCAAAGCCGGATCCGCCGCGATCAACACTGTGAGACCGCGCGCCCGCGCAACCGCAGCCAACGCCTCGGCCACGCGGTGGGCGTCGGCCGCGCCGAAATGGCGGTGGATGACGCCCGCCCCGCGCGGCAACCGCCGAGCGGCCGTCACGGGGTCAGCGATCCGCACAGGGTCGGTGACGAAGAACAGGCTTGGCAATCGCGGATCCACCACACGACCGCTGGCGCGCCGCGCACGCGCGGCCGCCCTTGCGAGGGAGACAATGTCGAGGTCAGATGCGCCCGTCATGACCGCTCCTGCGCCTGAAGCCGGGCCCGCCGACGGCGCGGCCGTCGCCGCGAACCGCCAGCGGGTCCTTGAGGCTATCGCCGCCGCCGCCCGCGCGGCGGGCCGCGATCCGGCCGCCATCGCCCTGGTCGCCGTCAGCAAGATGCAGCCTGAGGCCCGCATTGAGGCCGCCCTGGCCGCCGGTCAGCGGATTTTCGGCGAAAACCGCGTCCAAGAGGCGGTCACCCGATGGACGCCGCGCCGCGCCGCACACTCTGACCTCGAGCTGCGCCTGATCGGGCCGCTGCAAACCAACAAAGCCCGCGACGCCGTCGCCCTGTTCGATGTCATTGAGAGCCTCGATCGGGTGAAGCTGGCGCGGGCGCTCGCACAGGCGATGCGACACGAAGGGCGCGCGCCGCGCCTTTACGTCCAAGTCAACACGGGCGAAGAGCCGCAAAAGGCGGGCGTGCCGCCGGCGGAGGTCGACGCCTTCTTGGAGACGATCCGCGCTGAGTGTGGTCTGACGCCGGCGGGTCTCATGTGCATCCCGCCCGTCACGGAGGAACCCGCGTTGCATTTTGCGCTGCTGGCCGACATCGCCGCGCGTCATGGTCTGGCGAAACTCTCTATGGGCATGAGCGCGGATTTCGAAACGGCCGTGCGCCATGGCGCCACCTCCGTGCGCGTGGGATCGTCCGTGTTCGGCCCGCGGCCGACACGCCCGGATGGCGGCTAGTCCGCCTTCTCGAACGCCGCCAGCCGCTGTTTGAGCGCTGCGTTCTGCGCCTCCAGCGCCGCAACGCGACCGTCCTCAGCCGCGCGCACTTCCGCCTCAGTGAAGCGGGGCGTGATGAATTGCGGGCAGTTCCAGTCAAAGGCCGCCACCTCAATCGTCACCAGCCGCTCCACTCGCCCCGCCGCCTCCGCCGCCAGGGGCTCACACAGCGCCGGCGCGTCCGCGGCGTCATACACCGTCGCACAGCCCAAAATCTTCAGCCGCGCGCGGTGGGGGTAATCCATCATGATCATCGCCACGCGGTCATTTGTCTTGAGATTGCCCGCTGAGACATATTGCCGGTTGCCGCGGTAATCCGCGAAGCCGAGCGTCGTCGGGCCCAGCGTTTTAAGAAATCCCGTCGGCCCGCCACGGTGCTGCACATAAGGCCATCCGGTTTCTGTGACCGTCGCGAGGTAAAACGTGTCCCGCGCGGCGATAAAGGCGGTCTCGCGCTCGCTCAGCGCTTCAGGCGTCGGCATGGCGGTCACTCTTTCATAAGCCGACCGCGAGCCCAGGCGCTCCTGCTCCGCCTTGACCGTTTTGGTGAACATGACGTCGCCAAAGTGTTTCATGCCGCGCCCTCGTGTCTCCGGCCGCGCCAGCCCGTCGGGCGGGCCGGCTCGTGCACGCAGGCGAGCTTAGCCGGCGGACGTCCCGCGCGGCGAGCGACGAGACGCCGCGCCCCCGCGCCCCCGCGCCCCCGCGTCGTGATCGTCAACCAAACCGTGAGATCCTTGACCTAGACCCGCGTTCGTGGCAGCACCCTCGCGGGCCACGCGCCCCCAACGGCGCGCGACCCATCTGTGAGGATGGGAGACAATTGAATGACACACCCCCCGACGCCGGACCTCCGTCCGGCCAACCCCCAATTTTCGTCTGGACCTTGCAAGAAGCGCCCCGGCTGGTCGGCTGAGCGATTGCGCACCGATGCGCTCGGCCGGTCCCATCGCTCTAAACTCGGCAAAACGCGCTTGGGCGAAGCGATCGCGAAAACGCGCACGATGCTCGGCGTTCCCGATGACTATGTGATCGCCATCACGCCCGCCTCCGACACGGGGGCGGTGGAGATGGCGATGTGGACTCTGTTGGGTCCGCGACCGGTGGACGTCCTGGCGTGGGAAAGCTTCGGCCAGGATTGGGTGAAGGACGCCCTCCAACAGCTGCCGCTGGCCGATGCGCGCGCGCTTGAGGCGGACTACGGCTTGCTGCCTGATCTCGCTCAGGTGCGGGCGGACGCTGACATCATCTTCACCTGGAACGGCACGACCTCGGGCGTGCGCGTGCCGAACGCCGACTGGATTCCCGCCGACCGCGAAGGCCTGACGATCTGCGACGCGACCTCGGCCGCCTTCGCTCAGGCGCTCGATTGGGGGAAGCTCGACGTCGTCACCTTCTCCTTCCAAAAAGCGTTGGGCGGGGAGGCGCAACACGGCGTCATCGTCATGAGCCCGCGCGCGTTGGAACGCGTGGCGGCCTACGATCCGCCCTGGCCGGTCCCCAAGATCTTCCGGATCAAAAAGAAGGGCGCTGCGGACGCCGCGTTCTTTGAAGGCTCGACTCTGAACACGCCCTCGCTTTTGGTGATTGAGGATTACATCGACGCCCTGGATTGGGCGGCTGGGATCGGCGGCCTCGAGGCTCTGATTGCGCGCGCGGACGCCAATCTGGCGGTCGTGGCCGGTTGGGTCGAGCGCACGCCGTGGATCGACTTCCTCGCCGCGGATCCCGCCACGCGCTCCAACACGAGCGTGTGTCTGAAGATCGTGGACCCGAGGGTCGCGGCCTTGAGCGCGGATGATCAAGCCGCCGTCGCTAAGCGCGTCGCCGGCCTCCTCGAGACTGAAGGCGTGGCGTTCGACATCAATGGCTATCGCAACGCCCCGCCGGGCTTGCGCATTTGGTGCGGCGCAACGGTGGAGACCGCTGATGTCGAGGCGCTGACGCCCTGGCTCGATTGGGCGTTTGCGTCCGTCATGGCGGAACACGCGCCGGCCTGACGGATCTTGGGCCCGTGCGCGCCGCGCCCGGGCCGTCTCCAGAGAATGGGATCGTGGATGTCTGACGTGTCGGACACGCCTGTCCACCAGCTCACGCTGCGCCTGGCCGTCGCGGACGACCTCGCGACGTTGCAGCGCTGGGACCGCGAGCCGCACCTCCAAGGGACGGGCGGGGAGGACTGGGACTGGACGCCCTTGGCGGCGGACCCTCAGCCGGCGTGGCGGGAGTGG
The DNA here is from genome assembly GCA_964568975.1 of uncultured Caulobacterales bacterium. Classification (GTDB taxonomy): domain Bacteria; phylum Pseudomonadota; class Alphaproteobacteria; order Caulobacterales; family Maricaulaceae; genus CAZADA01. The sequence continues at coordinate 159,233 of CAZMSO010000001.1, read as the reverse complement.
CTGATCGCTGAACGGGCGGGTCGCGCGATCGGCTTTCTCCAAATCATGGATCCGGGCCTTGATGATGAGTTCGACTACTGGGGCCCTGACGTCGGGTCGGAGGTTCGCGCCATCGACATTTGGATCGGCGAGCCGGACTGCCTGCGCCGCGGCTTCGGCTCGCAGATGATGCGCCAGGCGATCGAGCGCTGCTTCGCGATCCCGTCAGTCGCGGCGATCCTTATCGACCCCCTCGCCACCAACACGCTCGCCCATCGGTTTTACGAGGCCGTGGGCTTTCACCAGGTCGAGCGCCGCATGTTCGGCGACGATGATTGCTTTGTGTACCGGCAAGACCGCGCCCAATGGCGGGCCTTCGCTGCGCAAAAAGGATGGCTCTGATGCCCACGGTTCTGATTGCAGACAAACTTTCCCCCCTCGCGGACGAGGCGCTCGCCGCCCGCGGCGTGGAGGTCATTCGCAAGGTCGGCCTGACCAAAGAAGAGCTGATCGCGGCGGTCGCGGATGTCGACGGTCTGGCCGTGCGCTCCGCCACCAAGCCGGACGCCGACGTGATCGCCGCGGGCAAGAACCTGAAAGTCATCGGCCGCGCGGGCATTGGCGTCGACAACATCGACGTCGCCGCCGCCACGGCCCAAGGCGTGATCGTGATGAACACGCCCTTCGGCAACGCCATCACCACGGCCGAGCACGCCATCGCCATGCTCTTCGCCGCGGCGCGTCAGATCCCCGCCGCCGACGCCTCTACGCAAGCCGGCAAGTGGGAGAAATCGCGCTTTGTCGGCACGGAGCTGTTCGCCAAGACGTTGGGCGTCATTGGGTGCGGCAACATTGGCGGCATTGTCGCCGAGCGCGCGATCGGCCTGCGCATGAAAGTGATCGCTTACGACCCGTTCTTGAGCGCGGAGCGCGCCGTGGAGCTGGGCGTGGAGAAAGTGGAGCTCGACACTCTGCTGGCGCGTGCGGACGCCATCAGCTTGCACACGCCATTAACCGACCAGACCCGCAACATCCTCTCCGCGGAGGCGCTTTCCAAAACCAAAAAGGGCGTGATCATCGTCAATTGCGCCCGCGGCGGTCTTGTCGATGAGGCCGCATTGCGCGCCCGTCTGGACGAGGGCCATGTCAAAGCCGCCGCCCTTGATGTTTTCGTGGAGGAGCCGGCGAAGGAAAACGTGCTGTTCGGCGCGGAAAACTTTGTCGCCACGCCCCATCTCGGCGCATCCACCCGCGAGGCCCAGGAGAACGTGGCCGTCCAAGTCGCTGAGCAAATGGCGGATTATCTGCTGACGGGCGCAATCACCAATTCGCTGAACGCTCCCGCGGTGAGCGCCGAGGAGGCGCCGCGGCTCAAGCCTTTCGTCGACCTTGCCGAGCGCTTGGGCGGCTTGGCGGGCCAGCTCGTCTCCACCAGCTTGAAGCGTGTGGATGTGACCATTTGCGGCGCGGCGGCGGATTTGAACGTCAAGCCGATTACGGCCGCCGCGCTGGCCGGCGTGCTGCGGCCGATGATCGACACCGTCAACGTCGTCTCCGCGCCCTCCATGGCCGAGGCGCGCGGGGTTGTGGTGTCGGAAACCACTCAAAGCGCCGCAGGCGGCCATGACTCGATGATCCATGTCGAGCTTGAGACCGAAAACCGCGTGCGCCGCGTGAGCGGCGTGCTGTTTGGCGGTGAGCCGCGACTGGTGGCCGTCGACGGCGTGGCGATGGACACGCCGTTTGCACCCAACATGCTCTATATCGAGAACGAGGATAAGCCGGGGCTGATCGGCGCGTTGGGTTCCGCGCTCGGCGGAGCGGGCGTCAACATCGCCACCTTTACGCTGGGGCGGAAGGCGGAAGGGGGGTCGGCGCTGGCGCTCCTCGCCGTCGATGAGCCGATTGAGGCCGCCGTCGCCGCCCAAGTCGCGGCGCTGCCCCATGTGGCCGCAGCCCGCAGCGTGCGGTTCTAGGCGTCAGGGGCTTGGCCTGGCGGGCGGGGGCGTTCGCGCGCGGACGCCCTCACGCCAGCAGCTTCAGCCCCACATCGGCGATCATCACGACCGCCGCCACGGCGAACCCGCCGAGCATAGCGAGGCCGATGAAGATGAAGGTGTCATTCCGGTTGCGCAAACCATCCTGGAGCCCCCAGCCCCCAAGCAGCAGGATGAACGCGCCGAGGGCGAGCAACGCGGCGCCATCGCCTATCGAACCGGGAGCGAGCGCCAGTGAGGCGGCGAAAACAAAGCCAAGTGCGAAGCCGATGGCCCCGGCGCCCAAGCTGGCGCCGAGGCCGTTGCCTTCCGCCAACCCCACCACAAGCCCTAACCCGCCCAGCAGCAGCCCGAGGGCGAGGCCATGCGCCCCCTCCCCCCCGGGACGGGCGACGCCGCCGAGCGCGACGAGCCCGGCGGCCAAAGCAAACACCAACAGACCGAGACCCAAGGCCACGACTTGCAGGGATTGTTTCCAATCGCCCCGGCGCCACGCATTCCTCAACCACGCGCCGACAAGCACCATGCCCAGCATAAACAGCGGCCGCCAATGCTCGCCGAGGGTCAGGCTCCAGCCAAACAGCCCGTTGATCCAGGCGAGCAGCGCCCGCACCGGCGGCTCGATGGGCCCGGCCAGAATGGCGAGGATCTGGTTCCAGGTGTCGAGCACGCGCTGAAACAGCGGCGCGAGCCGATACTCGACAAAAATCTCCTGCAGCACCGCGAGGACGCCCGGCCCGCTCACCAGCAGTGAGCCGAACACGATCAACGGCCAGCCAAAGGCGTCCCGCGCCGCCTTGCCCGTCAGCCTGGATTGTGTGTCATCCGCCATGGCCGCCCCCGCCGCACTCTCATGGCCGCAAAACTATCGGGCGGCGTGTGTGTGCACAACGCGGCCGGCGATGCGGGGCTGAACATCGCCACCTTTACGCTGGGGCGGAAGGCGGAAGGGGGGTCGGCGCTGGCGCTCCTCGCCGTCGATGAGCCGATTGAGGCCGCCGTCGCCGCCCAAGTCGCGGCGCTGCCCCATGTGGCCGCAGCCCGCAGCGTGCGGTTCTAGGGACTCCTCTGGAGGCTCCTCCGGCGGCGCGTCCGGGGCGCAATGGCGCCGGGATGCGCGGGTCAAGCCCAAGCGTCCCGGGGCCAAAAAAGGGGCGGCCTCACTCAGTCCCCAACCGCGCGCGTCGCGGCCTCAAAACACCGCGTGGTCGCCGCGCTCCACCCTTGCTTCGCCTGCGATCACCCGCGCGTAGTGATCCCAGAGCGTGTCTGTCCCGAAGGACGGCGTCGCCTCAGCGTCATAGCGGCCCGTCGCGGGGTCGAGCACCAACATGGACTCCGTTGCGTAATAGCGCCCGATGCGCGCCAGCTCCGCCTTCTCGGCGAGGGCGGGAACGATCCGGCCGAGCCCCGCCAGCACCGCGACGATGACGTCGAACAACGCCACGGGAACGCGCGCATAACGTGGCGGTTGATCGAGCAGCGCGAACAAGCGCTCGCCCTGGTCCTTCAGCGTGATCGCGGGGCCGGGCCCGCCGATGGGCAGGATGCGGTTGTGCAAGCGCTCGTCCTCGACGCACAGCGCGAGATAGCGCCCAAGATCCTCGTCGCTGATGGGCTTGCAGGCCGTCAGCGTTCCGTCGCCGAAGAGCAAGAAGGGCTTGCCCGCCTTCACGCGGTCGATCTGGCCGGAGAGGGATTTGAAGAACGCCGTCGGGCGCACGATCGAATAGGTGAGCCCGGACTCACGCAGCGCCTGCTCAAACGCCAGTTTCGCTTTTTGGAAGGCGAGGAGCGGCTTTTGCACGCAAAGCGCTGAGAGCAGCACCATGTGCGTCACGCCCGCCTCGCGCGCCGCGGCGAGGGCGTCGATATGCGCTTGGTGGTCGATCGCCCAAGCGTCCTTGGGCGCCCCGGTGCGCGAGGCGAGACACGAGACAAGCACGTCAAAGCGCTCGCCGCGAAACCCGTCGCGACGCAGGGAGTGGGGGTCGCTCGCCTCGCCCACGCGCACTGTCGCGCCGGGCAAGAGCGCCGCGCTCTGCTCCGGCGTGAGCGCGCCGGCGACGCCGGCCTGGGGGCGCACGAGGGCGGTGACGTCATGGCCCCGGGCGACCAGCGCGCGCACCGCGGCTTGGCCGATGGTTCCCGTCGCGCCCAGCACGAAGACGCGGCGGGATTGGCCGGAGCGGGCAGGGGCGGCGTTGGGGGCGGTCTCAGGCTGTGGATCGGGTGTGAGCGCCGAGGGCGCGGGATCAGTCATGGCGGCGCAGTGGTTAGCAGGCGTCGGGGCCGGCGGCGGAGCGGGGATGTCCGACCAGCATGGCCGCTCCTCAGCCCGGCGTCCAAGGGGCGCGGCGCCGCAGGGCGGCGGCGGTGTCACGCGCCCGATCGGCGGGGCTCTGGGGCGGCGTCACGGCCGAGAAACAGCGACCTTTTACTCAAGACAGCCTGGGTGATGTGGTCTTTGACCGCCCGCAAGCGCGCGTTGCGCCGCAAATCCGGATGATAGAGAACCCACAAATCATAGTCGTGCTGCGGCGTCTCGGACCCCACGCGCACAAGGCCGGTCGCTGTGTCCCCCAGAAAGCAGGGGACCCACGCCATGCCGAGATCCATCTCCGCGGCGCGCAGCTGCATGAACACATTGTCCAAGCGTCCGACCACGGGTGCGTCGCCAAACGGCGTCGCCGCCGTCCAGCGCGTGTCCGCGCACCACCCGATCCAGCTGTGCGACCGCCGACCATCAGCGACCGCCGCCAGATAAGAGGGGCTGGCGTAGGCGCACACGCCAATGGCGGTGAGCCGGCGTCCCGCGAGCATGTCCTGAAGCGCCGCGCCATGGCTCACAACGCGCAGCGCGATGTCGGCCTCCCGTCGCCAAAGGTCCGCAAACGCGTAGGTTGAAGTCACCTCAAGCGAAACGCGGGGATGCGCGCGCTGGAAGGCCACGAGATCGGCCGTCAACGGTCCCGCCGAGAGGGTGTCGGGCATAGTGAGACGCACTGGCCCCGCCACATCCTCATCGCGCCCCTCCGCCTGGCTGAAAAAGGCGATCATGTCGCCCTCCAACCGCTCCGCAAGCGGCAAGAGGTCTTCACCAGCGTCCGTCAAGCGCAAACCGAACGGCGTCCGGTCAAACAGGCGTGTCTGCAACGCCGCCTCAAGCAGCGACACCCGTCGCACAATGGTTGAATGGCTGACCGACAAACGCGCCGCCGCCGCGCGGACGGAACCCGCGCGCGCCACCGTCACGAATGTCCTGACATGATCCCAATCCACTGGCCGCGTCCGCCATGGTGCGTAAACGCACCAATGAGGTCCGTTCGTGGCGTCTACGCTCGGCGTCAGGATGGCCCATGTGGGGGGCAGTCGTCCAATCGTGTGGAGAACTCGTTATGTCCGCCATCGCTTCGCCTGCGCCGCAATCTGCATCGCCGCCCCAGGCGGCTTCGCCGGCGCACGCCGCGCAGCCTCGTTTTGATCCGACGCCGTTCACGTCCGCGCCCCTGCGCTTTGAAGGCGTGTTCCACTTTGACGCCACACCGGAAGATGTGTGGCCGCGCGTGACGGACCCCAATGGCATCGCCGGCTGGTTCGGGATGATCACGTCAGGCAGCCTCGATCATGCCCAGTCCGCCACCCCGGGGGAATGGGGCGCAGGCTCAAAGCGCTATTGCCGCACCCGCGGCATGGGCACGCTGGACGAAACAATTCGCGCCTACGACCCCCCGAATCTGATCGCATACACAGTAAAGGTCTGGTCGATGCCGATCAAAGATCACCTGGCGGTGATGCAGCTGGAGCGTTCCGCCACAGGCGGCGCTGAGTTCACCTGGCGTCAGTACTTCGCTTTTAAAGGCCTTGTCCTGCGTCATGTCTTTCCAACCATGATGCTCACGATGATGAACACTGGGTTGAGTCGACTGCAGTCGGAGTTGGGCGGCCGCGGCGGTCGCATGCGCCGCGTTGGGTGAGGCTGTGACGGCGGCGGCCACGGGCCCCTAGGGGCCGCGCGTTAAGCCGTGGCCGTCTCCACCCCCGTGGAGCCGCCCTCGGGCGCGGGCCGCGTGGTGAAGCGCTGCAGCACCCGCGCGTCCGCTGAGCGGCGCGTGAGCGTCGCGACGCCGACAAACTCCGCCGTCATCGCCTCCGGCGTCAGCTCAGCAAGCACATAGCCGTTGTTGTACGGATCATTGGCGATGATGTGAGGGTTGGCGCGGGCGATCGCACGGCCCGCGTTAAGCCCCGGCGCGCGCAGCGACCGAAAGGCCGATGGCGAGGTCACGCCCGTGACGCCGAACTCCACGCCCACCCGCTGGTCGCCCAGCATCATGTTGTTGGCCCAGAAGCTGTGGGTGTCGCCGGTAAAGGTCACGACATTCGCTTTCGCGTCGCGGAACGCTGCAAACAGTCGGTCGCGTTGCACGGGAAAGCCGTCCCAAGCGTCGAGATTGAGCGGCACGCCAAACCGCGAGCGCAGGAAATAGCCCCACGCCACGTCATTGGCTTTGACTTTGCCGCGGACATAGCCCGGAAGGCCGCCGGTCCAGAAGCCCACGACATCCGTCCAGTTCGGCGACTGGACCGGCGTCATGATCACTTGGTTGCCGATGAGCTGCCAGGGCTTGCCGGCCGCGACCGACGCCTGAAGCGCCTCGACCACGTCGGCCTCCTGGGCGGGGCCCATCATGACGCGGCTGGGATCGCCGACGCGCTCGTTCAGGAACGCCGCGACCTTCGCCTGGTTCTCCGGATCGGCGGGATCGGCGTCGTCTGCGACCGGAAACGCGTCCCACGTGATTTCGGGCGAGCGGGCCGTCAGGCGCGTCTCGAGCATCACGAGGCTGGCGAGATCGCCGATCTCAAAGCGCCGCCAAATCGCTTCGCGCGCGCGGCCGGGCGCGGGCTCGCGGATCGGCATCCACTCGAAATAGGCGCGCACGGCCGCGGTCTTGCGGGCTGACCACTCCCCTTCGGTTTCGGGATCATGATTTTGCGCGCCTGTGACGAAGGCGTTGTTGGCGCTGTCATGGTCGTCCCAGATCGTAATCCACGGCGCGGCGGCGTGGGCGGCTTGGAGGTCGGGGTCGGCTTTGTACTGAGCGTGGCGGGCGCGATACTCATCCAGAGTGATGACTTCTTTCGCCGGCGCATGGACCCGACCGAGCGCCTCGCCCACCTCCGCGCCATAGCCGTCAGGGCCGTACTCATAAAAGTAATCGCCCAAGTGCAGCGCGAGATCCACCGCCGGCCCCTCGGCCATGTGGCGATACGCGTTGAAATAGCCAAACGGATAATTCGAGCAGGAGAAGGCTGCGATGCGAAACCGCGCGACCGGGCCCGCGGGCAGGGTCTTCGTGCGGCCGACAGGGGAGCGCGCCTCGCCCAGCGCGAAGCGATAAAAATACTCCGTACCCGGCTCAAGCGCGCCGACATCGATCTTCGCGGTCCAATCGCGCCCAGCCGCGGCGGTGGTCTCGCCCTGGGCGACGATGTCGGTAAACCCGCGATCGCGCGCGACCTCCCACGCCAGCGCGACGCCAAACGCCTCCTGACGCTCCGGCGGCAGGGTGACGCGGGTCCACAAGATCACGCGGTCCTGGAGTGGATCGCCGGACGCCACGCCGTGCTTGAAGGGGCCGTCCGGCGCGGGAAGGGGAGGCTCGCCGCGGGTGGCGCAACCGGCGACGGCCGCCGCGCTAATCGCGCCGCCGCCGATCAAGGCGCGGCGGCGGTTGACGGGCGTTTCCAGCAGAAAGCGAGCCGGATCGGGCATGGCGTCCTCATCGTGTGCACGGGGCGCGGCGCGCGCGCCGTGCTGAACACAAAACACCAGCGGTGTGACACACGCGTGACGAGGGGACGCCTTAGGGGGCCGCCCCGTCAAACGCCGCGACATAGACGATGTGCGTTGGTTGACGCGGCGCGGGCGTGACAAGCGCGCCGCGCCCGCTCGGACCTTCATAGGCGACGATGAGCGCGCCTTCGCCCAGGCTTTCGCGCAGCGCAACCGCCCCCGGCGGCAACGCGATCTCCATGACGGCGAGGCCGGCTGCATCCACCGAGGCCGGCGCGCCGCCGCCGGGCGCAAGCAGACGTCCGACGATCATGCCGAGCATAAACGCCATCGCCAGCGTCATCAGCGCGATGGCGGCGATGAGCGCGCGCACTTTGCCCTCTTGGCCAGGCGGGGCGGTGAAGGGCGAGGACATAGCGGGCTCCGAGCGCAGGACATGGCGAATGTCGGACAGTGCGCGCGCGGCCGGCGCGCCTTAGATGGCTCATATGCCGCAAAGCGATCCCAAAACAACAGCCGCCGAGACGCGTAAGGCCGCCGCTCCAGAAGAGGCCGCGGGCGCGCGGCTCGACCGCTGGATGGCCGGGCTTTGGCCTGATCTGTCGCGCTCGCGGGTCAAAGCGCTGGTGGAGGCGGGCTCGGCGACGGCCGACGGCCAGGTGGTCACAGATCCCTCCGCCAAGGTGCGCGCGGGCGCGGCCTATGCGTTGGCGATCCCCGCGCCGACGCCCGCCACGCCGCAGCCGGAGGCTGTGCCGCTGGAGGTGCTGTTTGAGGACGACCATCTGATTGTCATCAACAAGCGCGCGGGCATGGCCGCCCATCCCGCCGCTGGGAATTGGACGGGCACGCTGGTGCATGCGCTCCTCCACCATTGCGCGGGAAGCCTATCGGGTGTGGGCGGGGTGGAGCGGCCGGGCATTGTTCATCGGCTGGACAAAGACACGTCCGGCGTCCTTGTCGCCGCGAAAACGGACGCCGCCCACCGCGGGCTTTCCGCGCTCTTCGCGGCCCATGATCTGGAACGCGTGTATCTCGCGTGCACGCGGGGCGCGCCGCGCCCGACCGCGGGGCGGATTGAGACGCGTCTCGCCCGCTCGGACGGCGATCGACGCAAGCAGGCGGTGCTTCCTCTCGACCAGGAGAGCAAGGGCAAGATCGCCATCACCGACTATGAAACCCGCGAAACCTTCGGTCAGGAGCCCGGCCACGCGGTCGGGACGCCGCAAGCGGCGCTGGTCGCCTGCCGGCTGGAGACCGGCCGCACCCATCAGATCCGCGTGCATCTGGCCCATCGCGGCGCGCCGATCCTGGGCGACCCGCTTTATGGTAAAGGCGGGCGGGCGCTGGCGCGCCAGGCGGACCGGTCGCCCTCGCCAGGCGAAGGGGCCGGCCAGGAGGCCGCCCAAGGGGCTGCCCAAGGGGCTGCCCAAGGGGTTGCCCAAGGGGCTGCTGAGGGGGTCGACCAGGACGACGCCGCGGATGGCGAAGCGCACACGCGCGCGACCGGCGCGCGCGTGCTGCGGGAGTTCCGCCGCCAAGCGCTGCACGCGGCCGTCTTAGGCTTCGTGCACCCGATCACCGGCGCGGCGCTGCGCTTTGAGACCGAACCGCCCAAGGACATGGCGCGCCTGATCGCCTTCCTGCGGTTGTTGTGAGGTGCACGCGCACTTTCTGCGTGACGCCGCCCTAGACCTGGTCTACCTTAAGATCAGCATGGGGGGCTATGATGCGTGAATTTTTTAGACTTTATAAGCATCCAGTGTTTGGTCTGCTGGTGTTGATCGCGTTTACCGGCTTGTACTTTTCGTTTTATGGCACCCCCTCTTTCTTACTCGACTACCTTGAAGAGTCTCGGGCTGTTGGGCTCTACATATTTTTAGAAAATCAAGGCGAATCTCTTGGACTCGTCCTTGCGGTTATCGCAGGCGGCTTAGCGTATTTCAACGCGTTGTGGCTGAAGAGTGAGGACGACCGGGAAAAGCGCAAGACCGCACGGTACTGGATTTTCTACAACGCCGCCAATCGACTGCGACAAGATGAACACATCGCTGAACTGTTGACGGGCGTGTTTAACACGCCTGATTTTAAAGCCGCTATTCATGCGCGGCCGGAAAATTCTGATCACGAAAGCCAATTTCTATTCATCACAAGTGACCCCTCAAAACTTATTGCGCGCCTTGCTGAAGCATTAACTCGTGCAGAAGCAAACTCTCATGAGCCGTCAGAGCTTATCCGTCGCCGCCTACACAACATATTACAAGGTTACAGCGACAGTTGGAAAAATGATGATCTGCTGGAACGTATAGTTTTCGAATTCTCTCTGCTCAAACCAAAAGAACAAGAAGAGACGCTTAAGTACTTTAGCCGATACAGCGCGATGCAAGATCGAGTTTCATCAATATTACCGCATCTTAATGACGCACAAACAGCTGGCGGCCAAGAGCCAACGGTGTATTGTGTCAGGACTTACCAAATATACTTGTCAATACTGAACGCGATGGTATTGGGGTGCAACTTAGTCAACCTGTTGCTGAGAAGCCCTGAGCTCGCCGCCTTTCAAGATCGCGGCGACGAATTGAACAGGCTCATGGATGATTGTGCTTTGTTTTGTATTTTACCAAACGAAATGGAATTGCCTGAAGAAGGTGAAGATGTCACGGCGAGCGATCGATTTGGGTTAAAACTACCGCGTTACATTCAAGAACCGCAGTTGCGTTGGCTGGAGAAACGGAAAGCTGCCCTCAGCGACAGTGATGCGCCACCCAGCGCGTAGCTGCTTCACATGGGCGCGCCGCGTTGCACGCTAACGGTTGGATGCCCCGTGTCCTTCCAGAGACGCGAGATCTGTCCCTCGCTAAACTGCCCGCCAGGCAGTGCCCGTTTCACCATTGCACGGACCGCGCTAGCTTCGGCAATCGCCGCGTCCCATGGCGTGGCTTGACACTCTTTGCACGGAGAGGCGCATGACAGGCGTGGTCGTGGTTGGCGCCCAATGGGGCGATGAGGGCAAGGGCAAGATTGTCGACTGGCTCTCGCACCGCGCGGATGTGGTCGCGCGCTTTCAGGGCGGCCACAACGCCGGCCACACGCTGCAGGTCGACGGCGAGACGTTTAAGCTGAGCCTCTTGCCCTCGGGCGTGGTGCGCGGCGGCGCGCTCTCGGTCATCGGCAATGGCGTGGTCGTCGACCCGTGGGCGCTGCTGCAGGAGATCGAGACCGTCGCCGCCCAAGGCGTGGCGATCACGCCCCAGACGCTGGCGATTGCGGAAAACGCCGCGCTGATCCTGCCGCTCCATGGCGAGCTTGACGCCGAGCGCGAAGAAGCCGCTGGCGCGGCGCGCATCGGCACGACCCGGCGCGGCATCGGGCCAGCCTATGAGGACAAAGTCGGCCGCCGGGCCGTGCGGCTGATTGATTTGGCGGATGAGGCGGCCTTGCGCGCGCGGGTGGAGCGCTTGTTGGTCCATCACAACGCGCTGCGCCGGGGCTATGGGCGCGCGCCTTACTCAGTCGACGACGTCGTGGGACCGCTGGCCGTCCTGGCGCCGCAGCTCTTGCCTTACGCGGCGCCGGTGTGGCGGGTGCTCAATGAGCGCCGCCGCGCCGGGCAGAAAATCCTGTTCGAAGGCGCGCAAGGCGCGCTGCTCGACGTCGATCATGGCACTTATCCCTTCGTCACATCCTCCAACACGGTCGCAGGCCAAGCCGCCGCAGGCACGGGCCTCGGTCCGCGCGCGCTCACATATGTGCTTGGGCTCGTGAAGGCCTACACCACCCGAGTGGGGGCGGGGCCGTTTCCCACGGAGCTTGAGGACGACATCGGCCGGCGTTTGGGCGAACGGGGCGCGGAGTTCGGCACCGTCACCGGCCGCTCGCGGCGCTGCGGCTGGTTCGACGCCGTGCTTGTGCGCCAAGCGATCACGGTCGGCGGGGTCGACGGCGTCGCGCTGACGAAGCTCGACGTCCTTGACGGCTTTGAGCGGGTGTGTGTGTGCACTGGCTATCGGCTGCGGGGCGAAACCCTGGATCGGCTGCCGGCGGGCGCGGCGGACATGGCGGCGGTCGAGCCGGTCTATGAGACCCTCGAGGGCTGGAGCGATTCCACCCGCGGCGCGCGGTCCTGGGCGGAGCTGCCGGCCCAGGCGGTGAAGTATGTGCGCCGGATCGAGGAGCTGATCGGCGCGCCAGTGGCGATGCTCTCCACATCGCCGGAGCGCGAGGACGTGGTGCTCATGCGCGACCCGTTCGAAGGGTGATCGCGCTGGCGCGTGGCGCATGGCGTCCGGTGATCTCACGAACGCGTGTGGGAACCATTCCGAACACGACTTAGAAAGCGATATTGGAGGTGACTTGGGCGACGACCAGCGCGGGCGCCGCTTACTGGCGCATGCGCAGGAAGTCGAGCATCACGACGCCGTCCGCCGGCTCGCCGACAAACCCCGCCATCACGCCGAGATTAGACCAAGGACCGTCCCAGGCCTGCGCGCACCCGGCCGTGCGGTCCACCTCGAAAGTGCGCGCGCCTTCCAAATCCGCGCCGTTCACGACCGCCACAAACACCACGCCCGCCTTTTGATCGAGGCGCATCAAAATGTCCGCCGGTCCCGCCTCGGCGTCAGCGCCTGAGACGATGGCTGGCGAGGCGACGGCGCCCTGGCGCAACGTCACCGCGCCGTCAGCGATCCGCAGCGTGGCGATCTCACACGCCGCCTCAGTGTACACGGTGATATCAAACGCACCCTCATGGGCGAAGACGCCGCGCAGTTTCAGCGCCACCGCGCCGTCGGGCCGCACATCGCCCGTCGCGGTGAAATCCGCGTGGGGGAAGGCGGCCACCGCCGGCGCCGCGCCCGCCCGATCGCCGTCAGGGTCCTGCACCGGCGCACCGGGATGGCGGAACACCAGCGCATTGCGCGTCCCCTCCCCATACGCGCCGCCGGGGAAGAAGGCCGACACCACCAAATTGCTGTCGTCGTCGCCAGCGAGCCCGACGCGCGTGAGCGCATCGCCCTCCGGCGCGCCCGGCAAATCCGCTGAGGGCATGCGCGCGCGCAAGCCGCTGGCGGGTGTGGCCGGACCAATCGCGCCCTCGAAATCCGCGTTGAGCAATAACGCCTGATAACGATCCAGGGGCGGGTTCGACGCGCATGCCGAGGCCACGCCGCACGCCAAAAGAGCGACAACATGTCTCATAATGGCGGATCCCTGACCGTGAGGCGTCGCGCCGACACTTAGGGGCGTTTTTGCGTCCGGACAAGCCGAGGGCCAGCGCGCGGGCCGATTAAACCGCGGCGCCGGTGAGGCCCCGATCCTTCGCCGCGATCTTCATCGCTTTTTGCAGCTTTTCAAACGCGCGCACCTCGATCTGGCGCACGCGCTCGCGGCTGACGCCATAGACCTTGGAAAGCTCCTCCAGCGTCTTCGGCTCCTCCGCCAAGCGGCGTTCGGTGAGGATGTGTTGCTCGCGCTCATTCAACGCGCCCATGGCGTGCTGCAAGAGCTCCATGCGGGCCTCAAACTCCTCGCGATCCGCGATGGCGGATTCTTGGTCCTCAGTGTCGTCGTCGACCAGCCAGTCTTGCCATTCCGATTCCGACTCCGCCCGCAGCGGCGCGTTCAGCGACGCGTCCGGCCCCGACAGCCGCCGGTTCATCTGCACCACTTCATCCTCGGTGACGGCGAGTTTGGTGGCGATTTGATTGACGTGATCCGGCGACAAGTCGCCATCTTCAATCGCCTGCATTTGGCCTTTCAGGCGGCGCAGGTTGAAGAACAGCTTCTTTTGCGCGGCGGTCGTGCCCATTTTCACCAACGACCACGAGCGCAGAATGTATTCTTGGATCGCGGCGCGGATCCACCACATCGCGTAGGTCGCCAGGCGGAAACCGCGGTCGGGATCAAATTTCTTGACCGCCTGCATCAGGCCGACATTGCCTTCAGAAATCACTTCGCCGATCGGCAAGCCATAGCCGCGATAGCCCATCGCGATTTTCGCCACGAGGCGCAAATGGCTGGTGACGAGCTTGTGGGCGGAATCGGAATCGCCATGTTCTTTCCATGCTTTGGCGAGCATGAACTCCTCGTCCTTCGCAAGCATGGGAAAGCGGCGGATCTCCGCCAAATAGCGTGAGAGACCCGCTTCCGGCGTGACGCTCAGCGTCATTGGGCTGTTGCTCATATGCGCCCCTCCTGGCGATCCAGCGCCCGCGGGTGAGTCCGCGGGCCTGGCGGCTCTGGGCGGGAGCGACAGCGGCCCTCTCACCGCTGGGCGCCGCTCCAGCGTCCCGCACGCACGCTGGCGACGCGCGCTCAGGATCCCAGAGATATCGTTAAACGTTTCAGATTTATAATTAGTCGATAAATCGCGGCGTGAAAGTGGCGCCGCGCCGCGATCACGCACTCGTGCGCCGCCGTGTCAAGGCGCCAGGAGCGAAAAGGAAGGTGAGGGGCGTCGAGGGAGGACCCTCAACCCTCACCCCACGGCGCGACGGTAGAGATGCCAACTCGCGTGGCCGAGCACAGGCAGCACCACCGCCAGCCCGACGCCGAGCGCCGCCGCCCCCGCCACCATCAACACCGCGATCGTCAAACCCCACAGGCTCATCACCATCGGATTGGCGGCGAACACCCGCAGCGACGCGGCGATCGCGCCCAAAGGCGTGGTCTTGCGGTCCACAAGCATGGGAAACGCCACGACATTCGTCGCTAACACCGCGAGCGCAAAGCCAAAGCCGACCACATTGCCGAACACCAGAAGCCGCAGCCCCTCCGGCGTCGTCAAAACCCGCGTCACAAGCGGGCCCATGGCCGTCGCCTCCGGCCCCATAATGGCGGCGAAGAGCATCTGCGCGACCGTCAGCCACGCGGCGAACACCACCGCCAACACCGCGCCCAACGTCAAAATCGGGCCAAGCCGATCGGCGGACAGCACCTGCAGCGCGTCCCACCAGGAGGCGTCGCGGCCCGCCTCGCGCAACCGGCTCATCTCATACAGCACCAGCGCGGCGAAGGGGCCGGTCAGCGCCAGCCCCGTCAGCGCCGGATAGACAAGCTGGGTGAGGTTGGCGCCCAGCGTCGCCCAGGCGGCGATCAACGCGCCGGCGGGATAAATCAGCCCAAGAAACAGCAAATGGCTCGGACGGGCTGCAAAGTCCGCCCAGCCCGCGCGGAGGGCGGCGCGCAAATCCGCGCGCGTGAGGCGCTTGACGGCAACGGGCGTGGCGTGTCCAGCGGCGGCGATGATCATGGCGGGCTCTCCCCATCACGGCGTGGCGCGCGCCGCCGTCGCCGGCGGCCCTGCAACCACTGGGACACAACGCTACCATCTGCGGCGAGACGCCGCACGCGGCGCCGCAACATGACGACGGGCCGAGCGTCCCCAGGCGGGGCGTGCTCACGCCTTCGTGACCGGGCCGCGGACGCGGGGGCGCGCTCGCACCGCCATGGGGTGTGGTGTAAATGAGTGGGGCGTTGACCGGACTGTCCTGGGTGGAGGCTAAGCATGATCGACACACAACGCCTGCGCGCCGACTCACGAATTGGCCGCGCGACCGCGCTCCACCGCCTGCACCGCAGCGCCCTGCTGGCGGCGGCCCTCTGCGTGGCGGCCCTCAGCGTGGCGGTGACGACGCCGGCGCCGGCGGGTGCGCAGTTTCGGATCGGCGAAGGCCCGGTGGCCGCGCTGTTCAACGCGAAGTGCGCGTCCTGCCATGGCGAGACCTTGCGTGGCGGGACGGCGGGCTCGCTCTTGGATGATGAGTGGGTCCACGGCGGCGATGACGCCGCGTTGGCGCACTCCATCCGCGAGGGCTGGGTCGAGGACGGCATGCCCGGCTTCGGCGAGACGCTGTCGGACGACGACATCCGCGCGCTGGTGATCTTCATTCGCGAGACACGCCATGTGGCCGCCACGGGCGGGTTGCCCAAAGTCGACCCACGTCCGGACGGCGTGCGAACGTCGGATCGCCATGACTTTCTGGTGGAGACGGTGTTCCGCCATCCCGGCGAGCTGTGGTCGGTGGAGTTCTTGCCGGACGGGCGCATGCTCACCACCGACATTGGCGGGGCGCTGCTTATCGTCGACGCCGATGGCGACAGCCAAACCGTCACGGGCGCGCCAGAGGTCTGGGTCAACAATCAGGGCGGCTTGCTCGATATCGGCATTCATCCCGATTACGCCGACAATGGCTGGATTTATCTCGCCTTCAGCGACGCGAGCGACCGGGCGCTGCTGAGCAAAGCCGGGATGACGAAGATCGTGCGCGGCCGGCTGAAGGACGGCGCATGGGTGGATCAAGAGACCATTTTCGACGCGCCGGACGCGTTCCACATCCCCACGGGCCACCATTTCGGAACGCGCCTGGTGTTCCAAGACGGTTATTTGTTCTTTTCCATCGGCGATCGCGGACGCCAGGACGACGCCCAAGACCTCAGCCTGCCCAACGGCAAAATCCACCGCATTCATGACGACGGCCGCGTGCCGCAAGACAATCCGTTTCGCGCTGTGGCCGACGCCTTCCCCACGATCTGGACCTATGGCAACCGCAACCCCCAAGGCATCGCCCTGCATCCCCAACGCGGCGTGATTTACGCCACAGAACACGGTCCCCGCGGCGGCGACGAACTGAACCGGATCGAGCCGGGGCTGAATTACGGATGGCCGAAAGTCACCTTTGGGATGAATTACAACGGCACGCCCATCACCGACCGCACTGAAGGCCCCGGCTTCACCCAGCCCCTGTGGCACTGGACGCCGTCCATCGCGGCCTGCGGTCTTGCAATCGCGTCCGGCGAGGCGTTCCCGGCGTGGGAGGGGGATTTGTTCGCAGGCGGCCTGGCCTCTCAAGTGGTGGAGCGCCTTCGCCTCGGGCCTCATGATGAGATCGTGGAGCGCGAAACGCTCCTCCAAGGCGAGGGACGCGTGCGCGACGTGGTCGCTGGCCCGGGCGGCGTCCTCTATGTCGTGTACAACAACAGCGATGACAGCGAGGCGGGCAGCCGCATTGTGCGCGTGTCTCCCGCGCCGGGGGCAGACCTGGGGGCCGACCGGGGGACCGACCCGGGGACGGATGACGACGACGCGTAAGCGGCGCAGCCAGCCCGCGCGCGCTGGCGTGCGGGCGCAATTCCCGCGCGCGGTGAGTTGGCGACGGCCTCGCGGCGCCGCCTGTCACTTCCCCGGCGTGTAGCCGAGCCGCAGGCCAAGCGTGTCGAGCCCGTCATTGAAGTCGTCGTCGAGCAAGAAGCCATGGGAGTAATGGGCGTAATACGCGGCAAGATCCCAATGGCGGTTCAGTCGATACCCCGCCGCGAGGCCGAGGCGCGCCACCACCTGCGAGCCAAACACGATCCGCTCGTCATCCAAGCGCTCGCGCACGGGATCGCCAGGCGGACGATCCAAATCGCCGACGCCGTCATGAAGGCTCGGCCCAGCGAACCCCTCGCCGTACCAGCGGCCATAATCGCGGCTGGTCCAGATCAGGCCGACGCCGCCGACATTCGTGCCGCCGTCGCTGTTCACGCTGAAGTGGCCGTAAGGACGGATCCGCCCGCCGAGGACGCGAAGCAAGACGGGCGCGGCCACGAGTTCCGCTTCGACGTTGAAGCCGGTCTCCTCTCCGCCGTCATTGCGGTTGAAGAAATCGAGATCGTGGCCTGTCGCGCCGAGGCGCGCGCTTGCAAGGACGCCTGAAAGCGCGAAGCGGCCGGTCTCCGTGCGCCCATCGTCCGCCGCGTGCGGCGCGCTAAGATCCGGATCGCTCCACGCCGGCGCCGCCATCAGCATGGCCATCGCCAGCACGGTCGCCAGCAACGCCGTCGGCGGCGCCGCCGCGCCAGCCCGTCCCACACTCCCCACAGTCCCACATCCCCCTACGCCACACGACAACGCTGCGCCCGCGCCCGGTGTCGCTGCGCTTAGCGCCCGAGGGAGCGGTAGGGCCGCCTCCGCTGCGGCCGAAGCCGATACGAGAGCCGGAGGCCGATGTTGTCCAAGCCCTGATTGCTGTCGTCTCCCAGGATCTGTCCGTGGGAGAGATGCTCCACCACGACGGCGGCGTCCAGTCGCGGCGTCAGGCGCACGCCTGCAGCGAGGTGTGTGCGGAACAGGTCGCGTGAGCCGAACGTCACGCGTGTCGCAGCAAGGCGAATGCGATTGGGATCAGCGGGATCGCTCGGCAGCTCCACCACGCCGTCGTGAAGGACATAACCCACGCCCGCCTCCGCGAACACGCGATCACGCCAGGCCGGCGTCGTCCAGTTCAAGCCGCCGCCGCCGAAATTCGTCCCGCCGGCGGAGTTCCACGAAAAAAGACCGTAAGGCCTTGGGCTGAGAATGTAGCGAAACGGCCCTGGGGATTTGAAGACGACTTCCGCGGCGATGTTGAACCCATCTTCAAAGCCGCCGGAGTCTTCATTGAAGGTTGCGACATCGTGCTCGAGCACGCCGAGGCGCACTTCGTCGAGCCCGAGCACGCGGTCAAACGCCGCCGCCGGTCCCGCCATCGCCGCGAGCGCCGCCGCTGCAATGGCGGCGCTCCCACCCACTCGTCTCATAGCCACGCTCCACCCTGACGCCACGCCCAGGCCACATCTCGGTCACCATGGTTAACCGTGGAACCTTAAGCAATGGCGCCAGGCCACGCGCACAGCGGGGGCGCGGGCCTCATGGCTCCATGGGATCCAAGCGCTGAACGCCGCGCGCCAAGCGGCGGCGCGGGCAGGCGGCGCCTCAGAAAAACGCTTGATGGCCAGTCATGGCCCGCCCGAGAATAAGAGCGTGGATGTCGTGGGTGCCCTCATAGGTGTTCACAGTCTCGAGATTCACGGCGTGGCGCAGCACATGATGCTCCTCGGCAATGCCGGCGCCGCCATAGATGTCGCGGGCGTCGCGCGCGATCGCGAGGGCCTTGCCGCAATTGTTGCGCTTCATCAGCGAAATGGTCTCCGGGACCCACGCGCCCTCGTCCAGCAGCCGCCCAAGCCGGAGCGCGCCTTGAAAGCCCAAGGCGATTTCCGTCTGCATGTCGGCGAGCTTTTTCTGCACGAGCTGGGTGGCGGCGATGGGCTTGCCGAACACCACCCGCTCCATGGCGTAGTCTCGCGCGGCCCGCCAACAAAACTCCGCCGCGCCCATCGCGCCCCAGGCGATGCCGTAGCGCGCCTTGTTGAGGCAGGAGAACGGACCTCGCAGGCCTTTCACGTTCGGGAGGAGGTTTTCGCGAGGGACCTCCACGTCGGTAAGGGCGATTTCGCCCGTGATCGACGCGCGTAAAGACAGCTTGCCCGTGATCTCCGGCGTCGTGAAGCCGGGTGTTCCACGCTCCACCACAAAACCGCGGATCTGGGGCGCGCCATCCTCTTCGGCGAGCTTCGCCCACACCACGGCGAGATCCGCGATCGGGCTGTTGGTGATCCACATCTTCGCACCGTTGAGGCGATAGCCGCCAGGGATCGGCTCCGCGGTCGTGCGCATCGCGCCGGGATCCGAGCCGCCGTCGGCCTCCGTCAGGCCGAAGCAGCCGACAAGCGCGCCCCGCGCGAGGCCCGGCAGCCAGCGCTGGCGTTGGGCCTCGTCTCCGAAGGCGAAAATGGGATGCATCACCAGCGAAGACTGCACGCTCATGGCCGAGCGGTAGCTTGAATCCACCGCCTCCACCGCGCGCGCGATCAGGCCATAGGCGACATGGCTCACTCCCGCGCCGCCATAGGCTTCGGGGATGGTCGCGCCGAGCAGACCAAGCTCGCCCATCTCCGTCATAATCGCGCGGTCAAAGCGGCCCTCGCGGTTAGCGGCGACAATGCGCGGCGCAAGCTGGTTGTTCGCGTATTGGCGTGCGGTGTCGAAGATCAGGCGCTCTTCATCCGTGAGCTGGGCGTGGAGGTGAAAGGGATCCTCCCATGCAAACGCGTGCGGTTGCGGCGCTGGGGCTCCTGCGCCGGCGTCGGGGGTGTCGGTGTCGATGAGAGCCATCAGCGCCCTCCCTTCGTTTCAGCTCGTGTGGCGGCGCGCGGGCTTGCCGGGCGGAGGCCACCTCCATGATATACGCCCATGGCTCACAATGTCCCCAACGCGCCTGACCGCGCGACTCTTGAGACGGGTTCCGCGCTGACGCCGCGTTTTGACGCGGCGGGGCTGATCACGGCGGTGGCCCAGGACGCCCGCACGGGCGAGGTGCTGATGATCGCGCACATGAACGCCGAGGCTTTGGCGAAAACGATCGAGACCGGCCAGGGCTGGTATTGGTCGCGCTCGCGCCAGCGGCTTTGGCGCAAGGGCGAGACCTCTGGCCACACCCAAGACGTGGTGGAGCTGCGGGTGGATTGCGATCAGGACGCAGTGCTGCTGCGCGTGGTGCAGACCGGCCCCGCCTGCCACACGGGCGCGCGCAGCTGTTTTTACCGGCGGCTTGAGGATGGCGGGCTGGTGCGCACGGACGCTTGAGCGGGGGCGGGAACGCAGCCGGGAGTGACGGGAGCCGCCGCGCGACGGCCCGTCACTGAGGCGACAGCCTCACTTGGGGGAGCGCGTCACTCAGGGGAGCGCGTCACTCAGGGGGCGGCGTGGCGAGAAGGGGATCAGCGGCGGTGGGATCTGCGGCGCCGTCGCGTTCCGCCTCCGCAGGCGGCGCGATCAGATCCGCACGGCGCGCGTTGAGCAGGCTGTCCGCGGCGAAGCCTTCAAGGCGGAACACGAAATCCTGGTCGCTGGCGATGAGAAGCGTCGCGGCCTCGTCATCATCGGCCGCGGCCTCGTTGTTCGGCGCGTCGGGCTCGTCCGGCGTGGTCGCCGCGGAAGACGGCGCCGCCGGCGCGGCCGCAAGCACATAGCGGCGCACGGACCCATCCGAGAGGCTCACGGTGATGGTCGCGCGCGCGGCGTCCTCAGGCGGGGCGGCGTCGGCCCGTCCGACGACCGTGTCAAAGCGCGGCCGCGCCACGGCGCTCACCAGCCGGCGCACCGCCGCGTCATCGACCGTCTCCTCCGCGCGCGCATCCGCCAGCGTGAACGCCCCCGCGGAGGACCCACGATCAGCGATCCCATCGCCTGGCGCCCCCTCGCTGAGATCCGCTGCTTCGCGCGCGCGCCGCACCAGCATAAATTCAGAAAATGCGATGGACTGAATGTCCGCTTCCTCAAGCGCCAGCGCGTCGCGATCCATCCAGTCGCGGTCTTGCGCCGGAGCCTCATAAGCCGCGAAGTCAACGACATAAATCGCATCCTCGCCATCGGCGCGGGCGTGGATTTGGCGAAACACCGGCGATGTCCCCAAAAAGAGCGCGCCCAGCGTCGTGTCGCCTTGGGCCAAGGTGATCCGCCGCTGGAACTGCGCGTCAGTCACCTCAAAGCGTCGCCGCGCGGCCGGCGTTTGCGCCACGGCCCAGCCCGCCTCAAGCCCGGCCAGCCGCTCCAAAAGCGTCGCCACTTGCGCGTCGTCAGCAGGGAAATCAAACAAATCCGGCAACACCCAGCCCGTCTCGCCGCGGCGCAGCCGTGCGATATCGCGCGCGTCATCACCCCCTGCGCCGCCGGACGCGGCCATGGCGGGCGCCGCCACCGTAATGGCGTCCACCGCGGCGGGATCAAACGCAAACACAGGCGCGCCGGCGGGCGGACGGCTGCGGTCAGGTCCGGAAACGGCGAGAAGCGCTGCGAGCGCCAGTTGAACCGCCAGCAGCCCGGCGAGCGCGAGGATCGGGCGCGGCGTTCCAGCGATCAGCGCCGGCAGAGACGCCTGCGGGCGCGAGAGCGAAGCTGCGTCGCTCATGACGTCCCTCCTTCAGCCGCGATCGCGTCCAGGAGCCGACGCGTGGACGCGCGGCGCTGGCGGCGGCTCAGCGCGTAGACCGCCAGCAATCCGAGGCCGGCGAGGCCATAATTGGCCGCCTCCCAAAAGCGACGTTCTCCGCCGCTGAGCGGAGCGAGCGTGCGCGAAAACACGCCGCCGCGCCCGCGCAACGCCAAAAGCTCGGGATCCTCCAGCGACCAATCCACCAAATTCTCGACCAAAACCGCCGGCGCGTCATACGCCACCCCGTCAATGCTTGAGGCGAGATCGAGAACATCGTCCGACAAGAAGGTCTCAGAGCCGATCAGGATGAGGCGCGCGCTTTCCGGCGACTGATCAATGACGCCCGTGATTGGCGCAGGTTCCGCCTCCGCTTCCGCCGCGATCTCGCCGCCATCGCCGCCCGCGCTCGCTGGATCTGCAGGCTCTGGATCTGCAGGCTCTGGGTCGCGGGCGAGGGGCGAAGGCTTGTCGGCGAAGTAGGACGTGAACCGGCCTTCGCTGATCACACCGAGCAGCCGGCGCGCCGGCGCGCCGTCTTGGGCGAAGCCGAGGTCGGGAAAGGCGTCATAGTCGGGAACGCCGTTAAGGGGCTGCGCCGTCCAGGCCCGCGGCGAGCTTTCAATCAGCCGCGTCACCGCGCGCTCACCGTGCGCCTCAGCGTCCACCGTGATTGGCGAGGCCCACGAGACCGTCAGCTGCTCAAGCCCCGCCGTCGGGCCGGCCTCGGCGGGCAAGCCGTCGCTGCGCACATCCACAAAGGGCGGATAATCCACCAGCTGGATCTCGCGCACCGTAAAGCCGCCCAAATCCCGATCGACCGGCACAGGGAAGGGCGCGCTTTGCGCATCCACCACGATGGAGGCGTCCAGCGCCAGGCCGTGATGGGCGAGCCAGTCGCTGAGGCCCGTCTCGACGGGCGTCATGGCGAAGTCTTGGCTGAGCTGGGGCCGACTGCGGCCGGCGGCGATGATCACCGCCCCGCCGCGCATGAGGAACTGGTCGATTGCAAAGACGGCCGTCTCGCTCAACGCGTCCGGCGCGGCGACAATCAGCGCGTCCGCGCCGTCGGGAACCCGCCCGCTCTCGAGATCCGCAGCGCGCACCTCGGCGGTCTCGCGCAGCCGCGCTTGGACTTGGTTGAATTGGGGCGCGTCGCCTTGGGGCGGGGCGAATCCGCCAAAGGCGGGCGCGGTCGGCTCTGGCGCGGCGAAGGCGATCGTGCGCAGAGCACCGGGCGTGAAGCGCTTCAGCTCCGCCTCGATCGCGCGGCGCGCGCTGTCGATCGCGCCGTCGGCCGGCAACGGCACGTCGATCACGCGGTCGCCGCTGCGCAACAGGATCGTGAACCAAAAGATCTGGGGATCAAACAGGCCGGCCGCGAGCGGCCCAAGGCCATACGCTTGCTCCAGGGAGTCCGCCACGCCGCCGCCATCGGCTTCAGGGTCCTGGAGCACGCCGGTGAAGCGGTCCCCGCCCTCGGCTTCATACTCCGCGATCAGCGCCTCGAGATCCGCGCGCAACGCCGGCAGCGGCGCCGGCAGATCCGCGTCCGGGGACACATAAACCTCAAGGCTCACGGGGTCTGAGAGACCCGAGAACAGATCCCCGCCCGCGCGGTAGCTCGCCAAAGTTTTGCGGATCGCGCGGGTGATGTCGTACTCCGGATCGCGCAACGCGACGTTCAAGTCGCCTTCGCCGCCCTTGATCTCGATCAAATCGCGGAAGCCGAGCACCTCGAAGTCGTCGCCATATTGGATCAGGAGATCGAAATAGGAGTTCGTCACTGAGGCTTGATAGCGCGTGCTTGTCTGAAACGGCACCGGCTCGATCCCGTAGCGCCGCGCGGCTTCTTCTTCGAGGGCGGGCTCCTCGGCGGGGTCGATCATTTCCACGCGCACTTGGCCGCGTCCGGCGAGCTCATACTCCACCAGGAGGTCCCGCAAGCGCGGGATCAGCGGCGCGAGCAGGGGGTGGGTCTCGGCGCTGAAATAGCCGCGGATAAGCAATGGCTCCTCTAAGCGGCTGAGATATGACCGCGTCGTCGGTGAAATGGAGTAGACGCGCCCCTCAGTCAGGTCCGCGCGCGCGCCGCTCACTTGGCCAAGCCAGAGATTGCCCGCGATCAGATTCGCCAGCGCCAGCCCCGCCGCGAGCCGCCAACGGGTGTGGCGCGGCCGTGCGCGCTCCGTCGACCACCGGTCACGCTCCAGCGTGTAAAGCGTCAGCACTGTGAACACGCCGAACACGCTCACATAATAATAGAGATCGCGCAGATCGATGACGCCGCGAGTGATGGAGTCAAAGCGCGAGCCGCTGCCCAAAGCGCGCAGGAGCGCGCCGCCTTCATGGCCGAACAGGCTGACAATCACGTCAGAACCGATCAGGTAAAATACCCCGCAGATCAGCACTGAGCCGATCAGCGCCACGACTTGGCTTTCCGTGCGCGCGCTCACGAACAGACCGATGGCGATGTAGGCGCTCGCGAGCGCGAGCGCCGCAACATACCCGCCAATCACGGGGCCCCAATCGAGCGGACCGATCAGCGCGACCGTCATCGGCAAGGGCAGGGTGAGCCCGAGCGCGACGGCCACAAGCGCGAGCGCCGCCACCGCTTTGCCGAACACCAGCTGGACGGGCGTGGCCGAGGAGGTGAGCAAAAGCTCCACGGAGCCTGTGCGTTTCTCTTCGCTCCACATGCGCATGGTGAGCGCGGAGACGAGGAAGATTAAGATCACCGGCGCCCACTCAAACAAGGGCCGCACGTCCGCCAGATTGCGCGCGAAGAACCGCTCCGCCCAAAACACCACAAACTGCGTGAGCGCGAGAAACACCCCGATGAAAATCACGCCCGCAAGCGACGTGAAGAAGCCCGTGAACTCTTTGCGCGCGACACAGCCCGCGCCGCGGGCGAACGCCGCCGCCGCCGGGCGAAGCTGCTCGCGCCACGCCTGTGTAAAGCCCGCCATACCCGCCGTCTCAGACATGGGCGGCCTCCTGCACCTGAGGCGCGGCCTTGGCCGCGCCTGGCGCCGTTGCGGCCACGCCGGGACGGCGGCCGGCCGTGATGTCGGCGAAGACGGCCTCCAGATCGCGATGCTGGGGGTGCAGCGCCATGACGGGCAGCCCGCGCGCGTGCATCGCCTCCGCCAGCGCGGCCGCCAACGCGCCCGGCGCGTCGGCCTCTGGATCTGTAAGAGGGATGCGGAACGTGTTTGCGCCTGCGTCCTCGCCCGCCGGCGCTGGCGCGCCGAGGCCGGCCACGCCGTCTGCGGCGGCGGCGAGATCAGCTTGCGCGCCGCGCGTGACGACGTGGAGCCACGCATTGCGGCGCAAGTCCTCAAGGCGCGCGTCCAGCGCCAAGCGGCCGCGATCCATAATCAGCACCCGGTCGCACACCGCGTGCACTTCTTGGAGGATATGGGTGGAGACAATCACGGTCGCCGTCGTCGCTAAGTCGCGAATGAGCGCGCGCATTTGCTGGATTTGCGAGGGGTCGAGGCCATTGGTCGGCTCGTCCAAAATCACAAGGCTCGGCGCGTGCAGAATGGCTTGCGCCACGCCCACGCGTTGGCGATAGCCGCGCGAGAGCGTGGCGATCGCGTCGCCGGCCTTTTCGCCCAGCGCAGTGGCTGCGATGGCGCGCGCAACCGCCCCGGCGCGGTCAGCGTCCGCCACGCCGCGCAACGCCGCCACGTAATCGAGAAACCCAACCACCGTCATGTCCGGATAGACCGGGCAATTCTCCGGCAAATAGCCGATGCGCGCTTGGGCCTCCTGGCGGCGCGCGGCGATGTCGAGGCCGTTAATGCGCACCACGCCGGCCGATGGCTCCAAATAGCCGGTGAGCATTTTCATGATCGTCGTCTTGCCCGCGCCATTGTGGCCGAGCAGGCCGACGACTTCGCCGGTCTCGATGGCGAAGGAGACCGCGTCCACGGCCGTGAACGCGCCATAGCGGCGCGTCAGCGCCTCAGCCTCGATCATCATGGACGCGCCTCCAAAGGCTGCGCGCGTCGCGGGGGCGCAAGCGAGGGCCTCTGCCACACGATCACGGGGTCCTCCAACCACTTCAGGCGTGTCGTTGAACCGAGCGCGCGGTCAAATACTGCGGAAAGCGCGCGGTATATGTGCGGCGCGCCATGGCCTGTCAACCGGGCGCGCGCCCTCACGCGCAGCGCGCCGCCTGCGCCGTCATCGGCGCGGACGGCGCCGCCGCGTTAAACATGGATCGAAAGGACGCCAAAGGTTTTACCCAGTTTTTTCGTGGCTTCGCAAATCTACACCCGACAGCCCGCGAGTGGGGTGATTGGGAGTGTGTAATGCAGAAGTCATTACTTGCAGTCGCGGTGGCGGGCGTTCTGATCGCCCCATCCGCCGCACAGGCCGGCTGGCCGTCCCCGCGCGTGAGCGTGTTTGGCGGCGCGTTCATTATCCAAGACGAGTATTTCAGCGCAGAAGGCTTCGTCCCCACCGGCGATCCCGCTGACCCGCCCAACGCCCGCACGCGCTTGGATCTCTATGAGATGCAGAGCTTTGTCGGCGGGGCCGCGGCCGGCTTCGAACTGGGCGACTTTATTCTGGAGGCTGAGTACGCCGAGCGCCACAGCCAGGTGGAGGTCGACCTCGACGTCTCGCAATCGCCGAGCGATATGGAGCCGTTTGTTCAAACTCTGAATTTCGATGAAGACATTCTCACGACGACTGTGAAATCGGCGATGGTCAACCTCTGGTACACGCTGCCGGGTGACTACAATGTGCGTCCGTATTTCGGCGCGGGCGCCGGATTTGCGGAATATGTCAATGAGTTGGATGACGATGCAGACATCTCCGCGGCGGATCCGTTTTTAACCTTTCAAGACGAACTCAGCGGCGAGTTGGTCAATGCCGCCTCGGTCTTCACGCTTGAAAGCGATGAAGAGTTCGCCTGGCAGGCGGGGGCGGGGATCCGCATCGGCGGCGACAATGGCTTGAGTGTCGGGGTCGGATATCGTTATTTCGAGTTGCCGAATATCGGCGACAGCGAAGACTTGGAAATCAGCTACCGCGCCCACAACGCCATTGTGGAGCTTGCGTTAGAACTCTGACGTTCTTTTCCAAGACATCCGCCCTGACGCGGGGCGTCGCACGTGCGGCGCCCCGTTTTCCGTCGTCTCCTGCTTGTGTCGCCGCGACGTGTCTGGGGCGTCCGCGGGTATGGCGCCAAAGGCCTATGCCGTCGCGATCCGTTAGCCCGCCAAGGGTTCGCCGGCGCCACTCCGCCCCCGGCGCCAAAGTCCTGATACCCGTCGCCACGGTCCTTGAGCGAACCTTCCGCTTGGATGGGGCCGGTCGCTAAGAGGCCCTCCACAGCGCTCGCGGGACGCGTGGACCGCAAGATGCGGGCGCATTTGGCGCATATGGAGGAAGCCCATGAATCAAGACCTCGCAAAGACGGACCTGACGCCAGAACAGGCGCACGCCTATTGGCGGGCGAATTTGAGTTTGATGTTCACGCTATTGGCGGTGTGGTTCACGGTGTCCTTCGGGTTTGGCATTGTGTTCCGCGGCGCGCTGGACGCCATCTCAATCGGCGGCGCGCCGCTTGGTTTTTGGTTCGCCCAGCAGGGATCCATCTACGTCTTTGTGGTGCTGATCTTTGTCTATTGCTTCCGCATGACGGCGCTTGAACGCAAATTCGGCATCAAGGGGTAGGATGATGGACCAGCAAATGTGGACCTACTTCTTCGTGGTCGCGACCTTCACGCTTTACATCGGCATCGCCGTGTGGGCGCGCGCGGGCTCCACGGATGACTTCTACGTCGCCGGTCACGACGTGCACCCGACCCTCAACGGCATGGCCACGGCCGCGGACTGGATGTCGGCGGCGTCCTTCTTATCCATGGCCGGCCTGATAGCGTTTTTGGGCTATGGCGGCTCTGTGTATCTCATGGGCTGGACAGGCGGTTATGTGCTGCTGGCGCTTCTGCTTGCGCCTTATCTGAGGGAGTTCGGAAAGTTCACTGTGCCGGATTTCGTGGGCGACCGGTATTATTCCGACTTCGCGCGGGTGGTTGCGGTCGTCTGCGCGATCTTTGTGTCCTTCACATACATTGCGGGGCAAATGAAGGGCGTCGGCGTGGCCTTCTCCGGCTTCCTCGGCGTGCCCTTTGAGTGGGGCATTCTGATCGGCATGGTGATTGTGTTCTTTTACGCCGTCTTAGGCGGCATGAAGGGCATCACCTACACGCAAATCGCGCAATACTGCGTGCTGATTTTCGCCTACCTCGTCCCGGCGATCTTCATGTCGATGATCATCACGGGCAATCCGGTCCCGCAATTGGGTTTCATTTCCAATGTGCGCGGCGAAGACGTCGCTATGCTGGCGAAACTCAACACCGTCGTGCAGGATTTGGGCTTCTTAGAGTACACCCAATCCAACAAGTCCATGGCCGACATCTTCTGCATCACCGCGGCTTTGATGTTCGGCACCGCGGGTCTGCCCCACGTCATCATCCGCTTCTTCACCGTGCCCAAGGCCTCTGACGCGCGGCTTTCGGCGGGCTGGGCGCTTGTGTTCATCGCCATCCTTTACACCACCGCCCCGGCGGTGGGTGCGTTCGCGCGGCTCAACTTTATCGATACTGTGAACGAGACCGTCTATGTCGCGCCGGACAATTATGTGGAGGAGGCCGCGGCCGTGACGGCGCGGGGCGAAACGCCGTCCCCCCAATGGTACGCCAATTGGGAGCCGACGGGCTTGCTCGCCTTTGACGACAAAAACGGCGACGGCCGCATGCAGTATCGCGGTCCCAACGCGCCAGACGGCGTGGCCAACGAAGTGACGCCGAGCCGCGACATCTTCGTGCTCGCTAATCCTGAGATTGCGCAGCTGCCCGGCTGGGTGATCGGGCTGGTGGTCGCGGGCGGCCTGGCGGCGGCGCTGTCCACCGCCGCGGGGTTGTTGATGGTGATTTCCTCGGCCGTCAGCCACGATCTGTTCCGTCGGACCTTCTTTAAAGGCATGACGGACCAAACGGAGCTTCGCGTCGCGCGCACTGCGGCGGCGGGGGCTGTGGTGGCGGCGGGCTTGCTGGGCATTTACTCCAGCCAGCTCGGCTTCGTGGCTCAAGTGGTGGCCTTCGCCTTCGGGCTCGCGGCGGCCTCGCTCTTTCCCATCATCTTCCTCGGCATTTTCTGGAAGCGGATGAACAAGGAAGGCGCGATCGCCTCCATGATCACGGGCCTGGTGACCACCTTCGCCTACATCTACTACTTCAAGTTCGGCGGCGGAACGCCGGACCAGTGGTTGTTCGGGGTCTCCCCGGAGGGCATCGGCTTTGTGTTCATGTGGGTGTCGTCGGCGATCGGGGTCGCGGTGTCCCTCGCGACCGCCGCGCCGCCTAAGGACATCCAAGACTTAGTCGAGGACATCCGGGTGCCGGGCACGCGCAAAGCCCATGGGCTTGCAGACTCCGGCATGGCGCCGGACTTGGCGCCGGCTGAGTAAAGAGGGGCCGCGATGGGAGCGGGGGGCCGGCGCACGCTGGTCCCCCTTTCCCCATATGTCGCATCTTCTCAGCGCGCTGCGCCGATTACCCTGTCGCCCCCAATGGCGCATAGGGAGGCGCGACGCCTGGTGGACGGATGGATCATGGTCAGTCTCGGCGTGCTGTACGCAGCCGTGTTGTTCGCCGCCGCATGGCTTGGCGATCAAGACCGCTTCGCTCAGCGGCTGGATCGCCATGCGCCGACCCTCTACGCGCTCTCGCTCGCGGTCTTCTGCACCTCTTGGACGTTTTACGGCGCTGTCGGCACGGCGGTGACCAGCGGCTGGGAGTATGTGCCGATTTATCTCGGCCCGGCCTGCGTGTTCCTGTTCGCGCCGGGCGTGGTGCGCCGGGTGATCGCCGTCAGCCGGCGGCACAATCTCACCACCATCTCAGACTTCCTCGCCGCCCGCTATGGGCGCAGCCGCACCCTGGCGACGGCGGTGACGGTGCTCGCGGCCCTCGGCGCGCTGCCTTACATCGCGCTGCAGCTGAAATCCGTGACCATGAGCTTTGCAGCGGTCACGGCGGCGTCCGGGTCCGGGCTTCCAGCGGCGGGCGGCGAGCCTGATCGCGTTGGCGTGTTGGCGGTGACGGCGGTGTTGGCGCTCTTCGCCATCGTATTCGGCGCGCGGTCATCGGACGCCGCCAGCCGCAACCGGGGCCTCGTCCTCGCCATCGCCATGGAGTCGGTGGTGAAGATCACGGCCCTCGTTGTCGTCGCGGCCGTGGCGATGCTGTTCCTCATGGGCGCGATCGCACCCCAAGCGGGCGCCGTGCGGACCGTCGGCCTGAGCGAACTCTTTCCCGTCGGGTCGCCGACGCTCACCTTCATCACGCTCACGGGCCTCGCCATGGCGGCGGTGGTGTGCCTGCCGCGCCAATTCCACATGACCGTGACTGAGGCGCCGGCGAGCGGCGAAGCGAAAGCCTTCGCGCGCGCCCGATGGCTGTTTCCCGCGTATCTCGCGATCACCAGCGTCGTCGTGATCCCCATCGCGTTGGCGGGCGCGGCCATCGCCCCCGCCGGCGCAAGCCCGGATCTCTTCGTGCTGACCGTGCCGACCGCTTTAGGCGCGGAGGCGGTCGCGGCGATGGCGTTTCTCGGCGGGGTTTCGGCGGCCACGGGCATGATTGTGGTGGCGACGGTGGCGTTGTCGACCATGGTGACTCAAGACCTCGTCGTGCCGCTGCTTATTCGCCGCCGTCGCGAGAGCGCGGTGGATCTCGCCGGCGGGCGGCTGTTGTTGATCCGGCGGGCCGTCATCGCGGGCCTGATGTTGTTGTCCTATGGCTATTGGGCGGTGGCGGGCGACAGCGCGGCGTTGGCCGACATGGGCTTGATCGCCTTCGTGGCGGCCGCCCAGCTCGCGCCTGCTATGGTGGGCGGGCTCTACTGGCGCGGGGGACGACGCAACGGCGTGCTCGCTGGGCTCGCGGCGGGGGGCGTGTTGTGGGCCTACACGCTGGTGCTGCCGGCGATGCTGGGGGAGGCGGGCCTGGCCGCCTCGGGCTTACAGACCGCGTTCGGCGGCGTGATCGATCCCCATGGCTTGATTGGCGGCGGCGGCGCGGATCCCGTGACTCATGGCGCGCTGGTGAGTCTCATCGCGAATGTCGCGGCCTACATCGTGGTGTCCGCCCGCGCGCGCGCGCGCATTGTCGACACTGTGCAAGCGGCCGCCTTCGTCAATCACCGCCCGGACCAAAACGATGAGCCCGCCCTGGCCGGCGAAGACGCCGCGCCCTTCGGCTTCGGCGACGTTGCGGGAGCGCCGCCGGCCCATGTCACCGCCCATGATTTGCGCAGCCTCGCTGAGCGGTTTTTGTCGCTGGGGGCCGTGTCGGCTGCGTTCGAGCGTTTCGCGGACGAACGCGGCGCGCCGATTGCGCCGGAGGAGCTCGCCGACTGGCCGTTGGTGCAAAAGACAGAGCGGTTGTTGGCGGGCGCGCTCGGCTCTTCCACCGCGCGCATTGTGATGAGTTCGGCCCTGTCGCGCGGCGACGTCTCCTTCATCGACATGCTCTCCGTGCTTGATGAAACCAGCGCGGACCGGCGCTTTGAGCGTCATTTGCTCCAAGCCACGTTGGAGAACATCACCCAAGGCGTCAGCGTGGTCGACAAAGACATGCGCCTGATCGCCTGGAACGGCGTTTATCTGGATTTGTTTCAATTCCCGCCCGGCCTGGTGCGCGTCGGCCGCCCGATCGCCGACATCATCCGCGTCAACGCCGAACGCGGCGAAATGGGCCCCGGCGATGTGGAGGCGCAAGTCGCGCGCCGCCTTGCGGCGCTGCGCGCCGGCGGGCCCCATTCCTATGAGCGTGTCAACAAGGACGGCCGCGCTCTGAAAATCGTGGGCAACCCCATGCCCGGCGGCGGCTATGTGACCACTTTCACCGACATCACCGCCGAAAAGCGCGCTGAACACGCCTTGCGCGACGCCAAGGAAACTCTCGAGCGGCGCGTGGAGGAGCGCACGCGCGACTTGGCGTCCATGGCTGAGGACCTCGACCGCGCGCGCCAAATCGCTGAGCGCTCTGAAGTTACGAAGACGCGCTTCCTCGCCGCCGCGAGCCATGACTTGCAGCAGCCGCTGCACGCCGCGCGCTTGTTCGCCGCCGCCCTCAGCGCGCGCTTAGACGACGCCGGCTCTGTGGAGGGGCGCCTGGCGGGCAATGTGGACCGGTCGATCCGTTCCGCTCACCAAATGCTGACGGGCCTTTTGGACCTCTCAAAGTTTGACCAAGGCGGCTTGCGCCCCACCATGCGGCGCGTGTCGCTGGCGCGCTTTTTTGATGAACTCGCCCACGACAACCGTCCGATTGCAGAAGAGACGGGGCTCGAATTGCGGGTGCGCGACACGCCGCTGTGGGTTCACACAGACGCCGACTTGCTGCGCAGCGTCGTGCAGAATTTGGTGTCGAACGCCTTGCGCTACACGCAAACCGGCGGTGTGTTGATCGCCGCGCGCGCGCGCCAGGGCGGTTGTGAAGCAGTCATTGAGATCTGGGACACAGGTCCCGGCATTCCCGAAGACGCCCAGGGGCGTATTTTCCAAGAATTCCGGCGCTTGCACACAAAAGATCGCTTCGGCGCCCGCGGCGCAGGGCTTGGTCTGGCCATCGCGTCCCGCGCGGCTGCGCTCCTGGGCGCGCGGGTGTCCTTGCGCTCGGTTGTCGGCCGCGGCTCGAAGTTTTGGATCGCTGTGCCCGTCGCGCCGCCCGCGCCGACGCTCGTCACCTCCGCGCCGGGGGAGGTCCCCGCCTCGCCGACGGCGCTTCAGGGCTTGCGGGTGCTGTGCCTCGACGATGAGCCGGCCGTGCGCGAGGCGACGCAGGCGGTGTTGCGTGAATGGGGCTGTGACGCCCAGTGTGTCGCCGACGCGGAGGCGGCCGTCGCCTGCAATCGCGACCGGGGCCCGTTTGACGTCGCGCTCGTCGATTACTGGTTGGGCGCGGACGCCCCGACCGGCCTTGATGTGCTTGAGCGCATGCGCACGGATGGCGTCGCCCCCGCGCGCGCAGCACTGATCAGCGCTGATCCGTCCCTCGCCGTGCGCGCGCGCGCCCAAGCGCTGGGCTGCGCCGTCATCGCGAAGCCGTTGAATTCACACGTGTTGCGTGACTTCCTCGTTCACGCGCCGCGCAATGCTGCGGAGTGATCGCGCGCGCCAGGGTCAGATCCGAGCGTATCGACCTCGACCGCGGCGTCTGCGGCGCATGCGGGCTGCGCCTCCGCGATGTCGAGGCTGCGGGCGGTCAACAGCGCCTGGGTGCGGTTTTGCACGCCCAGCTTACGAAAAATCGCCGTCATATGCGCTTTCGTGGTGGAGATGGAGATGTCGAGTTCATAAGCGATTTGCTTGTTCAACAGCCCCCGGCGCAAGCCGTCCAACACCCGCGCTTGAGTCGGCGTGAGGCTCGCCAGGCGCGCCATGGCGTCGGAGTCCGCGCTGGCGGCGGCGGCCGGCGTCGCGTCTTCAGGAAAGACAGTGTCCCCCGATAGGAGTGCGGCCACGGCTTGGCCAAGTTCAACCAGCTCCGCGGATTTCTTCAGATAACCCGCCGCGCCAAGCGCCCGCGCGCGCTGCATCACGTCACCCGTGCGGGTGGCGGAGACAATCGCGACCGGAGTCGCCGGGCGCTCGCGCCGTAACGTCAACAAAGGCGACCAATCGCCGCCGCCGCCCAAATCCAAATCCAATAAAATCAGATCCGCATCAGTGCGCGAGAGCGCGGCTTGGGCGTCGTGAAAGCTCTCAACGGTGCGGATCCGCGCCGCCGGCGCAGCCAACTCTATGGCCAGGCCAAGGGCCTCGCCCACCATCGGATGGTCATCAATGATCAGAACGTCCGGCCCGGTCGCCGCCTGATCTCGCGCTGCGCGCGCTGTGTCGATGTGCATGGCGTCCTCCCAGACGTCTCCGCCGTGTCGAGGGGCCGCTATGTACGCGCGACGCCCGCGCAGGGCTGTGTCGTGTGCCGTAGCCACAGAGAGTGTACGGGTTAAACGCCGAATTCGAAAACGCTGTTGCAGGGCCCCGGCGCCTTGGTCCTAAGGACCATAGGCCCATGGCGAGGGCGCCCGGATTCCGCGACAGTCTCCTCAAAGACCCAAGGGAATTGGAGGACGTCATGGGCCGGAAGATCAGCTGGCGCGCCGCGGCGGGGGCCGCTGTCAGCGCCGCCGCGACAATTGGTAGCGGCGCTGTCGCCCAGTCAACGCAAGAACTCGAAGCCAAAATCGAGGCGCTCGAGGCCGCCATTGACGCCCTGCGCGCCGACATGACGGAGATGGAGGCGGTCCAAAGCGAGGACACCCGCCCCGTGGGGGCGCGCGAACGCACGCCGCCTGTTCCTGTTGCGCCGGCCGCGGAGACGGATGGCTTCCGCGTTGGCGACACCGTCATTCAGTTCGGCGGTTTCATTGATCTCGACGTGAACGTCACCGACACCTCCGACGGCGACATCGCCAGCGACTCCATCGCACGAGATCTCTACATTCCGAGCGCCACCCCCGTCGGCGGCGTTGGCGAGGAGGTGCCGGACACGGACTTCACCGCGGAATCGACGCGCTTTTTCTTCACCACCCAAAGCGATCGGGGTGAACACACGATCAAGTCCCGCATTGAGCTGGATTTCCTCGGCTCCGGCCAAGGCAATGAGCTGGTGACCAACTCGTTCGCTCCGCGCTTGCGCCACGCATTTTTCACCTTTGACAATTGGTTGGTGGGCCAGACGTGGTCGACCTTCCAAAACACCAGCACCATCCCCGACAGCGCGAGCTTTTTGGCCCTGAGCGACGGCATGGTGTTTTTGCGTCAGCCGATGATCCGCTACACGCGTGGCAACTGGCAGTTCGCGCTGGAGAACTCCACCACCCGCGACCTGGTCGAAAACGCCAGCAATGTCGCGGACGACGGCTTTATTCCCGATGTCGTGGCCAAGTACACCGCCCGCGGCGCGTGGGGCAACGCGTCCTTCGCCGGCCTTGCGCGGGTGTTGGATGACGAGATGCCCGATGGCGACAACGAAACCGAGAATGAGTCCGCCTTCGGCTGGGGCGTCAGCGCCGCCGGCGACGTCAATCTGACGGACCGCTGGGGCGTGAAATTCTCCGCCACCGTGGGCGAGGGCGTCGGCCGCTATATCGGCTTAGCCGCGATTGCGGACGCGCGGATGGACAATGATGGCGACCTCGACCCGATCCCCGTCGTGGGCGGGCTCCTCGCACTGCATGGCGATGTCGCGCCGAAGACGCGCTTCACCATTGGCTATTCTGGATTGTTTGCGGACGCCGAGCTTGGCGAAACTGAAAGCGTGCAATCGGCTGTGGCGGTGCTCTCCTACGACATCGCGCCGCGCACGACGGTTGGCGCGGAGGTGCTCTACGGACGCCGCGCCATCGACGCCGCGCCGGGCGTGGACGATGAGGGCGACCTTTCGCGCCTTACGGTGTCGGCCCGCTACGCGTTTTAATACGGCGCCATCGCCGGGCGCGCAGGCCGCGTTCGGGATCGATCGGGCAGGGCGGCGCAAAGGAGACGGCGATGAATTTTTGGCGATGGCTGCGGGGGCTGCCGGACACCACGCCTCAAGAGACGTACGCGGCGTCTGCGCACACGCGGCGCGCGCCGGCCCCTGTCGCTGGCGCTGGCGCTGCAAGCGCGCACACCAGCGACCCCGCGCGCGACGCGCCGACCGCCGCTACGCCTCAGACCCCAGATCAGGCCCCAGATCAGGCCCCAGATCAGACCCCGGAGTCGGGTCCAGCAGCGCAGAACAAAGCGGAGGCCCACGCCGAGACCCAAGCCAAGACCGGAGCCGAACCCCCTGACCGGGTTGAACCCCAAGGAGCCGAGATCATGCCCGACGCCGTCCCCGCCCCCGCCCCCGCTCACGCCGCCTCCGCGCCGCCGGTCTACCCCGTGCCGGACGGCTTCGCGCGCCCGACCACGGTGGATGAGGCTGGCTATCGCGCTCTCTATGAGCGTTCGATCGCCGATCCTGACGGCTTCTGGCGCGAGCACGCCCAGCGTCTCGACTGGATGACGCCCTTCACCAAAGTGAAGGACGTCTCCTTCGCGCGCGAGGATCTGCGGATCAGATGGTTTGAAGACGGCGTCCTCAATGTGTCGGCCAATTGCATCGACCGCCATCTCGCCACGCGCGCCGATGACGTCGCGATTATTTGGGAGGGTGATTCCGAGGACGTCTCCCAGAAAATCACCTATCGCGAGCTGCATGAGAAAGTGTGCGTGTTTGCGAATGTGCTCAAAGCCCGGGGCGTGCAAAAAGGCGATCGGGTGACGCTTTATTTGCCGATGATCCCAGAAGCCGCTTACGCCATGCTTGCGTGCGCGCGCATCGGCGCGATCCACTCCGTGGTGTTCGGCGGCTTTTCCCCAGAGGCGCTCGCCGGCCGGGTGGAGGATTGCGGCGCGAAGGTGATTGTCACCGCCGATGAGGGCCTGCGCGGCGGGCGCGCGGTCGCGCTCAAACGCAATGTCGATGAGGCGGTGCGTGAGCACAATCTGAGCGTCGACACAGTCCTGGTTGTGAAACGCACGGGCGGCGACATCGCCATGGACAATCCGGCGGATGTCTATTTCGACGACGTCGCCGCGACCGTGACCGCCGATTGTCCGCCCGAGCCGATGAGCGCGGAAGATCCGCTCTTTATTCTCTACACCTCCGGCTCGACAGGAAAGCCGAAAGGGGTGCTCCACACCACGGGCGGGTATTTGGTGTGGGCCTCGATGACCCATGAATACGTGTTCGATTATCAGCCGGGCGATGTCTATTGGTGCACGGCCGATGTCGGTTGGGTCACGGGCCACACCTACATTGTTTATGGACCGCTCGCGAATGGTGCGACGAGCCTGATGTTTGAGGGCGTGCCGACCTATCCCGACAGCGGCCGCTTCTGGAAAGTCGTCGACAAACACCAGGTGAGCATTTTCTACACCGCGCCCACCGCCATTCGCGCGCTGATGCGCGACGGGGAAGGGCCGGTCAAGGCCGCCTCACGGGCGAGCTTGCGTCTTCTCGGCACGGTCGGCG
Source organism: uncultured Caulobacterales bacterium (assembly GCA_964568975.1). Lineage (GTDB taxonomy): Bacteria > Pseudomonadota > Alphaproteobacteria > Caulobacterales > Maricaulaceae > CAZADA01. The sequence goes on along the minus strand of CAZMSO010000001.1, from coordinate 122,572 downwards.
AGCCGATCAATCCCGAAGCGTGGGAGTGGTATCACCGCGTCGTCGGCGAGGGTCGCTGCCCGATTGTCGACACCTGGTGGCAAACCGAAACAGGCGGCGCGTTGATCACGCCGCTGCCGGGTGCGACGCCGCTCAAGCCCGGCTCCGCGACGCGGCCCTTCTTCAGCATCAAGCCGGAATTGGTGGACGCTGAGGGCCAGGTGCTCGAAGGCGCCACGGAAGGCAATCTCGTCATCGCCGACAGCTGGCCCGGCCAGATGCGCACCGTCTATGGCGATCATCAGCGCTTCATCGACACGTATTTCTCCACGTATCCGGGCAAGTACTTCACTGGCGACGGCGCGCGCCGCGACGCTGACGGCTATTATTGGATCACAGGCCGCGTGGACGACGTCATCAACGTCTCCGGCCACCGCATGGGCACCGCGGAAGTGGAGAGCGCGCTCGTCGCCCACGCCAAAGTCGCAGAGGCGGCCGTCGTCGGCTATCCCCACGACATTAAGGGCCAAGGCATTTACGCCTATGTGACGCCCATGGCGGGCGTGGAGCCGACCGAAGAACTGCGCAAAGAGCTTGTCCAATGGGTGCGCCACGAAATCGGCCCGATCGCCAGCCCTGACCTCATTCAATGGGCCTCGGGCTTGCCCAAGACGCGCTCGGGCAAAATCATGCGACGCATTCTGCGCAAGATCGCGGAGAATTCCTTCGACAATCTCGGCGACACCTCCACCTTGGCGGAGCCGGGCGTGGTCGACGACCTCATCAGCAACCGCATGAACCGCTAACGCCGCCGCGACCAACGGCGCCCTTGTCGGCGACGCGGCGCGCGCCATGCTCCTTTGTGGACGCAGGGCGCGCGCCGCGCCCGCATCAATGTCAGGGCGAGGGTCGGGGCATGAATCGCGAAACGCGGCTCTTGCTGCGCTTTTTGGCGATGCACTTAGCCATTGGCGTCGTGGCCGGCTGGGTCGTGCTTGCGGCGTTTCTCTATTTCGACATCGCCAATTTGCGCACGCTCATGACCGGCTCCCCCGACGGCATGTTGGCGCTCATTCTCTTGGCGGCGTTCTTCGCGCTCACCTTCGGCAGCGCGGGCATGGGCGTGGCGGTGATGAGCCCTGAGGCGCGCGAGCGTCACGACTGCGATCGCGACGCATAAAACACGCGACGCCAAGACGCCGGGAAGGTTACGCATTCACCGCTGGGACGCGCTGCTGACAATCATTTGCAATCGTCTAGGGCGCGACTTCGCGGGCCCGCGCCAGAGACCACACACCGGGTGCGGCATTTGCGCACGGACACTCTGACGCTGGTGCGGTAAGCTCTTGAAAACGCAAGCTTTCATGCGCGTGCGCCGCCGCTGTGGCTCACAGGTCCCGTTGCTTTAAGCGCGTCCCTGCGCGATTCGATGACGGACAGTGTGACGGTCGCATCGTAAGGAGGGCGCGGAGCATGAGCGCATTAACAGCGACGTTCGGGGGGCGATCGGCGTCCGTCGTCTTGCAGGTGTTGCTTCTCGCCGTGGCCCTGGCGGCCGTGCTGCTGATGACTGCGCGCGCGGATGATCCGCTGATGGGGATCCATGGCTGGATTTTCTTGGGCGGCTTGGCGGTGTGGATTTTGGGCTTCGCTGCGCGGTTCCGCACCGGCGTCGATCCCATTGATGAAACGCGCTATGAGGACGGCGTCATCAAGGCTGGCGTGATCGCCACGTCCTTTTGGGGCCTGGCGGGCCTGCTGGCCGGGGTGGTGATCGCCGCCCAGCTTGCGTTTCCGAACCTCTTTTACTTCCCCGACTGGGGCTTCACGAATTTCGGGCGTTTGCGGCCGCTGCACACCTCCGCTGTGATCTTCGCCTTTGGCGGCAACGCGCTCTTGGCGACCTCGTTTTATGTGGTGCAGCGCACGTGCCGCGCACGCTTAGCGGGCGGCTATTGGCCCTGGTTCGTGTTCTGGGGCTATCAGCTGTTCATTGTCCTGGCCGCGACCGGGTATCTGATCGGCGTCACGCAATCGAAAGAATACGCCGAGCCTGAGTGGTATGTGGATTTGTGGCTCACCGTGGTGTGGGTGGCCTATCTTCTCGTCTTCTTAGGCACATGTCTCAAGCGGAAAGAGCCGCATCTGTACGTCGCGAATTGGTTTTACTTGGCGTTCATCGTCACCATCGCGATGCTGCACATTGTGAACAATCTGGCGCTGCCGGTCAGCCTCACGAGCGTGAAGAGCTACCAAGTCTTTGCGGGTGTCCAGGATGCGCTCACTCAGTGGTGGTATGGGCACAACGCGGTCGGCTTCTTTCTGACGGCCGGTTTTTTGGGGATTATGTACTACTTCATCCCCAAACGAGCGGAGAGGCCTGTCTTTTCCTACCGCCTCTCCATTGTTCATTTCTGGACGCTCATTTTCATCTACATTTGGGCTGGCCCGCATCATCTCCACTACACCGCGTTGCCTGAATGGGCGCAGACGCTCGGCATGACATTCTCGGTGATGCTGTGGATGCCGAGCTGGGGTGGGATGATCAACGGTCTCATGACGCTCGCGGGCGCGTGGGACAAATTGCGGACGGACCCCGTCATTCGGATGCTTGTGGTGTCGGTGGCGTTTTACGGCATGTCGACCTTTGAGGGTCCAGTGATGTCCATCCGGGCGGTGAACTCGCTCTCCCATTACACGGACTGGACGATCGGCCACGTCCATTCCGGGGCGTTGGGCTGGGTCGGCTTCATCAGCTTCGGCGCGCTCTATTGCTTGACGCAATGGTTGTGGAAGCGTCGTCGCCTTTACTCTGAGGCGCTGGTGGAGTGGCACTTCTGGATCTCCACCCTCGGCATTCTCCTCTACATCACAGCGATGTGGGTGTCGGGAATTATGCAGGGGCTGATGTGGCGCGCCTACAATCAGTTCGGCTTCCTGGAGTACTCTTTCGTCGAAACTGTGGAGGCGATGCACCCCTATTATGTCATTCGATTGCTTGGTGGGGTTCTTTACTTAGCTGGTGCTGTCATCATGATTTACAATTTGTATATGACCGCGCGCGGCCACGTTCGCAAAGCTGAGGTTGAGGCCGCGGCCACGCCGGCTGGCGGCGTCGCGCCGGCTGAGTAACGCGAAGGATTGGGAGGCGGATCATGAAATGGCACGCGATCTTTGAACGGCGCTCCTTAGTCCTGATACTTGGGATTTTGGTGATGGTCTCGATTGGCGGCATCGTGCAGCTGGCGCCGCTTTATTATCTCGACAACACGATCGAGAAGGTTGAGGGCGTGCGCCCCTACAGCCCGCTGGAGCTGGCGGGGCGCAACATTTACATCCGCGAAGGCTGCTATGTGTGCCACAGCCAAATGGTGCGGCCCATGCGCGATGAGGTGGAGCGTTACGGCCATTACTCGCTGGCGGCGGAAAGCATGTATGACCGGCCGTTTCAGTGGGGCTCCAAACGTTCGGGGCCGGATCTCGCGCGGGTCGGCGGTAAGTATTCCGATGATTGGCACCAGGATCATATGCGCAACCCGCGTTCGGTCGTGCCGGAATCCATTATGCCGCCTTATGCATTCCTTGAAAAAAAGGATCTTTTCTACGGCACGATTGAGAAAGACCTGGCGGCCAACCGCGCGCTCGGCGTCCCCTACACAGAGGACATGATCGCCAACGCGAGAGCGGACTTGGAGGGCCAAGTCGATCAGTACTCCGATCGGTATGACGCGATCCTGGCGTCCTATCCGGGCGCGCAGATCCGCGATTTCGACGGCAATCCCGAGCGGTTGTCCGAGCTCGATGCGCTGATTGCGTACATGCAAGTGTTGGGCACGATGGTGGATTTCTCCACCTACCAAGCCGAAGACGCAGCAAATATTCGCTGAGGCGGAGGCGCTGAACATGATGAGTTGGCGGGCGCTGCGGCGGGAATGGGGCGCGATGAACGATGTATGAGACGCTGTCATCCTTCGCCCAAACCTGGGGCATGTTCTTCATCATGGCCCTGTTTGCGGGGGTGCTGGTCTACGCCTTGTGGCCGGGCAATCGCGCCAAGTTCCGCCGCGCCGCCGCTCAACCCTTAGACGACAAGCCGCCGGCTGCGGCTGAATCAGGTCCCGCCGGGCAGGAGAAACGTTCATGAGCAGCGATCACAAAGACATTGACGACGTCACCGGCGTAGAGACCACGGGTCACGAATGGGACGGCATCAAAGAATTGAACAACCCGCTGCCGCGTTGGTGGTTGTGGATCTTCTACGCCACCATCGCCTGGTCGGTCATTTACATGGTCTTTATGCCGGCGATCCCGGGCTTGCCGGGGGCGGATGGGGCGACGCGCGGGCTGCGCGGCCATTCCGAACGCTTGAATGTGGCCGCGGACATGGCGGATCTGGCGGAATCGCGGGGGCCCTTTTTCGAGCGTCTCTCCGCGGCGCAATCGCTCGACGAGATTGAGCGGGATCCCGAGCTGCTCCAATTCGCGTTAGCCGCCGGCGAGTCCGCCTTCGGCGACAATTGCGCGACCTGCCACGGCTCCGGCGCCCAAGGGTTCGTCGGCTATCCCAACCTCAATGACGACGCCTGGCTGTGGGGCGGCCGGTTGGAGGAGATCCGCCACACCATCGCCTACGGAATTCGCAACGACCACCCCGATTCACGCTTCTCTCAAATGCCCGCCTATGGCGAGACCGGTCTGTTGTCGCAAAGCGAAATCAACGACCTTGTCGAGTATGTCGTGAACTTGTCGGGGCGGGAGGCTGACGCGGTCGCAGTGGGACGCGCGGAGGAAACCTTCGCCATTCAATGCGCGGCGTGTCACGGGGCTGACGGCCGGGGCCAGCATGATTTCGGCGCGCCCAACCTCACGGACGCCGACTGGCTTTATGGCGGCGAACGCGAGGCCCTTTATGAGACCATTTACGCCGCGCGCTACGGCGTCATGCCGTATTGGACCGGACGCTTGGACGAGCCGGTGATCGATGCCCTCGCCGTATACGTCCACAGCCTTGGCGGCGGGGAAAGCGCGGCGCAGACCCAATCCGCCGACGCCGGCGGCGCGGACGCGCCGACGGGCGGCTGACGCCTCTGGTCCGGAGTCCTCGGTAATGCTCGGGGCGGGTCCTGCGGCGAGCCTGGGCGCTGACTCCGGGGTCCAGAGCCCAAGAACCACCCGTGGGGTTAGTCGCAATGGGGGCGCCGGGCTTGTGAGAGAGCCTCAGCTGACGGCGGGCGGCGCCGGTTCGGGCCGAGCCGTGTTTGAACGGATGTGTGTGCGGCGCGGCGAACGGTCCCATTCTCGCGCGGCGCGCGCTGCACAATATCGCAAGCCAGAGGGCGGCGGGGACCGCCAGCCCGCGGCGACGGGAGGCCGCCCATGACCACCATTATTCCTCCGGGCCCTTCACAATCAGCGATGGCCGCTGAGGGCGTCGCCCAGCTCGACGTGGCCGCCGTCAACTCCGCGCAGGCGCGCAAGCTCTACAAAGCGCGCGAGCCGATTTACCCCAAGCTCGCCCATGGGCCGTTCCGCGCAATCAAATGGGCGCTTTTGTTCGTCACACTTGGTATCTACTATGGACTCCCCTGGGTGCGGTGGTCGCGTTCTCTTGGAGAGCCCGATCAAGCGGTCTTGGTTGATTTTGAGGGGCGGCGGTTTTATTTCTTCTTCATTGAGATTTGGCCCCAAGAAGTCTATTACATCACCGGTCTGTTGATCCTCGCCGCCCTGGCGCTGTTCCTCGTGACGGCGTTGTTCGGCCGGCTCTGGTGCGGCTATGCCTGTCCCCAAACGGTGTGGACGGATCTCTACATCGCCGTGGAGCGGTTCGTGGAGGGTGATCGCAATAAGCGCATGCGCCTCGCCGCCCAGCCTTGGACGCCTGGGAAGATCGCCAAGAAGAGCCTCAAGCACGCGATTTGGCTGCTCATCGCCTTTGCGACGGGCGGGGCTTGGATCCTTTACTTCCACGACGCACCCACCTTAGCGCGGGATTTCTTCACCGGCGAGGCGGCCGGTTCGGCCTATCTCTTCGCGGGCATCCTCACTTTCACCACGTACTCGCTCGCCGGCATGATGCGCGAGCAAGTGTGCACCTACATGTGTCCGTGGCCGCGGATCCAAGGCGCGATGACGGATCGCGAGACGCTCGAGGTCACCTATCGCCGCGACCGCGGCGAACCCCGCGGCCGGCACAAAAAAGGCGAAGCCTGGGAAGGCCGCGGCGACTGCATTGACTGCAATCAGTGCGTGGCGGTGTGCCCCATGGGCATCGACATTCGCGACGGCGACCAGCTGGAGTGCATCAATTGCGGGCTGTGCATCGACGCTTGCAACGACGTGATGGTGAAGATCGACCGGCCCAAGGGCTTGATCGCCTATGATAGCGGGGCGAACCTTGATCGCCGTCTGGCCGCCGGCAAGAACAGCGTCCGCCCCATCCGTCCGCGCACGGTGTATTATGGCGGCGCCTTCGCGCTCGTCGGCGTGTTGATGCTGGTGGGCCTCTCCACCCGCAGCGCGCTTGATCTCAATGTGCTGCGCGACCGCAATCCGAATTATGTGCGCTTATCCGACGGCTCCATACGCAATGGCTATGAGTTGAAAATCATCAACAAGCGCAACACGGACCAGGATTTCCGCCTCGCGGTCGAGGGGCCGCAGGGGCTGAGCATTCGCGTCATCGGCCAAGACGTGGACGGAACGGAAGCGACCTTGAAGGGCGTGGCCGACACCGTCACGCCTTATCGTTTGTTTGTTACGGCCCCGCCGTCGGCCATTGACGCATCGTCCTTGCCGGTCACGCTCACGGTCACCAATCCGACGACCGGCGAAACGGTCCAGGAGGAGACCATGCTGCAGACCGGATACAAGCGATGAGCTGGCGCGATGGGGAGGAGCCGTCCCCGGCCATGCGGCGCGCAGCGCGCGGTCGCGGTGAGATTACGGGCCGGCATGTGCTGATCGCCATGGTGGCCTTTTTCGCCGTGGTCATCGCCGTCAACGCGGTCTTCATCACCGCTGCGGCGCGCAGCTTCCCCGGCCTGGTGGTGGAAAAGCCCTTCAAGCGCGGCCTCGCTCGGGACTTCAACCGCACGCTGGACGACCGCGCGGTGCAAAACGAACGCGGCTGGCGTGCGGGGGTCGAGCACGTGTGGAACGCCGAGAGCGGCGAACTCCGGCTCAAAGTCGTGATGGCCGACGCCGCGGGGGCGCCCGTCACCGGCATCACGCTGGAGGCGGTGTTGGGGCGCATAGTCACTGACGCCCAAGACCGGGCTCTTCAGTTCCGTGAGGTGGAGCGGGGCGGCTATGCCGCGGTCGCGGACGGCGTCGCGCCGGGAGAATGGCGCCTCGTGGTGCGCACGCAGTTCGCCGACGGCGCGCCCTTTGAAGCGGAACGCCGCTTCATGGTGCGCTAATCTCACCACGACAACGCGCCGCGCGGCGGCGGAGGCAGGTGATTGTGAGCGCAGAGGCCGAGAGGCGGTGGACGACGACCGCAAACGCGGGCTGCCCGAGCGGCCTCGCGCCGGCGGATGCGAGCGGGAACGCCGCTGATCCCGCCCCGTTCGTGCGCCACTCCACCGCGGGCGCGGAGCTTGAGCTCCTTGTGCGCGGGGCGAAATGCGCCGGCTGCATCACAAAGATCGAGGGCGGCGTCGCCGCCCTTGACGGCGTGACGGCCGCCCGGCTCAACCTCTCCACGGGCAAGCTGCGCGTGGCGTTTGATGAAAGCCGCCTTGCGCCCAAAGCCATCACCGCTGCGTTAGATCGGCTCGGCTATCACGCCGCGCCGTTTGAGCCGCAAAAGGCCTTGAACGCTGATGACGCGGAGGGCCGCCGGCTGTTGGTGTGCATGGCGGTCGCGGGGTTTGCGACGGCGAATGTGATGCTGTTGTCGGTCTCGGTGTGGGCCGGCCATGACGGCGAGATGGGGCCCATCACCCGCGATCTGTTCCATTGGATTTCCGCGCTGATTGCGTTGCCGGCGGCGGCCTTCGCCGGCCGGCCGTTTTTTGCAAGCGCGGTGACCGCGTTGCGCGCCGGGCGCGCGAATATGGATGTGCCGATTTCTTTGGCGGTGATCCTCGCTTTGACCATGAGCGTCGTGCAAACGCTGGCGGGCGAGGCGCACGCTTATTTCGACGCCGCGGTGATGCTGCTCTTTTTCTTGCTGATCGGGCGCTGGCTCGATCACGCGTTGCGCCGGCGCGCCCGGCGCGCGGCGCGCGATCTCTTAGCTCTGCAAGCCGCCACCGCCAGCCGCATCGGGCCTGACGGCGCGGTGGCCGCCGTTGCGGCGAACGACATCGCCGTCGGCGACCGGCTGCTGCTTGCGCCAGGCGACCGCGCGCCCGTGGACGCGGTGGTGGAGGCGGGGGTGTCGGACCTCGACGTCTCCTTAGCGACCGGCGAAAGCGCGCCGCACACCGTGGGGCCGGGCGCGCGGCTGTCAGCGGGCATGATTAATCTCACTACGCCCATGACAGTGCGCGCGACGGCGCGGGCGGCCGACAGCTTCCTCGCTGACCTCGCGCGGTTGATGGAGGCGGGCGAGCAGGCGAAGACGCGCTATGTCCGTTTGGCTGACAAAGCCGCGGCTCTTTATGTCCCGCTGGTTCACAGCGCGGCGGGCCTCACCTTTGTGGGCTGGCTCGTCCTTGGCGGCGGCCTGCAAACAGCGGCGCTGAACGCGATCGCGCTGTTGATCATCACGTGCCCCTGCGCGCTGGGGCTCGCCGCGCCGGCGGTTCAGGTGGTGGCGACGGGGCGTCTGTTTGCGCGCGGGCTCCTGGTGAAATCCGGCGACGCCTTAGAGCGTTTGGCCGAGATCGACCATGTGGTGTTCGACAAGACCGGCACGCTGACGCTCAGCGCCTCGCGTCTGCTCCCGCCGGGCGAGGACGCGGCTGCGGCGCTGGACGCCGCCGCCCAGCTCGCTCGCGCGAGCCGCCATCCCAAGGCGCGCGCGCTTGCGGCCTACGCCGGGGCTGGGCCGGTCGCCGCTGAGGCGCGGGAGGTTCCCGGCTGCGGCGTGGAGGGGGTGGTCGAGGGCGCGCCCGCACGCTTGGGCGCACCCGCCTGGCTTGGCGTGACGCCGCAGACCGAGGACGGGCGCGCCGCGCTCTGGTTCGCGTTGGGCGACGCCGCGCCTGTGCGCTTTGATGTCGCCACGACCTTGCGCCCGGACGCCGCGGCGATGATCGCCGCGCTCAAGGCCCGCGGGCTTGGCGTGGAGATGCTGACGGGCGACGCCCCCGCGGAAGCGGCGCGGGTGGCGGCGGCGCTTGGGGTGGCGCAGTGGCGGGCTGAGGCGAGTCCCCAGGACAAAATCGCGCGCCTTGACGCGTTGGCGGCGCAGGGACGGCGCGTGCTGATGGTCGGCGACGGGCTGAACGATGCGCCGGCGCTGGCGCGCGCCCACGCCTCGGTCTCGCCTGGCTCGGCGCTGGATGTGAGCCAGAACGCCGCGGATGTCGTGCTGCAGGGCGAGAGCCTCGCGCCGCTGGAGGATTTGCTCGCCGCCGCGACCATGGCGCGTCGGCGTGTGGTGCAGAACTTCGCGTTTGCGGCGCTTTACAACGCCTGCGCCGTGCCGCTGGCCGCCTTGGGCCTGGTGACGCCGTTGATCGCGGCCGCGGCGATGTCGGGCTCCTCCATTGTGGTGACGCTCAACGCGCTGCGCCAGGGCGTGCGCGCGCCGGCGCGCCATCCTGGGAAGGGGGGATCCGCCGCGCCCGTCAGCGCGATGTTGCGGGCGGGCGGAGCGGCGGCCGGGCGCAGCGACGGCGCGGGGCTGGCGGCGCGATGACGCAGGCGCGCCAGGGGGCGGGCAGGCCGGGAGGCGGGGATGAACGTCTTAGTGTTTCTGATCCCTGCGGCCTTGGCGCTAAGCGTGGCCGGGCTTGCGGCCTTTCTCTGGACGCTGCGCGCGGATCAGTATGACGACCTCAAAGGCGCGGCCGAACGCATCTTGATGGACGACGACGACCGCCCGAAGCCGTAAGGGGCGGCGGCGGCATGGGGCGCGGATCAAGCCTGCGGGTGTTCCGGGCCGCAGCGCGTCCGCCCATCACCATCACCGCCGCGCCCCTCAGCGTCGCGACGGATCTCGACGCGAGCAGCGCTCACCATCTGAGCATATATGGCCGAGCACAGGGTCGCGCTTAAGGCGCCGCCGGCGCCGGAACCGCTGACTACGCCCCCGCGGGCGCGCCCACCGCGGCCGGTGCGGCCGCTTCAGTCGACACTAAGTCGCGATAAGCATGCCATGTGGCGTGCCCAAGCAACGGGAAGGCGATGATCAGCCCGACAAAGGCCGTCGCAACCCCGACCGCCACCGTCACCGCAATGATCCAGGCCCACAGCAGCATCGGGCCGACATTCTTGCGCACGGCCGTCACGCTCACGCCGATCGCGGTGCCGGCGTCGATCGGCTTGTGCATCAAGAGCGGCAAAGACACCGCGCTGACGGAAAACACCAAAAACGCAATCGCGCCACCGATGAGCGACCCGATCGTGACCATCTGCAGCCCGTCGGGATGCGTGAGAATATAAGCGCTGAAATCTTGCAGCGGCACGTAATCGCCGGCGAAGAAGAGCGCAAAGAGCAAGCGCGCGCTGTTGGCCCACACCAGAAGCAGAAACATCAGCGCGAAGCCGATCAGCGCCACTTGGCTCGGCGCGGCGGTTTTCACGACCATAATCGAGCCAAGCTCCAGCGGCTCGCCCACTTCGCGCCGGCGGCTGATTTCATAAAGGCCGACCGCCATCAGCGGCCCGACCAAAGCAAACGCGCCGGCCGCCACTGGGATCGCTGCAGAAAGCCCCGCGCTCCACAACCCGCCGGTGATGGCGAGGCCGACGGCGACGAAAATGAAACCGTAGAGCAGGCTGAGGCCGCCGGAGCCCGTCACGTCGCGCCAGCCGGCGCCCAGCCACGCCCACACATGGTCGGAGCTGACTTTGTTCACCGTCACCCGCGTCACGCCCGCCTCCCACGTCGATCGCTTGCATAACCGAGCGTATGAGTAGCACATCTGCGGCGATGCGCGGCGTGCGACATAAGGGTGAGCGCGGATCACCCGTCGTCGATGAGGCGCAGCGGCGCAGGCTCCGTCGGGCGCGGCGGCGCCGCGAGCGTCGTCACCCAATAGCCGCGCCCGGCGAGGATGGCGGCGGCGGCGTCGACGCCGGCGAACGCGACGGATGGGACTGGCCCGGCGAAGAGCCAGGCGAGATGATCACGCGCCGCCGCGTCGCCGGTTTGCGCCGCCTGAAGCGCCGCCAACGCGCTGAGTTCATCAGCCGTCACGCCATGCGCGGCGGGCGGGGCGAAGGTGATCGGCCGGCGTCCCCGGTGCGCCAGGCTGCGCCTGAGCTGCATGAAACACGACAGCGCCGCCGCCCCCTCCGTCGCGAGCGCGAGGGCGAAGGCGCGCACCGCCGCCGCGCACGGTCGATCCGCCCCCGTCGGCCCGCACGCCCGCAAGCCCAGCACGCTGAGGCCCGCCGCCACGCCGAGGCTGACGCGCGCGCCTGGCGGTTCCCCAGAGCCGTTGAGAGAGCCGTTGAGAGAGCCGTTGA
>CAZMSO010000001.1:96252-110904 GCA_964568975.1 uncultured Caulobacterales bacterium | reverse complement strand
GCGGCGACCGGGGCGGCGACGCGGGCGGCCGGGATGACGGGAAAGCCGCCCCCCGCGCGCGCCTGGTCCGCCTGGGCCTTCCAATCGCGATGGTCGCGCGACGTCACCGGCCGCCTCCAAACGCAAGCTGGTAAGAGACGGCCACGCGCGGATTGATCCCCGGCTCGCTCACGCCCTCAAATACCCGCTCATAGTCGGTGTCAAAGACGTTGTCGACGCCGGCGTCGACGCGCACCCCCTCTAAGAAACGCGGCCGCCATGACGCATAAAGGTCGAGCACGGCGTAGGACGCGCGCTCTTCCGCCAACACCAGCGCATCTTGGTCGCTGTCGAAGGCGAAGCGGCGGAACTCATTGGCGAGCTGGACGCGGCCGCCGACATCAACGCCCCATTCGGGAAACTTGCCGCGCACATCGAGATTAAACCGATCCGGCGTCAGCGTGCCGATGTCGGCGCCGGTGGCGGTGTCTTCGCCATTGACAGTGGCGTAGGTGGCTTGGGCGCGCAGGCGGCGGCTGTCGTAAATCGCCTCGACCTCGATCCCGTCGAGTTCGGCGTCGTCGACATTGCGGCTTTCCGTCGTGCCGGCGGCGCAGGGAAAGAAGGGCGGGGCGAAGCAGGTGGGGCTAAAGGTGGCGGCGTCGGGCGCGCCCGTGAACGGCGCGCCATTCGCGCCAAGCACGAAAATGTCGATCAGCCCCTCCGCGTCGGTCTGATAGTAAGACGCTTTGGCTTGGAGACGGTCGCCGGCGAACAGCACGCTGCGGAAGTCAACCCCGGCGCCGACCTCGATGGTCTGCGTCTCTTCCGGTTCGAGGTCGGCGTTGGGCACGAAATTGTTAAACACCGGCACAAAGACGGGCGGGTTCACCGTGAAGTCCGACAACACCGGGTGAGCTTGGGGAAAGTGCGGCCCCTCCAAAAACAGCTCGCCAATGGAGGGCGCGCGGAAGGCCTCAGAATAGCTCGCGAACACGCGCAGCCATTCCACCGGGCCATAGCTGCCCGCGACCCGTGGCGAGAACGCGTCGTCGTCGGTGGTGAATTCGCCATCGACCTCGCTTTCAAACTCGTCAAAGCGAATGCTCGGGATAAACACCAAGTCGCCCGGCAGGCCGAGCGGCCGCTCAATCGAGGTCTCAAGCTGGGCGAAAACGCCGAGGAACGCCGTCGAGCCGTTGGGCACGCCCGAGCGTGTGAGGTCGGAGACGTTGGAATCCCGCCCGTCTTGGCTGTCTTCGAACCAGTCGATCCCCACTGTCGCGGCCGCCTCGAGATTGGCGATGGAAAAGCGCGAAACATTGCGGGCGTTGACGCCGATGGTCTCCACATCGCGGTCGACGGTGCGCCCGACGACGTCCGGATTGTCGGGATCAAAGAAGGTCGAATCGACTTCCTCCACGCCGGTGTCGGTGAAGTAACCCGTCACACGCGCGTCGATCCACGCCGAGCGCGGGTCGAACGCCACCGCGCCGCGGAAGGTGTTGGTGATGACCTCCTTCTCGACATCGGCGCTCAGCACCGGATCATCGGCGAGGACGACGCCCTGGCCGTTGTTGGGCTCCACGGCGTTGTTTTCAAACCGCGCCCAGGACGCTTCGATCCGCAACGCCTGCGTCAGGTCATACTCCGCCTTCAGCAGGCTCGAGAGGATCTCATCATCGGACGGCAAGGTCGTGCCGTCGCCAAGCTCAATGTCGCCCGAGCGGCGCACGCCGATCGAGCCCACCAGATCAACCCCGCCGATCATGCCGAAGGCGGTCGCTGACCCGAAAACTTCCTCATTGGAGTCCTGATAGCCGGTGCGCAAGCGCAGGCCGAAGTCTTCGCCGCCCCGCAAAAGATCCGCGGCGTCCACGGTTTCAAAGGCGAGCACGCCGCCGACCGCGCCGGACCCGTAGAGCGCTGAGGCCGGCCCGCGCACCACTTCGGCCGTGCCGATCAGGTCGGGGTCGATGAAGAAGCGCCCGTCATGGGCGGAGTTAAACGACTGGCGCGCCCCGTCGACCAGGATCAGCACATTTTGGTCGCTGAGGCCGCGCAGCGCTGGCGTTTCGCCCGTGCGTCGCGGCCCGCCGGAAAACTCCAGCCCCGGCACGTCGCGCAGCAAGTCAGAAATCGCGCTTGGCGCGAACACATCCACATTCGTGCGCCCGACGACGCTGACTTGGCCGGGATACTTAAACACCGGCAGCGGGTTGGACGTGCCGTAGACCGTGATGACGTCGGCCACCTCGCCGCTGGCGTCGGTCGCCGCAGCGCCGAGCGCTGGCGCCGTCGCGCCGTCGGCGGTTGTTTCCGGCGGCGGCGTTTCGTCCTGGGCCGTGGCGTCGCCCGCCCACGCTAATGCCCCCAACACCACGACGGTGGCCGCCGCGCCGTGAAGCGCCGCCCGCGTGCGCCCCATCCCCCAAGCCGGCAAGGCGCTGATTTGCTGCGTCATCGTGTCCCTCCAAACGCGTAAGCTAAGACTTGCGAATGCCTCTCAAGTGCCGTTATCCTTCTCTCAGTCCTGATCAGATTGCAAGTGCGACACAATTGCAATTTGCGGCTCAGGGGATCGGTGCGACGAAATGCGCCTCGCGCTGGCGGCGACAACCTTGGCGCAATGGCCGCTCATTGACGGCGGATGGCGTGAGGATGCGCGCCCCCGCGGTGGGCGCAGCGGCACACAGGTGAGGAGAGTGCGATGATTATGGAGCAGGCGGACAGCGTGGCGCCGAAGTCGGGCGCCGACATTCGTCAGGCGTGGGCGGACCTCCAGCGCGATCAGCCGAAAATGCGCGCGCGCGATGCGGCCGCGGCGTTGGGCGTCAGCGAAGCGGCGCTGATCGCGTCACAGGTTGGCGAGCGGGCGGTGCGCCTCGACGGTGATTTCGGCGAGCTCCTCGCGCGGTTGCCGGCGGTGGGGACCATTATGGCGCTGACCCGCAACGATCATGTCGTCCATGAGAAAGTCGGCGAGTACGGCAATGTCACGGTGCAGCCGGGCCACGGCATCGTACTCAACCACGACATCGACTTGCGCTTGTTCATGAGCCATTGGCGCCACGGCTTTGAGGTCGCTGACACGTTGCAAGACGGCTCCGTGCGCCGCTCCTTCCAATTCTTCGACGCCGCCGGCGTGGCCGTGCACAAAGTGTTCACGCGCGCGCAGACCAATCTCGACGCATGGGCCGCGATCACGGCCGACTTCGCCGCCGCCGAGCAGGTTGACACAGTCACGACCCTGCCCCTGCCGGCGCTGCCGTCGGATCTGGCGGACACCGACATTGATGTGGCCGGCTTGCGCGCCCATTGGGCTGCGCTGCAAGACACGCATGATTTCTTCGGCATGCTGAAGGACTTCAAAGTCGGGCGCCATCAAGCGATGCGTTTGGCCGGCGACGACTTCGTGGAGCCGGTCGCGCCTGCGGCGGCCCGCGCCATGCTGGAGGGCGCGTCGAACACCGGCGCGCCGATTATGTGCTTTGTCGGCAATCGCGGGTGCATTCAAATCCACACCGGTCCTGTGAAGTCGATCAAAGTCATGGGTCCGTGGCTGAATGTGTTGGATCCCGGCTTTAACTTGCACCTGCGCGAAGATCACATCGCCCATGCCTATATTGTCCGTAAGCCTACGCGCGATGGCGACGTCACGTCCCTCGAACTGTTTGACGAAACGGGCAAGAACTTTGTGATGTTCTTTGGCGAGCGGAAGCCGGGCAATCCCGAGCTCGAAAGCTGGCGGGCGTTGTTGAAAGCCTTGCCCCGGCGCGAAGCCGCCGTGGCGTAGCCGACACATGCTGCTCGGCGTCAAGCGGCTTGGCGTCAAAGCGTGTGCGTGTGTGTCGTGTGAAGGAGGCCGTGATGGCCCTATCCCATGTGTTCTCGTTCCAGAGGTCGGTTATGGCGTGGCTCGCCGGCGCGGCGGTCGCAAGCGCTTTACCGGCCTCCGCGGATGAGGGGCCTCAGCGGATTGTGTCGGTCGGCGGCGACGTGACGGAGATTGTCTACGCCCTCGGCGCAGGCGATCGCGTGGTCGCCACCGACGACACCAGCGTGCACCCGCCGGCGGCGAACGCCACGCCGAAGGTGGGTTATGCGCGCAACTTGGCCGCTGAGGGCGTGCTTTCCACGAGCCCGGACCTCGTCCTTCTTGGCGGGATTGCGGGGCCGCAAACCACCATCGCCCAACTCGCGGACGCGGGAACGCCGCTCGTGCGCGTTTCTGGCGCTTACACCATTGAGGCGGTGCGCGCGAAGGTGCGCACGGTCGCGGAGGCCCTTGACGCCGACGCCGCTGGCGACGCGCTTCTCACGCAAATTGACGCCGATTGGCGCGAGACCGAAGCGATACTCGCGGGTTTTGAGGATCGCCCCCGCGGCTTGTTCTTCCTCAATGTCGGCCAAGGCGCCGGGCCCCAGGCGTCCGGCGACGGCACGGCGGCGGCGGCGGTGATGGCGCTCATTGGCGTCGACAACGTCTTCTCCGGCCGACAAGGCTATAAGGCCTTGTCGTTGGAAGCCGCCGTCGCGGCGGATCCGGATCTGATTTTCGCCATGGCCCATCAAGTGGAGGCGATGGGCGGCGTGGAGGCTGTGGCGGCCCATCCCGCGCTGTCTCTAACCGCCGCCGCCAAAGCGGGGCGCATTGTGGTCGTCGACCCCACAGCGGTGTTGAATTTCGGGCCGCGCACGCCGGCGGCCCTTGGCGCGTTGGCGAAAGCGGCGCGCGCCGGGGTCGCGGGGTGAGCGCGCTCGACGCATCAGCGCTGGCGCCGGCGTCTGCACCCGCCACGGTCGACACCGCCGGGCGCGACGACGCACAGCCCGCCTCCGACGCCAGGCCGCTGAGGCCAGTGCGGGCGCCGGCGAGCGCGAAGGGCGACGCCCCGGCCCCCACCGCGACGTTGACCCCGAGTCCGGCGCCGGCGGCGACGGCGTCGCCCCAGGACACGCCGGGATCTTGGCGCTTTGCGCGTGTGCGTCGCGGCCGCGCCATTCTCGTAGCGTGCGCGGGGCTGCTGATTGTGGCGTTCGTCCTGGCGCTTGGCCTTGGGCCCGTTGCAATCGGTCCGCGCGAGCTGCTCGCCGTCGCCTTGGCGAAGCTCGGCCTGGCGGGCGCGCTGGGTGAGGCGGGCGCGGTCGCGCCCGTCAAGACGGCTGTGGTGGAGGCGATCCGCGCGCCGCGCGCTGTGCTTGCGCTCGCAGCGGGAGCCGCGCTTGGGGCGACGGGGGCCACGATGCAGGGCGTGTTCCGCAACCCCTTGGCGGATCCGACGCTGATCGGCGTGTCCTCGGGCGGCGCCGTCGCGGCGGTCGCCGTGATTGTGTTGGGCGCGGGCGGCGCGGCGAGCGCGGTGTCATTGCCGGTCGCGGCGTTTGCGGGCAGCTTGGCGGCGGTCGCCCTGATTTACGCGATTGCGCACCATGAAGGGCGCGTGGTGGTGGCGACCATGCTGCTCGCGGGCGTCGCAGCCAATGCGCTCGCCTTTTCCGGCATTGGTTATCTGACGTTTCTGGCGAATGACGAGCAGCTGCGCACGCTGACCTTTTGGACGCTCGGCAGCTTTGGCGGCGCGACGTGGGCGGGCGTGGCGCCGGCTGTTGTGGTCATGGCGGTGGCGGCGATCGGATTGCAAACGCTGGCGCGTCCGCTGAATTGCATGCTGCTGGGCGAGGCGGACGCGCGTCATCTCGGCGTGAATGTGGAGAGCGTCAAACGCCGCGCCGCCGTTTTGACGGCGCTTGGCGTCGGCGCGGCGGTGGCGGTGGCGGGCGTCATCGGGTTTGTCGGGCTCGTGACGCCCCATCTTGTGCGCCTGATGGCGGGGCCGGACCACCGCTATGTGCTCCCGGGCTCGGCCCTTTTGGGCGGGGCGCTGCTGCTGGCGGCGGACGTGACAGCGCGGCTTGCGGTCCAGCCGGCGGAGCTGCCGCTGGGCGTCGTGACGGCGGCGATTGGCGCGCCGTTTTTCCTCTGGCTGCTGCTGCGGGACAAACGCCGCGGCGTGGCCGGGTGATTGGCCTGGGGTGGCTGCGATGAGCTTGTCTTTGCAGAGCGCGACGGTGCGCCGCGGCGGGCGCGCGCTGTTGGACGCCGTCGACCTCACGGCCCATCCGGGTCAGCTGACGGTGATAGCGGGACCCAATGGCGCGGGCAAAACCACGGCGTTGTCGGCCCTGGCCGGCTCACTGCGCCTTGATGCGGGACGCGTCGTTCTCGACGGCGTGGATGTCGCGCGGGTCCCGGCGCGGTTGCTCGCGCGTCGACGCGCGGTGCTGCCCCAGACGCCTATGCTCGGCTTTCCGTTTCTGGTTCACGAAGTCGTCGCCATGGGCCGCAGCCCCCACCAGGACGGCCGCGGCGCGCGCCTCGACCCTGTCCGCGACGCGCGCATTGTCGCTGACGCGATGGCGCGCGCGGCGGTGCTTGAACTGGCGGAGCGCAATTACCTTACCCTCTCGGGCGGCGAGCGCCAACGCGTGCAGCTGGCGCGCGCGCTGGCGCAAGTGTGGGAGCCGCCGGCCGACGGCGCGACGCGCTGGCTTTTGCTGGACGAGCCGACCTCAGCGCTCGATCTCAAACACCAAATCGCGTTGATGCGTTTGCTGCGCCGCCTAGCGGGGGAGGGCTGGGGCGTTCTGGCCATTCTCCATGACTTGCGGCTGGTGCGTGAACACGCCGACGCGGTGATCCTGTTGCGGGATGGCGTGGTCGCCCGGGCGGGGCCGGCCATGAGCGCGCTGTCGCCGGACGCCGTGCAAGAAGTGTTCGACCTCGACGCGCCCTACGCGGCTTGAGGCGGCCGCGGCGGCGTCTGTTGTGGGCGCCTCTCTGCCGGCATGTTGAGCCGCCGCCTCGCGACTGAGCCGCGCGCGCTGAGCGCCGCGACCCCGATGCGCCGACGGCGCCGGCCTTGTCTCCCAACACGGACGAGTGCGAGATAGCGCGCGATCGGCGCGCCCCGTGAACGGCCCATCAGAGGATCCGTCGCCGCGCCCCCAATGCTCGCCGGGAGGGCCGCCATGAGCCTCATTCTCGCCCTGGATCAGGGCACCACGTCCAGCCGCGCCATTGTGTTTGACGACCGCGCCGACATTGTCGCCGTGGCCCAAGAAGAGTTCGAGCAGCTCTACCCCCAACCGGGCTGGGTGGAGCACAATCCCGAAGCGATCTGGGCGAGCACCCTGGGCTCCGCGCGCCGCGCCCTTGCGGAGGCGGAGGCGAAAACCGGCCGCCACGTTCAAGCGATCGGCATCACGAATCAGCGCGAAACGGCGGTGATTTGGGAGCGCGACAGCCTGCGCCCGATCGCCAACGCGATTGTGTGGCAAGACCGTCGAACCAGCGCGGTGTGCGCGCGGCTTAAAGACGACGGCGCAGAGCCCACGGTGCACGCCAAAACCGGCCTCGTCCTCGACCCTTATTTCTCCGCCACGAAGTTCGCCTGGCTGTTGGATCACGCGCCGGGCGCGCGCGAGCGCGCCGCGCGCGGCGCGCTCGCCTTCGGCACCGTCGACGCCTATCTGCTGGCGCGGTTGACCGGGGTCCACGCCACGGACGCCACCAACGCCAGCCGCACCAGCCTCTACAACATCCACGCCAACGCTTGGGATGAGGAGCTGTTAGACCTGTTCACGGTCCCCGCCGCAGGCTTGCCGGACGTGCGCGATTGCATGGCCGACTTTGGCGCGACGCCGCCGGCCTTGTTTGGCCGCCCGCTGCCCGTGTTTTCGATGATCGGCGACCAGCAAGCCGCCGCCGTCGGCCAAGCCTGCTTCGCCCCGGGGGAGGTGAAGAGCACGTATGGCACAGGCTGCTTCATCATCGCCCAGACCGGAGAGCAGGCGGTGCAGTCCCACAACCGCCTCTTGACCACCATCTCGCGACGCATTGGCGGGCGCACGTTTTATGGCCTCGAAGGCGCGATCTTCATCGCGGGCGCAGCGGTGCAATGGCTGCGCGACAGCCTCGGCGTGATCGGCACGGCCGCAGAGACTGAGGCGCTCGCCCGCAGCATTCCCGACACCAAGGGCGTTTATCTCGTGCCCGCCTTCGCCGGATTAGGCGCGCCCCATTGGGCGGCTGAGGCGCGGGGCTTAATCACCGGGCTCACCCGTGGCGCCGGGCGCGCGGAGATCGCGCGCGCCGCGCTTGAATCCGTCGCTTACCAAACCGCGGACTTGCTGGAGGCCATGGCCAAAGACGGCGCGCCCGTCACGACGCTTAAAGTCGATGGCGGCATGGTCGCGAATGACTGGCTCCTGCAATTCCTCGCAGATGTCCTCGCGACGCCGGTCGAGCGCCCGGGCGTGTTGGAGACGACGGCCCTCGGCGCGGCGGCGCTCGCGGGGGTGCAGGCCGGCGTCTATCCCTCCCTTGAGGCCGTGGCGCAGCTGCGGCGTGTCGACCGCGTGTTCGCGCCCGCTATGGCGGATGACGGGCGCGCGGCCTTGCGCGCAGGCTGGCGCGACGCCCTCGCGCGGGCGCTCGCGCCGCCGGCGGCCTAACGCGGCTCGCCGAAAGCCCGATGGACGTCACGGGCGCAAGCGCGTACAGTAACGTTCAGTAATCCTGAATCGTATTCATATTTCCAGCCGAGGGAGTTGCGCGTGGCGCTTCCAGACATCCTGCGCACCAAGCTGCGTTTGCCCGCAGTCGGCGCGCCGCTGTTCATTGTGTCGAACCCAGCGCTCGTCATCGCCCAGTGCAAGGCTGGGATTGTCGGCTCCTTCCCGGCGCTGAACGCGCGCCCCGCGGAACGGCTGGACGAGTGGCTGTCTGAGATTACTGAGGCGCTCGCCGCCCATGATCGCGACCATCCGGATCAGCCGGCCGCGCCGTTTGCGGTGAACCAGATTGTCCACCGCTCGAATGACCGCTTAGAGCGCGATCTCGAAGCGTGCGTGAAGCATCGCGTGCCGATCGTCATTTGCTCCCTCGGCGCGCGCGAGGAGGTGTACGCTGCAGTGCATTCCTATGGCGGGATCGTTCTGCACGACATCATCAATCAGAAATTCGCCCATAAGGCGATTGAGAAGGGCGCTGACGGCCTCATTGCTGTCGCGGCGGGCGCGGGCGGGCATGCGGGCGCGCTGTCGCCCTTTGCGCTTGTTCAAGAGATCCGTGATTGGTTCGACGGCCCGCTGCTCTTGTCGGGCAGCATTGCGACGGGCCGCGGCGTCTTGGCCGCCGAAGCCATGGGCGCGGACCTCGCTTATATCGGCTCAGCGTTCATCGCCACGCGTGAAGCGAACGCCAGCGAGGCCTATAAAACCGCCATTGTGGAAAACGGCGCGGAAGACATCGTCTACACCAATCTGTTCACAGGCGTGCATGGCAATTACTTAAAACCCTCCATTGTGTCGGCGGGGCTTGATCCTGACAATTTGCCTGAAAGCGATCCCTCTCAGATGAATTTCGGCTCCGGCGGCAACACCGACGCCAAGGCTTGGAAAGACATTTGGGGCTGCGGCCAGGGCATTGGCGCGATCCATGACGCGCCGCCGGCGGGCGAATATGTCGCGCGCTTGATCCGCGAGTATGAGGCGGCGAAGGCGGCGTTGCTCGGCGATGCTCCGGTCCAGGCCGCGTCGGGGCGAGCGCACGCCGCGCCGGCGGGCTAGGCGCGGATGGGGCCGCCCCCGTCGTCCGCTTCCAGCCGCGCCGCGGCGCGCTCCAGCCGCGCGACCAGCGCCGCCAGGCGCGCTTCGTGGTCGTTGGAGGCGCGATCGCCGGGCGCGGGCGCAGGGGGCGTGAAGCCATGACGCATGACGGCGAGCAGCTGCTCAATGGCCTCCTCAAACGCCGTGGGCGGGCGATGGTAGACCAATGTGCGTCCCGAATACTCCAGCGCGCCGTAAAACATGTCCCGCGCCATGGCCGTCGACACATCCCCGCGGATTTCACCGCGATCGACCGCGCGCCGGTAAATGCGATCAAAGGTCGCGGCGTAGGCGCGCTTGTGGCGCGTGTCGTCGCTTTCCGCCGCCGGGTGGGTGTAAAGCAGCGCAAAACGCAGCTCGATCAGCCGCCAATCGGCGCAAATCATTCTCATGTGATAGCGGGCGTGGGCCTCCAATTGCGCGAAGAAGCCCTCCACGCCCTTCACGGAGTCCTCCGCGCCGCGGGTGATGCGCGCCCAGTGCGCGGCCACCACCGCCATCATCAACGCCGTCTTGTTTTTGAAATAGAGGTAAAGCGTGCCGTCCGCCACATGAGCTGCGCGCGCGATCTCCGACATGGTCGCGCCGTCAAGGCCGCGTTCCAGGAACACTTGGGCGGCCGCTTCGACAATGGCGGCTTCTTTGGCTTCCAGCCGATCGCGCTTCGTTTGGCCAGCGGCCATCGGTCTAATCCTCAGCTTACGGCGCTGTCGTCGCATCGCCTTGACACATGTTGGTGGCGCGTCGAAGGCGCGCTAGGACGCCGAGACCCCTGCGCTGCTGCGCCGCAACCGTCGCCCATCACATAGGAAAGCGAACTCACGATGGACCGCACGCGAGACTTTGATCTGATCATTTACGGCGCCAGCGGCTTCACGGGCCGCTTAGTGGCGGAGTATGTCGCGCGCACTTATGGCGCGGGCGAAGGCGCATCCCTGCGCTGGGCCATGGCCGGGCGCAACGCGGAGAAGCTGGAGCGCGTGCGCGCTGAATTGGTGGATGGCGGCGTGTCAGCGGCGGCGGCGGCGCCGGTTCTGGCGGCCGACGCCCAAGATCCTGACGCCTTGCGCATGCTGGTCGACCAGACTCATGTGCTGTTGACGACGGCTGGTCCTTACCAGCTTTACGGCGCGCCGGTGGTGGCGGCCTGCGCGGCGGCTGGGACTGATTACGTCGATCTGTGCGGTGAAGTGCATTGGATGCGCACAATGATCGACCGCCATGAAGCGGAGGCGAAGGCCTCCGGCGCGCGCATCGTGTTTTCCTGCGGGTTTGATTCAGCGCCCTTTGATCTCGGCGTCTTCTTCTTACAAGAACAGGCGAAGGCCCGCCTTGGCCATCCGGTTCCGCGGGTTAAGGGCCGTGTGCGCGCCATGAAGGGGACCTTCTCCGGCGGCACGGCTGCAAGTTTCCGCGCCACGGTCGCCGCCGCGCAGGAGGACGACGCGATCCGCGCGCTGCTCATGTCGCCGTTTTCGCTCACTCCGGGTTTTGAGGGTCCGCCACAGCCGCCCGGACACAAGCCGGTGGAAGATGACGCAGCGGGCGGCTGGTCTGCACCCTTCATCATGGCCCCCATCAACACGCGCAACGTCCATCGCTCCAATTTCCTGATGGGCCACCCGTATGGGACGGATTTCGTCTATGACGAGATGATTGTCGCTGGCCCAGGCGACGCGGGCCGCCAGATGGCGGACGCCATCGAGGCCGGGGTGGCGAAGGCCGTCGGCGAGGACGCGCCGGCGCCGGGCGAGGGGCCGTCTCAGGCCGAGCGGGAAGCCGGCTCTTATGACATCGCATTCTTTGGCGAGGACGCCGATGGGACGCGAGTGCGCGCCGGCGTCACGGGCGACCGGGACCCGGGCTATGGCTCCACTTCCAAAATGATTGCCGAATGCGCCCTGTGTCTTCTTGACGAAGCCAAAGATCTTCCTGGAGGGATTTACACGCCCGCCGCGGCGTTTGGCGCGGCGGGGATCGCGCGGCTGTCCCAGAAGGCCGGCCTTACTTTCACGCTGGAGGAGGGCTGAGGCGGCCCCGGCGTCGCCGGCGGGGCCCGCCGGCTCACGGCCTGGATCTTGCTTAACGCGAGGGTAAGGTAAACAGCGCGTAGATCGCGCCCGTCGGGGCGTCGCGCGCTCCCGCCGAACCCAAATGCGAAACGCCCGCCGGTCCCACCCGGCGCGGCGGAGGTGAGATTATGTGCCTGTTGTGCGGCGTTCCCAAATGCGATGGCGTGCGCTGCAGCCGCGCGCGCTCCGCAGAAGCCAACCGCTCCCTCGCGCGCCTCGTCGACAACATCGCTGAACACATCCGCTATGAGACGCTGACGGCGCCGCCGGGTTCCCAGGCCGTCGTCGATGAAATCAAAGCGCTTTACGAAGAAGCCAAGGGCTATTGCGATTTGGGCGACGCCAGCGCCGGATGGCGGGCGCTCAAGCGCGCGCGCCGTTTGGAACTTGGCCTCAAAAGCGTTGAGGAGCTGATCCCGCTCTTGCGTGCAGAACGCATTCGCGCGCGCACGGAGATTGATGACGAACGCGCTGAAGCGGCGGCGGCCATTTTGGATCCGGTCTTGAAGGCCGTGGAGGCGCGGTCCTGGCCGGCGGGTGAGATCATCGCCGCGCTGGGACCAGCGCTCAGCCGCGCCTTGCCGACTGACGAGGCCCGTGAGGCGCGCGAACGCTTAGCGGGCGCGTTGGGCGGCGGCGCGCCGTCGAAACCTGACGCGAAGGAGCTCGCGGCCACCCTCGCGGCGGCGATGGAATTGCGCGACGCCCACAATGACGAGCAGCACGCCACCCGCGACGACATTTCGCGCCGCTTAACGGAGCTCGCCTTCGTCATGGGTGGTCTTTTGGTCGCGCTCTTGGGCGGTTTGGCGTATTGGCCGTGCATGGCCCGGGGATCTTCAGCGCTGCCTTACCTTGTTTTGATGGGCGCGGTCGCGGGCGCGCTGGGGGCGGGGACGTCCGCCAGCCAACGCCTCGTTCAAGGCGAAGGCCTGCCGACCATGTTCACCAGCCGGGTGGTGACGCGCTTGCGGCCGCTGATTGGCTCAATCGCCGGGGCGGTCGCGGTGCTTGGCGCGGAGTTGGTGGCGATCGGCCTTGGCGTGGACCAGGCTGTGCAAAGAGATGGCTCGACCATCATCAACACCGCCGCGGTGTTGTCGCTTGCCTTCGCCGCCGGGTTCTCGGAGCGGATCGTGATCTCCGCCCTCGAGCAAAAGTCGTAAGCGCGGCTGGAGATTTAGGCCGCAGGGGCGGGCGCTGTGGCGGCGCGCGTCGCCATGTGCGCGTCCAGCGCGGCGGTCTCGGCGGGCGTGAACACCAGGCCAAGCTTAGTGCGCCGCCACAGAATGTCGGCGGCCGTGCGCGCCCATTCAGTCTCCACCAGGTAATCGACCTCGCGTTCATAAAGGCCCGCGCCGTAGGACGCGCCGAGATCCTCGATCCGCGTTGCGTCGCCCAACACCTGCTCCAAGCGGCCGCCATAAGCGGAGAGCAGGCGCGCGCGCGTCGGTGCGGGCAGGAACGCGTAACGCTCGTCCATGGCGGCGACGAAGTCCGCCCAGCCGCCATAGCCCATCTCTCCGCCCGGAAGCGCCGCGCCGGCGGTCCAGGCCGGGCCCATGGACGGCAAAGACGGTTTAAGCGTCTCCAGCGCGTGCTCCGCGAGCTTGCGATATGTGGTCAGCTTGCCGCCATACACCGACAGAAGCGGCGCGCCGCCCGTCCCGCCGTCATCGACGTCGAACGCGTAATCGCGCGTGACGGCGGAGGCGTTTTTCGCGCTCAAGTCGTCAAACAACGGCCGCACGCCCGCGTAATCGGACACGATCATGTCGCGCGTGATGGGCTGGGCGAAGTATGCGCTCGCGGCTGCAAGCAGATACGCAATCTCCGCCTCAGAAATCGTCGCCGCCGCCGGATCGCCCTCATAGGGCTCGTCCGTGGTGCCGATCAAGGTGGTGTCGTCGTGATAGGGGATCGCGAACACGATCCGCCCGTCGGCGTTCTGAAAAATGTAAGCGCGGTCGTGATCGAACACGCGCCTCACAATCAGATGGCTGCCCTTCACCAGGCGCAGGCGTTTCTTTGGCGACGCCCCCTCCACGCCGTCAAACAGCGTCGTCACCCACGGTCCCGCGGCGTTGACCACCGCGCGGGCGGCGACAGTGCGGTTCTGCTGGCGATCGTCGGTGAGCACGCACCGCCACATTGCGCCGTCCGCCGCCCGCACGGCGCGGGCGAAGCGCGTCGCTGTGAGGATCTCTGCGCCGCGTTCGCGCGCATCCACGGCGTTGAGCACCACCAAGCGCGCGTCATCGACCCGGCAGTCGGCGTATTCAAAGCCGCGGACGAAGTCGTCTTTCAATGGTGCGCCGAGCGGCCCGCTGCGCAAATCCACCGACGTCGTCGCCGGCAGGGCTTTGCGCCCACCCAAATGGTCATAAAGGAAGAGGCCGAGTCGCAGCAGCCAGGCTGGCCGCAAGCCGCGATGATGGGGCAGGACAAACCGCAGCGGCGTGATGATGTGGGGCGCGGCGTTGAGCAGCACCTCCCGCTCCATCAAGGATTCCCGCACTAAGCGGAACTCATAATGCTCCAGATAGCGTAAGCCGCCATGGATCAGCTTCGTGCTCCAGGAGGAGGTCGCGCTCGCAAGGTCGTTCATCTCGCACAACACGACTTTCAGCCCGCGGCCCGCAGCGTCGCGCGCGACGCCGACGCCATTCACGCCCCCGCCGACGACGAGCAGATCCACGTGATCCTCGCGCGGCGCGTCGTGGGCGTCGGGCTGGGCGTCCATGGGGCGGCTCCTTTGCCTCTCTGGCGACACATGGGGCGGCGGTCGCCGACATCCAGGCTCTGCTCCTGCTTCTCTATCTTATAGAGGAGTGGCGCCACAACACCCGCCCTTGGGCGCCATGTGAGCCGTGACCGCGTTCGCCCGCCTTAGTCGCGCCCTTCTAAGTCGCGCCCTTCTAAGTCGCGC
>CAZMSO010000001.1:52557-96152 GCA_964568975.1 uncultured Caulobacterales bacterium | reverse complement strand
AGTCGCGCCCTTCTAAGTCGCGCCCTTCTAAGTCGCGCTCGCCGGCGTCGGGCGCGCCGGCGTCGGGTGCGCCTCAGGCGGGCGAACCGATGTCCGGCGCGGGCGCGCGATCGGCGTCGTGGGCGTCGGCCTCCCGCGACGTCGTGAACCGCAAGGCCGCGATGTCCGCGGAAAAAAGCATGCTCCACGTCCACTCAAAAAAGATCTGCACGCGCCGTAACACCGTCGGCATTAAGGAGAGATAATACGCCCGCCACAGCAGCCACGCCGGCAATCCCGTCACAGTGATCCGTCCAAAGAGGCTCGCGACGCCGTTCAAATGGCCCACGCTCGCCATGGACCCGCGGGCGCGATACGCAAACGGCTTCGTCGGTCGTCCGGCGACGGATCGTGCGATCGTCGTTGCTAAATGTCGGCCCTGGCGAACCGCGAATTGGGCGGTGGGCGGCGACAGCGCGCCGTCCTTGGCGTTGGGCACACGGGCGCAGTCGCCGAGGGCCCACAAGCCCTCATAACCCGCCACGGCCATGTCGGGCCCCACACGCACCCGGCCGCGCTCGCTCGGCAGATCTAAGGCCGCGATCAGAGGGTTAGGGGCGACGCCGATGGTGTTGACGACGGAGGCGCCGGCGATGCGTGCGCCATCCGAGAGAACCACGCCCTCGGCGTCGACCTGCGCGACCCGCGCGGACAGGCGGATGTCGAGGCCCCGCTGCGCCATGCTGGTGTGGGCGTGGCGACCAAGGGCGGCCGGCAACTCCGGCAGCAATTGGTCGGTTCCGTGCACGACCGTCACCCCAAGATCAGCATCGTGCAGCCGCGGATAATGCTTTTGCGCGCCGCGCAGGAAGTCGTGGATCGCGCCAGCGACCTCCACGCCGCTGAAGCCGCCGCCGACGACAATAAACCGCCCCAAACGCGCGCGTTCGGCGGCGTCGTCGCTTTGGTCCGCGCGCTCCATCTGGGCGATGACGCGGTTGCGCAGGGCCAGCGCGTCGCCAATAAGCTTAAACGGCAGCGCATGCTCCGCCGCGCCCATGATGAGCGTGCGGTTCGCTCGCGCCCCCAGTGCGAAAACAAGGTGGTCATACGCCAGAGTGACGCGGTCGCCATCGACGTCATAGGTCACTGTCCGCGCCGCGACGTCCACAGCGTCCACATGGCCGAGAACAAACCGGCTGCGCCGCAGCATCCGCCGGATCGGCGCGATGGTGTGGGAAGGCAGCACGGACGCGCCGACAATCTCCGCCAAGAGCGGGTTGAAGGTCGTGTACGTCTCCTCGCTGATGACCACGACGCGGTGTGTTGGGGGCAAAAGCCGCTCTAATCTGCGCGCGAGGGCGGTCCCGGCGAAACCGCCCCCCACAATCACGACATTGCGCAACGCGCCGTTGAGGACGTGGTCCACCTCTAAGTCCCCGCCCAAATCAATCTGCCGCAACGCCGCCAACGCCGCCAGCAGCAAGCCGTAGAGAAGGAGATTGATCAGCCCGATTTGCGACTGGGCGGCGTCGGCGACGCCCACCAGAAGCGCATGGGCGATGGTCGCTGCGATCAACACCCATGCCATGCGGCGGATCCAAAATCCCGTCAGCGCCGACACGCCGCCGAGGAGAGCGCTGACCGCCAGCACGCCATTCAGTCCCGGATGCGCGCCGGCCGCGCCCATCACCGCCGGCGCGCCGTTGACCACAGCGACTGCGAGCGCTGCGAGGAATGGCAGCGCGATTGAGGCCCGCAAAAGCACCACGCCGGTGTTGCGCCCGACGCCGGCGGTGAGGTCGCGCGCAACGGCTGACAGGCCGCCCCACCGCCGCCGCCCCAGCCAGGCGAAGACGTCGCGTCCGCCGTCCAACGCCCAGCGGCCGCCGCCGAGGAAAAAGAGCGCGGTGTAAAGCCCCGCGGCCATCGCATGGGCGGCGAGGCTCAACATCCAAATCGCGGAGGTGTCGTCGAATCGCACCACGAACGCGCTGGCGGTGACGATGATCACGACCAGCGGCGGCATCAGCAGACGCAAGTGAAATCCCGCGATCAGCAAGAGGCCGCCGATCACTTCAAAATAGGGCACGCTGGCGAACAGAGAGGGCAGGATCGGCTCAAGCGCTGGCGGGAAATTCGCGAGCATCGCCTCAAACGCCTCCGGCGCAATGAATTTGTAGACGCCGGGAATGAGGAAAAACACGCCCGCCGCCGCGCGCAGCAAAAACACACCCGTGGCGGTCAGGCGCTCGGCCCGGTCAAGCTGAGTGATCGGCATGGCCATGAGGGGTCTCCGCAACGCGCCCGAGGATGGCGGCGGCTTTGTGCACTCGAAGCGGCGTTGACGTTACGCGGTCCGCCGCGCCCAGGCGATTCACCAGGCTTCACCAGCACGTTAGGCCGGGGTGAGGCCGCGCCGTCGGCTTAAGCGGCCGGGTCTGTCGCGAGGGCTTTACGCATCGTGATGTGATGTCCGCGCCCGTGCCACAGCGCTGTGGGCATGTCCGTGCAGACCGCAAAGCCGAGCCGTTCGTAAAGCGCCATGGAGGCGTCGAGCCCGTCAGTGGTTTCGAGATAGACCTCCCGCCAGCCTTGGGCGGCGGCGTAGTCGAGCGCGCGCGTCACCAGCTCTTTCCCAAGACCAAGGCCGCGCGCTTCCGGAACGAGCACCACCCAGCGCAATTGTCCGCAGGCCCCGCGGTCGATCATCGCCGCGCAGCCGATGGCGCGTCCGGCCCGTTCCGCGAACCACACTCGGCTGGCGGACGGCGCGTCAAGGCCCGCCTCCGCCACCGTGCGCGCGACATAAGGACCGAAGTCGTCGCCGCGAAAGCGCGGTCCTTCCTCGACGTAGCCCTCAATGTGCAAGCGCACGATCAAGGCGTCGTCGCCAGGGCGGCGATCGCTGCGGATGGTGACGGCGTCGTCTGTCGCCATAGTGGGCTCCCAAACGCAAAAGCGCCGCCCCCGGACCCCCCGGGAGCGGCGCGTCGCACACGCGGTGGCGTGTCCCCGGGGTGTTAGAACCGTCGGCGCGCGGTGACGCCGAAGGTGCGTGGCTGGCCGACGTTAAAGCCCAGGCGCGCGCGCCCGCCGCGCTCCCGATCGAAGGAGAAGAGGGCGTTCTCATCGAAGATATTATTGGCGTAGACCGCAATCTCGAGGTTCCCGAGGTCGAGCCCGCCGCGGAGATTGATGATCGTGTAGTCATCCAACTCGAGGTCGACGAGGCTCGACGGATCCTCCGTACCGTCGAAGCCGCCGAATGCAAGGCCCGTAGCCGTGGGCAGGCCCTGACCGGGAATAATCTGGTCGCTCGGCTGGGTGAAGCGCGTGCCGACATATTGCAAAGACGCGCTCAGGAAGGTCTCGGCGTCCGGCTTCAGCCAGTCCGCGCCGAAGTAGTGCACCGCCGACGCTGAGAACTGGAACTCCGGCACCGTCGGCAAGCGATTGCCCTTTTCGATGCCGCCGACCACGACTTCTTGGCCGCCGCCCGCGCCGTCTTCGACGAAGGTCGTGACGGTGGACTGGAACTCGGCCTCCACGAAGCTGCCAGAGAAATAGAGCTCGAGATTGTCGGTGGGGAAGTAGCCGACCTCGTATTCAACGCCCGCTGCGAACGCCTCGGGCACGTTGAACACCACGCGCGAGGAGCAGGAACCGGCGTCGAGGGTGACTTGGAGGTCGGTGATGTCGGTGTAGAAGACGGCCGTGTTGATTGTGAAATCGCTGCGCTCAGCCTTCACGCCGACTTCATAGTTCCACAGCGTTTCATCATCATAGGTCTGAAAGCCGCCGAAGGTCGCCAGGTCCACATCATTGCAGAGCGCAGGATTCAGCGGGTCGTTCACGCCGCCGAGCCGGAAGCCCTGGGAGGCCTGGGCGTTCACGGTGACGATCTCATTGACGTCGTAGCTGGCGATCACCCGGGGCGTGAAGCCGTCCGAGGAGGTCGAATCCAGCAACGCCGTATCACCATTCGCGAACAGACCGCCGGACGAGATCAAGCGATCTTCCTCAAAATCATAATACCGACCGCCCGCCGTCACCGTCAGGCGATCCGTCACATCAAGGCTCGCCTCGCCGAACACCGCGATCTGCTCGAGCGGTACCGAGAGGTCCGAGTTGAAGGGCGAGTCCGCCGGGAAACCATTGGCCACCGCCGCGGACGTGCCTTCACCGAGGGCGGCGTCCGTGAACGCGTCATAGCCCGGCGTGGGCAAGCGCTGGGCGTAGTCACGCTCCAGATCCGCGTAGAACGCACCGACGAGCCACTGGAACGGGCCGTCATTATTGGACGACAGCCGCACCTCTTGGGTGAACGCCTCGTACTCCGTGGTGTCGCGCAAATTGGATGGAATGTCCGTCACGGCGACGTCGAGCCCTAAATCCAGGCTCACCGAGTGCGTGAGCGCGCTGGCGTCCCGGCTCACCAGGATCTGCCGGTCGGTATAGGAGCTGATCGTGGTCAGATCCGCAAAACCCAGGTCGATCGTCGCTGTCAGATCCGCAATCAGGGTCTCGTCCGCGAAGGCCTCGTCCAGCAGCAGGAACTGCTGGCGCTCGCGCAAAAACGAGTTCGCCGGCGGCTGCGGACCGTCCGGATCCACGCCGAAGGTGTTCGGATTGGCGTAGATGTTGAACGACTCTTGGCGGTTGAAGCCGTCGAAATTGATGTCCTGATAGAGGATCCGCGGCGTGATCGAGACACGGTCGTTCGGCCGCCAATTCAGCGCGATCCGCCCGCCATTGCGCTGGCCGCGGTTCACATCTTCATCGACGAAAAAGCCGCCGTCCTCATTGCGCTTAACCGCATCGATGAAGCCCGCATACTCCGTCAGATAGCCCACCGCGCGCACCGCGAGGGTGTCGCTGATCGGGATGTTCACCGCGCCTTTGAGATGACCGCCGCCGCCGCCTTCGCTGACGGTGTTGATGTCAGCCTCCACAACGCCCTCAAACTGGTCGGTGGTCGGCTGCTTTGTGATGTAGCGGATGGTGCCGCCGATGGAGCCGGAGCCGAACAGCGTGCCTTGCGGGCCGCGCAACGTCTCCACCCGCTCGAGATCAAAAAGGTCGAGGTCGGGGTTAAACAGCGACAGTGAGATCACCGATTCGTCGAGATAAATCCCGACTTGTTCTTTCACGCCCGGCTGGTCCCGCACGATTTGGCCTGAAGCGACGCCCCGAATGGCGATTTGGCTTTGGCCCGGCCCCAAATTCTGCACCGTCAGGCCAGCGACATTGCGAGCGATGTCGTCCAAATTCGTCGCGCCGACCCGGTCGAGGTCTTCTCCCGTCAGGGCGTTGACGGAGAAGGGCACGTCCTGCAACGTTTGTTCGCGCTTCGTCGCCGTCACGACAATCACTTCGCGCTCTTCGGAGGTCTCCTCCTCCTGCGTGTGGGCGGCCGTCGCGAGCAATGCCGTCGCCGAGCAGCCGGCGAGCAAAAACCCCAAGCGATTGCGTACCATAGGTGTGGTCCCCTTCGCGTTAGCGCGGTCGGCGGCGCCGATCCGTCGCGGTGACGCGTTCGCGATGACGCCGCGTCAACAACCTCCTCCGCAGACGTGCGGCGCGCTGTGTCTCGCCCTCGTCACGTCCTTGTCACGCAACTGTACCCGTCGCGTCACACCCGGCAATACGTCGGTCCTGCCGGCGCGGCGCGCGGCTGTGGCTTCGCGGCAAGCGTGACATTCACGCAACTGTGCAGAAGCGTGCGCCCACGGCGCATCGGCGGGCCTGGCCAACACGCGAGTCTATGGTCTGGCGGGGGCGGGGCCAACCGCGACAGATGGACGACAACCGCGGACGGGCGCGCGCTTGCCCGGCCCGAGGCTGCGGCCCTAGGCTTGCGTGATCCCCATGGAGAGGGGCGGGTCCCGCAACGGCCGATGCGCAACAAAATCGTCTCCGCCGCCGAGGCGGTCGCGGTCATCGCGGATGGCGACACTCTGGCCACGTCCGGATTTGTCGGCATCGGCACGCCCGACGCTCTCCTGGCGGCGCTGGAGGCGCAATTTCTCGACACCCGCGGCCCGTGCAACCTCACGCTTGTGTTTGCGGCGGGCCAAGGCGATGGCGGCGACCGGGGCCTCAACCGCATCGCCCATGACGGCATGATCAAGCGCGCCATTGGCGGCCATTGGGGCCTTGCGCCGAAACTGGCGCGGCTTGCGGTCGAAGGTCGGATTGAGGCCTACAATTTCCCCCAGGGCTGCATCTCCCACCTTTACCGCGACATCGCCGCCGGCAAGCGCGGCACAGTCTCGAAGGTGGGCTTGCGCACCTTCGTCGACCCGCGCGTGGACGGTGGGAAAGTCAATGCCGCGACGACGGAAGATCTCGTCACTCTGATTGAGCTCGATGGCGAAGAAAGCCTCTATTACCGCGTCGGACCGATCCATGTGGCCTTCATTCGCGGCACCACGGCTGATCCCGCTGGCAACATCACGATGGAGCGCGAGGCGCTGACCCTTGATGCGCTGGCCATGGCCATGGCGGCGAAGAACAGCCACGGCGTCGTCCTCGCCCAGGTGGAGCGGATCGCGGCGCGCGGCTCGCTGCATCCGCGCCATGTGAAGGTGCCTGGCGCGCTGGTGGATTGCATTGTGGTGGCCGAGCCCGAGCACCATCACCAAACTTACGCCACGGCGTATTCGCCGGCGTATTCCGGCGAGATCAAACGGCCCCTTGAAGATCCTGCGCCGACGCCCCTAAACGCGCGCAAAATCATTGCGCGGCGCTGCGCGTTTGAGCTGCCGATCAATGGTTTGGTGAATTTGGGCATCGGCATGCCTGAAGGCGTGGCGGCCGTCGCCCAGGAGGAGCGGCTGCTTGACCACATCACGTTGACGGCGGAGCCTGGCGTGATCGGCGGCTTGCCGGCCAGCGGGCTTGATTTCGGAGCGGCCTCCAATACAGACGCCATCATCGACCAAAATCAGCAGTTTGACCTTTATGACGGCGGCGGTCTCGACTTAGCGTGCCTTGGCCTCGCCCAATGCGGTCAGGCGGGCGACATCAATGTCAGCCGCTTCGGTTCGCGGCTTGCGGGCGCGGGCGGCTTCATCAACATCAGCCAAAACGCGCGCAAAGTCGTCTTCGCAGGGACGTTCACCGCCGGCGGCCTGCAGGTGGAGATCCATGACGGCCAGCTCGCCATCCGCGAGGAAGGACGCGCGCGCAAATTCGTTGAGGCGGTGGAGCAAATCACGTTCTCCGGCGACCTCGCCCGCGAGCGGGAGCAGCCTGTCCTCTACGTCACTGAACGCTGTGTGTTTGAGCTGCGCCCTGAGGGCATGACCCTCATTGAGGTCGCAGAGGGCGTGGACCTCGAACACGACATCCTCGCGCATATGGCGTTTAAGCCGCGCATGGATGTGCGCGCGCCGATGGACCCGCGCATATTTAAGCCGGCTCCGATGGACTTGCGCGCGCAATTGCTTGACGTGACGTTCGCCAAACGCATTGCGTTAGACACCGATCGCGAGACGTTGTTCGTCAACCTTGAAGGCGTGCACTTGCGCCGCAAGCGCGACATCACCGCGTTTCGCAAAGCCATCGAAAAATTATGCGCGCCCTTAAACAAGCGCCTGCGGGTGATTGTGAATTATGACGCGTTTGAAATCGATCCAGAGATCAGTGACGAATACGCCGCATTCGTCAAAGAAATGGAGACGAAGTATTATGAGTGCGTGTCGCGCTACACCACCAGCGCCTTTATGCGCATTAAACTTGGTCAAATGCTGACACGCACCGTCGCGCCTCACATTTTTGAATCGGCCGTGGACGCGCGCCGCTTCCTCGATCAGCAGAGATAAGGGCATGGCCCTGTCGGGCGGGCGGCCCAGCCTCCGACCGCCGTGATCGTCCGCGCGGCGAAGGATCTCTGAGGCCATGAGCGTTTGCGACCGAGCGCGCGTTCGTCCGCCACGCCCTCTTACTCCTCTTGCAAGGGGAGCCGGGCCGTCACGCCACGAAAACCGCCGCTGCGCGGCCGAGGCGCGTCTCCGCCGAGAGCCGGAGCCGAAGCGCCGCTGCGCACCGGAGGCTCACAGACCTCCAATGACGCGGATCCCAGATGACGCGCTTCGCCTCTTCCGGAGCGCGGCGTCTCCCTGTGAGGACCTCACTCCGCCGGCGCCGCGGCGTCCCGCTCGCCGCGGACCGCGTTGGCGATCATCTCGCCGCCGCGTTGGACCGCGTAATACAGAACCGGGATGAAAAAGATCCCGATGGCCGTGGCCGCAACCATGCCTGACACGACCACGAAACCCACCACCGCCCGGCTCGCCGCGCCCGCGCCGGTGGCGAAAATCAAGGGCGCGACGCCCAGAATGAAGGACAGCGCGGTCATCATCACGGCGCGAAACCGCAAGCGCGCGCCTTCAAGCGCGGCCTCGCGCGCGCTGAGCCCGGCTTCGCGCCGACTCTTGGCGAACTCCACAATGAGAATCGCGTTTTTGCTGGCGAGGCCGATCAGCATGACCATGCCGATCTGGGCGTAGAGATTGTTGTCCAAAAAAGGCAGAAGCGCCAACGGGATCAACGCGCCCATCAGCGCCACGACCACAGACAGCATCACCGATATCGGAATGCTCCAGCTCTCATATTGAGCGACTAAGAAAAGGTAGGCGAAAATGATCGCCAGCGCGAAAATCGCCACCACCATGCCCCCAGCTTCAAGCTCTTGTTGGGCTGATCCGGTCCACTCCAGCCCGTAACCCGCCGGCAAGGCCGACGCCGCCAGCCGCTCGGTCGCGGCGATCGCTTGGCCCGTGCTGACGCCCGTGTTGGGCTGCGCGGATAAAGAGGCGGTGGGGTACTGGTTGTAGCGGTCGATCGCCAGCGGCCCCAGCGTCGGGCGTGTCTGCACCAGCGCCGAGAGGGGGACCATGTCGCCGGTTTCCGTGCGCACATGCAGCCGTGCGATGTCGTCGATGGCGTCGCGGCTGTCGGCGTCGGCCTGAATGATCACGCGGTAGACATTGCCGAAGAGATTGAAGTCGTTCACATACGATGAGCCTAAATACACCTGCAGCGTGTTGAAGACGTCGGCCAGGCGCACTCCCAGGATCTCCGCGCGCTGGCGATCCACGTCGAGGAAGATCTGCGGCGTGTTGGCGGAGTACGTGCTAAACGCTTGCGTGAACAGACGCGCGTCCGCGGACGCCCCCTCCGGCAGCGGCGCGCCGGCGCGCGAGGCGTTGTTGGCGGCAAACACCAAGCTGCGCACAGCGGAGGCCAGCTCCACCGGCCCGCGGCTTTCATAGTCTTGGATTTGCGCCTCCAGACCGCCCGAGGTGCCGAGCCCCATAATCGGCGGCAGCGGGAAGCCGAACGCCTCCGCGTCAATGGAGGTCGCCAGCTGGTCGTTCGCTTTGAAGAGAATGTTGAACCATCGGGTCTCGAACGTGGTGCGTTCATCCCAATCATCGAGCACTGGAATGATGAGCGCGCCATTGGACGCCACGCCCGCGAGAATGCTGTAGCCCATAATGGAGATGACGTCGGAGACGCCCTCAATCTCCAACAAATCCTCCACCATGCCGTCAACGACGGATTCCGTGCGCGCAAGCGACGCGCCGTCGGGAAGCTGTACGTTCACGAAGAACCCGCCGCGATCCTCATAAGGCAGGAAGCCTGTGGGCGTGGCGCGAAACATCATCCCCGTAACGGCGGTGATGCCGACAAACACCGCCAGCGTCAGCCCAACGAGACGGATCAGGCGCGCCACGACCCAGGCGTAGCCGTCGCGCGCCGTCTCAACGCCGCGCGCGAACCACCGCAAAGGCCCGCGCGGGGTCGCTCCCGCCCGCAGCAGCACCGAACACAACGCCGGAGCGAGGGTCAACGCGTTCACAGATGACAGCCCCACGGCCACGCAAATCGTCACCGCAAACTGGCGATAAAGCTCGCCCGTCACGCCGGGCATGAACGACACCGGCACAAACACGGCAAACAGCACAAGGGTCGTGGCGATCACCGGCCCCGTCACTTCGCGCATGGCGAGGGCGGTGGCCTCCGCCGGCGACTTGCCGGTTTCATCCAATATGCGCTGGACGTTCTCCACCACGACGATTGAGTCGTCGACCACGATCCCGATCGCCAAAATGACGGCGAACAGGGTGATCATATTGATGGTGAAGCCGAACAGGAACAGCGCCGCAAACGCCCCAACCAATGAAACGGGGATCGCCAAGGTGGGAATCAGCGTCGCGCGCCAATCCGCTAAGAAGAGGAAGGTGACGGCCACCACCAGCCCAAAGGTGATGAACAATGTCTCCACGACTTCCGCCACCGAGGCGCGCACGGCTTTAGTCGTGTCATAAAGGATCGAATACGTGACGCCGTCCGGGAAGCGCGCCGACAAGCGCTCGAGCTCAGCGTAAACGCTATCGGCGACGCCCAGCGCGTTCGCCCCCGGGGATTGGTAAACCGCCACGGTGGCGGCGGGCGTGTTGTTGAGCTTGGAGCTGACCGAATAGGCCTGGGAACCCAGCTCAATGCGCGCGACATCGCTAAGGCGCACTAAGGAGCCGTCGGGGTTCGAGCGCACAATGATGTCGGCGAATTCCTCAACGCTTTCCAGGCGGCCTTGGGCGAGAATGGTGTATTGAAAGGCGGGCGCAGCGTCATAAGGCGGCGCGCCGAGCTGGCCGGCGGCGGCCAGCACGTTCTGCGCGCGAATAGCGCCCTCGACCTCATCGACCGTCAGGTTGAGCGCAAACAGGCGATCGGGATCGAGCCACACGCGCATGCCGTAATCGAGCGCGCCGAATTGGGAGACTGAGCCGACGCCGTTAATGCGTGACAAGGCGTCTTCAACATAAATCGAGGAATAATTGCTGAGATAAAGCTCATCGCGGCTTTCATCCGGCGATGTGAAGTTGATGATCATCAACATCGCTGACGATTGCTTGCGCGTAATCACGCCTTGGTCGCGCACTTCCTGGGGCAGGCGAGCCTCCGCGATCGCCACGCGGTTCTGCACGTTCACGGCCGCAATGTCGGGGTCGGCGCCGACGGCGAAGCTCACGGTCAGCTCATACCCGCCGTCATTGGAGCTGGTGGAGGACATGGAGATCATGTCGTCCACGCCGTTGACTTGCTCCTCAATCACCGCCGCGACCGCTTGTTCGACCACGGAGGCGCTCGCGCCGGGATAAGTGGCCGACACCGCGACTTGAGGCGGCGTGATGTCGGGATACTCCGCGATCGGCATGGCGCGCAGCGCGATCACGCCCGCCAAAACGATCACGATGGCGATGACGAACGCGAATTTCGGCCGGTCGATGAAGAAGATGGAGAGCATGGCGTCAGCTCTCCTCAGTCACGGCGTTGACCCGCATGCCGGGGCGCACTTTCTGCAAGCCGCGCAGGATTACGCGGTCGCCGGGGGTCAGCCCGCTGGAGACCGCCCAATCCAAATCAATCTGGCCCTCCACGACGATCCGCTGCTGCACGACGAGGTCCTCAGCGTCCACGACCAGAACGAAATAGCCGTCGCGATCCTCTTGCACCGCGGATTGGGGAACGCGAATGGCGCTGACAGGCTCTTTTTGCCGCACGGAGACCCGCACCAATTGACCCGGCGCTAACAGCCCGTCGGGATTGGGAAACACCGCGCGCGCGGTCACGGTGTCCGTGTTCACATTCACAGACGGCGACAAGTAATCGAAGTTCCCCGGCTCGTCATAGGCCGTGCCGTCGGCGAGGATCAGCCGCGGCGCCACCGGCGGATCATCCAGATTGACGCCCTGGCGGCGCGCCTCAAGGAGTTCGCGGTCGCTGACTTCGATCGTGACGTAAATCGGGTCCACCCGCTGCACCGTCGCCAAGGGATTGCTCGTCGGCCCGACGAGATTGCCGACATCATAGGCCGCGGCGCTGATGCGCCCGCTGATGGGGCTGACAATGTCGGTGTAGCTGAGATCAAGCGCCGCGCGCGCCACAGCCGCCTCCGCTTGTTGGGCGGCCGCGCGCGCGGAGCCGAGGGCCGCGCGGGATTCATCGAGCGCGGCGGCCGATACCGCGTTGCGGGCGCGCAGCTCGGTCTTGCGGGTGAAGTCCGCCTCCGCGTTCGCCAGCGTCGCTTGCGCGCCCGCAAGTTCGGCTTGGCGCTGAAGCAAATCGATTTCGTAGGGCTCTTTCTCGATCACGAAGACCGTGTCGCCTTCCTGGACCACGCCGCCTTCGCGGAAATTGCGCCGCTCCAGAAAGCCCTCGACCCGCGCGCGCAGCTCCACAGAGGCGGAGGCTTCCGCGCGGCCGACAAAATCGAAACTCGGCGTGATATCGCTGCGCGCGGCCTCAATCACGACGACGCTCGGCGGCGCAGCGTCGCCGGCGGTGGCGGCGGGTTGCGCTGCAGCCGCGACCCCCACGAGCGCGCCCGTGACGCCGGCGGCGCTGACCCAACCCATGGCAAGACTGAGTGCCCAGCCGATCGCTCTCATGGCGCCGCCTCCGAGTGTCGCGTCGTGTGCGCCGCGCGGGCGGCGTCGCTCGTTTCTAGCAACAACGGCGCGCTGGCAGAACCGTCTATGCTGCGGCGCGGCGCGGCGCGGCGCGGCGCCGGCGTTCGCTGCGGCGCGGCTAGGCAATGGCGATTGAGCACGCCACGATGGCGCTGTGTTCAGTCAGGAGTTGGCCATGGTTGCATTCCTTTCCCGTCCGCGAGGGCGCGCAGGCGGTCGCCTAGGGCGCGCGGCGCGCGGGATCGCGTGGCTCGCTGCGTTGTGTGGGATCGCCGCCGCCCCGGCCCGCGGCGAGGACACAGCCCCCGCCGATTTGGCGCTCACGGGCGGCGTGATCCACACTGGTCTCGCCGACGCGCCGACGGCGCAAGCGCTGGCCGCGCGCGACGGCGTGATTGTTTATGTCGGTGACGAGGCCGGTTTGGCGGCGTGGATCTCGCAGGACACCGACGTCATCGCCCTCGACGGCGCGACTGCTTTCCCCGGTTTCACAGATGCTCACGCGCACCTGCTGGGCGTTGGGCTGCGGGAAATGACGCTCAATCTGGAAGGAACGCCCTCGCTTGCGGCCCTCGTCGCGCGGGTGGCGCAGGAAGCCGCCGACGCCGGCTCTGACGCCGCGATCACAGGGCGCGGCTGGATTGAAACCCACTGGCCCGAGGCGCGCTTTCCCAACCGCCATGATCTCGACGCCGTCGCGCCCGACGCCCCGGTGATTCTCCAGCGCGCCGACGGCCACGCCGCCGTCGTCAACACCGCCGCGCTCACGGCCGCGGGCATCGACGCCGACACCGCCGATCCCTTTGGCGGCCAAATCCTGCGTGAGGCCGACGGCGCGCCCGACGGCATGCTCATCGACGCCGCCCAGGAGCTGGTCGCACCGCTGGTCGGCTCAGTGTCCGACGCCCAAAAGCAGGAGGCCTACGTCAAAGCAGGGGAGGTCTACGCCGCGCTGGGCTGGACGGGCGTGCACAACATGTCGGTGGATCCTGCGGACGTGCCCGTCATCGAGCGCTTGGCCCAGGAGGGGCGGCTGCCCATCCGCGTTTACAACTCCCTCGACGCTGCGGGAGCGGATCTGGTCATGGACGGTCCCCGCATGGCGGAGGGCGGGCGCATCGTCACGCGCGCGCTGAAGCTCTACATTGATGGCGCCTTGGGGTCGCGTGGGGCGGCGCTCTTATCGCCTTACGCTGACGCGCCGCAGACGGCGGGGCTTGTGCTCTTGGATCAGTCCGCCGCCACGCCCCTGTTGAAGCAGGCGTTGCGGGCGGGCGTGCAAATCAACACCCACGCCATTGGCGATCGCGGCAATCGTTTGGTCCTGGACTGGTATGAGCAAATGTTCGCCGCCGTGCCGGCGGCCGAGCGCGCCGTCGCTCAGCCCCGCTGGCGGATCGAGCACGCCCAGATCATTGCACCGGCCGACATTCCCCGCTTCGCCGCGCTGGGAATCATTCCCTCCATGCAGCCCTCCCATGCGATCGGCGATTTGCATTTCGCACCGGCGCGTTTGGGGATGGCGCGGCTCGACGGCGCGTACGCCTGGCGGTCTTTGCTGGATGCGGGCGCGATCATCGCTGGCGGCTCCGACGCGCCGGTGGAGCGGGGCGATCCGCGCATTGAGTTTTACGCCGCCGTCGCGCGCCGCGATCTCTCCGGCTTTTCCGGGGAGGGGTGGCGCCCTCAGGAGGCGGTGTCGCGCGCGGAGGCCTTAGCGATGTTCACCGCGTGGCCGGCTTATGCGTCGTTTCAGGAGGAGACGTTGGGCGTCCTCGCGCCTGGGATGCAGGCGGATGTCTCCGTGTTCGCGGGCGACTTGATGACGGTGGAGCCGGGCGCTATTCCCGCCACGGCCGTGGTGATGACGATTGTCGCCGGCGATGTCGTGTTTCGCAGCGCGCTTTAGCACAGACTGGGGCCTGGGGATCTGCGACGGTGGTCGGCCGGCGCGTCCATCGGCGAAACGTCGCACGTGATGAGGCGGGATCAACCAGATTTGCGTCGCAATTCTGACAAAAAACACGGTCATCTCCCACTCACCTTTTAGGGCCTCTGCTTAGTCTTGGTTCGATAAAGTTCAGTGTGCGAAGGGGGAGGTGATAATGCTGTTTGTGCAGAGACGAGTTTTGTCGCGTGCGGTCAGACTTGCGGTCACAGCCCTCGTCGCGTTGACGGTCGCGGCGTGCAGCGATAGCGGCGGCGGCGGCGGGACCATCGAACAAGCGAACTTCCCCGCGCCGCAAGAGGCGTCGAAATTCCTCGCCGCGGCCACCTTCGGCCCGACTCAAGACGAGGTCGATCGGCTCGTGAACATCGGCTACTCCGCCTGGTTCCGGCGTGAGCTCGATCGATCGATCCGGCGCATTGTGCCGCGTTTGCCCAGCGATGCTGATTACGACGACACGCAGATTTATTGGTGGCGCAACGCCGTGTTCGGCGACGATCAGTTGCGCCAGCGCATGGCCTTCGCGCTGTCGCAAATCATGGTGATTTCAGCCAATGATCTCGGCAATCGCGGCTACGCCATGGGCCGATACATGGACATCTTGCAGGAAAACGCCTTCGGCAATTTCGGCGAGCTGTTGTCCGACGTCACGTACAGCCCCGCCATGGGGACGTATTTGACTTATATCGGCAACCAAAAGGCCAACCCCAACAACGGATCGGTGCCGGACGAGAATTATGCGCGCGAGGTGATGCAGCTTTTCACCATTGGTTTGGTGGAGCTCAATCGCGACGGAACTGAGCGCACCAACGCTCAGGGTGAGCCGATCGAGAGTTACGACAACACCGACATCACCGAACTCGCGAAAGTGTTCACGGGCTTATGGTGGGGCGATCTGGAGTTTCGCCGCAATCGCGGCGACGTCGATGACGCCATCGAAGTCTTGCCGATGGACATGAGCGATGAAGACCATTCGCCGGAGCCGAAGACCTTTCTGGGCTTGGCGATCCCCGCGGGCACGCCGGGCGATGAAAGCATTCGGCTCGCCCTTGAGCATCTGACCAACCACGCGAACACAGGTCCGTTCATCGGTCGCCAGCTGATCCAACGGTTTGTGACAAGCAATCCGTCACCGGCTTATATTGAGCGGGTCGCGCTGGCGTTTGAGGTCGGCGTCGCGGAGCTGCCCGACGGCACGATGGTCGGCCAGGGTCGACGGGGGGATCTGACGGCGACCTTGGCGGCGGTGTTGTTTGATCCCGAGGCGTTGAACTCAAGCGCGCAAACGAACCCCGCCTTCGGCAAGCTGCGCGAGCCCGTTGTGATGTTCGCCCATTGGGCCCGCGCGTTCGACGTCAACGCGGCCAATCCCGATCCCTGGTTCACGACCCGCACATTGAACCGTCCGGACCGTCTCAATCAGCAGCCCTTCCGCTCGCCGTCGGTGTTCAACTTCTATCGGCCCGGCTATGTCGCGGCGGGCACCATCACAGCAGGCCAGGGCTTAGTGGCGCCGGAGCTGCAAATTGTGGACGCCAACAGCATTGTCGGCTTTGCGAACTTCATGGCGAGCGTCGTCCAACGCACCGACAGCAACACCGGCGATCAGAACACCTTCATTCCCGATTACAGCGATGAGCTGGCGCTGCTGGAGACGCCGGACGCCTTGCTTGACCGGTTGAATATCGAGCTGATGGGCGGGGCGATGCGCCCGGAGACCCGCGCGCGGATCGTCGCGGCGATTGACTCGATCTCCGACAACAATGAGGAGCGCGAGGCCCTGCGCAAAGTGCAGGCGGCGGTCTTAATCGGCGTCACGTCGCCGGAATTTATGGCTCAGTTTTAGGGAGGGGACCTGCGATGAAGATGCGACCCGCAACACGCCGTCAATTCTTGCGCACCATGAGCGCGGTCACTCTCGGCGGGGCGTCCGGTTTCGCCGCCAATCTGGCCGCCTTCAACGCCTTCGCCGCCGACACCAGCGGCTATAAGGCGCTGGTGTGCGTGTTCTTGTTCGGCGGTCAGGACAACCACGACACCGTCATCCCCTATGACCAGGCCGGCTACAATGAATGGGCCGACAAGCGCCAGCCCTTGATCGGCCAATTTAACGGCGCGCGGGCGCGGGGCGCGCTCTTGCCTTTGACGGGCGCGGATCTCGGCGGGCGCGAATTCGCCATGGCGCCGGAATTGGCGCCGCTGCACCAGCTGTTTGTGAGCGGCCAGGCCTCCGTCGTCGGCAATGTCGGCCCCTTAGTCGAGCCGTTGACGCGCGAGACGTTCCGCGACGACAGCGGTCGGCGTCCGCCGCGGCTGTTCTCCCACAATGACCAGCAGTCGATTTGGATGGCGTCGGAGCCGGAAGGCGCTCAGCGCGGCTGGGGCGGACGCTTGGGCGACATGGTGCTCGCGGGCAATCAAAACGCCACATTCACAGCCGTGTCCGTGGCGGGCAACGCAGTGTTCTTGACGGGCGATCAAGTGCGGCAGTTCCAAGTAGACCGCAATGGCGCCAACAACATCCGCAGCGCGACGGACTCCTCATTCCTGGGCTCGTCAAGTTTGCCCTACATCATGAACGACCATTTCCGCGACTTCCAAGGTTCGCTGAGCAGCTTCTTCCAGCAAGACTTAGTCAACGCGCGCCGCGTCGCGCTCGACGCGAACGCCGAGCTGGAGTTCGCGCTGGAGCAGGGCGGCGAGCAAGCGACGCCGAAGCCGGCGAACAACAGTCTCGCTGATCAGCTCTTCATGGTCGGCGACATGATCGCCCAGCGCAATCTGCTGGGCGTCAATCGCCAAGTGTTCTTCGTGTCGACCGGCGGCTTCGACACCCATTCCGACCAAGCGTCCAATCTGCCGAATTTGCACAACCGCGTCGCCTCAGCCATGCGCGCCTTCTACGATTACACCGTGGAGCTCGGCGTACAGGATTTGGTGACGGCGTTTACGGCGTCCGACTTCGGCCGCACGCTGCAAGTCAATGGCGACGGCACCGACCATGGCTGGGGCGGCCATCACCTGGTGGTGGGCGGCGCGCTGAATGGCGGCCAGATCCTTGGCGACATTCCCCCGGCGGTGTTTGACCACAGCCAAGATTCCGGGCGCGGTCGTTTGATCCCCAGCGTGGCGGTGGACCAATACGCGGCCTCGCTTGGCCGCTGGTTCGGCTTGACGGAGGGCGAGCTGACGGACGCCTTGCCGGGCCTGGAGAATTTTGACCGCTTCGCCCTGGACGGCCTGTTCAGCGGCGTCGTGTAAGCGCGTTCGCCGTCCTCACCGCAACCCCTCTGCTTGCGGAAAGGGCGGGGGGGCGTGCGTCCGCGCCGCGCGAGGACGGCCGCGCCGCACACGACCGCGCTTACGTCAGGCGATGCTCGGGCCCGGTCTCGACGGGGCGGTCGTCGGCGCGCCATTGGGCCATGCCGCCGTCGAGCGCCGTCGCGCGGCGAAACCCGAGGCGCTGAAGCGTGTCCGCCGCCAATGTGGAGATCTTGCCCATCTCACAGCAGGTGACGATGCGCACGCGTGGATCGGGGAAGGCGTCATTGACCGTCAGCTCCAGCTGGCCGCGGGGCAGGTGGCGCGCCCCTGGAATGTGGCCGGCCTCAAAGGCCTCCTTCTCCCGCACATCAAGAATCACAACGTCATTGTCGCGTCGCTCCAGCCGCGCGGCGACTTCATCAAGCGTCATAAACGGCACTCGCGCGCCAGCTTCCGCCAGGAGCTGGCCGACGCTTGCGCCGCCGCTCATGTTCACGCGCAGCGCCTCAGTCAAATGCGTGGGCATGGAGAGGTTGAGCGTATTCATCATCGCGACGAACGCCGCGCGGTCACGCGTCTGAAGACGCGGATTGCTCGCGAGTTCGGCGCCGATCGTCGTGGCCTCGCGGTCTTTGTACTCATGGGCGGGGTGCACGATGGTGCCGGGATCGAGCGTCAAAACGCGCTCAAACAAGCTATCATAGAGCGCGTCCGGGTCGCCGGTGGGCAAGTCCGTGCGGCCCGTGGCGCCGATCAGCAGCGTGTCGCCGGTGAACACGCGGTCCTCGACTTGCAAGCAGAGGG
The DNA here is from genome assembly GCA_964568975.1 of uncultured Caulobacterales bacterium. Lineage (GTDB taxonomy): Bacteria > Pseudomonadota > Alphaproteobacteria > Caulobacterales > Maricaulaceae > CAZADA01. The sequence goes on along the minus strand of CAZMSO010000001.1, from coordinate 77,669 downwards.
AATCGCGGGTGTGCCCGGGCGTGTGCATGACGCGGAGGCGCAGCGCGCCGACTAAGAGGGTGTCGCCGTCCTCCACCCGAAATTCGGCAAAGGGCGCTGGCGACAGCCGGTGCATCACGACCGGCGCGCCCAGCAGCGCGCTCAATGACTTTGCGCCTGTGAAGTGATCGGCGTGAGTGTGGGTGTCGATGATGTAGCGCACCCGCAGCCCGTGGCGGGCGGCCAACGCTTGGTACCGGCCGGCTTGGCTAAGCTCGGGGTCGATCAGCGCGGCCGCGCAGCTGTCGGCGCAGCCCACAAGATAGGACCGGCATCCGCCCGTCGCGATCTGCTCAAAAATCATCGCCGCCTCCCATGGCGCTTGAGAGGAACTCTATAACCGGGATTGAGCGTCGCTCTAACCCGCGCCGCGGCTGTGGGCCGATCAGGTGTTCGTGAAACGCTGCGTGCCGGGCGCTCGGCCTTCACAGCCGTGCAAACCGATACTCCGTGACATGCCGGTAGACCTCGCCGGGCCGCACGACCGCGCTGGGAAAGTGCCGGTGGTTCGGCGCGTCCGGCCAGCGCTGCGCCTCCAAGCAGAGCCCTGCGCGGGCCCCATATGTCCGCCCGTCGAGCCCCGGGGCGCCCACAGCGATTTTCGCGCCGTCATAGAATTGCAACCCAGGCTCCGTGGTCCAGGTCTCCATCACCACGCCAGACGCCGGCGCAGCGAGGCGCGCCGCAAAGCGCAGCGCCTGGGACGCGGCGGCGGCTAAGCAGAAATTCGTGTCGCGCAGGGCGGTGTCTTCACCTGGACCGCGCGCCAGCCGCCGCGGCGTGCGAAAATCATAGGGCGCGCCGTCCACGCTGAGCACATCGCCCGTCGGGATCAGATCCGCCGTCACAGGCAAATAAGCGTCGGCGGCGATTTCTAAGACGTGATCGTCAATCGTGGCGGCGCCGTCTAAGTTGAAATAACTGTGATTGGTGAGATTCACGAGGGTCGGGGCATCCGTTTCGGCCGTCAGCTCGACGCGAAAAACGCCATCCCCCGGGAGCGTGTAGCGCGCTCGCGCCGTCAGCGTTCCTGGATACCCGCCATCGCCGTCCGGCGAGCATAGCGTGAAGCACGCTGTCTCCTCCGTCGCCGCTTCGAGCGTCCAGGGGCGTTTGCCGAAACTCGCCGGCGCTGCGCCGCCATGGAGATGATTGACGCCGCCCTCATTGCGCACAAGCGCGTGCTCGCAACCATCGAGGGTGAAGCGGCCCTGGGCGATGCGGTTGGCGAAGCGCCCCGCGATCGCGCCGAAAAAGGGCGAGCGCTGCTCATAATCCTCCATCGTGTTCAGCCCGAGCACGAGTGGATGATCAACGCCGTCCAGCCGCAGATCCCGCACCACGCACCCCCAGTCAAGAGCCTCCAGCGTCACGCCGCCGCCCCGCAATGTCACCGCCGTGACGCGCGCGCCATGGGCTGTGTCGCCGAACGTGCGGTGTTGAGGCATGAGGTTCATCCTTGGCCGGAGACTTCACAGGAGAAGCGGCGCACGCGGCGGCGTACGCCATACCAGTGCGCGCGGGCGCGGTAACCATGGCGAGGCAGCCGTGGCCGGCAGAACACACCGCGCCGATTTGTGCGGTGCGGGCGCGGCGGCGGCTGTATGGCGGCCTCGAAACTCGAGCGATTTCAGATCTCTATCCCGATCATCCGGGGGGTGGGGACGTGCGCGCAGGGGTCGGGCGCGCGTTGCTCGCACCATATGGATAATATATAAGACACAATTAATCACAATGGGGAGTGGGCTGTGTGCGCCGGCTCTCCAAGCACGGTGGTCATCACCGTGTTTACGAGGGAGGGAAGCATGAAACCGACACGGATTTTGCAATCGGTGAGCCTCGCGGCGTTGGCGAGCGCCTTGGCGTGCCCGGCCGTCGCCCAGGATGAGGCTGGCGCTGAGCCGGAGCGCATCATCGTCACGGCGCAAAAGCGCGAACAAACGCTCCAAGAAGTGCCAGTCGCCCTCAGCGTCATCGACGCCGCGACGGTGGATCGTCAGTTCACGACGAGCATTGAGAGCCTGCAGCGTCTGAGCCCGTCGGTCAGTTTCCGCAAAGGCTCCACGAATGTGAACTCCGCGCTGACCATTCGCGGCATCGGCACTGTGTCGTTCTCCGGCGCGATTGAGCCGAGCGTGGCCACCGTGGTTGATGGCGTGGTGCTTGGCCGCTCGGGGCAAGCCTTCAACGGCCTTTATGACATTGAACGGATCGAAGTGCTGCGCGGCCCCCAAGGCACGCTGTTTGGGAAAAACGCCTCCGCGGGCGTGGTCAATGTGATCACGAAACGTCCCAGCGACACGTTTGAGGCCCGCGGCAGCGCCACGTATTTCGAAGACAATGAATACATCCTGCAAGGTCGGATCTCAGGTCCGTTGAGCGACACCGTCTCGGGCAGCCTCTCGATCCTGCAGTCCGGCTTCGACGGTAATGTCCGCAACGTCTTCACGAACGAAGATGTCAATGGGTACGACAACTTTGGCATCCGCGGCATGCTGGAGTTCGAGCCGACGGATGATTTCTCGGTGCTCGCGATCGTTGAGCATTTGGAATCCGATGACGATTGCTGCGCGGACTTGGAAGTGCTGCCCAGCGGCCGCAACCCGGACTCCTTGGCCGCGCCCGACAGCCAAGGGATTGTCAACGGCGTCGCGGACCTCGACCTCGATCAGCGGCGCGTCGACCACGACTTCGTCACGCGCCAGACCAATGAAACCGACGCCTTCTCGATCGAGATCAACAAGGGGCTGTGGGGCGGCCACACGCTGACGTCCATCACGGGCTATCGCGAGTGGGAGAATGTCGAGCTCCGCGAGGGGGATTTCACGTCCATCGGCGGCACCTTCGATGAGCCGGTGTTTGGCGTGCCCTTCCAGCTGCATGACACTGGTTCGGTGGCCGTGCGCACCTTGACCCAAGAAATCCGCTTGGCGTCGGCGGGCGATCAGCGTCTGGATTACATCCTCGGCGCGTTCTACTTTGATAATGAGCGGGACTCCGAGTTCACCCGCGATGCGAGCTGCCAGAACAATGGCGGTCAAAACCAGCCAATCCTCGACGCCAATCCGGGCCTTGAGTGTAACTCGGATGACATCGTGTCTGCGACAGCCTTCGCGCGGGTGCGGACCGAGAACTTCGCCTTCTTTGGCGATGCGGACTTTGATGTCCTTGCTGGCCTGAATGTGTTCGCCGGCTTCCGCTACACCGACGATGAGACCAGCTTCGTCAACACCCGCCGCAACAACGATCCGTTCGGCCGTCAGGGCGTCGGCGTTCGCCCCGCTGAACCCAACAGCCAATTCTCCGAGGCGAGCGGCGGCTTTGACAACCGCTTTACCGGCTCGGTCGACGACACCGACTTCTCGGTCCGTGCGGGTGTGCGCAGCACGATCGGAGAGTTCTTTGACGGTCGGAATTTGGGCGATGCGTATTTCAGCTACACCGAAGGCTACAAAGGCCCTGGCTTCAACGTGTTCTTCAACCAGGGCACGACGGACACCTTGCCGATCGACGCTGAAACGGTTGCGTCGTTCGAACTTGGCTACAAGATTGACCTTGGCAATTTCGTCGCGTCCTTGGCGCTCTATGACGCAGATATCGAAGACTTCCAGGCCAACAACTTCGACAACTCCACCGGCGTCACAATCACGCGCTTGACGAACGCGGGCGACGTGACGACGCGCGGCGTCGAACTGGACTTGCTCTACAGTCCGATCGACAACCTGAACCTCACCGCCGGCTTCGCCTACAACGAGGCGGAGATCGACGAGTTCAATCGGCCGATTGATCCGACCACGGGCTTGCCGGAGGAAGGCTCCAGCGACCTGAGCGGCGCGGACCTGCTCTTCTCGCCGGACTTCAACTACACCCTCGGCGCCAATTACAGCTATCAGCTCACGGATGATGTCCGCGTGTTGTTCGACACCGTGGTGACCCACGTTGACGAACAGCAATCAGGCCTGCCGAACTCCAACAGCGGCGAAGAGGGGGTTCCGCTGTTCAATCCGGTGCTGCTCTTGCCGGACTACACCCTCTGGGATCTGCAAATCGGCTTTGAGTTCCAGGACAACTACCGCCTAACCTTCATCGGCAAAAACCTCACCGATGAGAGCTTCGTGACGACGTTCTCCGGCGACGGCTTCCGCTATCAGATCCCGCGGGACGCCGACCGCCGCTTTGGCGTCAATTTCACCGCGACGTTCTAGCGTCCTGCCCGTGCTTCTCCTCTGTCCATGGGGGTCCTTCGGGACCCCCTTTTTTAAGGTCCGGCGTTGGGTCGCCTCACGGATCGCTGGGCTGGGAGGCTGCGATCACTCCACGCCAAAGTGGCGCGCGAGATAGGCGAGGATGGCGGCCTCCTCCTCGGCCGAGAGCGGGGGCATGCCTTGCTTCTCCGTCATCCACGTCAGCACGTGACGCCAGCGCTCCGGCGACGCCTCTTGCTGCATCACCAGGCTCAGGCTGTGGCAGCCGCCGCACCAGGCCGCGACCATGTCATGGCCCGGCGTGCGCGGCAGGCCCCAATACATGTCTTGGGGATCAAAGCGCGGGCGCGCGGCGTCGCTGCGGACCGGCGCGGCCTCTAACGCGTTGACGGCGTAGTCGTAATCCGGGGTCGACCGCCATTCATCCGCCAGCGCCGCCACCCGCATGGTTTGCTCATAGGCGAGGCACCCTGAGGCCAGGGTCTCGCGAGCAAGACGCTGCGGGTCGTCGGCCGGCGACCGCCCGCCATTAATCGCCAGCAAACCCGCCGCGAAGCCGCAGGCCGCCGCTGTCACGCCCCACAGAACGCGGGTGGAGGTGATCGCCATAGCGCCCGCCTTCACACTGCAAACACCGCCACGCGATGCTGCATATTGTTGAGATACCCCTTCGGATTCCAGCCCGGCGGCATTGGCGGTTGGGCGCGGCCTCGGTCATCGGTGGCGCGCGCCCACACCTCGTAATAGCCGGCCATGGGCGGCGTCAGCGCCGCCCGCCAGCGTCGCCAGGCGTAACGGTTCGGCGCAGGGGCGAGATCCGCGGCCGTCCACGTCGCGCCGAAGTCGAGCGAGACGTCCACGCGCGCCACCTCCCCATCGCCGGTCCAGGCGTGGCCGCGCGCCTCAAACGCGGCGCCAAGCGCCACCCGCGCGCCGGTTTCAGGGGCCGTGATCACGGACTTCACGGGCATGGCGTGGATGATGAGCATGTCCTCGTCGGGCACCACCGTTCCGGGAGCGACCGGGTAGGCGGGCATACGGTACGCTTGGCCCGTCATTTTCGCGCCGTCATGGACTTGGTCGCGCACGCTGATGCGGGTCAGCCATTTCTGCGAGCAGGAGGCGGGCCAGCCGGGAATGACCAGACGCAGCGGCGCGCCGTGGATCGACGGGATCGGCGCGTCATTCATCGCCCAGGCGATGAGGTTGTCAGGTTCTTGCGCCTTTGCGATTGGCACGCCGCGGGAAATCGGACGCTTCTCAGGATCGCCGGAGAGATGGAGGTCCGCGCCATAATGGGCGGTGTAGACGGCCGTGTTTGTGACGCCCGCCGCCGCGAGCACGTCCGCCAACCGCACGCCGGTCCAGCGCGGACAGCCGACGCCGCCAAAGCCCCACTGATTGCCGCTTGCGCCCGGTTGATAGAACCGCCGGCCGTTGCCGGCGCACTCCAGCACGAGCTGCGCGCTCACCGTCTCAAAGCGCGCGCGCAGATCCGCAATCGAGAGGTCAAGCGGCTCGGCCACCTCGCCGTCAATCGTGAGCCGCCAGGTGTCTGCCGCATCATCGTCCAGGACCGGTGGGAGGCCGTTGTTGCGCACAAACAAGCGTTCAGCCGGCGTCACGTCGTCGTCCAGCATATGCGGCGGCGTTTCCAGATTGGCCGGACGATCGTTCAGCACCGTGAGCTCGGCCTTGCCGAGCGCCGCCGCCGCGCCCTCGGGCTCTTGGGCTAAGGCCACTGGCGTTAGTCCCTGGGGAACATGCATGCCGAACGGTAGCGCTGCGCCGAGGCGCGCCTCAAACGCAGCGACGCTGAGGGCGAGGCCCGCCCCGCCCGCGCCGCACAGCACGCCCCTTCGTGTCTGGCTTGTCATCAGACCATCCCTCACCGCCCGTCGCGCGCACCCGCGCTTAGGAGCCTTCCGCCGCGCCGCCCGCGCTCCCCAACGCAAAGGCGGCGTCTGATTCCTGCTCACAGGCGGATATGGCGGCGTCGAGCTTGATCAGCCACTCGTCGCCATAAGTCGCTGTGAACCAAGCGCGCATGCCGGCGGCCGCCTCTTGGAATTCGGCTTTCTCCGCCGCGGTCGGCACGTAAATCTCCCCGCCGGAGGCTTTGAAGGTCTCATAAGCCTCGATTTGGCGACGTATGGGCAAGGCGCGCGTGACGGTGCGCAGATGATGGAACGCGTTAAAGATGATGCGTCGAAGTTCCGGCGAGCTCTCGCGCCACAACGGTTCAGAATACCACCAGAGCGCGCCCATATAGGCATGGCCGTCGAGGGTGAGATACTTGACGTGCTCGTGGAATTTCATGCCGACAATGTCTTGCACGCCATTCTTCGTGCCTTCAACCACGCCGGTCGCGAGGCCGGTGTAAACCTCCGACCAGGCGATTGGGGTCGGGTTCGCACCGAGCTGGCGCACCAGTTCTTGCTGGATCGCCGCCGGCGTGGTGCGGATCTTCAGCCCCTTCAGGTCCTCCGGGCTGCGGATCGGGCGCGTGGTCGTGGCGAAATTGCGCCAGCCGCCCGTGTTCGACACCACCATCAGCCGCAGGCCGAGGCCTTCTGCGAGGATCGCGTCGCGCAGCTCCGCCACGATCGGCCCGTCAAACACGCACTCCGCCACCACATCGTTACGGAATGCGTAAGGCAGATCAAACACTTGTCCCGGTCCGAAGACATTGCCCATGCCGCCGATCGTCGTCATGAAGACGTCGAGCAGACCGGATTGCAAAGACTCAAGGCATTCGCGCTCATTGCCGCAGAATTGGCCGGAGGCGAAAATCTCCACCTCCACCGCGCCGTTTGTGCGGCTCTCCACATAATCCTTGAACACCAGCGCGCCGTCATAATCCTCATCCGCCATCGAGCCGAGAATGCCGATGCGGATTGTGCGCTCCGGTCGTTCCGCACCGCTGCTGGCGACGCCGATGATCCCGGCGAGACAAATCAAGGCGAAGGTCGCGTTGAGGATCGTGGTGCGGTTCAGAGTCATGGGCGGGCCTCAAGCGAAACCGAGCAAGCGGGGGATCGTGAGTGACAAAGCGGGAATATAGGTGATCAAAAAAATGACGAAGATCTCGACCGCCAGAAAGGGCGCCATTTCTACAGCGATACGATCGGGTTTTTCCCCCGATACTGACGAGGCGACAAACAGCACAAGCCCCATGGGCGGCGTCGCCAGGCCCACGGTGAGGTTCACGCACATCACAATGGCGAAGTGGAGGGGATCAACCCCAAGCTCGACAAAGGTCGGCGCAAGCACCGGGCCCAAAATCATAATCGCTGGGCCGGCGTCTAAGAACATGCCGACGACAAACAGCAAGAGATTGATCAAGAACAACAGGATCAAGACATTGTCCGTCGTCCCGGAAATCCGCTCCGACACGGTCTCAGCCATGCCGGAGACTGTGATGATCCACGCAAACGTCACCGCCGCGCCCACCAACAGCAGCACGACGCCGGACTGGGCGGCCGCATTGACGAAGATCCGCGGCAAATCCTGCACAGTCAGCGTCTTCATCACGAACAGGGAAATGACGAGGGCGTAGGTCGCCGCCACCGCCGCGGCTTCAGTCGGCGTAAACACGCCAGCCAAGATCCCGCCCAACAAAATCACTGGCGTCATCAGCGCGGGCAGAGTGACGAAGAGCGTCTGGCCGCGCTCCTCCCAGCTGGCGCGGCGGCTGGCGGCGGGATAGTCGCGCCGCTTCGCCAGGACGGCTGTCATCGTCATCAGGCCGGCGCAAATCAGGATCCCTGGCGCGATGCCCGCCGCAAACAGTCCGGCCACGGACACATTCATCACGAAGGCGTAAATGATCATAATGCCAGAGGGCGGAATAATCGGCCCAATCACGGAGGAGGCCGCCGTCACCGCCGCGGCGAACCGGCGCGAATAGCCGTTCTCCTCCATCGCGGGCACCAGCATTTTTCCGAGCGCGGAGGTGTCGGCCACCGCCGAGCCGGACAGCCCTGCAAACAAGATCGAGGAGAGAATGTTCACCTGCGCCAGGCCGCCGCGCACATGACCGATCATGGCTTGGGAAAACCGCACGAGCGAGGAGGTCACCCCGCCGGCGTTCATCACTTCGCCAGCCAGGATGAAAAACGGAACCGCCATCAGCGGAAAGGAATCCATCCCATTATAGAGCCGCGACAGCAGCGCGTTATGGAATTGCGTTTGGCCGTCGAGGACAAGGCTGAGCCCCGGCCCGATCAAAAGCGCGAACACCACCGGCGCGCCGGCGGCCAACAAGACGAAGAAGATCCAAAAATACGCCAGCGACATCAGCGGCCCTCGCGCACGGGCGGGGGCGGCTTGACAATGCCCGGGCTCACTTGGCCCTCCACGGGGTCCGGCCGTCCAGCGAGCCCCGCCAGCTGGCGCAGGCCAAGCTCCACCCCCGTGAAGAAGAGCGCGGCGAACGCCGCTGGCGTGATGACGTAAAACAGCCCCGTCGTCACCGGCAGCGACGCCGCGCGGCTTTGCATCCCGCGCGCGACAAAGGCGAGGCTTTCGCGAAACAGCACCGCCACGATCCACAACACGAAGAGTGTGATCACCAGCTCGATCACCCGCCGCAGCCGCGCGGGGAGGGCGTCGGCGAACATCTCGATCGCGACATTCGCTCCGTGGCGATAGGACCAGGGCGCGACCAGAAACGCTGACCACACCATCAAGACCTTCGACAGCTCCTCCGTCCAACTCAGCGAGCTGTTGAAGATGTAACGCGAGACCACTTGGGCCATGACGACGCCCGTCATGACCACCAGCAACGCGCCGGCCGCATTGCGCGCCGCCACGCCCACGCGTTCGTTCGCCGCGCCGAGGCGTTCCGCCAGCGCGTGGAGCGCCTCAGCCGCAGCCATAGGCTTCGTCCTCGGCCACGCTGTGCGCGCAGCGCCGTCCGCCCTCGGTCAATGCCGCCTCCCTGGTTCGTGTGCGCCGGCGGCTTCTGGCGGCCGCCGTCGTCGTTTATGGAGCCTGCCAGATCTGTTCAACGGTCTCCAAGTCTGTGTTCTGTTCCGTAAAGGCGATGTCCGGCCCCAGCGGGACCGACGCCCCGGGCCGCACAAAGACCGCCATCTCGTCAAGCCGCAGCGTCAGCCCATGGGCCTGGCCGGCTTCAAACGGCGTCCCATCGGGAAAGCGCCGCCAGGCCCGCGCCGCGGCGTCGCGCGGCGCATACACCGCGACATGGCCATCGGGATCCAAGCACGGCGCGACTAAGAGATCCGGGCCGAAGAAGAACTGGTGTTCAAACGCCCACGACTGCGGCTCATCGGGGCATGCGAGCGCCATGGACCGTTGGACCGGCAGTCCCGTCTCGGCGGCCTCAGCGACGACGCGCTTGAGATACGGCGCAAGCCGGTAGCGCAGCCGCAGCGCCGCCATCGCGGCCGCCTCCGCCTCCGGCCCGTAAGTCCAGGGCTCACGGGGTCCAATGCCGTGCAGGCGGATGTGTGAGGAAAACACTGAGGCCTGCAGCCACCGCACATAAAGCGTCGGATCGCGTTCATCGCCGTAAAAGCCGCCGACATCGGTCGCGTAATAAGGCCCGCCGCTCATGCCCCAAGACAGCCCGCCGCGCAGGCTGCCGGCCAGGCCTTCCCAATCCGCTTGGGGATCGCCGCCCCAATGGCCGGGGTAATTCTGCCCGCCGGTCCAAGACGAGCGGCTGAACAAAAAGGGCCCGTTCTTCGCGTACGCCGCTGCGGCGTCATACACACAGCGATTGTACAGCAACGCATAAACATTGTGCAGCGCCCGGCCGCTTTCGCCATTGTACGCCACCATGTCGTCAGTGACTTGCTCGCCGAAGTCGGCCTTGATCATGTCAACGCCAAGATCAAACAGCGCTTTGTGTCGATCGCGCCAGGACGCGTAGGCGTCGGGGTGGGTGAAGTCGACGAGGCCGGAGGTCGGCAGGGGCGTCAGCACGTCGTTAAACGGCTCCAGCTCCCAGTCATAGCGATACGCCTCACCCGTCGCGCGGTCTTTCAAGAGCCAGCCCTTGTCCGCGAAATCGTGAAACAGGGGGTTGCGTACGGAAATCAGCGGGTATTCCCACACACAGACTTTAAAGTTCAGCGCTTTCAACTCAGCGATTACAGCGCCCGGATCGGGATAACGGCTCTTGTCCCACTCAAACGCAAAGCGCGTGTCAGTGTCCTGCCAGGCGCGGCCATCAAGAGTGATGGTGTCGCATGGCGCGCCGCGGGCGCGCACTTCGCGGGCGGTGGCTAAGAGCTCGTCGGCGTTGCGGTAATAGGCCTTCGAGAGGATGACGCCGAGGGACCAGTCCGGCGGCGTCGGCGCGCGGCCCGTCAGGGCGGTGTAGGCTGCAAGCTGGGCTGCGCCGTCCGCGCCGGCGAGAATAAAGAGATCGAGCGTCTCATCTTCAATCAAGAGGCCGTAAGCGCGCTTCGACCACGGCGGAAAACCCACCCCATGCATCACCGGCGCGGGCGTGTGGCAAAACACGCCCCAGCCGCCGCCGGCCGCGAACATGGACGCCGCCGCCGCGTCGCCATCGCCGTTCGCCCGCGCTGGCGTCAGGCGCGGGCTTGGGCACCACGCGAAGGGAACGTTTTTGTAAGACGCCTCCGCATTCACGCCCAACGCATCAATGTTGTAGGAGCGGATGAGCTGACCGCGCTTGTTGAGCGGCCCCCATTTCTCGCCCAGCCCGTAAACATGTTCGCGCGAGGTGAGGTCGAGATGGACGAGCCAGCCGTCCTCGACGCGCGCAAAAGGCGGCAAGCGCAGGGGGCGCGCGAAATGTCCGTCGCGGGCCGATTGCTGTATGACGCGCCCGTCCCGGCGACGGAGCGTGAAAGCGAGGCTCGCGGCGTCAATGTCAAACGTGAAGTCCGCGCTCTCCAGACGCGCGCCGCCCTCCGTCTTCGTCACAGTCGCGGGCGCCGGCGTGACGTCGCCGCGAAGGAGGCCATAATCCGTGGCGCGATCCGGACCGAGGCGCACCCGCAAGCCGAAGGGGTGCAAGCTCGCGCGCAAAAGCCCAAGGCCCGTGGCGACCGAAAGGACCATGTCGTCCAAAGCGACGTCGCCGACGAAACCCACGCCGTCTTGGCGCGTCCAGACGGGGTTGAGCGGATTAAACGCCATGGCGGCGGCCATCGACGCGCCAGCGAGCGCGTGCGCCGCGGCTACTTGGAGCACCGCCGTCGCCCTTCGGCGTGACCCGAGGACCCACGGCCGGGGCGCCGCGCGCCATGTCGATCCTCAGATCGCGACCGCGCCGTGTCTGAGGATGACGGCGTCGCGCATGCGTCTGACGCGCCGCCTGATCCGCCTCTGACGCGCGTGTGATCATCACTGCCTCACGCGAGTTCGAGCACGGGCAGATCAAGCCCGGCCGCCACAGCCTTCAGCGCCGCGACATGATCGCCATAGGCGATGGCGTAATGGTGCTCGAGGCCTTCGCGCATGATTGTCCCGCACACATCCGCGGCCGGCTTGGCGAATGTGAACACGCCGGAGGTGCCGGTGAACGCCATGGGCGCACGCTGGAACGCTCCGCGGCCGATGACGAGCTTGGTTTCGCCGCGGGACTGGCTGAACCGCGCGATCGTGAACGCGCCGGGTTTCAGCGGGAACTGATGCAGCAGCGGCATTTTGCGGTTGGTGTGGATCGTCGCCTCCGGCGTGGCTTCGGGATCCGCCATGGAGAGCGGCGCCAGGCCGCAATGCCAAAACACGCCCGTGTCCTCCTCGAAATCGAGGTCGACCAGGTCGGCCATCCACACCGGCTCGTGCGCCAGCTCCTGCAGCAACAGCGCCGACAGCGAGCCATACACATCGGCCTCGCACGCGCTCGGCACGCATTTTTGGTTCATCATCGCCATGGGCCCGCAGGCCGCACAGCCATACTCCGTGAACGTCTCCGGCCAGCAACGCACAGCCATGCCCTTCGCGCCCGTTTCGTGCTGCAAATCTTCAAGAGCGCAGAACACCCGCAGCGAGCGATCCAGCTGCGCCTGATCCACGCTGTCGAGGCCGGACAAATCGCCTGCGACCCGCGCGCGCACGTCAGCGACGCGCGAGGCGTCGATCCCTTTGGCCCGGTCAAACAGGCTGTCGACGGGGACGTGTTTCACGCCGATATCCGCAAGCGCGCCGAGGTTTTCCTCATCAAATGAGCAGGTGTCGAAGCCCGCAGGATGTTCGCCCACCACCGTGATGGCTGAGCCGCGCAGCGCGGTGATGGCCGCCGCGGCGCGGTCATCCGTCGCCGGCGCGCGCGCGGCCTGCGACGGCGCGATGACCGCTGGCGTCGCCAGCGCGCGCACATCCTGCGTGATGGTGGGGGCGTCCGGCGCCGCGTAGAGCCAGCCATGGGGCGCGCCCGCCCGCCCGAGCGCATGGGCGGCTAAGTTCAGCCCGCAAAACGCATTCAGGCGCAGCCGCCCGCCCAGCCGCGGCTCCGGGATCGCCCAGATCGCCACTGGCGCATCCACACGATCGGCGAGCGCGACGGTCATGGTTGCGTCTGTGAAGGTCACTTGGATCAGAAGCAGAAGGTCGATCGGCCCCGCGGCGTCGATCTCCGCGAACGCGTCTTCCGCGGCGGCGGCGTCGAACAGCAATTCGCGGCGGCCGACCGTCGTGATCCCGGCCGCGTCCAAGGCGGCGAAGGCTTGGGCGAGCTTTTCTTCCGCAAACGGAACGTCGAAGGTCGGCCGCCCCAGCGCGGCCACGCCATAAGTCAACGCCATCAGACTCTCCCGGGTGTGCGCGGCGCGACCGGCGCGCGCGCGTCGAGGCTTAACAGGTTCGCGCAGCATGTGGGGGCGGGCTGAGAGACCGTCGCCATCGCTTAGCCCTCAAAGCCAGCATAGGCGTGACGGAAGCCTGCATCCGCCGGGGTCACAGTGACGTGAGCGCCGCCAAAGCACGGATGCGCGGTCCAGGGCGTGGCCTCAGCGTCCGTCAGCGCGTTGAGGTCGCGCATATAGGCCGCCGCATCGCCGCGCAGACCGGCGCGCATTGCGTCCCAATCGGGAAAGTGCTGGAAGGCTTTAAGCCAGATCGCGCGCCCGGCGAGATAGCCCGAGGCGCCGGCTTTGTACGCATGAGTGAGAATGTTGCGGAATTCCGCCATCCCCGCGCCGGCCGACAGCATCACCCAGGGACGGCCCGCGGCGTCGCCCAGCTGGTCGAACCACGTCTGGGCGTCCTGCCACCCGTCGCGTCCAACGCCGGGCACATCCTCCGCCGCGAGGGGGCTTTCCAGCTTGAACACATCGACGCCGAACTTGGGATCAGCGAAGGCGCGCACGCTCTCAAGCACGAGTTCGGGCTTCTTGGTGCGCATCTCCACATAATCGGAGGTTTGTTCGGCGTCCTTCGCGAGGGGGTAGACCAGGAGTTCGAAGACATAAGGGATGTCATACGTGGCGCAGGCTTCGCCGATGCGCGCGGTGAAGTCCTGCTGTTTTTGGCGGAGCGCCGGGTCGGCGTCCGGCCGATACCAGGTCAGGACTTTCACCGCGTCGCCGCCGACGCGCTTGATCTTTTCCACTGACCAGTCGTCGATTTCAGAGGAAAGCCGGCCCTCGGGCGTCTCCTCAAAGACGCTGTCTTCCAGCGTCACGATCAGACCCTTGGCGGGACTGTAGAGCGAGATCGCCCGGGGGTAGGCGAAGTGGGGATCGAGGAGCATCGCTGAGGATTCCCCCTGCAACTCCTCAATCAGCAGGGCCTTAAAGCCCGCCACATCCTCCCACGGCGCTTCGGCCGTCCCGCGCTTCTCCTTAATCGGGTTCTTGATCGGCGGGCGCTGATCGACGGCCGTCATTTTAAACCGTCCGCCGGCGTCCGCGAGCCGCCGCAGGCCCCAGAGTTTCCCAGCAGTGAGTGATCCAGCGCTCATGCTCATGCGTGCGTCCCCAGTGCGCGCGCGCGCGCGTCATGTGTCGTTTGAAACGTCGCCAACTCCTGGCGTGTGGGCGCCCCTGCGCGGCCGCCTGGGCGCGTGCACTTCAACGCGGCGGCCGCGCAGGCGAACGCCGCCGCGTGCGCTTCATCCCCTGTTTCCGCAAGCGCGAGCGCAAAGGCGCCGTGCCAGACATCCCCAGCCGCCAAGGTGTCGACCGCCTCCACCCGCGGCGCGGGCGTGCGGGTCACAGCGCCTTGCGACGCGATCAGCGCGCCGTCCGCGCCGTCCGTGACGCAACACCACACGCCAAAGCGCCTCGCCGCGGCGCGAAGGCCCGTCGCTAAGTCCGCCTCGCCTGTAAAACGGCGCAACCCCTCGGCCGAAAAGGCGAGGTGGCTCGCCGCCGCGAGCACGTCAGCGTCCTCTGGCGCGGGATTGTCGGCGTCGAGCACGCCAGGGATCGCCCGCGCGCGCGCCTCCATGAGCGCGGCGCGCGCGCCCTCCGGCCAGCGCGTGTCCGCCAACACGACCTCGGCGTCCGCCGGGAAGGCGGCGGTGAGCCAGCGCGCGTCGCGCGGCAGATTCGCGTCGAGGTAATTCACCAGCATTCGCCGGCCAGCCTCGTCCACCATCACCGCCGACACAGACGATTGGCCGCCGGGAAACGCCGTCACCAGGCGACAATCCACGCCTTCAGACTCAAGATCTTTGACGATCGACGCCCCGACGCCGTCGGCCCCGACGCGCGCCGCCAAAAGCGCCGCCCCGCCGAGCCGCGCGATAGCCACGGCCGCGTTCGCGGCGGGTCCCCCGCCGACAACGGCGAAGCTCGTCGCTTGATGCTTGATCGCCTCGCGCGGCAACGCCGGGACCCGAAACACATGGTCCTCCACCGCGTGGCCGACGCAGAGCACCCGCTTCATCACAAGCCCAACTTTCCAAACAACGAGTATTTGAGGTTGAGGTAATCCTCCACGCCGTAGCGCGAGCCCTCTGTGCCCATGCCGGAGTCCTTCACCCCGCCAAAGGGCGCGACCTCCGTCGACACCAGGCCTTCATTAATGCCGACCATCCCGTAATCGAGCCGCTCCGACAAACGCCAGGCGCGCCCGAGATCTTGAGTGTACGCGTAGCAGGCGAGACCGTACTCGGTGTCGTTGGCCAAATGGATGGCTTCGTCTTCGGTCTGAAACTTAAACAGCGGCGCCAGCGGCCCGAAAGTCTCCTCGCGAAACACGTGCATGTCGGCGGTCGCCTCGCCGATCAGCGTCGGCTCAAAGAACGAGCCGCCAAGCGCGTGGCGCTTACCGCCCGTGAGGACGGCGGCGCCTTTCGCGACCGCATCTGCGACATGAGCTTCGACCTTCTCCACCGCCGCGGCGTCAATCAGCGGGCCTTGGCTGACGCCATCCTCGCGACCGTCCCCAACTTTCAACGCCGCCATCGCCTCGGCAAGCTTTGCGGCGAAGGCCTCGTAAATCCCCGCTTGCACCAAGATCCGATTGGCGCAGACGCATGTCTGGCCGCTGTTACGGAACTTTGCGGTCATCGCGCCATCGACCGCGGCGTCGACGTCGGCGTCGTCAAACACAAGGAAAGGCGCGTTGCCGCCAAGCTCCATCGACACACGCTTCATGTGCGCGGTGGCTTGGGAGGCGAGCCTTTTCCCGACATCCGTCGAACCGGTGAAGGTGATCTTGCGGAGCTTTGGATGCTCACACATTTCCGCAGCGATCTCGGCGGCTGAGCCCGTGATCACATTCACGACGCCCGTGGGGAGGCCCGCCTCCCGCGCCAAATCGCCGAACGCCAGGGCTGAGTACGGCGTCTGGGAGGCCGGCTTAATCACCATTGTGCACCCCGCCGCCATGGCGGCGGCGAGTTTGCGCGCGATCATGGAATGGGGGAAGTTCCACGGCGTGATGGCGCCGCACACGCCCACGGGATGCTTGGTGACGACAATGCGCGAGCCGGGGAAGGGCGAGGCGATGACATCGCCATAAATGCGCCGCGCCTCCTCGCTGAACCATTTGAAGAAGCGCGCGCCAAACGCGATTTCGCCCTGGGATTCCGCCAGCGGCTTGCCGTTTTCCTCCGTCAGGATTGTCGCGAGCGGCTCGCGATGATCCATAATCGCGTCGTGCAGACGCATCAGCGCCGCGGCCCGATCCTGGGCGGAGGCTTCTGACCAGACCTCAAACGCCAACGCGGCCGCCTCGATCGCCCGTGCGGTCTCCGCCCGGCCGCAGCGCGGGACCGTCCCGATCACATCCCCGGTTGCCGGGTTGGTGACGGTGATCGTGGCGCCGTCGTCGGCGTCGAGCCACGCGTCGCCGATGAACATTTGTTCGCGTTTGCGCATGATCTCGCCCTTGGCGCGGCGACCGCCGCTTGTTTCTATGTCTTATGTAAGACATAAATTGCACGAAAAACACTGTCAAACTCATGGCGTCGCCGCCTGGGCGATCGCCGTCGCCTCAGCCCAGCTCGACGCCGTAATGCAGGGTGTCGGTGACGCACGTCGTGCGCCGCAACTCCACCGGACGCCGCGCCACGTCAAACGCCACGCGCTGGATCAGCAGCACCGGCGCGCCTTCTGCGCACCCCAAGCTGGCCGCCGCCGCAGCGTCAGCGCCGCAGGCGCGCAATTGTTCCGTCGCGCCAACGATGGAGACGCCATAAACGGACTGGTAAAATGTGTAGAGCGTGTTCGGCAGCGGCTGATGCTCATCAAGGCCGGTGAACACCGACGCGCTTAATGTAATCGTCTCGTGCAGCGCGGGCGTGTCATTGACGGACCGCGTGCGTTCCACGACGAAGACTTCTGCGCGCGCCGGCAGATCAAGCGCGCGACGATCCACCGCCCGCGCCGGGCGTCGCGTGACGCGCGCCGCCTCGCATGTGGGAACGGCGCGCGTGTCGTTGTCGTAGAGCTTAAAGAACCGAAATTGCGCGCTCTCTTGGGTATGGCGCGCGAGGAAGGTGCCCTTGCCTTGGCGGCGCTCGACCAAGTTTTCCGCCACGAGGCTGTCGAG
This sequence comes from uncultured Caulobacterales bacterium, assembly GCA_964568975.1. GTDB lineage: Bacteria > Pseudomonadota > Alphaproteobacteria > Caulobacterales > Maricaulaceae > CAZADA01. Next base: position 60,477 of record CAZMSO010000001.1, on the reverse strand, counting down.
CGCTTTGCGCACGGTGCCTTGGCTCACGCCGAGGCTGTCGGCGAGCGCGGTTTCACTCGGCAAAGGTTCAGAATGGCGCCACGCGCCCGCGGAGATTTGCGCAAGCAACACTTCGCGCACTTGTTGATACAAGGGGCGAAACCCCAGTTTCGCGGGTGTTTGGAGGGCGCGTTCCATCCCGCTAAAAGTATACCGCGCATTCGCGCTTGTCTATCATCAGGTATAAGGTGTTATATATAAGAGTCGCTGTGGCGATGCGGGCGGTCGTCGCGGCCGCAGCGCGGTCGCTGGAGCGTGCAGTCATCAGCGAACGGAAAGGGCCAACGCCGTGGCGACCCCTCATCTTCTGGTTCACAGTCGCAAAGACAATGTCGGGGTCGTGGTCGTGGAGGGCCTCGCCGCCGGCACGACCATGACCTGTGTCGTCACTGAAGACGACAGCGACTTCACCCTCACCGCCCGCCAAGACGTGCCGATCGGCCACAAAATCGCTCTCGCGGACCTCGCGGAAGGCGACACGATTGTAAAGTATGGCGAGGACATGGGCCGCGTGATCACGCCCATCGCCCAGGGCGAGCACGTCCACGTCCACAACGTCAAAACCAAACGCTGGTAGGAGAGGCGCCCGTGTCAGACACCTTCCTCGGCTATCGCCGCGAAAATGGCCGCGTCGGCGTGCGCAACCACGTCGTGATTCTGCCGGTCGACGACATCTCCAACGCCGCCGCCGAAGCGGTGGCCAACAACATCAAAGGTACGCTCGCACTGCCCCACGCGTATGGCCGTCTCCAGTTTGGCGAGGATCTCGATCTCTTTTTCCGCACCATCATCGGCACGGGCGCGAACCCCAACGTCGCCGCCTGCGTGGTGATCGGGATCGAGCCTGGCTGGACGGGCAAAGTGGTCGATGGCGTCGCCGCCACCGGTAAGCCGGTCGCGGGCTTTTCCATTGAGCAGAATGGCGACATCGCCACCATCGCCGCCGCCTCTCGCCAAGCCAAAGAGTATGTTCATTGGGCGAGCGAACGTCAGCGCCAAGAATGCCCGATCTCGGATTTGTGGGTCTCCACCAAATGCGGGGAGTCCGACACCACCTCCGGCTGCGGCGCCAATCCGGCCGTGGGCGACATGTATGACAAGCTGATCCCCAAAGGGATTACGGGCGTGTTCGGCGAGACCTCCGAACTCACAGGCGCGGAGCATTTGTGCAAGCTGCGCGCGGAAAGCCCGGAGATTGGCGAGAAATTCCTCGCCACCTTCCAGGCCTATCAGGATGATGTGATTGAGCCGCACAAAACGTCGGACCTCTCAGAAAGCCAGCCCACCAAAGGCAATATTGAAGGCGGTCTGACGACGATTGAGGAAAAGGCGCTCGGCAATCTCGAAAAGCTCGGCCGCGTGACGCGCTACATTGACGTGCTCAAGCCCGCCGAAGCGCCCACCCGCGGCGCCGGCATGTACTTCATGGACACCTCCTCGGCGGCGGCGGAGTGCGTGACCCTGATGGCGGCGGCGGGCTTCACCGTCCACACCTTCCCGACAGGCCAGGGCAACATCATCGGCCATCCCATCGCGCCGGTGGTGAAGCTCACCGCCAATCCGCGGACCATGCGCACCATGGCTGAGCACATTGACGTGGATGTTTCAGGCATTTTGCGCCGGGAGATGACGATGGGCGACGCGGGCGACGCCCTGATCGACATGGTCGTGCGCACCGCCAATGGCCGCGCCACGGCCGCGGAGGCGTTAGGCCACCGCGAATTCGTGCTCACGAAGCTCTATCGCAGCGCGTGAGGCGGCGCGGCGTGCGACGCGTGTCGGACGCGCCGCGATGGAGGCCGGAGATGGCGGGAGGCCAAGCATGGCGGAGGTGAGGCTCTCGCTTGATGAGGCGCGCGCGCTGGCGGCGGCCGCTTTTCGCGCCAACGCTGTGTCTGACGAGAACGCCCAAGCCACTGCGGCGGCTCTGGTGGCGGCGGAGGCGGATGGGCAGAAGGGCCACGGCCTTTCGCGGGTGTCGTCCTACGCCGCCCAAGCCCGCGCCGGCAAAGTCAACGGCCACGCCACGCCTACGCTGACGGCGTTAAGCTCTGTGGCGGTGGCTGTGGACGCCGGTCATGGTTTCGCTTACCCAGCGCTCGCGCTGGCGATTGAGGCGCTTGTCCCGCGAGCGAAGGCCCATGGCGTTGCGGTGGCGAGCGTGCGCCGCTCCCACCATTTCGGCCAGGCCGGCGCTCATGTGGAGGCGTTGGCCGAACAAGGGCTGATTGGCTTCATCTACGGCAATTCGCCCAAAGCGATTGCGTTTTGGGGCGCGCGCGCGCCGGCCATGGGCACCAACCCTGTCGCTTTCGCCGCGCCGGATCCCAACGGTCCGCCGCTCGTCATTGATTTAGCGCTCTCAACAGTGGCGCGCGGCAAGATCATGGCCGCAGACAAGGCGGGCGAGCCGATCCCCGAGGGCTGGGGCTTTGACGCCGACGGCCGCCCGACCACGGATGCGTCTGAAGCCATGAAAGGCTCCATGGCGCCCATCGGCGGAGCGAAGGGCGCGGCCATGGCGTTGATGATCGAGCTTTTAGCCGCGGGCCTTACGGGCGGTCAGTTTGGTTTTGAGGCGAGTTCATTGTTCGACGACCAGGGCCCGCCGCCGGATCTCGGCCAGACCTTGATCGCGCTCAACCCGGATCTGCTCTCTGGCGGCGCGTTCGCGGACCGCATGGCGACCATGATGGCCGCGATCGAGGCGGCTGAGGGCGCCCGCCCGCCGGGCCGATCGCGCCTCGCGCGCCGCGCGGCGGCCGCCCGCAATGGCCTTGTGATCACTGAGCCGCTCCATCGCGAAATCCTCAGCCTCGCGGGGGCGCAGGCGTGAGCCAGGCCGTCGACGCGCCGGGGCTCGCCGGGTGGGCGCGCGCACGGCTTGATCGCTTTGGCCCGGGGCTTTTCGTGGTGTTCACGGTCGCCGCCGCCGCCCGCTTTGCGTCGGAGCATTACGGCGCGCCGGCGACGCTGTTTGCGCTTCTCATCGGCATCGCCTTGAACTTTCTCACCGAGGAGGGGGGGCGCTGTGTGTCCGGGGTGCAGCTTGCGTCCGGTCGGCTGCTGAAGATCGGCGTGGCGTTGCTCGGCGCGCGGGTGACCCTTGATCAAATTGCAAGCCTTGGGATCAAGCCGATTGTGCTGATCCCGGGGCTCATCCTTCTGACAATCGGCGGCGGCGTGGTGCTCGCGCGCCTGTTTAAACGCTCGGACTCCTTCGGCTTGCTCACCGGCGGAGCGGTGGCGATTTGCGGCGCCTCCGCGGCGCTCGCGCTCTCGTCCGTCATGGCGCAGTCAGAGCAAATGCGCCGCGACACCCTCTTCACTGTGGTGGCGGTGACGTCGCTCTCGACTGTGGCGATGGTGGGCTATCCAGTCCTGTTCGCCGCCCTCGGGCTCAGCGACGCTGAGATCGGGATCCTGATCGGCGCCACCATTCATGACGTCGCTCAAGTCGTCGGCGCCGGTTACAGCGTCTCGGAAGAGGCGGGCGATGTGTCCACGTATGTGAAGCTCTTGCGCGTCGCATGCTTGCCCGTTGTCGTCATCGCCTACGCCCTTGTGCTCCAGCGTGGCCGCACGGACGGGGCGAAGACGCCTTTTCCCTTTTTCGCGGTGGGGTTTGGCGTCGTGCTCGTGGCCAACAGCGTCGGCTTGCTGGCTGAGCCCGTGCGCCAGAGCTTCGATTGGAGCGCGCGTTGGCTGCTGCTCGCCGCGATCGCCGGGCTCGGCATGAAGACGTCGCTGAAATCCATGTTTGAGCTGGGCCCCCGACACGCCGGCGTCGTCGTCGCCCAAACCGGGCTCCTGCTCGGCGCGGCGCTCATCGCCGTGACTGTGATGTGATCTCGACCCAAAGGACGCGCGCATGGCCGACATCGTCATCAGTGAATTCATGGATGAAGCCGCGGCTCGCGACGGCTTCGCCGGGCGTGATTGTCTGTTTGATCCGACGCTTGTCGATGACGGCGCGCGCCTGCGTGACGCGGTCGCGGACGCCCGCGCGCTGATTGTGCGCAACCGCACCCAGGTGCGCGGACCGCTGTTGGAGGCCGCCGCCGCTCTCAAAGTCGTCGGTCGGTTGGGCGTCGGCCTGGACAACATCGACATGGAGGCCTGCGCCGCGCGCGGGATTGCGGTGCGCCCGGCGACGGGCGCGAACAACCGCGCCGTGGCGGAGTATGTGATCACGGCCGCCCTCATGCTGCTGCGCGGCGCCTGGACCGCGACCTCCGCGGTCGCCGCGGGCGAATGGCCGCGCAACGCTCTCATTGGCCGCGAAGCCGCGGGCAAAACCCTTGGCCTTCTGGGTTATGGCGCGATTGCGCGCGAGACCGCCGCGCGCGCTCACGCGCTTGGCATGGCCACGATCGCCCATGACCCGTTCCTCGCCGCGGACGATCCCGCTTGGGGCGCGACACGAGCAGTGACGCTCGAGGCGCTCTTGGCCGGCGCCGACGCCGTCAGCCTCCATGTGCCGCTGACGCCGGACACCCGCCATGTTATTGACGCTGCGGCGCTGAGCGCCATGAAACCCGACGCCGTCTTGATCAACGCCGCCCGCGGCGGGGTCGTGGATGAGGCCGCCTTGGCCGCGGCCTTGCGTGCGGGCCGGCTTGGCGGCGCGGCGCTTGACGTGTTTGAGCAAGAGCCCCTCACGCGCGAAGGGGGCGCGGCGTTTTCCGGCTTGCCCAACGTCATCCTCACCCCCCACATTGCCGGCGTGACGGAGGAATCAAACGTCCGCGTCAGCCGGGCGACGGTCGCTAACGTGCTCGCCGTCCTCGACGCGTAAGCGCGTCGCGCGCCCCACGCACGCGGGAACACGGCGGTTAGGCCCATGGAGCCATTGCAGGCCTTGCGCGCGCAGATCCGCGCGCGTCATCGCGCGCCTGAGGCCGATTTGGTCGCCGACCTGATCGCGCAGGCTGACCTCAGCGCCGACATACGCGGCCGTATCGCAGCCCGCGCCACGGGCTTGGTGGAGGCGATTCGCGCTGACGGCCGCCCCGGCTTGATGGAGGTGTTCCTCGCCGAGTATGGGCTCTCCACGAAAGAAGGCGTCGCCCTGATGTGCTTGGCGGAGGCGCTCCTGCGCGTGCCCGACGCCGACACGATCGACGCGCTGATTGAGGACAAAATCGCCCCTTCAGCCTGGGGCGCGCATTTAGGCCGTTCGAGCTCGCCTTTGGTCAACGCCTCCACCTGGGCGTTGATGTTCACCGGCGCTGTGCTGCGCGAGGGCGAGGGCGATTCCATCGCCCACACCCTGCGCGGCTTAGTCAAACGGGTGGGCGAGCCGGTCATTCGCGCGGCGGTGACGCGGGCGATGAAGGAACTCGGCGGCCACTTCGTGCTCGGCGAAACGATTGAGGGCGCGTTGGCGCGCGCCGCCGCCGACGAAGCCAAGGGCCTCACGCACTCCTATGACATGTTGGGGGAGGCGGCGCTGACGGCGCGCGACGCCGAAGCGTATTACGAGGCCTACCGCGCGGCGATCGCGGCCCTTGCGGCGCGCGCCACGGCGACGGACATTCGCGACAATCCCGGCATCTCCATCAAGCTCTCGGCGTTGCACCCGCGCTATGAGTTCACCCAGCGCGCGCGCGTCGTGCGTGAGCTGACGCCTTGGGTGCTGACCCTCGCCCTCGACGCCAAAGCGGGCGGGCTTAGCCTGAACATCGACGCCGAGGAGGCCGACCGCCTCGATCTCTCGCTGGACATTGCCGAGGCGGTGTTGCGCGACTCGCGATTGGCGGGGTGGGACGGCTTCGGCGTCGTGGTGCAGGCCTATGGCAAGCGCGCGTCCGCGGTGATTGAGTGGCTCTACGCCCTCGCCGGCGCGCTGGACCGGCGCATTATGGTGCGGCTGGTGAAGGGTGCGTATTGGGACGCCGAAATTAAGCGCGCCCAGGTCGACGGCGTCGCGGATTTCCCAGTGTTCACTCGCAAAGCCGCCACCGACATCGCTTTTATTGCGTGCGCTAAGCAACTCTTGGCCATGACCGATCGGATCTATCCGCAATTCGCCACCCACAACGCCCACGCCGTCGCGGCGGTCTTGGCGCTGGCGCGGGATCGGCGCGCCTTTGAGTTTCAGCGCCTTCACGGCATGGGCGAGACGCTGCATCGGTTCGTGCGCGAGGCGGAACGCACGCGCTGCCGGATTTACGCGCCGGTGGGAGCGCATCGCGATTTGCTCGCGTATTTGGTGCGGCGGTTGTTGGAGAACGGCGCCAATTCCTCCTTTGTAAATCAGATCTTGGATCAGCGGGTCTCTCCAGAAGCGGTCGCGGCCGATCCCTTTGCGGCGTGGGCGGAGCCGGTCCCAGCGGGTGCGGCCGTTCAACAGCCGGCGCAGCTGTGGGGGCCGCGTGCGAACTCCCGGGGCTGGGACCTCAACACTGGCGAGGACCAGGCGGCCTTCGCGGCGGCGCGGGAGCCCTTTCGCCGAGATTTGTGGCGCGCAGAACCGATGCACGCCGGCTCCCGCGCAACGCATGAAGACAGCGGCGACCCGGCGGCGGTTCACCCGATTACAAACCCAGCCGATCCCGCCGACACCGTCGGTTATGCCCGCGACGCCACGCCCGCGGATGTGGAGGCCGCGCTCGCCGGGGCCCGGCCATGGGGGCCGGCGACGGTCGCAGACCGCGCGGAGGTCTTGCGGCGCGCCGCGGATCTCTATGAGGCGCGGCATGGCGAGATCTTCGCCCTTCTCGCGCGCGAAGCGGGAAAAACCGGCGTTGACGCCGTGGCGGAGCTGCGCGAGGCGGTGGATTTCCTGCGCTATTACGCCAGCGAGGCGGAACGCCATGGCGACGCCGAGGGGCGGGCGCCGTGGGGCGTGTTTGCGTGCATCTCGCCGTGGAATTTTCCCTTGGCGATCTTCACTGGCCAAATCGCGGCCGCCTTGGCGGCGGGCAATGGCGTGATCGCAAAGCCGGCTGAGCAGACGCCCCTCATTGCGGCCTTTGCAAGCTCTCTTCTCCAGGAGGCCGGGGTTCCACCCACGGCGCTGCAGCTGCTGCCGGGCCCCGGCGGCGTCGTCGGCGCGGCGCTGACGTCTGATCCACGCATTGCCGGCGTGTGCTTCACCGGATCGACGGCGACGGCTCAGGCGATCAACCGCGCTATGGCCGAGAGCCTCGACCCGGCCGCGCCCCTGATTGCGGAAACCGGCGGGATCAACGCCATGGTCGTGGATTCCACCGCGCTGCTTGAGCAAGCGGTGCGCGATGTCGTCACGTCGGCGTTCCGCTCCGCCGGTCAGCGCTGCTCGGCGTTGCGGATGCTTTATATCCAGGCCGACATCGCCGACGCCTTCTGCGAGATGCTGTTCGGGGCGATGGACGAACTCCGCCTTGGCGATCCGTGGGATGTGTCCGTCGATATCGGGCCAGTGATTTCAAAGGCCGCGCGCACCGACCTTGAGGCCCACAGTGACGTCGCGCAAAGCCAGGGCCGCCTGCTCAAACGCCTCGACGCAGACGCCGGCGCTGATGGGCATTGGGTTGCGCCGGCGGTGATCGCAGTGTCGGGGATCGAGGATGTGGAGCGGGAAGTGTTTGGCCCCATCCTGCATCTGGCCACGTTCGAGGCCGAGGCGCTGGCGGATATCCTGCGGGCCGTCAACGGCCGCGGCTATGGCCTCACCTTTGGCGTGCACACCCGCATTGATGACCGGGTGGAGGCGGTGGTGCGCGCGGTGAACGCCGGCAACATCTATGTGAATCGGAACCAAATCGGCGCGATTGTCGGCTCTCAGCCCTTTGGCGGGGAGGGCTTGTCCGGCACGGGCCCGAAGGCGGGCGGTCCGGATTATCTTCCCCGCTTTTTCCGCGCCGCGATCCGGCGCTCTGACGATGGCGCGCCACA
>CAZMSO010000001.1:0-52457 GCA_964568975.1 uncultured Caulobacterales bacterium | reverse complement strand
CGCCTGAGCGAGAAGCGCCGCCGCCCCACGATAAATCTAGCGATAAATCTGGCGACGAATATTGTGCGCTGCGGCGTTCGCGCGTCTTTTTTCAGCGCGTTGTGCGCTACCCTTAACGCCTGGGTGTGTAAGCGCCTGTCGACAGGAACAAGGATCAGCGCGCCATGCTGCAGCGGAAATACAATCTCAGCCAGCACGGCGACCGCGAGCGCCTGGTCAACGAGGCGCATTCACGCCCGGCCCAGGCCGTTCCCAAAGCCGCGCAGATTTCGCTTTTGGTGATGCTCTCCAGCGAATCCACCGACGCAGCGACCGTCGACCGCGACCATGTTGTGGATCTCGCGCGTCGCGTCGGCGCGTCAGAGCCAGCGCCGGATTCCCGCCATCATGTGATCGACACCGGCGCGGCCGTGGTGGTGTGGGAGCGCCACACGGAGTTTTCCACCTACACGATTTATCGCTCCCCGCCGGGGGAAGCGCCCGGCGATGAGACCGCGCTCGCGGCGGTGTCGGATGAATGGATTTCTGGGATGTCGGGCGAGGTCCTCGCCGCGATGCATTTGTCTGTTATCCCAAGCGGCGAGGGCGGGTTGGACGAGAACGCCGCGCGCGCCGCCTTTGGTCGTGATGATTACGCCGCCAGCCGCGTGCGCGGCGCCACCGCCAGCGTGGCCGCGGACTTCCGCCTCCATGGCGACGGCTTTTCGCGCATGCTGTTGTTTGATTCCACGCCCAATGATCAGATGCGCGGCCGGTTAGTCCAAAAGCTTCTCGAGATCGAGACCTACCGCCTCGCCGCGCTGCTGGCGTTGCCCGCCGCGCGAGCGGCCCAGCCCGTCATGGCGCGCTTAGAGGCCGAGGTGGACGCCATGTCGGAGCGCATCGCCGCGCCGCCGCACATGACCAAGGACCGCGACCTCCTCCAGCGTTTGTCGCGCCTGGCCGGGGAAACAGAGGCGCTCACGGCCCGCTCAGCCTTCCGTTTCGCGGCTTCAGCGGCGTATCACCGCATTGTCCAAGAGCGCATCACCCGTTTGCGCGAGGAGCGCATCCCCGGCCATGAGCGCTTTGAAGTCTTTATGGAGCGGCGGCTCGCGCCGGCCATGCGCACGTGTGAGTCCATGGCCGCGCGCCAAGCTCGCCTGGCCGCGCGCATCGATCGGGCCGTGCGTCTGCTCGCCGCGCGCGTCGATGTCCAGGTGGAGGAGCAGAACGCGCGCCTCCTCGTCTCTATGGATCGGCGCGCCCAGGCTCAGCTGCGCTTGCAAGAGACGGTGGAGGGGCTCTCCACCGTCGCGATTACGTATTACGGCGTCGGACTGGTCGCTTATATGGCGAAGGGCGTCGCGGAGGCGGGGGCAAGCTGGCTGAACCCGTCTGTGGCTGCAGCGCTCGCGGCGCCGGCGGTGTTTGCAGGCGTGTGGTACGGCTTGCGGCGCGTGCGGGCGAGTTTGCACCAAGAACCCCCGCCGCTTGACCATTCCACGGAGCGCGATGACGACGGCCCGTCCACGCGGTAATCCGCCCCGGGTTTAGGCCTGGCGCAATGTGGCGGCGGGCGGACGCGCGAGCTGGGCGCGGCCGACCCACGCGCCGCCGAGAGCCGACACCGCGCCGGCGGCGGCCGCGACGCCAGCGATCGCGGCCCAAGGCGTGGTCCACACGGCGTCAAACACGATGACGACCGCTGGATACGCAGCCACAGTCCCCAGCGCCACGCCCAGAGCCGCCGCCGCCAGGCCCACCAGGGCGAATTCCACCGCATAAAGCCCAAGCACCCCGGCGCGTGTGGCCCCGAATGTTTTCAGCAGCGCGGACTCCACGCGTCTTTGGCGCGCAATCACCGCCAACGCGCCGGCCAGCACAAGAAGCCCTGCAAGCGTCACCACGCTGGCGGCGATCGTCACCGCCAACGCGATGTCGCCCAGGAGTTTGGCGGCGGTCGCCAGCGCTTCACGCGTTTGAAACACGACCACGTCCGGGAACGCCTCCCCTAACGCCGTGATCACGGGCGCTTCGCGCTCCGCCGGCGCTTTGGCGATGGCGAAGTGACGCGGATTGGCCGCCTCCAGCGCGCCGGGGGAGAGAATGAAGGCGGTGTTCACCCCGAACCCGCCCCAGTCGACGCGCCGCAGCGAGGCGACTTCCGCCGTGATCGGTCGGCCAAACACCCGAAAGCCGATCGTGTCGCCAATGCTGAGCCCAAGCCCCCGCGCGGCCTCATCCTCCACGGACACCAAAAGCGGCCCGGCATACGCATTGGGCCACCATGCGCCTTCAGTAAGCACGGCTTCCGGCGGTTGGGCGTCGAGATATGTGAGCCCGATCTCGCCATCCACCACCCAGCGCTCGGACTCCGCCACCTCCTCGTCGACCAAGGGCCGGCCCTTCAGGGCCGTCACACGCGCGAGAATGAAGGGCGCGCGGCGATAGGCCTCCGGCGTGTCGACCGCGACGCCTTCATCCCGCAACAGCGCGTCAAAGCGTTCTGTGTCGGCGTCGGGAATTTGCGTGAAGACGAGCGAGGGCGCGTTTCGCGGCGCGGTCTCGCTCAATTGGCGAAGGAGATTGGCGTGCACCGCCGCCACCAGCGTCAACAGGCCAAGCCCAAGTCCAAGCGCTGGCCCGACGGTGGGAGCAAGGGAACCGGGCCCGCCCAAATTGGCGAGCGCGAGACGCCCCATGCCGCGCGCGCGCCCCGCTAACCGGCGCGCCCCCCAGCGCAGGCCCGCAGCGGCGGCGATCAACACACCATAGGCCGCGCCTGCGCCCGCAATCAGCGTCAGCGTCATCAGCGGTCGCGGGCTCGCGAGGGCGGCCGTCAGCGTCAGCGTCGCGCCCGCCAGCACAGCAAGCGCTGTCTCGAGCGGGGGCGTGCGAACACCGCGCGCGCCGGCCACCGTAGTGCGAAACAGCGCCGCCGGCGGCGTGGCCCGCGCGCGCCCAAGCGCTGGAAGCGCGAAGGCCGCCGCCGCCAACAACGTCAAGGCGAGCGCTTGGAGCATTGGTCCGGGATAAAGCCCCAGCGCTTGAGGCACCGGGATGTGCGCGCCCGCAAAGGCGTTGATTAAGAAGGGCGTCGCCCCGCCCAGCCCGACGCCGACGCCCGCCCCCAGAAGCGCCATGGCGGCGAGTTGCGTGAGATACGCCGCGCGGATGTGGCCGCTGTCCGCGCCGAGCGCTTTCAGGGCGGCGATGGCTCCTGTGCGGCTCTCGAGAAACGCGCTTGTCGCTTGCGCGACGCCGACCCCGCCGGCGACTAACGCCGCAACCCCAATCACCGCCAAGAACGCCTCCAGCAGCGCGAAGACGTTTTGCAGCCCGTCGACGGCGTCCTCGGGGCCCTGATGGCGCAGCCCGCCCGGCCCCATGGCCTGCGCCGCCTCGTCCGCCAAGGCGTCGCCGTCGACGCCGTCGGGCAGATCGAGCAGATAGGTCGCGCGAAACAGCTGACCGCTGGTCAGCCGGCCCGCCTCCACCAAGGCGTCGCGATGGATCAGCGCCCGCGGACCAAAGGTCCCCGGGGTCCCCAGGCGATCGGGCTCGCCGTCGAGGCGCGCGGTGATCCGCGCCTGCACTGCGCCGAGACGCAGCGTGTCGCCCACCTCAAGATCAAAGCTCTCCAGCAAAGACGCGCTCGCCGCCACGCCCCAGCGGCCGTCCGCAGGGGCGAGCGCGTCGTCCAAGGCGACGGCGCCGGCGAGCGTCACTGATCCCACAAGCGGAAAGGCGTCGTCGACGCCGCGCACATCCACTTGTTTGCGGCGAGCCTCAGGCCCGTCGCCCGCTTGGCCCATCACACGCAACCCAATGGACTCCGACACCCGCGCACGGGCCTCCAGAAACGCGCGCTCCTGGGGGCTGGCGCGCCGCTGGGCGGCGGTGAACGCCGCGTCGCCGCCTAAGAGTTGGCGCGCTTCGCGATCAAGCCCGCGCGCAAAACTCTCGCTTACCGCGCCGGCGGCCGCCACGGCGAACGCGCCCACCGCTAAGCAGGCGAGATAGACGCCGAAGTCGCCCGCGCCGCCGACCAGCTCGCGCCAGGCGATCCGCGCCCACGCGCTCACGCGCGCACCTCCCCGGCGCCGGCGGTGATGATGCGCCCGTCCTCCATGCGCGCGATCCGATCCGCGCGGCGCGCGAGCGCTTCATCATGTGTGACGAGGATGAGGGTGGCGTGGCGTTCGCGCGTCAGGCGGAACAAGAGATCCGCCACCGCCGCGCCGTTGGCGGCGTCGAGATTGCCCGTCGGTTCGTCCGCGAACACCACCGCGGGATCGCTCGCGAGGGCGCGCGCGACCGCGACCCGCTGACGCTCGCCGCCCGACAACTGGCTTGGATAATGGCCGCGCCGGGACGAGAGCCCGACCGCCTCCAGCGCCTCGGCGGCGCGGTCAGCCACCTTCTCAAGTCCCGCAATTTCTAACGGTGCGCGCACATTGTCGAAGGCCGTCATTGTCGCGAGCAAATGAAACGCTTGAAACACTAAGCTCACCCGCCCGCGGCGCAGTTTCGCGAGCGCGTCTTCCCCCCGCCCATCCACCGCTTCGCCGAGGAGGCGCACGGCGCCGGAGGTCGCCGGCTCAAGGCCCGCGGCCACCGCGACAAGCGAGGACTTGCCCGAGCCCGAAGGGCCGACGATCGCGACCGCTTCGCCCGCGTTCGCGGAAAACGACACGCCTTTGAGGATCTCCGCCGCCCCGGCCGGGCCCGCCAGCGTCAAGCGCACATCCTCCAGCGCCACTGTCGGCGCCGCGTCAGCATCAAAGGCGGCCGCGTGCGCGGCGAGGGGCGGCGAGGGGGGAGCGAGCGCCATGGATCGGTCCTATTTTCGGCCGAGGGGATCATGATCTACATACGCATCAGCCAGGGGATGACGATGGCGTCGCCGTTTAAAATGTTCGTCATAATGGTGAGCGCCGTCGGCGTCGCGGCCTGCATTGCGGCGTGCGGCGAGCGCGACGAGGCGAGCGAGGACGCGGCCGCTCCCTCGCCGGCTGTCACGACACCTGCTGCTGCAACACCTGCCGCCGCACCAGGGGGCGCGCACACGCCGGCGCAGGCGACGCCTGCGCGCGAGGGGCCGCGCATTGTGATGCTGGGCGACAGCCTCACCGCCGGCTTCGGCTTGGCCGAGCGCGACGCGTTGCCGGCGCGGCTTGAAGCGCGGCTGCGTGCGGACGGCGTGCCGGCGACCGTGATTAACGCGGGCGTGTCCGGCGACACCACGGGCGGCGGCTTGGATCGATATGATTTCTCAGTGCGCGCGGCGGATCCGGATCTGGTGATCGTCGCCTTGGGCGCGAATGATTACCTCAACGGCCTCGCCCCGGAACGCGCGCGCGCCAATCTCGCCGCGATTATCGAGGCGGCCCAAGCGGATGGCGCGGCTGTGGCGCTTGTGGGGGTCAGCCCGCGGGGCCTGACGCCGCAGGATGGGCGCGATGCAGCCTATGCTGAGATTTTTCCAAGTCTTGCGGCGGCGTATGACGTGCCGCTTTATCCCGCGCTGTTGGCGGGCGTGGCGGACGCGCCCGCCTTGCTGCAGGCGGACGGCCTCCATCCGACGGCGGAGGGCGTGGAGGTCATCGCCGCGCCCTTGGCGGCGTTCGTGGCCGCATTTGTGGCGTCGTCGCCAATGGCGAGGGGCGACGCCGACGCGACGGAGCGATAACGCGAGCCTCCGCCTGTCGTGAAGCGGCTCCGTCGGGTTATACTCACGCTCAGGGCCGCCGCTTGGCGATCAGCGGGGCTCCGGCGTGCGGGCGCGGAAACAGGACAGTCATGGCGATCATCATACTCTCACACGTCGCCTCGGATGGGGAGATTGTCGAGCGGATGCGCGAGAAGCTGGCCGCCCGCGGCCATCGCATCATCGGCAGTCGCGATTCCCCGCAAGACACCTCATGGGCGCGGAGCTTCGCGCGTCTGTTGCACGACGCTGATCACGTGATCAATCTCATCAGCCACGACGCCTTGGGCAACGCGCAAATGACTGTGGTCGCGCGCTTAGCCAACCGGTTGGGCAAGGGCGTGGATGTGTGGATCGGCGCGGGCGATCCCCCCGCCCAGCTGGCCGACGCGCCGGACTTGTCGCGCTGGCGGGGCGAGACGAAGGATGCGGCGTGGACAGCGTTGCTGGCGCGCCTCACGGAGCGGCGAGGCGGCGCCGAGCCGCAGCCGCCGGCCCGCGGGCCTGAGCCAGCCGATACGCCGCAACGCGCGCCAGCCGCCAGCGGAGCGGAACCGGAGGCGAGGTCGGAGCCGGTCCCTCCACCGCCGCCCCAAGCCGCGCGGGAGGAGGATCGCGACGAGCCCGCCGCGCCTGCGCCGCCTGCGGCCGATCCGCCTTCAGCGGATGGGGCTCCAGCGACCGTCGCGTCGGGGGCGACGACCCGCGCGCACGTGGACCCATCCGCCAGTGACGCCGACCCGGACGCGGCGGCCGCGCCCTTGCGCGTGCAGTCCGAGATTAAGGCCGAGCTCGATGGCGAGATCGCCGTGGCTTACAGCGGCGACACGGTCGCGCGGGCGTGGGGCGATATCCTCGCGGTCGGCGGCGAGGATATCGCCGCTCCCCAACACGGCGGGGCGACGGCGGATGACGCTGTCAGGGGGGCCGGCGGGGGCCTGAGCGGGGAGCGCGACGCCACCGCCAGGCCGGGCTTTGGGGTCGCGTCGTTGAACGATCCCCGAGGCGATGTCCTCAACGAGGCCCTCGGCGGCGACTTTGTCGACGATTCTGAGAGCCGCTCCGGACGCGATCCCCGCGACGACGCGCAAAGCGGCGTCGGCCATGGCCACGCCGCTGACGCGGCTTGGGGCGGCGATGGCCCGCGGCTTTATCCTGATGACGAAGAGCGGTGGCGCGCGGCCCAGGCCGCTGCGCCCCGGTCGCGGGTGGAGGACGAAGCCGCCCCGGGTGAGGACGGTGGGCGACGACCACGCTTGCGTCGGATTATGGTGCGCGGGCCGGAAGAGACGCCGGAACCCGCTCAGCCGCGCACCAAGGTCGCGCTTGAGCCGGCGCCGGAGCCACAAAAACGCCGGCGCTCAAAGCGTGACGGCCCGCGCGGGCGCCTCGGTTTGGCGATTGTGGCGGCCGTGGTGGGATACGCGGCGTTGGCGGCGATCGGCTTTTCTCAAGGCTATACGAGCCAGCACCGCGAAGCCCGCGAGGCCGAGCAGGCGTGGATCGCGGCCCAAGACACCCAATCCATCCGCGATTTGCGGGTGTGGCTGAAGCGCTATGGCGACAGCCGCCGCGCCGAGGACGCGCGCGCAGCCTTGGCGGCCTTGGAACTCGCCCGCGCGGAGGCGCGTGAGCGTCAAGCCGCCGCCCTGCGCCGCGCCGCGCGGGCATTGCGCCCCGGGCGCGCGATGAGCCTGGCGCGCGTGACGGCCGCGGCGGTGCTGACGGAGCGCGCCCCGGATGCGCCGGATATGACCGACCCCTTCGACAGCCCGCCGGACCAAGGTGCGTTCACCCGCTCGGGCGAGGATCCCACGCTCGTCGCCGCCCGCCGCGCGGTGCGCCGGGCGGCGCGTGCGTTGCTCACCGGCAATCGGCTCGCGACGGAGATTTGGACGGCTGAAGTCTTGGCCGCTGCGCGGGCGTGGAGCCAGCGCAGCGGATAACGCGCCAGGCGCCGGCGGTCGTTTGCGCAACGGCCCGGGGCGGCTAAGCATCACGCGTCCGCCCAGTGTCGCGGCGGCGGGCGCGGAGACAGGAACACCCCATGGCCCATCCTTTAAGCGGCGCGGACATGGCCACGCTGACGCGCGTTCTGGCGGAGGCCGGTCCCGGCGTCGACGGGCGCCGCGTGCGCGCGATCCGTCTGTCGGTGCTTGGCCGCGCGCCTTTCACCGCGCTGGAGAAAGCGCGGGCCGAACGGGTGATCCCGTCAGCGGCGGCGATGGATCCGCCGGTGTTTTTGCTCGGCCATTGGCGCTCGGGCACCACCCATCTTTACAACATTATGAGCTTGGGCGAGTTCGGCTACGCGCCGCCGGCCGCGGTGGGCATGCCGTGGGAGACGCTTTATCTCGGCCGGTGGATTCAACCCCTGTTGGAGAGGGCGCTGCCGGAAAGCCGCTATATCGACAACATTCCCGTCACGCCGACCAGCCCGCAAGAGGATGAAATCGCGATTGCGAATATGTCGGCGTTGTCATTTTATCACGCTATTTACTTCCCTTCACGCTTTCAGTACTTTCTTGATCGCGGCCTGTTTTTTGATGGCGCGTCGGAGGAAGATGTCGCGCAGTGGGAGCGGGTGTTCACGCTCTTTCTCCGAAAGCTCGCCCAGCGTCAGCCGGGCAAGCCGCTGTTGATCAAGAATCCAGTGTACACCGGGCGTCCGGCGCAACTGCGCGACATGTTCCCGCACGCAAAGTTTATTCATATTCACCGTGATCCGTTTGACGTGTTTTTGTCGATGCGTAATTTTTACAAGCAATTGCTCAAAGTCATGGCGCTTCAGCCCTACAATCACATCGACATCGATGCCGTGATCTTGCGCGTGTATGAGCGTATGATGCGTCGGTTTGAGGAACAAACCGCGGGCTGGGCGGCCCCAGACTTTGTGGAGATTCCCTACGCCCGGCTCGACGCCGATCCGATCGGGGCGGTGCGCGACATTTATGAGGCGCTGGCGTTGCCGGGTTTCGCGGAGGCTGAACCCGCCTTCCGTGCGTATGTGGACTCCATCGCCGGCTATCAGAAAAACGCGTTCAAGGGCGACGCGGAGGCGGTGGCGAAAGTCTCGCGCGCCTGGGGCCGGTGGATCACGAAATGGGGCTACGCCACGCCGACGCCCGCCGCGTCATGAGCCGTCCGGCGGCGCGACGCGCTGGGGCCGCCGCGATTGCGGCGGCGGTGTCGGCGGCGTGCGGCGCGCCGGATCTCGGGCCCGCGCGGTTCGCCGCGCGCGAGTGCGTGGTGCGCGCCCTCACAGACGCCGACAGCGGCTGGCGCGTTTCTGGCGCGGAGGATCTGGCTCTCGATCAGGCGGGGCGGGTGGTCGTGTCGGCTTATGACCGGCTTGAGGCTGAGCGCGCCGTGACGGCGGGCGATCCGCCGCCCGATGGCGGGGTCTATCGCGTGGCGATCACGGCTTTGCTCGCGGGGGATGTGCGCGTGACCAGCCTAATCGACCCGGCGGCCATGGGTGGGTTGCGCCCCCACGGGATCGCGGTGGATCGCCGTGATGGGGCGGCGACGCTCGCCGTCATCAACCGTCGCGGACGGGCGGGGCGTTTCGGCGACGCGCTTGCGGGCTTGGAGCCGGTGCTTGAGGTCTATGCGCTTAGTGATCGCGACGAGGCCCGCGCGCCGCGCGTGCGCCACATGCCAGCGCCCTGCGCCGCCAATGACGTCGCGTTCATAGCGAATGGCGCGACGCTGATCTCCCTCGACCGGGATTATTGCCCCGGCTGGGCGTGGCGCGAACGGCTCGGCGCGCGCCGGGCGCGCGTCGTCGCCCTCGATCCCGGGACGACGGCCGGGGACGGCGTTTCTGTGCGCACGCGCCTCGGCTTCGCCAATGGGCTCGCCGTATGGCCGGGGGGATCGCCGCACGGCCGCACCGCGGTGGCGGAGACGCGGGCGCGGCGCGTGCGCGTCTTGAGCGCTGTCGCGCCCGGGAACGTTTCGCCTGAGGACATTTTGCCTGGGGACGGGGCCCACGACACGCTCTTGCCGACGCCTGGCGCGCCGGACAACCTCACCGTCGCGGCTGACGGAACCCTGGTGGCGGCGGTGCAGCCAAGCCTTCTCACCTTCGGCCTCTACCGCTATGGCCGCCGCGACCGCGCGCCGAGCCGCATCATTGCGCGGGCCGTCGAGAGCCTTGATGATCCCCACGCGCCGTGGACGCTGCTTTACGAGGACGCCACGGGTCGCCAGTTTTCCGGCGCGACGGCGGCTGTGCTCGCCGGCGACGTGATGATTGCAGGGTCAGTGCGTGACGAGGGCCTCATCGTCTGTCGCGCCGGCGGGTTCGCGGCGCAGGGCGGGCGGTGATGCGCGTCCTGGTCACGGGCGGCGGCGGGTTTTTGGGCGGGCATGTCTGCGCCGCGCTCCACACCCGTGGCGATCAGCCCATCGCATTTGATCGTGCTTTCGCGGACGCGGAGGCGCCGTGGACGCAGCGCCCAGGCTCGATCCTGGACGAAGCGGCGCTGCGCGCGGCGATGGCGGGCGTGAGCGGCGTCGTGCACGCCGCGGCGCTGGCGGATCTTTGGCGGCGCGACCCCCACGAGTATGAGCGTGTGAACCACCAGGGAGCCCGGCGCGTGGCGCAGGCCGCGCGGGCCGCGGGCGCACGGCTTATCCATGTGTCGTCATACACAACCCTGATCGCGGGGCCTGATCGCCCTGAACGGACGGTGGACGAGACGCGTGAGATTGCGCCGGAGGCGCTGCTCGGCCCTTATCCGCGCGCCAAACGCCGGGCGGAGTTGGTGGTGCGCGAGGCCGCGGCGGCTGGCCTGGACGCCTGGACGGTGCTCCCGTCCTCGCCCCTTGGGCCGGGCGATCACCGCCTCACGCCGCCGAGCCGCCTCGTCCGCGACCTGGCTCGCGGCGGATTGCCGGCGCTGCTGGCGTGCCTCATCAATCTTGTGGATGTGCGCGCGGTCGCCGCCGGCGTCGTGGCGGCCCTCGACGCGCCAGGCAAAGGCGTGGGCGAGCGGTTTCTCCTCACGGGGACAGACCATGAGCTCAGCGATCTCGCCGCCATGGTCGCCGCGCGCACGGGCGTCCAAGCGCCGAAGGCCCGCGCGCCCTACCGCTTGGCATGGACGGCGGCCTGGGTGGAGGCGGGGCTCGCCCGGCTCACGGGCCGCGCGCCGTCTGCGCCCTTGACGGGCGTGCGCCTTGCGGGGCGGCGGGTGCGGTTCTCCAACGCCAAAGCGCGCGCCGCGCTCGGTTTTGCGCCGCCCCCGACGGAGGTCGCCCTCGACGCCGCGCTCGCCTGGATGGCGACGCAGGGGCTGATTGATCAGCCTGACCCGCCTGCAGGGTAGACGCGGCCCTTCCATCGGCCGCCTTCGCCGCGCCAATGGCGCGCCGCGGAGTCCACAGTGAAGCCGGCGTAAAGCGCCGCCGCGACGGGCAAGGCGAGCCCTTGCCAAACCGGCCGGCCATAAAGCCGCAGGGTCGGCGCGTACGCCGCCGTCATCAGCGCCCATGCCAATGCGCCTAGACCGGCCGTGGCGGCGTCGCCATGCAGCGGCCACGCGAGGAGCGCCGCCGGCCCAACGAGATAAACAAGCGCCAACCCAATGACCGTGCCGGCGAGCTTCCAGGCGGAATAGTCCAACTGGGTGAAGGCCGTGCGTGCGATCATCATACGGATCGAGCCGAACGCCCGATTGTCGCGTAAGCTCACCGCCTCCGCCGTCGCGTCGGCTAAGACGAGCTCAATGGCTCGGCGCGGGGGCCCTTTCTTAATCCGCGCGGCCAGCGCGCAGTCGTCAATGAGCGTGCCTTTAATCGCGGCGACGCCGCCGATGGCCTCGAGCGCCGCGCGCCGCACCAGCACCACGCCGCCGGCCGCGCCCGCCACGGCGCTGTTGGGATCATTGGTCAAGGGGAAGGGGTAAAGCTTCTGAAAGAAGAAGATGAAGGCGGGGATCAGCAGCCCGCCCCACACGCCGCGGTCATCAAGCCGCGCCATCACCGAGACAAGCGCGCGATCCTCCGCCTCCGCCCGCGCGACCAGCCGGCGCAAGAGCCCCGGCCCGTGGCGGATGTCAGCGTCCGTGAGCAGAACATACCGCGCGTCAGGCAGGGACGCCGCCACGGCCGCAAGACCCGCATTAACCGCCCAGAGCTTGCCGCTCCATCCCGGCTCAAGCGGCGGCGCGGCGACGATCTCAAGCGTGCGATCGCCACGCGCTGGGGCTGTGTCGGCGCCGGCGCGCGCTTCCGCCGCCGTCGCGTCTGTGGAGCCGTCATCCACGAGGATCACGCGCAGCGCGCCGGGATAATCGCTCGCCATGTGCGCTGCAACGACCGTGCGCGCTGTCGCCGCCTCGTCGCGCGCGGGAATAACGACGGCGACCGCCGGCCACGCCGCCGGCGCTGGGCTCGCCCCGAGGCGTTGATCCGCGCGCCAAAACCCGCCCCGCGCGAACAGCAGGACCAACCAAGCGACACACGAAAGCGCGACAAGAAGCGTCATGGCGTCCTTGTCGTCCGCCGATGGACGCGAGGCAAGCGCCCCGCGACAGCGCCGGGCGGCTTGCTTGGCGCCGACAGTGCCGATAGTTTCCGCCCGCACGCTGCGGCACGGGACGACCAGCGATGACAAGCTATCGCGACGCGGAGATTGAGGCGTCCTCCGGCAAGGGGGCGCGGGACGAGAATTTCCCCGTCGGCTCGTTTTTGATTCGCCCGCCCTTGCGGCCCCATGTGGCGGCCTATTACGCCTTCGCGCGCGCCGCCGATGACATTGCAGACGCAGGCCACCTCGCGCCGGAGGAGAAAAAGCGCCGCCTCAATGCGTTTGAAGAGGTGCTTCTTGGCCAGGCGGACGGTCTCACGAAACCCACGGCGCTGCGGCGTTCGCTTTTACAGACGGGTGTGAGCACGGACCGCGGCGTCGACCTCCTGCGCGCCTTCCGCCAGGACGCGGATTTGCTGCGCTATCGCACGCTTGATGAACTCCTGGGTTATTGCCGGCTGTCGGCGGATCCGGTGGGGCGGTTCTTGCTCGATCTCCATGGTGAAGACCCCGCGCTTTACCCCGCGTCAGACGCTTTGTGCACGTCCTTGCAAATCCTCAATCACCTGCAGGACTGCGGCGATGACCGGCGGACGTTGGATCGCGTCTATATCCCCCTCGATTGGTTGGACGAGGAGGGCGACAGCCTCGAGGCCGTGGACCGCGCCGCGCTCTCGCCCGCCTTTCGGCGCGTCATGGATCGGTTGCTCGATGTCTGCGACGCGTTGAACGCGACGGCCGCAGGCCTTGTGGGCGGGTTGCGCAGCCGGCGGCTGGCCGCCGAAAGCGCGGTGATCATCAACCTCGCCCGGCGCTTGTCGGCGCGGCTGCGCCGCGGCGATCCCTTAGCGACGCGTGTCGCGCTGTCGAAAGGCGATTTCGCGTTGGCTGGCGTCGCGGGCGCGTGGTCGGGCTTCACGACTCGGGCGCCGACGCCCTTGAAGGAGGCGGCATGAGCGGTGAGCCGCCTTTGTCAGACTTGCTGCCGGCGCCGATGACGGGCGGTGATCCGGCCGCGATTGCAGCCGCGATCACCGCGCGCTCGGGCACGTCCTTCTCCGCCGGCATGGCCATCCTCCCCAAGCCGCGGCGCGAGGGCATGCGCGCGATTTACGCCTTTTGCCGGGTGGTGGACGACATCGCCGACGGCGATTTTCCGGTTGAGGAAAAGCACCAAGCCCTTGCGGCCTGGCGCGAGGAGATGCAGCGGCTTTACGCCGGCGCGCCGCTCTCGGCTGTCGGCGTCGCGCTGCAGCCGGCGGTGGCGGCGTTTGATCTGCCTCAGGAGGAGTTCCTTCTGATGATCGAGGGCATGGCCATGGACGCCGACGGCCCGATCATCGCACCGACTCGAGAGGTCTTGGACGCTTACATCCGTCGTGTGGCGGTGTCGGTGGGCATGCTCTCCATGCGGGTGTTCGGCGCGTGGCGCGGCGAGGTGTCGGGCCGGTTCGCTGATGCGCTGGGCCAAGCGCTGCAGCTCACTAACATTTTGCGCGACGTGGAGGATGACGCCGCGATCGGTCGCCTTTATGTGCCGCGCGAGCTGTTAGCCGCCCACGGCCTTCCCCTCGATGATCCCCACGCTGTGGCGCGCCATCCCGGCTTGCCGGCGGTGCGCCAAACCCTCGGGGCGGATGCGCGCGCTTGCTATGACGCCGCGCGCCGCCTCGCCCAGGCGCACACCCGTTGGGAGTTGCGCCCGGCGTTGCTGATGATGGGCGCGTATGAGGGCTATCTCGACAAAATCGAAGCCGCGTGCTGGCGCCCCGGCCCGCCCGACAGCTTGATGAGCAAGCGCGACAAAGTCCTGCGGGGGCTGCGCTACGCCGTGCTTGGACCGGGCCGGGCGCCCGCGGTCCCAGAGGCGGCGTCAGAGGCGGCGTCAGAGGCGGCGTCAGACGCCGCGGCTTCCCGTGAGACGGTCTCCGCTCCGTGAGCGGGGTCATCCACATTGTCGGGGCGGGCTTGGCGGGCTTGTCCACCGCGCTGCACGCCGTGGCCAAGGGCGCGCGGGTGCGCGTGTATGAGGGCGCGGGTCACGCCGGCGGGCGCTGCCGCAGCTATTATGACACAGCCCTGAACCGCCAGATCGACAACGGCAACCATCTCGTGTTGACGGGCAACACGTCCGTCCAAGCGTATTTGCGGCTGGCGGGCGCGCCGGACGCCCTCGTGGCGGCGCCGGAGGCGGCGTTTCCCTTCATCGACATCGCGACCAGCGAGCGCTGGACGGTGCGGATGAATGACGGCGTCGTGCCGTGGTGGCCGCTGGCCGCCGACCGCCGACCCGCCGGCGTCAGCCTGCCGGCGATGGCGGGGGCGGGGCGGATCCTGTTCGCCGGCCCTGACGACACGATCTCCGCTTTAGTGCGGCCGGACGGCGCGGCGCTGACGCGTTTTTGGGAGCCGATGGCGTTTGCAGTGATGAACCTGCCGCCCGCCCAGGCCAGCGCCCAGCTGATGCGCGCCACGGCGGTGGAGGCCTGGCGCGACGGGCGGTTGGCGCGGCCGATGTTTGCGCCCGACGGCCTTGGCCCGGCGCTGATTGCGCCTGCGCTCAGCGCCCTGGAGGCCGCCGGCGCGCCGGTGCAGTTTGAACGCCTCGTCAAGCGCGTGGAGCGCGCCGACGACCGCGTCGCTGCGCTCCACTTCGCTCGCGGCGAGCCGGAGCCGCTGGGGCCGCACGACCGTGTGGTGCTGGCGATCCCGCCGCACCGGCTCAACATGCTGTATCCGGAGGCCGACGCGCCGGAGGAGGCCTCCGCCATCCTCAACGCCCATTTCCTGCTGGAGGATGCGCGCCTGGCCGATCGCGCGCCGCCGATTTTGGGCGTCGTCGGCGGCGTCACTCAATGGATCTTTCCCCATGGCGACGTGATCAGCGTGACGGTGAGCGCTGCGGAGGCGGTTGAGGGCGCGCAACGGCCCCAGGATGAGTTGATCGCCATGCTGTGGCGCGAAACCGCTGCGGCGTTGGGTTTCGCTGACGGCGTGGCGCCGAAAGCCGCGCGCCTCATTCGTGAAAAGCGCGCGACTTTTGTGCAAAGCCCGGAAAACGTTCGCCGTCGTCCGAAGCAACGGACGCTGCTGAAGAACTTGTTTCTCGCGGGCGACGCCGTCGACACGGGCCTTCCGGCCACGATAGAAGGCGCGGTGCGCTCCGGCGCGCGCGCGGCGGCGTTAGCGGCGTAAGCCGCCCGCCGTCAAAGAGAGAGGACCCTGCTTATGGCGCTCGACACGCTGACGGATTCCCAGCCGAACCGATCATCGCCGAACGGGCCCTTTTCGCCGGATGATCGCCGTGCGTTGGTTCGCGAGCGGGCGGAGGCGTTGTGGTCGACTCAGCAGGCGGACGGCCACATCGTCTTTGAACTTGAAGCCGACACGACCATTCCGGCGGAGTATGTGCTGCTGCGGCATTTCCTGGGCGAAATCGACGCTGAGGCGG
The DNA here is from genome assembly GCA_964568975.1 of uncultured Caulobacterales bacterium. Taxonomy (GTDB): domain Bacteria; phylum Pseudomonadota; class Alphaproteobacteria; order Caulobacterales; family Maricaulaceae; genus CAZADA01. The sequence goes on along the minus strand of CAZMSO010000001.1, from coordinate 36,776 downwards.
AGCATCGCATCGGCCTTTATCTGCGCCATGAGCAACGCGAAGACGGCGCTTGGCCGCTGTTTAAGGCGGGCGAGGGGGATATCTCCGCGACTGTGAAGGCCTATTGGGCGCTGAAGCTCATTGGCGATGATCCGGACGCGCCGCACATGGCGCGCGCGCGCGCGTGGCTGCTCGCCCGCGGCGGGGCCGCCAAAGCCAATGTGTTCACGCGCTTTTCCCTTGCGTTGTTCGGCCAGATCCCGTGGCGCGGCGTGCCGGTGACCCCTGTTGAGGTGATGCACCTGCCGCGCTGGTTCCCGTTTCACATGTCGAAGATCGCGTATTGGTCGCGCACTGTGCTGACGCCGCTGCTTGTGCTCTACGCGATGAAGGCGCAGGCGGCGAATCCCACGGGCCGCGGCGTGCGCGAGCTGTTCGTGCTCGATCCCGAGGCGCCGCAGCAATTCCAAATCAACCCCACTGGCGGCCTGGTCGGCGAGGCGTTCTTAGTTCTCGACAAGCTGTTGCGGTTCATTGAGCCCGTCATGCCGAAAGGTGTGCGCCGCGCGGCGATCAAGAAAGCTGAAACCTACACCCTGTCGCACTTGAACGGGGAGGATGGGCTGGGCGCGATTTACCCCGCCATGGCCAATTCCGTGATGATGATGCGGGTGCTGGGCTATGCCGATGACGACCCCAATATGCGCATAGCGCGCAGGTCCATCGAGCTGTTGAAGGTGGAGCGGGGCGAGCAGCTTTACTTCCAGCCCTGTGTGTCGCCGGTGTGGGATTCCGGCCTGTCCGCCCACGCGCTCTTGGAAAGCGGCGATCGCGAGGATTCGCGGCTGATCGCGATGCTGGATTGGCTGCAAACCAAGCAAATCCTCGACCATCGGGGCGATTGGACGGTGCGCCGCCCTGACGTGCGTCCCGGCGGCTGGGCGTTTCAGTACGAAAACCCTGACTTCCCGGATGTCGATGACACGGCTGTCGTCGCGATGGCCATGCACCGCCAAGGCGACCCGAAGTATCGTGAAAACATTGAGCGCGCGTGTGAGTGGATCGCCGGCATGCAATCGTCCTCCGGCGGCTGGGGCGCGTTCGAGCCGGAGAACGAGCACTTTTATCTCAACTCCATCCCCTTCGCCGACCATGGCGCGTTGCTCGACCCGCCGACGGTGGATGTCACAGCGCGATGCATTGGCTGCCTCGCCCAGATTGATCGCGAGCGCTACGCGGCCGAGATCGACCGCGCCATCGCGTATGTGAAGCGTGAGCAAGAAGACGACGGCTCGTGGTTCGGTCGCTGGGGCGCGAATTACATCTACGGCACATGGTCTGTTTTAGTGTCGCTACGTGCGGCGGGCGTCGACGTGAACGAGCCCTGGGTGCGCAAAGCAGTCGCGTGGCTCAAAGCCCAGCAGCGCGATGACGGCGGCTGGGGCGAGGGGTTGGAGACGTATGAGCACGGCCGCCGCGGCTATGCAGTGGAATCAAGCGCATCGCAAACTGCGTGGGCGGTGCTTGGCCTCATGGCCGCCGACGCCCTTGATGACGAGGCGCTGACGCGCGGGGTCGCCTGGCTTGAAAACGCGCCCCGTGACGCTGACGGCCCGCGCTGGCGGGAGCAGCTGTTCACCGGCACGGGTTTCCCGCGCGTGTTCTATTTGAAGTATCACGGCTACGCCGCGTTCTTCCCCCTGTGGGCGGTGGCGCGGTATCAGCGGCTGATGGACGCGAATGACCGCGAGACGGCGTGGGGCATGTGAGCGGCCGCCGGGCGGCGGCGGACGGGGGGCCTCATGACGGCGGGCGTGCGCTTAGGCGTGGTGTGCGGGCTGAAGTCGGAGCGGGCCGCGTTCCGCGCCGGCGCTGGCGAAGCCGGGGCCTTAGCGCTGATCGGTGTGTCCGGCGCGCGGCCTGATCACGCGGAGGCGGAGGCGCGCCGTCTGCTTGCGGACGGCGCGACGGCGTTGGTCAGCTTCGGTCTTGCGGGCGCCCTTGATCCGAAGCTCGCGCCTGGCGCTGTGCTCATCCCTGACGCGGTCGTGACGGAAGCGGGGGATCGTTGGGCTGCAGATGAACACATGCGCGCGCGGCTCGCCCTCGTCTGCGCCGCAGAGGGCGCGGCCGCGCTTGGGGCGGAGTCCGTGATTGACACCGCCGCGGCCAAGAGCGCGCTGTGGATGTCCACTGGTGCGGCGGCGGTGGACATGGAAAGCCATCGGGTCGCGGCCGTCGCTGCGGCGGCGGGCGCGCCGCTTCTTGTGGTCCGCGCGGTGGCGGATCCGGCCGATCGGGCGCTGCCGCCGGCCGCCGCGAGCGCCGTCGATGAGGCGGGGGGCGTGCGCGTTTTCGCGACTCTTGCGGGCGTGGCGCGGCGTCCAGGCGATTTGGCCGCGCTGATGGCGTTGAAAGGAGACTCCGAGGCCGGCCTCAAAACTTTGCGCGCGGCCGCGGCGCACGTTGCGGCTCTCGCGCGCTCCGCCTGAGCTGAGCCGGGGCTGGTGGGGCGAACACACTCGCTCCGTCGCGCGCATCTCGAACGCCCACCTCGAACGCCCATGAAACCCCGCCGCGGCGCGGTGAACGCACGCGCGCACAGCATCGCCCAAGCGTGGACGCGATCGCGCGCCCTCCATTCCTCTTGGGCTGTCTCTGCGTCACAGAGCGACGAGCGACGCCTCCACGCCCGCAGTGACGATCGTGTTGACACACCACCATCATCGCGGCCGAGCGGCGCACGCCGTGGGCTTAATGCACGCTGACCGGCTTCAGGTCGTGCTGGCGCGCGGCCAGGAAGGCGGCGTCGCGGTCGTTCAGCACCGCCAAGCGCGCGCCGTCAGCGGCATGGACCGCATACCACATCGCGTCGGGGTCGACGTCCATGTCGGGCATCGGCGCCTCCGCCAAAATCTCTGAGGCGGGCACTTCACGCACATACACCAGGTTTGGCGCGCCAAGCTCCGCCAAGTTGGCCGACGCGAGTGCGTCGCCTGTCGCCCCATTCTCGGGCTTGCGGCTGTTGTTCTCAGTCATTGGTGTCTTCTCCTGCATCCGCGGCCGCGGCGAGGGACGCGCTGCGCGCATCCTTCCGCGACGCGGTTTTGCGGATCTCGATGGTTTTCACCTGATCCTCCACGGGCCGCCGTCGCACGGTCACATGGAGCAACCCATGCTCCAGCTCCGCGCCGTCGACTTCAAACCCGTCGGCCAACACAAACGCGCGTTTGAATCGACGCGCCGCGATGCCCCGGTGCAAAAACGCCCGGTTCTCGTCAGAGGCGCGTTGCTCGCCGCGAATGACGAGCTGCGCGCCTTCCACGGTCGCAGTCAGATCCTCCGGCGCGAAGCCGGCGACAGCCAGGGTGATGCGGACACGATCAGCGCCCAGCGCCTCGATGTTGTAGGGCGGATACCCGTCTGATCCGCGCGCGGCGCGTTCAGCGAGCTCTTGCATCCGCTCGAAGCCCACCAGGAGGGGGCTGTCATACCAAGTGCGCGTAGCCATGCCGCAAAGCCCTCCCATGAGCCGCCTTGCGCATCAAACGCTCCCTTCCCCATGAAGCGAAGTCGTCTGACGTCGACAAAAACGTGGGCGCGGCCGCCACGCCGATCAAGGTCTGCGGCAGTTCCTGGTTGCTTTTGCGTTAATCGCCGCCCGACGTGCGCGGTGTGGTCGACGCGGATTAGAAGCCTAAGCGACCGCCAAGGGTGAAGTGGTTGGCTTCGATGGAGCCGCCATTGTCGAAGTCGCCGTAGACGACATAACGATAGCCGGCGTCCACAGCGATCCCGCCCGCCAGGGTGAGGCTGACGCCCGCGCTGGCGTGGTAGGAGAAGTCAGAGCTGGTGTCGTTGTCGGTCGAGCTGAACGGATCGCCGAGCACCTCCCCACGCACCGTCACTTCCTGATCAAACACGGACCCGCCGACACCGCCGCCGATATACGGCTCCACAAACGGAACGCCTTCCGGCAAATCATAATACGCGCTAAGAAACACAGAATAGATATCGACCTCCTGATCAGCGATGATGTCAACGCCAAGATCAGAGTCAAAGGCTTGGGTCTCTTCGCCGAGTCCCGTTTGATAGAGTGCTGTGATGTCGCTGCGGAATCCCAGCGGCAAGCGCGCGCCGACGCCGCCCATGGCGAACGAACCGTCGCCGAGATCATCGGTGTCGATATAGCCCGCGCCGGCGGTCACATAAGGTTTCAGGAACAGCTGCGCATGGGCGGGCGCGGCCATCGCCGCGGCGCTGACAAGGCTTATCGCCACCAGGCGTGTGTGGGCGTTCATCAAGATCCCCTTCCGCTAACCAGCGCCCCCAACGCTGCTAACACACCTTTACGCTGAGGCGATGGCGTTAACATGACCTAAACGATCGTGATTCGGCGATGACCCGCGTGCGTGTCGTTCCGATCACAGCCTGCAGGCCAAGGCTCTTGCCCGATCCGCCCGCGCCGTGGTTACACCCGCGTCACGGGCGCGCCGCGCCCGGCCCTCGGAGTTTGGTATGGCCTTTCTTGACGCGCTGTCCGCCGCGGCCGAGCGGACCCACACCGCCCTGGATCGTTTAATTCCTGCGCCGCCGGGGGATGGAGGCGACGCGCGTCTGGTGGCGGCGATGCGCTATGCTGTGTTGAATGGCGGCAAGCGGTTGCGGGCGTTTTTGGCGCTGGAGACAGCCAAGCTGTTCGGCGTGGAGGGCGAGGGCGCGTTGCGCGCGGCGGTCTCTGTGGAGTGCTTGCACGCTTACAGCCTGGTGCATGATGATTTGCCGTCCATGGACGATGATGATTTGCGCCGTGGCAAACCCACCGCCCACATCGCCTTTGACGAAGCCACAGCCATTTTGGCGGGCGATGCGCTGCAGACCTTAGCGTTCGAGCTCTTGGCCGAGCCGGCGACTCATGAGGATGCGGGCGTGCGCTGCGCGCTGGTGCTGGCGTTGGCGCGCGCCTCCGGCGCTGCGGGGATGGTGGGCGGCCAGGCGATGGATTTGGCGGCGGAAAGCGCGCCGGAGACGTTTCCCGTGGATGAAGTCGCGCGGCTGCAATCCATGAAGACGGGCGCGCTGATTGTCTACGCGGCGGAGGCGGGGGCGCTTTTAGGACGCGCGAGCGCGGCTGATCTTGAGCGGATCCGTCTCTATGCGCGCGATCTCGGCCTTGCGTTCCAGATTGCGGATGATTTGCTTGACGTTGAGGGCGATGAGGCCTTGGCGGGCAAGCGCCTCCACAAAGACGCCGCGGCCGGCAAGGCGACCTTTATCGACGTTTATGGCCTTGATGGCGCGCGGGAGCGGGCCGCGGCCCTTGTGGACGAGGCGGCCGCGCACTTAGCGCCGTTCGGCGATCGCGCCGGCATGCTGGCGGAGGCGGCGCGGTTCGTGGTGGAGCGGCGTTCTTAGCCCCTCGGCGCTGCAGACGCCGCGCGGCGCCGTGGGCCAGGCCGACACGCCGCCGTCACGCAAGCGCGACCCTGCGTCCGCGCGATCAAGGTGCGCGCAACCAGCATGCGTGCAACACGCGTTGGCGGTCGACGCGGGATGCCTGCGCAGAGGCCGCGAAGAGACCGCGAACCCGGGCCCGGCGGCTCTACACGCGCACCAGCACCGCACGCAGGAGCCCCGTTCAGGCGTTTGTTCGCTGGGCGCGACCGTCCGACCAGCCCAAACGCCCGACCAGCCAGGACGTTCCCGGAACCAGCGCGGTTTACGGCGAAGTCAGCGGGTCGAACCGCACCGGCAATGTCACGCGCGCGCCGAGCGCTGGCGCGCCTGTGTCGAGCGTTTCGCCCGCCGTGTAGCCGCGCGCCACTTCCAGCGCGGCGTCGCCGAAGCCCATGCCTGTGGGGTTCTGCGACACGACCACGCAATTGAGCTCCCCAACGGACCCGATGGTGCACGACAAAATCACGCTGCCGGCGATCCCCGCCCGCGCCGCGAGCGGCGGGTAGAACGCCGCCACGTCATAAGCTGTGGGCTCCGTCAGCCACACAGGGCGTCCGACGCCGGCCGGGCGCGCGCCGGCGTTTGTCGATGGCGGCGGCGCGCCGAACGCCTGCCCGCTGGGGGCGGCGCCGGATGGTGCGCCCGACGTCGCGCGTGAGGGGGGCGGTGTGTCGAAGCCGTCGCCGAAGGCGGTGTCGAAATCCTCAAAGCCCCCGAACTCCGGTTGCTCGCTGGCGGGCGCGCGCGACGCGGGCGTGCGCGCAGCCGACGCGCCGGGGCTCACAGCGCCCGACGTTGACGCAGACGTTGACGCACTGGGGGCTGACGCACCCGAGGCTGACGCATTGGGTGCTGACGCTGGCGCGAACGGATCGCGTGAGAAAAAATCCTCATCGGCGAAAGGGTCGGCCGCGGGCGCAGCGCTGCTGGGCGCCGCTCCGCTCGGCGCCGCGCGGCTAACAGCGCCGCCGCCGGACGTCGTCGCCTCGCCGCTGGGCGGGAAGCGCACTGTGTAAGCCCCCCGGTAGGACCCGCCGCCGGGCGAGATCGGAAACCGCGCGCGGCTGACCGCGTTCACCGCCGCGGAGAGGAGAAGCGGCGGCCCGCCCATGGCCGATTCTGGAACCGTGACATTGATCGCCACCCCTTCCGGCGTGACTGTGAATTCCGTCGGCACGGACGCGCCCGGGGCGGCGATCCACATGCCACGGGGCGCTTGGGGTTGAAAATCGTTGACCGGCGTTACGGGCGCGGCCGGTTCCACCGGCGCTGGCGGCGTCGCGGGGGCGGCTGCGGCGCCGTCCGTGGTCAAGGGCTGGAACGGATCCGGCTCCCCGGGGGTTGGCGCGGTCGGGGTGGTTGGGGTGTAGGCGTCCACGGTGCGCACAGGCGATTCCGACAACACCGCCGTTTGCGGCAGACGCGGATCAAGGGCCGCGCGCGTGTCCGGCGTCAACGGCGCAGCCCCAGCCTCCCAGCTTTGGAGCGCGCGCTCAACGCCGCGGCGGATGCCCGTGCGCGCCTCATCCTCGCGATAGGCGCGGCGCACGCCGTTAGAGACCCCGGTGCGCACTTGCAGAAGCCGCGCGGGGTCGTCGCCACGCTCATCAAGGCCATTGAGGGACGCCGACGACCGCAGGCCGCCCTCCTGACGAGCGCCGTCGCGCACAGAGCGCGGCGCCGCCGGGCGTGCGGCGTCGGCCGCAGAGGCGTCGCGGCGCGCGTCCGCAAATTGGGAGCCGGCGCCTTCGCCCACCGATTGTCCGGCGTTAAAGGCGAGGGACAGCACCGCATAAGCGGCGGCCATGGCGACGATGACGCCCGCGACCAGCCGCCACACCGGGCGCTTCGGCTTTTGCTGCATCTCCAGCGCCCGCGCGACGCGCTCTTCCCAATCGTCGGTGCGTTCGCCATAGGAGTCGTCATGAAACGTCACGGGCGCCTCGCTTGGTCCTGCTTCGTTTCGATCTATACGCCAACCGCGGTCCAATGGCCACGCTTGGGGGTAGCGGTCGGGCCGGCTGTACCGTTTCGCCGCCGCGCGCGCTAGACTGGCGGCGTTTGGCGGAGCTTACGGGCGCCGCGCCGCTTCGCAATGAGCCCCATCGGTGTCCAAAAACGCTTCTGTTTCAAAGGATTCCCGCGTCTATTTGGTCGACGGGTCCGGCTACATCTTTCGCGCTTATCACGCGCTGCCGCCCCTGTCGCGCAAGTCTGACGGGACGCCCGTGGGCGCGGTGTCGGGCTTCTGCAACATGCTGTTCAAGCTGCTGGAGGATGTGCGCGGCGATCAAGAGCCGACTCACCTGGCGGTGATTTTCGACCATTCGGCCACGACCTTCCGAAATGATCTTTACCCGGAATACAAAGCCAACCGGCCGCCGCCGCCGGAAGATCTGGTTCCGCAGTTTCCCCTGGTGCGCGACGCCACCCGCGCCTTCGGCCGCCCGGCGGTGGAGCTTGAAGGCTATGAGGCGGATGATCTCATCGCCACGTACGCCCGCCAGGCCGAAGCCGCCGGGGCGGAGGTGGTGATTGTCTCCTCCGACAAAGATCTGATGCAGCTGGTGTCAGATCGGGTGAGCCTCTGGGACACCATGAAGGACATCCGATACGACCGCGCCGGCGTCATCGGCAAATGGGGCGTGGCGCCGGAGCAGATGATTGAGCTGCAGGCGCTTATCGGCGACAGCGTCGACAATGTGCCCGGCGTGCCAGGGATTGGGCCGAAGACGGCGGTGCAGCTGCTGGAGGAGTTCGGCGACCTTGAAGGCGTGCTTGCGGCCGCCGACGCGATGAAAAAATCCAAGCGCCGGGAAAACTTGCTCGCCCACGCCGATGACGCGCGCTTGTCGCGGGAGCTTGTCACGCTTAAGGCGGATACGCCCGTTGTCGACGATCTGGCGAGTTTCGCGGTCGCGGAACCCGACGCTGAGACGTTGCTCGATTTTTTGAAAGCGATGGAGTTTCGCACGCTCACCCGCCGGGTGGAGGAGGCGCTTACGGGCCGCTCGGCGAGTTCAAATGAATCCGCGGCGGAGCAGGGCGTAGACCGCAGCCGCTATCAATGCGTCGACGACCTGGCGACGCTTGAGGCCTGGGTGGCGCGCGCGACGGCGCAAGGCGTTGTGGCCGTCGACACGGAAACGAACGCGTTAGACGCTGCGGGCGCAGATTTGGTCGGGGTGTCGCTCGCCCTTGGGCCGAACGACGCGTGCTACATTCCGCTCACGCACACCGCCGCAGCCTCAAGCGACGGCCAAGGCGAGTTGATTGCAGCCGATGCGCCCGCCGATGGCGACACGGCCCTGGCGCCGGCCTTGCGGCAAATCCCTTTGGAGGACGCATTGACGGCGCTAAAGCCGTTGCTCGAAGACCCCGCGGTTCTCAAAATCGGACAAAACCTCAAATACGATCTGGCAGTGTTGTCCCGATATGGGATCACGGTCGCGCCCATCGACGACACGATGTTGATCTCCTACGTGCTTGCGGCGGGCTTGCGCGGTCACGGCATGGATGAGCTGTCGGAGCGGTTGCTGGGCCACCGCTGCATTGCGTTTAAGGAAGTGGCGGGGACCGGCAAGAAGCAAGTGAGCTTCGACAAAGTGCCCCTCGGCCCCGCCACGGAGTATGCGGCGGAGGACGCTGATGTGACGCTGCGGCTGTGGCGTCTGTTGCGTCCGGAGCTCACGCGTTCAAAGACGCTGACGGTCTATGAGACGCTCGAGCGGCCGATGCCGGCGGTGCTCGCGGGGATGGAGCTGGCGGGCGTGAAGGTCGATCGCGAGCGCTTAGCCGGCTTGTCGTCGACATTCGCTGAACGCATGGCGCGCCTTGAGGAAGAAGCCCATGAGCACGCCGGCCGTCCCTTTAACCTCGGCAGTCCGAAGCAGATTGGCGAGATTTTCTTCGGCGAGATGGGATTGCCTGGCGGCAAAAAGACAAAAACCGGCGCGTGGAGCACGGATGCCCAAGTGTTGGAGGATCTTGCGGCCCAAGGACACGCGCTGCCTCAGACGCTGTTGCAGTGGCGGCAAGTCTCAAAGCTGAAATCCACATACGCCGACGCCTTAAGCGAGGCGGTCAATCCGCGTACGGGCCGGGTGCACACTTCATTTTCTTTGGCGGCGACCACCACGGGGCGGTTATCGAGCTCCGATCCCAATCTGCAAAACATTCCCGTGCGGACCGAGGACGGCCGCCAAATTCGCGAAGCGTTCATCCCCGAACCTGGGCATGTGTTAATCTCCGCTGATTACTCGCAAATCGAGCTGCGGCTGCTCGCCCATTACGCCGATATTGACGCGCTCAAAGACGCCTTCCGCCATGGCCTCGACATTCACGCCATGACCGCGAGCGAAATGTTCGGCGTACCCATGGAGGGGATGGATCCGATGGTGCGGCGCAAGGCGAAGGCGATCAATTTCGGGATCATTTACGGCATCTCGGCGTTCGGTCTCGCCAATCAACTGAGCATACCGCGCGATGAGGCTGCGGCCTACATCAAGTCTTACTTTACCAAGTTTCCAGGCATTCAAGATTACATGGAGCGTATGAAGGAATTCTGCCGCGCTCATGGCTATGTGGAGACGGTCTTCAACCGTCGCTGTCATTACCCCGAGATCAAATCAAAGAACCCCAATCAGCGCGCCTTCGCGGAGCGTCAAGCGATTAACGCGCCGCTGCAGGGTACGGCCGCCGACATTATCCGTCGGGCCATGATCCGCATGCCCGACGCCTTGGCGCGCGCAGGCCTCAAGGCGCGCATGCTGTTGCAAGTCCACGATGAATTGGTGTTTGAGGCCGCCGAGGCGGACGCGTCCGCGACGGCGGCGCTTGCTGCGGACGTGATGCGCGAGGCGTGCCGCCCGGTGGTGGACCTCGCCGTTCCGCTGGTGGTGGAGACGGGCGCCGGCGCGACGTGGGCGGCGGCGCACTGACGCGGATGCGTTGCGCTCAGCGCCTGTGGTCCGTGTGGGCGGTGCGCCGCGCCTGAAGGAGGTCGAACGGCGTCGTCCAGCTGTCGCGCACATGCACGACGACGCCGACTGTTTCATCGCCGGGATTGGTGTCGGCGAAGCCGGCGTTGGAGCGATGGCTCAAAAACACGCCGACCCAGAGCTTTTCATCGAACACCCGCCGGGTGATTTCGAGCTGGCTTTGAAACGCAAAGTCTGAACCGAGATTGCGGCCGCGGCCATTGTCAAACACGGACGGCCCGGTTGAGGCGATGACGGACCAGGAGTCCGTGGGCCGGTACTCGCCGAACACGCCCAGATGAGCCGAGAGGGCGCGGTCTGTGGTGACGGCGCCGGCGGCTTGCAGGCCGAAACGCCTGCCAAAGAGCGGCCCCGTGCGCGCGAGCCCCTGGATCTCCACCGCGATGTCGGCGCGATCAATCGGCCCAAGCACCCCGATAAAGCCTGCCACATCCCCTGTTTGCGCCGACGCCGCCGACGCCGCCAGCACCACGGACGTCCCCGCCACGACGCACAGGCGCTGGACGATCGACCGATGTCGATCGGATCGCCATCCCATACACATCATCCCCATGTCCCCGAAACGCCCTTGGGAAAGCCGTCATTCGCCGCGCTGCGCCCGAGCCGCGCTCGAGGCTTTGAGAGCCTGTGAATCTGCACGAAACACGCCAGCACTGCGCAGATGTGGCGTGAGAGCGCGGCGCGCCAGGGCGCGTGCCGGCGCGATCGTTAACAATGGCGTGACGGCGGTGTGAGGCGAAGGGCGCGGCGCTCAGGCCGCGCGCTCGACCGGTTCAATGGCGGCCATGAGGGCGGCGATTTCCGTCAGCGCCGCGCGGGCGGCGCTGGTGTCGCGCGACAGCGCCGCGCGGGCGTCTGCGGCCGTGAGCGCCCGTTTGGCGCGGCTTTTCGCCTCCGCGACCAACCGGCCCGGCGGCAGCACGCCCTTGGCCGCAAGCCGCAGCAACGCTCTGGCGGTCTCAACGCTGGACGCAGAGCGCGCCTCGATGCGCGCAAACAGTTGGGCGTGCTCTTCGGCGTGTTGGGCGAGGTCCTCCAACAGGCTGGTGATCGCGGCTTTGTCCTCGTCGGCCAACTCGGTCCGTAATGTCTGGCGATGCAGCCCTGTGAGGTCCGCGAGGCGGTGCAGGATTGGCGTCGTGTCCCAGATGAAGTGACGCTGGACGCCGTGGCTGCCCAAACGCCCGCGGATGTAGGCTGCGAGCTTGGCTTTGTTTTGCGCGCCGATAATATTGGCCTCAAGGTCGAGCAACGCGTCGAGCGCCCCGCGTTCATCAGCACACGCGCGCGCAAGCTCCTCGATAATCTCGGGCTGCAGCAGGCGTCCTGACCGCGCCACGAACGCCTCGATCACGTCCTCAAGCGGGAGGCTGTTGTCGGGCAGGCCAGTCAATTGGTCGGCGAGGCGACGCGCCACCAGGACTTCGTCCATCACGCTGTCACGCTTTAAGCGCCTTGGGTCGCGAATGATGGCGAGGATCCGCGCCCCGACAGCGGCGCGCGCCTCCTCAAAGCGCCCTTCGCGGAAATGCCACGCCAAGCGCGCGCCCGCCGCGGACAGCGCGCCGTCCTCGCCCGCGTCGCCGCGAAACAACGCCGTCAAGGCCGCGGCTTCATCGCCGCGCTCGGCGACGTCCTCAAGAAAGGCGTCGCGCGCGTCGTCGGCGCGGGCGAGTTCGCCAAGGAAGTCACACGCGATCGAGAGCGCCCACGGCATCGTGTCGGCGATCGCACACGCTTCATCGGCGATGTCGAGCATGCGCTCGACTTTGGCGCGCCACGTTTTCGCGCCCGCCAGGCGCAAAGCGATCGCCCCGCGCAAGCGCCGTTCGCGGTCGGCCTGGTCGGTGATCCGCGCCGCCAGCCCTGCGAGCTCGCCGCGCTTGAGTTTCACAAACAGCCCGGCGCGAGCGTCCGCGGCGAGCTGGGCCACGCCCGCGTGCACGAGGGCGTTGAGTTGTTTGATGAAGGTCTGCACAGACGCGTCGCAGGCGCTTGCGCGCGCGATGGCGATTTTTTGGACGGCGTGCTGCAGGCCGCAGGACGTCGCCTCCAACCGCTCCACCAAGTCCAGGCGATGGAGAAGCTCCAGCGGCGTGGCGCGCTCGCGGCTCAACCAGTCGCGCAACGCGCGCGCAATCGCGGCGCGTGCGAACGGGGCGACGAGATCATTGGGGCCGGCGCACGGCAGCTCGGCGGGGCGGTCGCTGCGCCCAAGCGCGTCCTCGCAGGCGTCGCGCCCGCCGGCGAACACGACCGAGGAGCGAAACACGCGCGCCTCGGAATCAAACGTTTCTTTGGAAACGCGCACAGATCCAGCCGGTGCTGAAGCGAGGGCCGCGTCGGCCTCTTTCACAGCCGCATCGCGGGAGGAACGCGCGCACAACAAACGCCAGTCGTGCTTGGGCGAGGGTTTGAAGAACACCTCATAATGGGTTTCATGAGACCCCATGACGCTGAGCCTGAACCACACCCGCACTGTTTCGCGGCGCGCACCATCGTCGCTGTGGCTTTAACGGGCTATGAAAACGGGCCAGCCCGCTCCCAAGAGCCGGCCCCAAGAGCCGGCCCCAAGAGCCGCCGCCAGGGGCATGTGAGCGCCGGGCGTGTGTGCCGCGGGGCGCATGATTTGGCGGCGTGGCCGGCGCGCGCTACAACGCCTGCGCCCATCATTGATAGGAAGAGCCGCGCGTGACCACCATCGCCCTTGTCGACGACGACGAGAACATTCTCGCGTCTGTGTCCATGTTTCTTGAAAATGAAGGCTATCACGTACGCGCCTACACGGATGGCGCCTCGGCCTTCGCGTCGCTGAATGAAAGCCCGCCGGATCTGGCGATCCTTGACATCAAGATGCCGCGCATGGACGGGCTTGAGCTGTTGCGCCGCTTGCGCCAGACGACCAACACGCCGGTGATTTTCCTGACCTCGAAAGATGACGAGGTGGATGAAGTCGTGGGGCTTAATCTCGGCGCGGATGATTACATCACGAAGCCGTTTTCCCAGCGCCTTTTGGGCGAACGCATTAAGGCGATCCTGAGGCGCGCGCGGGCGTCCACGCCCGGCACGGAAGAAGAAGCGGCCGCGGATCGCACCGTAATTGTGCGCGGGCGTTTAGTGCTCGACCCTAATCGCCACGCCTGTTCATGGGATGGGCGTCAAGTCCGGTTGACGGTGACGGAGTTCTTGATCCTGCAAGCGCTCGCCCAGCGGCCAGGCTTCGTGAAAAGCCGCGACCAGCTCATGGACGCTGCGTATGATGATCAGGTCTATGTCGATGACCGCACCATCGACAGCCACATCAAGCGGCTTCGGAAAAAGTTCCGTATGGTCGACCAGGAGTTTGATGGGATCGAGACCCTCTATGGCGTTGGATACCGGTATAAGGACGCCTGACGGTCCGCCCGTCGCCAATGGCCGCGACCCCAGGGCCGCGACCGGCGCGAGCGCGCTGCAGACCGGCGCGGGCGCCTATGGCCGCACTCAGAACGCTGGGGCGGGCGCGGCTGACGGCGCGCGCCAACCCGGCGCGGAGGAGGAGGAGGCTCAACGGCCGGCCGTTGCGGGCGGGCTGTGGGGGCTCGCGCGCTCGCGGCTGACGCATTTGATCGCGCTGGCGAATTTGGCGGGCCTTGGCATTTTGTCGGCGGCGGTTCTGGTGCTGGGCGAGACGCGCAGCGGCTTGCTCGACGCACGGGTGGATTTGCTGCGCACCCAAGGCGGCGTCATCCGCCAAGTCATCGCCGTGCGCGCGACGGACCGCACGCCCAGCCTCGACCCGGAAAAGGCGGCGCTGGCGTTGTCCGACATTGATGTGCCGGATGGGCTGCGCGTGCGGCTGTTTGACGAGCTCGGCGCGCCGATTCCCGGCGGCGACACGTATTTCATCCGCGGCGGGGTGGTGGTGCGCCCCTTAGCGAACCCCGATTTGGGCGTGTTGGAGCGCCTGGATCATGGGCTGCGGCAGTGGCGCTGGCCGTGGTCGCCGGAAACTCAGGGGCCGAAGACCCTCTCGGAGGAGGTGTCGGCGGTGCTGCGCGGCGCGCCGCGCGCCCAAACGCAACGGTTCGGCGCTGTGGGCGAGCGCGTGATCAGTGTCTCGCTGCCGATCCAGCGGGTGCAAGCGATCCTCGGGGTCGTGACGGTCGAGGCTGGGGATGTGGACGCCATCATCGCCGCGGAACGTCGGGCGCTGGCCCCGTTTTTCCTGATCGCGGCGCTGGTGGCGCTGGGGTCCTCCGCGCTTTTGGCGTTTTGGATCGCGGGGCCGGCGCGGCGCTTGGCGTTGGCGGCGGATCAAGTGCGCCGGGAGGGGCCGCGTCGGGCTCAGATCCCAGACTTGTCTTCGCGCCGCGACGAGATCGGCGATTTGTCAAACGCTCTGTCAGCGATGACCCGCGCGCTCTCCCAGCGTATCGACGCCATTGAGCGCTTCGCGGCGGACGTGGCCCATGAGCTGAAGAACCCGCTCACCTCTATCCGCAGCGCCGTCGAGACGCTGCCCGTGGCGCGCGACCGCGGCCAGCATGAGCAGCTGCTTCACGTTATTCGCAATGATGTGAAGCGGATCGACCGGCTCATCACCGACATCAGCCGCGCCTCGCGCGTGGATGCGGAGCTGGCGCGCGCGCGCTCTTCACCCATTGATCTCGGGCGGTTTTTGCAGAACCTCGTGGAGATGTATCAAGCCGTGCGCCGCGAGGACGAGCCGGATGTGATTTTCGTCGGCTCGGAGGCGCCCGCCCGCTTGCGCGTGCTCGCCGCCGAAGAGCCGCTTGGCCATGTGTTTCGCAATCTCGTGGACAACGCGCGCACTTTTTGCGCGCCGGACGCGGCCGTCCGTGTCGGCTTGGATCAGGACACGCGAGATGGGCGCCCGTGCGTTGTCGCTTATGTCGAGGATCGCGGGCCCGGCGTGCCCCAGGAGAATCTCGAGCGGATTTTTGAGCGCTTTTACACCTCGCGGCCCCGCGGGGCGGCGTTCGGCTCAAATTCAGGTCTTGGCCTGGCCATCGCGAAGCAAATTGTTGAGGCCCATGGCGGGCGGATTTGGGCGCAAAATGTCCCCGGGCGCAATGGGCGCGTGGCCGGCGCGCGGTTTTCCGTGGCGTTGCCGATGGAGCGCGCGTGAGCGCCTGACAAGACCGCGAACCGAGTATGGCCTCTTTCCGCAGGCGCGAAACGACGGTTAAATGCCGTTCCGCGCCGCTGTGCGCGCACCGAGAACGTTGGACGTCGGATGATCGGACTGGTGGTCGTCACCCATGGGCGCTTGGCCGACGAACTTGTCGCCGCCGCCGAGCATGTCGTGGGCGCCCAGGACAATTTGCGCGCTTTGTGCATTGGCGCGGACGACGACCTGGAATGCCGGCGTCGTGAGATCCGCGAAGCCGTAGAGGCCGTCGACACAGGCCGCGGCGTCATCATTATCACGGACATGTTCGGCGGAACGCCCGCCAACATCGCCATTTCGTTGCTCAAGCGCGATGAGGTGGAGGTGCTCGCCGGCGCGAACTTGCCGATGCTGATCACGCTGACGGAAACGCGCTGCACCGCGCCCCTTGCCGAAGCCGCGGAGGCTGGGCTCGCCGCCGGGCGGCGCTACATTACCCTCGCAAGCCGGGTCATGAACGGGCAAGCGTTGTGACGGACGCGCCCTCTCGCCGCCAAGTCGTGATCGCTAATGAGCGCGGACTTCACGCGCGCGCGTCGGCGAAGTTTGTGGAGACGGCGCGACGGTTTGACGCAGATGTGACTGTGCGTCGCGACGCCATTCGCGTCAGCGCCGACTCCATAATGGAAGTGCTGATGCTTGCGGCGTCCTGCGGCGCCATGATTGAGATCGAAGCGCACGGCCCCGAGGCGGCCGCAGCCGTCGAGGCGTTGGCGTCTCTGGTGGAGGCGGGCTTCGGGGAAGGCTGAGCGGCCCCCCGGGCGTGGGGGCGTTTGGCGTCGGTCTGCGTCATCATCCCGGCGTGTGCGGCTGCGCCGATCCGAGGCGCGGCGGGCCCTTGCGCGCGAGGCCGGCGGGTGTGGAAGGAGTGGTGACGCAATGGCGGTGGATGCGACGACGGGAGCGAGCGGGGCCGGCGTTTCAAACGAGCGCGGCCAAGACGAGGCGCCCTCTGCGCCGCCGCCCCACGCCGGCGCGCTGAACCGTCCTGTGTTCTTTGGCGCTCTCGCGGTGATTGGCGTGTTTATGGCCGCGACCCTCGCGAATTTGGACGCCGCGGCGGCTGTCTTTGCGGGGGTCCAAGCCGCGGCGGCGGAGCGCTTTGGCTGGTTCATGCTGTTGACGGTCAACGCGCTGCTGGGCGTGGCGCTTGTGTTCGCCCTCGGACGCTTTGGCGGCGTGCGCCTTGGCGGGGCGGACGCGCGCCCCGAGTTTTCGCGCCTGGGGTGGTTCGCCATGCTCTTCAGCGCCGGCATGGGCGTGGGGCTTTTGTTTTACGGCGTCGCGGAGCCGGTGACGCATTTCCAGACCCCGCCGGAGGTCGCGGGCGTGGACGACGCGGTCCAACGCGCCCAGCACGCGATGGGCGTCACGTTCTTGCATTGGGGTCTGCACGCCTGGGCCATATACGCCGTGATCGCCCTGGCGCTCGCCTATGGGCGCTTTAACCGGGGCCTGCCGCTGACCATCGGCGCGGTCGTGCGCGCAGCCTGGCCGGGCGCGCCGGGGGCGCTGATCTGGCTCGTCGACGTGTTGGCGATTGTCGCGACGGTGTGCGGCGTGGCGACGTCGCTCGGCATTGGCGCGGCGCAAGTGAGCGCGGGCCTCAACACGCTGACGGGCTGGACGGAATCGCCTGGACGCAATTTGGTGCTGATCGCCGGCATCACCGCCTTGGCGACTGTGTCGGTGGCGCTGGGCTTGGAGACGGGCATTAAGCGGCTGTCGGAGTTCAACATGGTGCTTGCGGCGGGGCTGATGCTGTTTGTCCTCGCGGCGGGACCGACCGTGTTTATTCTCGATGGATTTGTTCAAAACACGGGGTACTACATCCAAAAGTTCTTCACGCTCTCCACGTGGACGGAAACGTATGTCGGAACGAAGTGGAGCGATGGCTGGACTGTGTTTTACTTCGCCTGGTGGGTATCATGGTCGCCTTTTGTTGGGATGTTCATTGCGCGCATCTCCTATGGCCGCACGGTGCGCGAGTTTGTCGGCGGCGTGCTGTTGGTGCCGACGCTGGTGACGTTTGTGTGGATGACGGTGTTCGGCAACTCCGCTTTACACATTGAGCTTTTTGGCGACGGCTTGCTTGGCCCTCTGGTGCAGGACAGCGCCCCGCGCGCGCTGTTTGCGTTTTTGGCGTATTTCCCGCTGGCGGCGGTCAGCTCCGCGGTCGCCATCGCCATCATTGTCACATTTTTCGTCACCTCTGCGGACTCCGGCGCGCTGGTGACGGCCATGCTGGCGTCGGCTGATCACTATGAAGCGCCGTTCTTGCAGCGCACGGTCTGGGCGATTGCGTTGGGCGGCATGGCGGCGGTGTTGATGGTGGCTGGCGGGCTCAGCGCGCTGCAGACCGCCGCGATTGTCACGGGCCTGCCGTTCGCGGTGATTGTGCTTGGCTTGGCGTGGGGCGTTCACCGCATGCTGGCGCAGGATCATCCCCGCGCGCGCTCCGCGCCCGCGCCGCGCTGACGACACGCTGTCCCCGCGTCCGGGGCGGGGCTTGGCCCTCGCCGTTCGCGGATATAAACATATCTTTATATCCGGCTTGCTAATGCCGCGTCGCCTGGTTACAAGCCGGTGACTGACCTCGCCCTGGCGGCTTCACGCCGCAGACGCCCATTTGGAGAACGCCCCTATGGCCATCGCCGCTGACGTTGATCACCGCGTGAAAGACTTGAGTCTGGCTGACTTCGGCCGGAAAGAAATCGCCATCGCGGAGACCGAAATGCCGGGTCTGATGGCCGCGCGGGACGAGTTTGGCGCGGCCCAGCCGCTAAAGGGTGCGCGCATCGCCGGCTCCTTGCACATGACGATCCAAACTGCGGTGCTGATCCAAACGCTCGAAGCCTTAGGCGCGAAGGTGCGCTGGGCGTCGTGCAACATTTACTCCACCCAGGACCACGCCGCGGCCGCCATTGCTGACGCCGGCACGCCGGTGTTCGCCCACAAAGGCGAGACGCTGGAGGAGTATTGGGACTTTGCCGACAAGATTTTCCAGTGGCCCAACGGCGAGTTCGCCAATCTCATCTTGGACGATGGCGGCGACGCGACGCTTTATCTGATTTTGGGCGAGAAGGCCGAGAAGGATCCTTCGCTCCTGGCCAATCCGGGCAGTGAGGAAGAAATCGCGCTGTTCAATCAAATCAAGAAGCGCATTGCGGAAACGCCCGGCTGGTTCGCGCAAGCCAAAGCCGCGATTACCGGCGTCTCGGAAGAGACCACAACCGGTGTGATGCGCCTCTATCAAATGGAGCAGCGCGGCGAGCTGCCGTTCCCGGCGATCAACGTGAATGATAGCGTCACGAAGTCGAAGTTCGATAACAAATATGGCTGTAAAGAAAGCCTGGTCGACGCTATTCGCCGCGGCACGGATGTCATGATGGCTGGCAAGAAAGCCTTCGTAGCGGGCTATGGCGATGTGGGCAAAGGCTCGGCCGCGTCCTTGGCGGGATCTGGAGCGCGGGTGACGGTGTCGGAGATTGATCCGATTTGCGCGCTGCAAGCGGCCATGGACGGCTTCGAGGTGAAGACCCTCGACGCGGCGGTTGGCGAGATGGACATTTTCGTCACCGCCACGGGCAACAAAGACATCATCACGATCGAGCACATGCGCCAAATGAAAGACATGGCGATTGTGTGCAATATTGGCCATTTCGACAACGAGATCCAAGTCGAAGCTTTACGTAATTACAAGTGGACTAACATCAAACCTCAGGTGGATATGATTGAGTTTCCCGATGGCAAGCGTATCATCTTGCTGTCAGAGGGACGTCTGGTGAATCTCGGCAACGCCACCGGTCATCCGAGCTTTGTGATGTCAGCGAGTTTCACGAACCAGACGTTGGCGCAGATCGAACTGTGGACCAATGCGGCGCAGTACCAGAACAAAGTCTACACACTGCCCAAGCATTTGGACGAGAAGGTTGCGAAACTCCATCTGGAGAAGCTTGGCGTCCAGTTGACCGAACTCTCCGACGGTCAGGCCAATTACATCGGCGTCGACGTCGCCGGCCCGTTCAAGGCCGAGCATTACCGGTACTAAACGCTGGCGCGCGCGCCTCGCTGGCGGCCTGCGCGGGCCGGATAAGCGAGGCGCGTAAGCGCGGCGCACCTCGCCGGGGGTCTCGGGTCTCGCTACAACAGAGCCTATGATCACGCCGCACCGGGTTTTCGCAGCCGCCGTATGCCTTGTTGGTCTCACCGCCTGCGTCGGGCCGAACAGCGTGTTCGTCCCGCGGTCGGACTTCGGCGTCGCGCCGGAGGCTGAGCGCTATACGGAGCCGGGTGATTGCCGCGGCGGCTCCCGCTTGCGCGCGATCGACCTAACCCCACCGGACTACGGCCGGCGCGCTTTTCGCACGGGCCAGCAGGGCTGGGTGGTCGCGCGTTTGGACGTGCGTCCGGACGGCCGCATCGGCCGCGTGGAGATTGTCGACGCCGCGCCCTGGGGCCCGTTCAACGCCAACGCACGCAAAGCCGTTAAGCGCTGGCGCTTTGCGCCGCCGGGCGAGGACGGCCTCAACCGCTGCATTGTCGTGTTGGACTTCCGTTTCGGGGAAGCCCGCGTGGGTCTTTAAGCCGGCGGCTGCGGTGGGAAACCGCGCGCCTCGCAGGTCTGAACACTCTAGTCTATGGTGGCGATTCGAAGTGCGCGCAGACCCGGAGGTCTGCGCCGTCACTCGAGGCGTTGGAGGTGAGGCCGAGCCATGGCGTCGAATGTGACTGAGCTTGCGGCGTTCGTCGTCACCGCCGGCGCGGTCGCGTTCGGCCTGGTCACAGCGCTGTGGGCTTTCCGCTTCACTCAAGCCGGCCGCATGGCGGATATGCGCTGGCGCCGCCATGCGGAGCGGCTTGAAGCGCGCCTCGACCGGGCGGACGCGCTGTTGGCGGCCCATCCGGGCGTCGTGCTCGCCTGGGACGATGAAGCGGAGCTGGAGCCTGGGGCGTGGGGCAAACCAAAACTCTTTGGCGCGCCGGCGGCGCTGGCGTCGCTTCTGCGTTTCGCCGACGCCTCTGACGGTCCCAATCTCGGCGCGCGCATTCTTGATGGCCTGGCTGATTACGAAGGCCGCGACGCCGCCGGCGAGGTCGTCACCTTGCGTCGCGCGCTGGGCGTGTTGCGCGCCTCGGGCACCCCGTTTTCTATTGCGATTCAAGGGCCGGGCGGGCGGATCATCGACGCGGACGGCCGTCCCGCCGGCGCGCGGGTGGCGCTGTGGCTCGCGGACCCGACGCTGAAAAGCGCGGAAAGCGCCGCCGCTCGCGGGCGGCTGGAGGAAGCGCGCGAACAAATCCTGCAGGACCCCGGCGCATTTATGGACATGTGGGATCGTGCGCCGAGCCCGGCGTGGCGTTATTCGTCAAACCTCAAGCTGCAATGGGCCAACCCGGCGTTCTTGCAAGCCGTCGAGGCGGACTCCCTCGATGACGCGATCGCGCGCGATCTCGCATTTGACGTGCACGCCAAAGCCCAAGCGCGCCAAGCGTTGGAGGAGGGCGCGCGTGTGTATCACACCCGCGCGACCACGGTGGGCGGCGAGCGGCGCGTGTTTGAGATTTCGTGTTTTCCTGTGTCCGGCGGCGTGTCCGGCGTGGCTGCGGATCTCACGACCGGCGAGCAGGAGCGCGCGGAGCTGGAGCGCAAGCTGCGCCGCCAGACCGCCGCGCTCAACCGGGTGGATGACGGCGTCGCGATCTTGTCGCCGCAAAAGGCGCTGATCTTCCACAATGACGCGTTCGCCCAGCTCTTTGGCCTAGAGGCAGCGTGGCTGGCGGAAGAGCCGACCCATGGCGCGCTGCTCGACCGCTTGCGCGACATGCGCATGCTGCCGGAAACGGACGATTACGAAGCTTGGCGCGCCCAAGAGCTCCAGATTTATTTAAAAAGCTCCGATGATCGCGCGGCCGAAATTTGGCGTCTGCCTGACGGCCGCATGATCTCTGTGACGCCCATGCGCCACGCATTGGGCGGCGTCATTTTGATTTTCCGCGACATCACAGAACGCTTGCGCCTCGAGACGGAGCTTAACACCCGCGTGAAGGTGCAAAAGGCCACCCTCGACAAGCTTGCTGAGGGCGTGGTCGTGTTCGGCTCTGACGGGCGCTTGCGCCTCTACAACGCGGCCTTCCAAGACATGTGGGCGTTGCCGGCGACGCTGCTGCGCGCGGACGATCGCGCCGCAGGCGCGGCCGCGACCACCTTCGATGAGATTGTGGAGGCGTGCCGGCCCGTGTTCCACGACCGGGATCTCTGGGCGAAAATGAAGGCGCGGGTCACCAATCCGAGCCCGGAGACGCGCCGGGAAGCGCGCGGCGAGATGGTCCGCGCCGATGGCACGATCCTGACATTCGTCTCGCGTCCTTTGCCGGATGGCGCCACCTCGATTGTGTTCGACAACGTCACCGCTGATCGCGAACTTGCTGAAGCCCTGAAGGAGCGCGCGCAATTGCTGGAGGCGGTCGATCGCGTGCGGGCGGAGTTTGTGGGCCATGTCAGCCGCGCCTTGCGCGACCCGCTCCAGACTGTGTTGATGCGCGCAGAACTTCTGAAAATGGACGCCGAAGACGAGACGCGCGTCGTCCAACCCGACGATGTGGACGGCATCCTCCAAGCCGGCGGCGCGCTCAACAAGCTGGTCAACGACATTCTCGACATTGCTGCGATCGAATCCAATGTGCTCAGCCTCGATATGAGCGATGTGGACGTGCGCGCGACGCTTGAGGCGACGCTGGGGCTCGTGCGCACGAAGGCCGAGGACACGCGCGTGCGCTTTAAGCTCGATTGCGCGGGCGATGTCGGCGCCGTCCGCGCAGACGCCCAGCGCTTGAAACAAGTCGTCTACAATTTGCTGTTGAATGCGCTGCGCCGGGTGGAGGCGGAGGGCCATGTCGTTCTCGGCGCGGCGCGTGACGGCGCGGCTGTGCGCATTTGGGTGGAGGACGACGGGCCCGCCATCTCCCCGCAAGATCAAGCGAAGGTGTTTGACCCCTTCCATGTGGGCGAGCAAGGCGGCGCGGATCTCGGCCTCACGCTCGTGCGCGGCTTCGTCGCCCTCCACAAAGGGTGGGTGGATGTGCGCTCCGGCTCCGGCGAGGGCGAGGCGCAACAGGGCGCGCGGGTGACGTGCACCTTCCCAGACGCGCCGGACGGTCCCGGCGACGATCGCGGACGCGACGCCCCCGCCGAGGGTGCGTCGTCCATCGCGGCGGCCGAATGAGCGCGCCGGCGGCGCGGCCCCTCAGCCTTGCTGCTTGGGCAAGCGCACCACCAAACCGTCAAGCCCGTCGCTGACGGTGATTTGGCACGACAGTCGGGAGGTCTCCTGCACGTCGGAGGCGAAATCGAGCATGGATTGCTCCATGCTTTCGGCCTGGCCAGTTTTCTCCACCCACGCGGGATCGACATAGACGTGACACGTCGCGCATGCGCACGCGCCGCCGCAATCAGCATCGATGCCGGGCACGCCGTTCTTGACTGCGCCCTCCATGACGGTGACGCCGGCGGGCACGTCCAGCACATGTTCCGCGCCGGAATGTTCAATATAGGTGACTTTGGGCATGCGCGCTCCATGGACGCGGGCGGGAGAGACGATGGGTGGGGATGTATCGCGTGGGCGAGGCGGCGCAACACCTTTTCGCGGCGCGCTGGTCCCGCGCCGGCGGATGTGAGGCGGGCGTGAGCGCGGTCGTGCTGAAAGACGCCGCCGCGACGGCCGCTTTCGGAGGCGCGCTGGCGCGCTTCCTCGGCCCCGGCGACGCAGTGTTTCTGATCGGCGGTTTGGGCGCTGGGAAAACCACCTTAGCGCGGGCCGTGATCCACGCCTTGACGGGTGACGATGATGTTCCGAGCCCGACATACACCTTAGTGCAGACATATGATGGTACGGATTGCGTGGTTTGGCACTGCGACCTCTATCGTCTGGAGCCGGCGGCGGCCGTCGCTGGCGATCTGCGCGAACTTGGCCTAGACGACGCGTTCGCGGAGGCGGTGGTGCTGGTGGAGTGGCCGGATCGTCTGGGCGCGCACGCCCCGGCGGATCGGCTGGAGATCCGCCTCAGCCCGCGCGACGATGGCGGGCGATGGGCGCGATGGGATGGAGTGGGCGCGTGGAGGATGCGGGTCGATGACGAGTTTTGCCAGGCGCTCCACGCCGCTGGAGCAGACGACGACGCCTGACGCGCCCGCGGGCCCCGTGCGCGGCGCGACCGATGGCGAGCGGGCTGGCGCGCGCGTCGCCCTTTTAGCGGATGCGGGGTGGGCGGATGCGGCCGCGGCGCCGTTGGCGGGCGACGCCTCCACCCGCCGCTATGAACGCTTGCGCAAGCCCGACGGTGCGACGGCGGTTTTGATGGACGCGCCGCCCGGCGCGGAATCTGCGGCGTGTCCGTGGAATGCTGACGCTCCTGAGCGCATCCGTTTGGGCTATAACGCCAGCGCGCGTCTCGCCGGACCGAACGCCGCGGCCTTCGCCGGCCTCGCCCAGGAGCTCACGGCCCGGGGCTTGTCCGCGCCGCGGGTGATCGCCTCGGATTTGGATCACGGCTTTTTGTTGCTGGAGGATTTGGGCGATGCGCTGTTTGCGCGCGCCATTGGCGAAGGCGCGGCGCCAGCGCCCTTGTATGAAGCCGCTGTCGACGCGCTGGCGGCCATGCGCCGCGCCACCTTGCCGACGCGGGTGGGGATCAATGGTGCGGCGTGGCCGATCCTGACCTATGACGCGCTGGCCTTGCAGACCGAGGCGGACTTGCTGGTGGACTGGTATGCGCCCCACCACGCCGGCGCGGTGGTTGACGCGTCCGCGCGCGAGGCTTGGCGCGCGGCGTGGGCGCCGTTGCTGGCGGAGGTCGCCGGCGACGCCGCCACGCTTGTTTTGCGGGACGTGCACGCGGAAAATCTGATTTGGCTGCCAGAGCGCGAGGGACCTGCGCGCGCGGGCCTCTTGGACTTCCAAGACGCACTCTTTGGCCACCCAGCGTATGACCTTGTGTCGCTGCTCCAGGATGCGCGCCGCGACGTCGAGCCGGCGATCGCTGAGGCGATGATGGCGCGGTATCTGCGCGGAGCCTGCATTGACGACGAGGCCGCCTTCGCCCGCGCTTATGCGATTTTGGGCGCCCAACGAAACGCCAAAATTCTCGGCATTTTTATTCGCCTCGCCCGCCGCGACGGCAAGACGGGGTATTTGCCCCATGTGCCGCGGGTGGAGCGGCTGTTCGCCGCGAACCTGGCGCATCCCGCCTTAGCGCCTGTGCGCGATTGGGCGTTGCGCCACGCACCCGCTCTCGCCCGTCTCGCTGACGGCGGCGCGTGAGTGCGCGATGGCCGTCGCGATTGATACGGCCATGGTGCTCGCGGCGGGCTTGGGTACGCGCATGCGCCCGCTCACCGATGATCGCGCCAAAGGTCTGGTGGAGGTGGATGGTCGCGCGCTGATTGATCATTTGCTTGATCGCTTCGCCGCTGACGGGGTCAGCCGCGCCATCGTCAATGTGCACCATTTCGCAGAGCGCATGGAGGCGCATTTGGCGCGGCGCGCGACGGGCCCGACCATCGCCATCTCCGACGAGCGCGGGCGTTTGTTGGAGACAGGCGGCGCCCTCGTCAAAGCCCGACCCCAGCTCGGCGAGGCGCCCGTGTTTGTGGGCAACATTGATTCCGTGTGGCTGGAGGACGCCGGTCCCGCCTCAGCGCTTGAGGTCATGCGCAGCGTCTGGGACGGCGCGCGTATGGACGCCTTGTTGCTGGTGGCGGAAACGACGCGGTGTCTGGGCTATGCCGGCAGAGGTGACTTCACCATGGACGCCGCAGGGCGGCTTACGCGCCGCGCCTTCGCGCAGTTGACGCCTTTTGCGTATATGGGCGTGCAAATTCTGCATCCGCGGTTGCTCGACGGCTTTGAGGAGAAACCCTTTTCCGCCAACGCCCTGTGGAACGCGGCTCTTGCCGCGGGGCGTCTCTATGGCGTGCGGCTCAACGGGTTTTGGATGCATGTGGGCGATCCGGTCTCGAAATGCGGGGCTGAGGCGGTGTATGCGCGCCTGCGCGGGCGCGACGTGTCTGCGGGATCATCGTCCTCAGCGCTTCGGCGCGCGATGGAATCCGTTTAGCCACCCGCCATGACTATGGTTGCGGACTTTTGGCGCGCGCCGCGGCCGCGGGTGTTCTCCGCGCCCAGCGGAAGCGCGTTTCTGCCGGCTTTAGCGCGCGGCGTAACGGCGCTCGCCGCCGCCGCGCCGGAGGGCGAGGCGGCGGCTCTTGCTGATGGTCTTGTGATGTTGCCCACGCGCCGCGCGGCGCGCGCGCTGGCGCACACGGTCCTCGCTGAGGCCCAAGCCGTCGGCGGCGCGAACGCGACGCTGTTGCCGCGGATCATTGCGCTTGCTGACATTGAGGCGGATGCGGCCGCGCTCGGTCCAGCCGCCGCCCGCGCCGAGGCGCTGTGGACGACGCCGCCGGCCTTGTCGGCCCATCAGCGGCGGTTTGATCTCGCCGCGCTGCTCCACGCCAAAGCGCGCGCGCGCGATCCCAGCGCGGATCCCGCCGCAAGCCTTCCCCTTGCGGACGCGCTCGCGCGGTTGTTGGACGACGCCGCCGAGGCCCAAGGCGATTTGCGCGCCGCCGGCCGGCTTTATGACGCGCTTCCCGCCCACCTCCAGGACGCCGCGGCTTTTGTGGAGATCGTCGCGGACGCCTGGCCGCGCCATTTGGCCCAGCAAGGGCGGCTGGACCGAGCGGAGCGCCAAGCGCGCATCCTGCGCGCGGCGGCGGCGGCCTGGCGGGAGGACCCGCCGGCGGGTTTCGTGATCGCGGCCGGTTCGACGGGCTCCATGGGACCCACCGCGGCGCTCTTAGCGGCTGTGGCGTCGGCGCCGCGGGGCTGTGTGGTGTTGCCGGGCCTCGACGTCGACGCGGACGCGCGCGCGTGGGCGGCCGTGGACGAGCAGCATCCCCAGGCGGGCATGAAGCATCTCCTCGCCGCCCTCGCCGTCGAGCGGACCGAGGTGCGCGTGTGGCCGGCGAGCCAGGGCGCAGACGCCGATCCATCCGCTCAGGCGCGGCGGCGGTTGATCGCTGAAGCGCTGCGGCCGGCCCATGCGACGGCGGACTGGCGCGCGCGCCTCGACGCGGCGGGACGCGACGGCGTGGTGCGCGGCCTCGCCGGGCTTGCCGTGATCGAGGCCCCGGATGAAGACCGCGAGGCCCGCGCTGTCGCGCTTGCGGCGCGCCACCAGCTGGAGACCCCGGGGGCGGAGGTCATGGTGGTGACGCCGGACGCCGGGGTGTCGACGCGGATCGCGGTTGCGCTGCGGAGATGGGGGATTCGCGCGGATGTGTCGGCTGGCCAACCTTTAGCGGCGACGCCTGTGGGCGGGCTGTTGGCGGCGGCCCTCGCCCTGGCCGCCGATCCCGGCGACCCCGTCGCGATCGCGGCGGTGACGAAGCACCCGCTCGCCCTGCTGCGGCGTTCAGCCGATGAGCGCGCTGGGGCGGTGACGGGCCTTGAGCGCGTCGGCTTGCGGGGGGTGCGCGCGGGCGCCGATCTCGCAGCGCTTGCGCGGCGGCTGGAGCGCGCCTCCGCACGGGCCTGGGCGACGGCGCGGGCGGATCGGGCGACGACGCGGGCGTTCCTTGCGGACTTGCAGCGCGCTGTGGCGCCGTTAGTTGATGACGCCGCGACGCCGCGCCCTGTGACGGCGTGGGCCGAACGCCACGGCCAGGTGGTGGAGGCCCTCGCGGAGGGACCGCCCCGCTCGGGCGAGGCGGCTGGGGCGGCGGTGTGGGGCGCGCCGGGCGGCGCGCAGGCTGCTGAGCTGGTGCGCGCGCTGATGACGGATGCGGGCGCGCTGGCCCCAGTGGATCTCGCGGGCTATGGTCGAATGTTCACGCACACCGCGGCGGGCGTTGCGGTGCGGGCGGAGGCGGCGGGGGATGCGCGCGTGCGCATTCTCGGGCCGCTGGAGGCGCGCCTGCTCCACGCCGACCTTGTCGTCCTGGCGGGCCTGAATGAGGGGGTGTGGCCCGCCGCGACGCCCATTGATCCTCTGTTTTCGCGCGGCATGCGCGCCGCGGCGGGTCTTGCGCCGGCGGAACGCGATTTGGGACGCGCGGCTCACGACTTTGAGCAACTGGCCGCCGCGCCGCGGGTGCTGCTGACCCGCGCTCAACGGGTGGAGGGCGCGCCGGCGGTCGCCTCGCGCTGGCTGTGGCGCTTAGAGACATTGTGCCGGGGCGTGGGCGTCGAGCTCGCTGACGTCGCAAGCCCGCACGCCGTGTTCGGCGCGGATTACCTGGCCATCGCCGAGGCGTTGGACCACGCCCCGCCAGAGGCCGTGACGGCTGCGCCCGCGCCTGCGCCGCGTCCGCCGGTCAGCGCACGCCCGAGGCGGCTGTCCGTCACGGATGTCGGCCGGTGGATCCGCGATCCGTATTGGGTGTTCGCCCGGCGCGTGTTGGCGCTGGAGCCGCTGGAGCCCCTTGATCGACTGGCGGATGTGCGCGAGCGCGGCGTGGCGATCCATGACGCGTTGCATGATGTGCTCGCCGCCCAAGGCGATGGGGCGATTGATGATGGGGGCGCCTTAGAACGCGCTTTAGCGACGCGCATCCTGGCGCGCCTTGCTGAAGCGGGCGTCGCCGCGGACGCCCTGGCGCGTGAGCGCGCCCGTGCGGCGCGGGCGGCGGCGTGGTTCGCGGCGTGGGAGTGCGCGCGGCGCGACGCCGGCTGGCGGCCGATTGCTCTTGAAGCCGCGGGCGCGCGGACCTTTGACGCGCCGGGCGGGCCGTTCACCCTGACGGCGCGGGCGGACCGCCTGGACCAGGGCCCCGACGCGGCTGCGGTCATTGATTACAAGACCGGCCAGCCGCCCACTGACGCCCAAGTCGCTCACGGCCTTGAGCCTCAGCTCGCGCTTGAAGCCGCGATCCTTGCTGAGGGCGGTTTTGACGACGCGCCGGCTGCTGCGGCGGACGCCTTGATTTATGTGCGCTGGCGCGGCGGGCGCGACGCCGGCGACGCGCGCACGCTCTTTGCGGCTGGCCGCGGCGAACCCCGCGATGCGAGCGCGCGCGCGGCCCGCACGCGCGCGGCCGTGGACGCCAATTGGGCCGGGCTGATGGACCTAGTGGCGTTGTTTGATGATCCTGCGACGCCTTATCTCTCACATGTGCGCGATCACCGCCTTGGAACCCCCGGGGAGTTTGACCGCCTGGCCCGCCGTAAGGAATGGTCGTCCGCCGCGCCGGCGGAGGCGCAATGACCACGCTCCTCGATCCTCGCGCCGAGGCCGCGGCCGCCCAGCGCGCCGCCGCAGACCCCGCCCGCCACGCCTTTGTGTCGGCCAACGCCGGGTCCGGCAAAACGAAAGTGCTCGTCGACCGGGTGATCAGCCTGCTTTTGGCGGGCGCGGCCCCGGACCGGATTGTCTGCCTCACATACACCAAGGCCGCGGCCAGTGAGATGCGCGCGCGCCTGTTTCGCCGCCTCGGCGATTGGGCCGTGGCGGATGACGAAACGCTGGTGGCGGTCCTCGAAGCCGCAGGCCTGGGCGCGGGCGCGATCCCCGCTGACGCGGACGGGTTTGCACGGGTGCGGGGCCTGTTCGCGCGCGCGCTTGAAACCCCGGGCGGTCTGAAGATCCAGACGATCCACGCCTTTTGTGAGCGGGTGCTGCGGCGCTTTCCCCTCGAAGCGGGACTCGCCCCGGGCTTTGAGGTGCTGGATGAGGCGGCCGCGGCGGCGCTGACGGCGCGCGCGGCGGCGTTAAGCGCGGACGCCGCCGCTGAGGGCGGCGACGCCGCGCTTCTTGACGCCCATGCGGTCCTCGCCGCGGAGGTGGCGGAGGAGGACGCGCGCGCCTTGACCGCGTGGGCGCGCGAGCGGGCGACGGCGTTGCAGGCGATGATGGATCGCGCCGGCGGGCTTGATCCGATTCTGGCGCAGGTGCGCGCACGCTTAGGCGTCGAGGCCGAGGACACGCCCGCGCGGGTGAAGGAGACGGCCTGGCGCGCGACGCCGCGCGATCGTGTGCGGCAGGCCGCCCAAGCCCTCGCCCTGGGCTCGAGCAAGGATCAAAAGCGCGCTGACGCTCTGCGCGTCTGCCTGGAAGCGCGGGCGGCGGCCGACGCTTTTGATGCGTATTGCGTCGCGCTCTTCACCGACAAGGGCGACGGGCCGCCGCCGAAGGCGGGCCTTGCGACCAAAGCGACGGCGCAAGACTGGCCGGAAGCCGCGGCCTTCCTTGAGGATGAGGCCGCGCGCATGGCCGCCGCACGCGAGCGCGTCCGCGCGGCGGCCGTCGCGCATCTGAGCGCGGCCGCGCTGACGATCGCTCATCGCTTTGTCGGCGTGTACGCGACGCTGAAACGCCGCGCCGGGGTGGTGGATTTCGCCGATTTGATCGCCCACGCGCACGCGCTTGTGGGGTCGTCGGAGGCGCTCGATTGGGTGCTCTACAAGCTTGATGGCGGGATTGATCACGTCTTGTTGGATGAGGCCCAAGACACCGCCCCCGAGCAATGGGCCCTAATCGAGGCGTTGACGGCGGAGTTCATCGCCGGCGCCGGCGTCGCTGAGGATCAGGCCTTAGCGCCGACGGTGTTTGCTGTGGGCGATGAAAAACAATCGATTTACTCCTTCCAGGGCGCAGCGCCGGAGAAGTTCCTGGAAGCGGGCCAACGCGTCGCCGCGCGAGAACCCAAACGCTATGTCGGGCCGCGCTTGCGGGTGTCGTTCCGCTCCGCCCCGGCTGTGTTGGAGGCGGTGGACGCGGTGTTCAGCGCCGACCCCAGCCTGGCGGCGGCGCTCAGCCCGCTTGGCGACATTCCCGAGCACCGCGCCGATCGCGACGACATCCGCGGCGAGGTGAACCTTTGGCCCCTCATCGAGCCGCCGGAGACCCCCGAGGCGCCGACGCCCTGGGCGCCGGTCGACGCCCTGCGCCGCGACCATCAAGACGACATCCTCGCACGCCAGATCGCCGCTTATGTGGCGCGCTTGCTGGCTGAAGGCGCGACGGTGAGCGTGCGCGACGGCGCGGCCCGGCGTGCGCGGGCGATGCGGCCGGGCGATGTGATGATCCTGTTGCGCCGGCGATCCGGCTTGTTCAAGCGCATCCTGTATCGCTTGAAGGGCGCGGGCGTGCCGGTGGCGGGCGCGGACCGCTTAGTGCTGGCTGAGCATGTCGCGGTCGAGGATTTGGCCGGTGCGGCGCGGATTGCTCTCGCTCCCCACGATGATTTGGCGCTGGCGGAGTTTCTTAAGAGCCCGTTTTTGACGCCGGCGGCCGTCACGCCGCCGCCGATCGATGACGCCGCGCTCTTTGATCTTGCGTATGCGCGTGCGGGCGCGCTCTGGGACGCGCTGCAAGCGAGCGATGACCCTCGCTTCGCGGAAGCGCAGACGTTGGCGGCGGATTTGCGCGCGCGGGCGACGCGCGAGACGCCGTATGAGTTTTTCGCGGGTTTTCTTGACCGCCCCAGCGCCACGGGCGAAAGTTACGCCCGCCGCCTCGCCGCGCGCTTAGGCCCGGACGCCCAAGACCCCGTGCGCGAAGCCTTAGCGCGCGCAGCGGGATGGGCCTCGACCCCCGCGCCCACGCTTGAGGGGTTTGTGCACGCGCTCGCCCACACCGCCGCGCCCGTGAAACGCGATGGCGACGCCGCGCGTGATGAAGTCCGCGTGATGACGGTCCATGGCGCGAAGGGGCTGGAGGCGCCGGTGGTGATTTTGCCCGACGCCGCCGACGGGCCGGGCCGCGGCGCCGCTGATGGCGGCCTCCTTTTTGATCCAGAGGCGGGCTTGATCTGGTCGCCGCGCCAAGCAGCGGACCCCGCCGCCGTCGCCGGCCTGCGCGCGGCGCGGGCGGCGGCGGCGGGGCGCGAGGATGTGCGCCTGCTTTATGTGGCGATGACCCGCGCAGAAGACCGGCTGATTGTGTGCGGCGCGGGCGGGCGCGGCCGCGGCGGTCCCGACAGTTGGCGCGGCCGGGTTGAGGCGGGCTTGCGCGCCTTGGGCGCTGAGGCGTGCGAGACGCCGGTCGGCCCGGGCTTGGCGTGGGGCGCGCCGGCGGCGCGCGTCGGCGTCCCGCCCCCGGCCGTCGCAGCGGCGCCGCCATTAACCTCCGCGCCAGGGCTGACAACACCGTCCTGGGCGCTCGCGCCCGTCGACCAGGAGACGCCGGCGCTTGAAACGGTCGCGCCGTCGCGGCTCGTTGGCGATCCTCACCCGGTCGCGTCGCCGGTGAGCGGCGCGGCCGCGACCGCGACAGCGCGGTTTCACCGCGGCCGCGTGATCCACCGTCTTCTTGAGCTCTTGCCAGATGTCGCGCCCCATGACCGTCGCCGGCGGGGCGCTCAACTGCTCGCGGCGGAAGCGACGCCTCAGGCGGCGCGTGAGGCGGTGCTCGCGGAAGTGATGCGCATTCTTGATGATCCGGCGTTCGCGGCGGTGTTTGCGCCCGGCTCCCAAGCGGAGGTGGCGATTGTCGGCGGCGCGGGGGCGGTGGCCGGCGGGCGCATTGTGAACGGGCGAGTCGATCGCTTAGCGGTGACGCCGGAGGCGGTTCTGATTGTGGACTTCAAGAGCGACCGCCCGCCGCCTGACGATCCCGGCGGCGTCGGCGGCCCCTATGTGGCGCAGTTGGCGGCCTATCGCGCCGTGCTGCGCGCGCTTTATCCAGGGCGGGCGGTGCGGTGCGCGTTGTTGTGGACATTCACGCCCCAACTCATGGAGATCCCAGAAGCGTTACTCGACGCCGCCCCGCGGCTTGCTTGACCCGGCTTCAACGGCTCCATACGTGTGACAGTGAGATCAGCGCGGCGTCCGCGCTTCGACGTTTGTCCTGTAGGAGATACGGCCATGGCGACCGTGCAAGTCACCGACGATTCCTTTGAAACCGACGTGTTGAACGCGGGCGGTCCGGTGCTGGTGGATTTTTGGGCGGAATGGTGTGGTCCATGTAAGCAGATCGGCCCGGCGCTTGAGGCGATTTCTGCGGAAATGGGCGAGAAAGTCACGATCGCCAAAGTCAATATCGATGAAAATCCCCAAACCCCGTCGAAATATGGCGTGCGCGGCATTCCCACCCTCATGATCTTCAAGGAAGGCCAAGTCGCGGCGACCAAAGTCGGCGCCATGCCGAAAACGAAGATCGAAGAGTGGATTAACGAATCCGTCTGATCTGGATCGCAACCTGCGACCGCAACCTGCGACCGCAACCTGCGACCGAAACCCCGGGGCGCGTCGGATCAGCCGGCGGTGGCCCGGGGGGTCTCCCCGCGCGCCATCGCGAGCGCTTCGCCAGCCAGCGCCAGCGAGCCCGTGATCAACACCCGCGGCGGCGGCGCGCCGGGGGCCTCGTCAAGCGCGATCCGCACGGCGTGGGCTAAGTCCTTCGCGGCGCGCGCCGGCGCGTCCGTCGCCTGAGACGCGACACGCGCCAAGGCGTTCGCGGGCCAGTGATCGCCCACAGCCGCGAGCGGCGTCGTCACAATCTCATAAGTCAGCCCTTCAAACGCGCGGAAGAAGGCGGCGGCGTCTTTGCCATGCTTCATCCCCGCCACAAGCAGAAGGGGCCGGGGCGCGACATCGTCCATGTCTGCGATGGCGCGCGCGAGGGCGATCCCGGCGGTGGGATTGTGCGCGCCGTCGACCCACACCTCCGCATTGCGCGGCGCGGCCGCCTCCGCCAACGGCCCGTCCGTAAGCCGCTGCAGCCGCCCAGGCCACGACGCGTGCTCGAGGCCGGCGGCGATAGCGCTCTCCGGCAAATCCAAGACTTGGGCTGCAGCGATGGCGGTTCCGGCGTTGATGATTTGGTGTGGGCCGATGAGCGCCGGCGCCGGCAAGTCCATCACTTGCGCGCCCGTTTCAAACACCAGGCGACCGTGTTCGCCATAGGCCCGGAAGTCTGAGCCCCACAAGCGCAGATCCGCGCCAACCGCCAACGCCTCCGCCGCGATCGCCGCCCGCGCCGGGCCGTCTTGGGCCGCCACCACCGCCGGCGTGTCCGGTTTCAGAACGCCGGCTTTGTGCCACGCGATTTGGGCGATCTCGTCACCCAAAAACTCCGTGTGGTCGAGACCAAGCGGCGTGACCACCGCGCACGCAATGGCGTCGAACACATTTGTAGCGTCGAACCGCCCGCCTAGGCCCGCCTCCACAAATGTCACATCCGCAGGCGTCTCAGCAAAGGCGAGCAGCGCGACCGCGGTGGTGATCTCAAAAAACGTAATCGGCGCGCCAGCGTTGGCGTCTTCAACGCGGGCGATCAGCTCCAACAACGCCGGGCCCGTCATCTCGCGCCCCGCCACCACGATCCGTTCCGTGAAGCTGACCAAATGCGGAGAGGTGTAGGCATGGGCGCGGCGTCCGCTTGCTTCCGCCATCGCGCGCAGAAACGCGATCGTGGAGCCTTTGCCGTTTGTCCCCGCAACATGGACGACCGGCGCCAGGCGGTCCTGCGGCCGGCCGAGCGCGTCGAGCACGCGCGCCACCCGCTCCACCCCCGGCGCGATGGGATCGGGGTGCAGCGTCGCCAAACGATCCAGCGCCTCGTTAAGCGCGTCCGCCACGGATCCCGTCACGCTTCGCCCGCGCCGTCGGCGGAGGCGGGCTCAAGCGTCAGGCCATCATCAGCACCCGCCTCAGCGCCGCTGACCAAGGGCTCCGCCGCCTGCGCGTCGTGATGGAGCATCACCCGCAGCAGCCGCGCGAGTTCAGCCTTCAGCTCGCGTCGGTCGACGACGCGATCCACCATGCCCTTGGCTAAGAGGTACTCTGATCGTTGGAACCCGTCGGGCAGTTTCTCGCGGATGGTTTGCTCAATCACCCGCGGGCCCGCGAAGCCGATCAACGCGCCAGGCTCCGCCAGATGCACATCCCCCAACATGGCGTAAGACGCCGTCACGCCGCCGGTGGTGGGGTCCGTCAGCACGACGATATAGGGCAAGCCCGCCTCGTTGAGCATTTGCACCGCAATCGTGGTGCGCGGCATTTGCATCAGCGACAGAGCGCCTTCTTGCATGCGCGCCCCGCCGGCGGCGGCGTAGACAATCAGCGGCAGCCCACGCGCGCGCGCGACGTCGGCGGCCGCGATGAAGGCTTCGCCCGCGGCCGCGCCCAAGCTCCCGCCCATGAAGGCGAAGTCTTGCACGAGGACCACCGCCTCAACGCCGTGAATGCGGCCGACGGCGATCGCCATGGCGTCGTCGCGTCCCGTCTTGCGGCGCGCCTTCGTGATTTTGTCGATATAGCGCTCTTTGTCCCGGAAGCGCAGCGGGTCCAGGGGCGCGGCCGGGGGTGCGATCACATCGATGTCCGGGTCGCCGTCAGGGCCGGCGTCGAAGGTGTATTCAAAACGCTCCGCCGGACCAATGCGCATATGATGACCGGCCGGCGTCACATGGAGCGACGCCTCCAAATCCTTGCGGAAAACCATTTCGCCATTGATCGGGCACTTCACCCACAGATCATCGGGCGTCTCACGCTTGGCCAGCGCTTTCTTGAGCCCCGGGGCGACGCGATCAATCCAGCTCATGCGCTGCTCTCCTTACGACTGCACCGGCGCATGCGTGTGCGTGCGTGCGGCGCGCACCGCCTCGGCCAGCGCTGCGGCGGCGTCCAGCGCGGCGTCGAGCCCCCCGCGCGCGGCTTCCACCAGCGCTGAGCCGACCACCACGGCGTCCGCTCGCCGCGCAATCACGGCCGCCTGCTCTGGCGTGCGCACGCCAAACCCGACCGCCACCGGCAAAGAGGTGTGGCTGCGGATGCGCGCGAGCAAGGCCGCCACCGCCTCATCCGTTGCTGCGGCTGCGCCCGTAACCCCGGCGATGGAGACGGCGTACACCATGCCCCTTGCGTTTTCGACAATCTGTGGAAGTCGCGCGGCGTCGGACGTGGGCGCCGCCAGCCGCACGAGCGCAATGTCGCGGGCCGCCAGCGCCGTGTTGAGGCCTGCATCCTCCTCCGGCGGCAAGTCGACGATGATGCAGCCATCGACGCCGGCCGCGGCTGCGGCGTCGGCGAAGGCGTCCCATCCCCGGGCGTGGATCGGGTTGGCGTAGCCCATAAGGATCAGCGGCGTCTCAGGGTGGGTCTCGCGGAAGCGCCGCGCCAGCCCCAGCACATCCTCCAGCCGCGTCCCGGCGTCGAGGGCGCGGCGAGCCGCCGCGGCGATGCTCGGGCCATCGGCGGTGGGGTCAGTGAAGGGAAAGCCCAGCTCGATGATGTCCGCCCCGGCGCGGGCCAGGCCGTCGAGCAGCGCCCAGCTTGTCTCCAGATCCGGGTCGCCGGCCATGACATAAGGGATGAACGCCGCGCGGCCGGCGGCGTGGTCGTGGGCGCGCAAGGCGTCGAAACGGGCGGAGAGGCGGGCGCTCATCTGCGGAATTCAGCACACGGCGCCGGTGAGCGCTAGGGGTGGGCTGGGGACGCGCTGGAACCAGCGTCATGGTGGCCGCCTTTCCCGGAGCGACATCGCTGCTTCACCGCCGGACACCCCGGGCGCGCCTATGAGGCCCGAGGCCTTTTTGCGATGGGGGGAGGGGCGCGAAGCTTGCGGAGGCTGTGTCGATGGCCGCTCGGTCAACATCCGGGCGATGGCGCGCGCGACGGGGTGAGCCGCTTCCTAAACCCCGACCCCCAGGGCGTCGGCGACGGTGAAGACGTCCTTATCGCCGCGGCCGCAAAGATTCATGAGCACGATCGGCGGGTCGCCCGCGGCGCCCGCGGCGTCGCGTCCACCACGAGCTCCCAACTCCCGCGCGAGATCGCCCGCGCGGGCCAGCGCGTGGGCGGGCTCGAGCGCCGGGATGATGCCTTCGAGCCGCGCGCAAAGCTGAAACATCGCGAGCGCCTCCTCGTCCGTGGCGGAAAGATACTCCACCCGCCCCAGCTCCTTCAGCCAGGCGTGCTCGGGCCCGATCCCGGGATAATCGAGCCCTGCGGAGATCGAGTGGGCGTCGAGGATCTGGCCGTCGGAGTCTTGCAGCACATAAGACCGCGCGCCGTGCAAAATCCCCGGCGCGCCCCCCGTGAGGGAAGCGGCGTGGGCGTCGGTGTCAAGGCCGCGGCCGGCCGCCTCCACCCCAATCAGGCGCACGGCCTCGTCCTCCAAAAACGCGTGGAACAGGCCCATGGCGTTGGAGCCGCCGCCAATGC